>NZ_JAUSYQ010000002.1:3505000-4125000 GCF_030816965.1 Streptomyces canus
GGCGGCCAACGCCTCCGCGGGCCGTGGCGGCACCCGGCGCCGGCGCAACGCCAGGCTCCAGCGCGGCGCGAGCGTGAGCAGGGCGCCGGTGGCCAGCACGGAGAGCAGAAAGCCGTAACTGCGGGCCAGCCACGGGTCGTACAGCACCAGCAGCAGTACGGCGGTCGCCAGCGCCGGGATCAGTGATCTGCGGCGTCCGGTCGCGAGAGCGAGCAACGCGACGGCCCCGCAGGCCGCGGCCCGCAGCACGCTCGGGTCCGGCCGGCACACGACGACGAACCCCAGCGTGAGCCCGCCGCCGAGCAACGCGGTCGTCCGCAGCGACACCCCGAGGCGGGGCGCCAGCCCCCGTCGCTCGACGAGTTGGGCGAGTCCGGGCGGCCCGATGAGCAGGGCGAGCAGAATCGTGAGGTTGCTGCCGGAGACGGCGAGCGTGTGCGCGAGGTCGGTCTCCTTGAACGCCTCGTCCAACTCGGGCGTAATCCGCGAGGTGTCCCCGACGACCAGCCCCGGCAACAGTGCCCGGGCATCCGCAGGCAACCCGTCGGTGGCTTCCCGCAGCCCTGCCCGCAACCGTCCCGCGAACCGCTGCGTCCCCGACGCCTCCCCCACGACCTCGGGCCCTCCCCGGTCCCGCACCCGCAGTACGGCCGCGACCCGGTCACCCCCGGCCAACGTCGGCGCGGCACGCGCGGTGACCCGCACCCGCGTGGACGGCAACAACCCGAGCCAGGGCGACCGAGCCGGACCTTCCATCGCGGACGGCGCACTACGGGCCCCCTGTGCACCCGAGCCGGCCCCCGCACGCGCGTCGACGATCAACAGCACCGGCGCCCGCGTCCCCACCGCCCGCCCGTCCGCCGTCTCCACCCGCCGGACGTCGGCGCCGATGACGACTGCGGTCGGGGCCGCGTGGTCCCCCATGATCCGGGGCCGGGTCAGCCGGGGGTCGGAGGTCACCTCGACCTCGGCGGTCACGGTGGCGTACTGCCGGGCCAGCGCGGGCACCGGTCCCCGTCGCAGATCGGCCCCGTGCAGCCCGGCGGACACGGCGGCCGCCGCGACACAGAGCAGCACAGCGGCGACCGGCACCCGGCCGCCCCTTCCCGGGCCCCGCACCCCGCGCCACCGTCCCGACAACAACACGCAGGCGAGCACCAGGCATCCGGTCACCACCCCCGTGACCCACCCCGACGAGGCATCCAGGGTCACAGTGGCCGTGCCCCAGGCCGCCAGCGCCGCCGGTACCAGCCGCAGATCCGTAGGCCCTTCCTGCCGGGGGTGGGCGTCCCCGAGCCGCTTCCCCGAGGCGGCGTGCACAGCGGTCCGCACCGGCACCTCGCTCTCATGCCCTCGCCGCATCCTGGAGCCGTGCCTCATGGCCGTACGAGATTCCGCAGATCGGCGAAGCGGCGGTCGCCGATGCCGTTGACCTCGCGCAGTTCGTCCACCGAGCGGAAGCCGCCGTGCTGGGTGCGGTAGTCGACAATGTGCTGGGCCAGTACGGGGCCGACGCCGGGCAGGGTGTCGAGCTGGTCCACGGTGGCCGTGTTCAAGGAGACGGGAGCCGCCGCCGGGCCGCCGGGGGCGGAACCTCCCGTGCCGGGCGCGGGCGCAGGTGCGGCCGGGCCGCCGACGATCACCTGCTCGCCGTCCACGAGGAACCGCGCTCGGTTGAGTGTGTCGGTGTTCGTGCCCGGCCGCACTCCACCGGCCGCCTTCAACGCGTCGGCGACCCTCGAGCCGGCCGGCAGCCGCTGGATGCCGGGCTCACGGACCTTGCCACCGACATCCACGACGATCTCGGCCCCGGCGGCGGGTCCGGCCGTGTTCGGGGCCCCGCCGGAGACGGCCGGACCGGCTGCCCGCCTTGCACCTGCGCTGCTCGCCCCGTTCTCCTCGAACGGGGCGGCCGCGCGCACCACTTCGGGTGCCTGGACGGTCTGCGTCCGGCCCGTCCAGAAGTGCTGCACGGCGAACACCGCGGCCACGACGAGCAGCACCGAGAGCGCGACCACGTTCCGCCGCTCCAGGCCGCACCGCGCCTGCAGCCACACCGGCATCCGCTCTCGTAGAGCCGACCCGGCCCGCTCCCGCCAGTCCCTGTCCCCGTACCTGTTCCCGTTCTCGGAATCGGTGTCTCGCCAGGCCCCACCCCTGGTATCGGCGTCCCTCCAAACCCCTTCACGAGAACCAGCGTCGCGCCCCTCCTCGGCGCCACCGTCCCGCCGGCTCTCGTCGGCAGCACCCGTCTCCCACCGAGCCCTCTCCACGAACCCGACCGCATCGGCGGCCGAACCGGCCTCGGCGACATCGACGGCACCGGCAGCCTCCAGGCGCTCCGGGTCGCCCACCGCCACCTCGTCGGCCACGTCCGGCCCACCCGGCGGCGGCCCCTTCCCCGAGTCCCTCCGCTCCCCCGTCCGTTCGGCGAAGAGCACCTCCGCCCGCCGCTGGAGTTCGTCCGCCGAGGCGGCATGCCGATGCCGGACCCGGCCTTGGGTACCAGGCGGTCGGCGATGCCGTGAGCGCCCGTCGGAATGGGGGCCGCGGCCCGGCCCGCTGGTCGCCGTCGCTGTACGTGAGCGTGATCGAAGTGCCATGCGCCGAGGATCGGCCACATCCGCACTCTCGCGATGATCTTGGTCAATTCCCGGGGATTACCCACTGGTTGTGGAAAACTCCGCCACTCGGACGAGTGACTCAGGCACCCCGCGCGGATCCGTCACCGGGGCGAGACCACGACCCCCAGCAACCCGGGTCCCGTGTGCGCCCCGATCACCGCCCCGACCTCGCTCACATGCAGGTCGACAAGTCCCGTCACCCGCGCCCGCAGACGGTCCGCGAGAGCCGACGCCCGGTCGGGGGCGGACAGGTGATGGACCGCGATGTCGACCGGCGCGCTGCCGGCCCGGTCGGCCGCGATCTCCTCCAGGCGGGCGATGGCCTTCGACGCCGTCCGCACCTTCTCCAGGGGCTCGATCCGCCCGCCGACCAGCATCAGCAGCGGCTTGACGGCGAGCGCGGATCCGAGGAGCGCCTGCGCGGCCCCGATCCGGCCGCCACGGCGCAGATAGTCGAGGGTGTCGACGTAGAAGTAGGCGGACGTGCCCGCTGCCCGCTTCTCCGCCGCCATGACCGCTTCGTCGACCGTGCCGCCCGTCTCCGCGGCCTCGGCGGCGGCAAGCGCGCAGAACCCGAGAGCCATGGCGATCATGCCGGTGTCGACCACGCGCACCGGCACCGGCGCCTCGCGCGCCGCCATGACCGCCGCGTCGTAGGTGCCGGAGAGCTCGGCGGACAGATGCAGCGACACGATGCCGGTGGCGCCGGACTCGGCGACCTTGCGGTAGTGCTCCGCGAACACCTGGGGGCTGGGCCGCGAGGTGGTGACGGAGCGTCGCTTCTGGAGTGCCTGGGCCAGTGACCGGGTGGAGATCTCGGTGCCCTCTTCCAGCGCGCGGTCGCCGAGGACCACGGTCAGGGGTACCGCTGTGATGCCGTGCCGCTCCATCGTCCCCTGCGGCAGGTAGGCCGTTGAATCCGTGACGATCGCGACATGGCGGGACATGAGCTGGAGGTTACCTGCCGTAGCGTCCGGGTGGCAGCCCGGCCCCTGTCACCCGGGGCTGCCGTGTCTGGATCAAGTCGTGCTCTCAGGACGGGGTTTCTTCTGCCAGGGATAGGTGGGACGAGGGCCCGACGGGGTGATCGCGGGCCGCGTCGGCTCCTCTGCGGTGCGGGAGCGAGGCGTCTCGGGCCAGGTCTGCTGCTCGGTACTGCCGCCGGCCGTGGGAGTCTCGGGCCATGGGGGCGGTGTGGCGGTGGGCTCGGCCTTCGTCCAGTGCCGCAGGGCGCCGGACTCGACGTCGATCTGCGCGCTCAGCGTGTCCAGGTCGTCGTCGGCGAAGCGTCGCGCGCGGTCACGTGCCGCCCAGCGCAGGGAGTCCGCCGACTGTGTGATGCGCTCGGTGCGCTCCCGCAGGCCGGGCAGGCGCTCCGCGAGCGTCGTACGGTCGGGCTCGGACTCCAGGCGCTTGAGTTCGCCGTCCAGTTCGTGGCCGTGGGCGCTGAGCCGCTGGAAGAGGCCGAGGGACTCCTTGAGGGATTCGTCCTCGGCCACGCCCGCGTGCAGCGCGTCCTGGGTGGCCCGCATCGAGGTGCGCAGCTTCAGCCGCAGCTGGGCCAGTTCGCCCGCCGGGCCGAGCTGGGCGAAGGACTTGGCGCGCAGGGTGTGGTCCTCGACCGTGCGCCGGGCCTGGGTGATGGTGCGGTCCACACCGCGCTTGGCGGCGCCGACCACCTTCACCGTCGCGTATGCGCCGAGGGCCACGAAGAGCACGAAAAGCAGGGCCACGATCGCGATCACTGCTTCCACGAAACTCCTCCTCCGCCCCGACACGGCACTCGCCGCTCTTCAAAGGTAAACGCGGCGGGCAGGTTCGGAGTTCCGGAAGAACCCCGAACCTGCCCGCACGCAACCCCTAGGGGGCTTTACGCCGGAACGATGTTCACCAGCTTCGGCGCCCGCACGATCACCTTGCGGATGCCCGCGCCGTCCAGCGCCGCCACGACCTTCTCGTCGGCCAGCGCGACCTTCTCCAGCTCGTCGTCGGAGATGGCGGGCGAGACCTCCAGTCGGGCCTTGACCTTGCCCTTGACCTGGACGACGCAGGTCACGGTCTCGTCCACGACGTACCGCGGGTCGGCGACCGGGAAGTCCTGGTGGACGACCGAGTCGGTGTGGCCCAGCTTGCGCCACAGCTCCTCGGCGATGTGCGGGGCCAGCGGCGCGATCAGCAGCACCAGCGACTCGGCGACCGGACGAGGAACCGCGGCGCCCGCCTTGGTCAGGTGGTTGTTCAGCTCGGTGACCTTGGCGATGGCGGTGTTGAAGCGCAGGCCCTCCAGGTCCTGGCGCACCCCGTCGATCGCCTTGTGCAGGGCACGCAGCGTCGTCTCGTCGGGCTCGGTGTCGACGACGGTCACCTCGCCGGTGGCCTCGTCGACGACGTTGCGCCACAGCCGCTGCAGCAGGCGGTACTGGCCGACCACCGCGCGCGTGTCCCACGGACGCGAGACGTCCAGCGGGCCCATCGCCATCTCGTACAGGCGCAGGGTGTCGGCGCCGTACTCCTCGCAGATCGCCTCGGGGGTGACGGCGTTCTTCAGGGACTTGCCCATCTTGCCCAGCTCGCGCTTGACCTGCTCGCCGTTGTGGAAGAAGGCGCCGTCGCGCTCCTCGATCTCGGCGGCCGGCACCGGGAAGCCCCGGCTGTCGCGGTAGACGAAGGCCTGGATCATGCCCTGGTTGTACAGCTTGTGGAACGGCTCGGGCGACGAGATGTGCCCCAGGTCGTACAGGACCTTGGACCAGAAGCGCGCGTACAGCAGGTGCAGCACTGCGTGCTCGGCGCCGCCGACGTACAGGTCGACACCGCCGTGCGGCTGACCCGCGCGCGGGCCCATCCAGTACTGCTCGATCTCCGGGTCGACCAGCTTCTCGCTGTTGTGCGGGTCCAGGTAGCGCAGCTCGTACCAGCAGGAGCCGGCCCAGTTGGGCATGGTGTTGGTCTCGCGGCGGTACGGGCGGGGACCGCGCCCGTCGCCCAGGTCCAGGGTGACGTCGACCCAGTCCTGGTTGCGGGACAGCGGGGTCTCCGGAGAGGTGTCCGCGTCGTCCGGGTCGAAGGTGCGGGGCGAGTAGTCCTCGACCTCGGGCAGCTCCAGCGGCAGCATCGACTCGGGCAGGGAGTGGGCGATGCCGTCCTCGTCGTAGACGATCGGGAAGGGCTCGCCCCAGTAGCGCTGGCGGCTGAACAGCCAGTCACGCAGCCGGAAGTTGACGGTTCCCTCGCCGATGCCCTTGCGCTGCAGCCACTCGGTGATGCGCGCCTTGGCGTCGGTCACGCCCAGGCCGTCCAGAGAGACGTCCTCGCCGTGCGAGTTCACGATCTTGGCGTCGTACGAGACGAAGGCGTCGTCCCACGTCGAGGCGTCCGTGCCCCGGTCGTCGCTCGGCTCGACCACACAGCGGATCGGCAGCTCGAAGGCGCGCGCGAAGGCGAAGTCACGCGTGTCGTGCGCCGGTACGGCCATGATCGCGCCGGTGCCGTAGCCCATCAGGACGTAGTCGGCGATGAAGACGGGGATCTGCTCCCCGTTGACCGGGTTGGTGGCGAACGCGCCGGTGAAGACACCCGTCTTGTCCTTGGCCTCGGCCTGGCGCTCGACGTCCGACTTGGAGGCGGCCTGGGCGCGGTAGGCGGCGACGGCCTCGGCCGGAGTGGCGTGACCGCCGGTCCACACGTCGTGCGTGCCCTCGGGCCAGGCGGCCGGGGTGAACTTCTCGACCAGCGGGTGTTCGGGGGCCAGCACCATGTAGGTCGCGCCGAACAGGGTGTCCTGGCGCGTGGTGAAGACCGTGATCGCCTCGCCGTCGACGGGGAAGTCGACGCGGGCGCCCTCGGAGCGGCCGATCCAGTTGCGCTGCTGCAGCTTGATGGCCTCCGGCCAGTCCAGCTCGTTCAGGTCGTCCAGCAGGCGGTCGGCGTACGCGGTGATCCGCATGTTCCACTGGCGCAGCTTGGCCTTGAAGACGGGGAAGTTGCCGCGCTCGCTGCGGCCGTCGGCGGTGACCTCCTCGTTGGCCAGCACGGTGCCCAGACCCGGGCACCAGTTGACCGGGGCGTCGGAGGCGTACGCCAGGCGGTACTCGCCCAGGACGTCGGCACGCTCGGCGGCGGACAGGGCGTCCCAGGAACGGCCACCGGGAACCGCGCGCTCACCGGACTCGAACCGCGCGACCAGCTCGGAGATCGGGCGGGCCTTCTTCGCCTCGTCGTCGTACCAGGAGTTGAAGATCTGGACGAAGATCCACTGGGTCCACTTGTAGTACTCCGGGTCGATCGTGGCGAACGACCGGCGCTTGTCGTGGCCCAGGCCCAGCCGGCGCAGCTGGGACTTCATGTTGTTGATGGCGGCCTCGGTGGTGACCCGGGGGTGCTCGCCGGTCTGCACGGCGTGCTGCTCGGCGGGCAGGCCGAAGGCGTCGAAGCCCAAGGTGTGCAGGACGTTGTGGCCGGTCATCCGCTGGAAGCGGGCGAAGACGTCGGTGGCGATGTAGCCCAGCGGGTGGCCGACGTGCAGGCCCGCACCGGAGGGATACGGGAACATGTCCATGATGTACTTCTTGGGCTTGGCGGCCAGCCCGGGATCGCCCGCCAGGTCGCCCTTGGGGTTCGGCGCCGCATAGGTGCCGTCGGCATCCCAGAAGTCCTGCCAGCGTGCCTCGATCTCGGCCGCGACGGCGGCCGTGTAGCGGTGCGGCGCGGCCACCTCGGCGGCAGCGGGGTTCGTCTCGCTCATGGTCCTCAAAGCTCCATCGATCGTCTCTGCCAGCGGCTGTGTCGTCCGGAAACGAAAAATCCCCTCGCACAGGAGGGGACGCCGCGCCGATTCCGACCACGTCTTCACCGGTGGTCGGGACTGATCAGCGCGGCTCGCTAAGCAGAAGGCGTACGGCACGCATGGCGTCAGAGTACCGCAGCCGTTGAGCAAGCCGCGACGAGCTTACGTATGCCTCTTTGGCACCGGGTGCCGCACTCGCCGCCGCAGTCGAGCGCAACCGTCCGATCCGACACAGGAACCGAGCCATGGTCAATGGTTACTTCGCGTAACAGCTACTAAGGGACATCACAACGGCCCCGCAGTCGTTTGATAACAACGCAATAACTCAAATGCCGTACCCATCGGTATGGCGCCACTTAGAGTGCGGCAGCGGGACCGCCTTCCCGAACCGCTCGGAGTTGCCCCCATGAACCCTCGTAGTACTAGCAGCACGCTCCCCAGGACCGGCCGGTCGGCCTACGGGGTGGCGACGGCCGTCTTTCTGCTGGCCATCCCTCTGGTCGTGGTGTACGGAGGTGTCTGGCTCCAGGACTTCCTCAACTTCGGAGCGGGCGTGGTGACGCTTGTCCTCCTCACCTGCTCCGTGATCTGGGGGCTCGTCGCGCAGGACCGGCTGATCCTCAACACCCGGCAGCGGATCGTCGCGCAGGGGATCCACCGGATCACCGCCGTGGGCTCGATCGCGTTCCTTTTGCTGCACATCGGGATCAAACTGACTCTCGACCACACGACCTGGATCGCCGCGTTCATCCCGTTCGGGCTCGGCTTCAGCAGCAGCGGGGGCCTCATAGGTCTCGGCACCCTGGCCGGCCAGCTCATGATCTTCGTCGGCATCACCGGCGCCCTGCGCAACCGGTTCGCCTCCCCGGCCCCGGTCGCGGCACGGTGGCGGGCGATGCACATGCTGGCCTACCCGGCCTGGTGCGCCGGGCTGATCCACGGCCTGTACGCGGGGCGCGCGGTGAAGGCCCCGATCTTCACGTACATGTACGCGCTCTGCGTGCTCGGTGTCATAGCAGCCCTCGCCCTGCGCTCGGCACCTCGCCCCTTCAAGCGCAAGGTCACCGACCGGATCGCCATGCTCCTCGGCACCGAGGAGCGGCCGGGCCGCGAGGAACTGGAAGCCAGCCGCGCCCGGCGGGCCGCGGAAACCGCCGCGCCGGGACGCGAGAGCCGCCGGTCCGCCGAGCCCGCCGGACGGCGTTCGGAGTCCGCCCTGCCCGGCTACGAGGGCCTGACCCAGCAGACCGGCGGCATGCCCCTCTACCAGGCCCCACCGGCCCCGGAGCCCGCGGGCAGCGGATTCGCCGCCGCCTATCGCGCCGTGTCACCGGGCGCACAACAGCCCTTCGACACCGGCCAGACCGCGCGCATGGACATGCCGATGGACATGCAGGCCGCCACGGACCCCATCGCGCGCATGGACAGCGGTGGCAGCACCTCCGGCAGCTGGCCGATCCCGTCCCCGCCGCCGGTCGGCGAAGCACCCCCCTCCGCCTACGACCCGCTCCAGGACACGGGGTACAACATCCCGACGTATGGCGGTAATTCGGGCACGGCCAGCTATCTCTCAGGTGATGTGCGCGACACAGGTGAGACGAACACCCTTTACGGCGCGTACAACCCGAATGACACGTACAACAGCGGTCCCGCCACGGATGCAACGCCCGGTCAGTCGTACGACTTCGACGCACCGGGCTCGGGCGAACCTTGGAACACGCCTTCCGGAGGCTATAGGTGAACGAGGCCCTGCCCGACGTACCAGAAGTCCGCGTGGTCGGCCTTCCTCAGCTCACGTCGGGTTTCGACCTTGTCGAACGACTTGACCTGCCCATGCACCTGAAGGTGCACGGCCCGCTCGAACCCATGGGCGGGGAGCAACTCGCGAAGCTCTCCGAAGCCATCAACCTGAAGGGACGCGGCGGAGCCGGCTTCCCCTTCCACAAGAAGCTGCGCTCGGTCGCCGAGGCAGCGATCAAGCGCGGCGTCCGCCCGGTCGTCGTCGTCAACGGCAGCGAGGACGAACCGGCCTGCCGCAAGGACACGGTGCTCATCAACCGTGCCCCGCACCTCATCCTGGACGGCGCCCTCCTGGCCGCCGAAGCCCTGGGTGCCCGCACGCTCGTGGTGGGGGTCACCCGGGAGTCCACCCAGCGGTCCATGGAGGCCGCCCTCGCCGAACGCGGTCTCAGCAACGGCCGCAGATCGGCTCTACGCGCACGCGTGCAGCGCAATCCCGTCCGTATGGTCACCGGAGCGGCGGCCTCGCTGATCCGTTCCATCGACGGCGGCCCGGCCATCCCGCCCGGCCGCAAGATCAGCGCCTCCCAGAGCGGCGTCGGCGGGGCGCCGACCCTGCTGTCCAACGCCGAGACCTTCGCGCAACTCGCGATCGCCGCCCGCATCGGCCCGGAGCGCTACGGCAACACCGGGCTGTACGACGAGCCGGGCACCGTCATGCTCACGGTCTCCGGCGCCGTCGCGCGCCCGATGGTGATCGAGGTCCCCACGGGCGTACCGCTGCGCTACGTCCTGCAGTTGGCCGGCGCCCCGCCGGTCCCGCAGGGCGTGCTGACCGGCGGCTACCACGGCAAGTGGATCGACGCGGCGACGGTCAACGAGGCGATCGTCTCCCGCAACTCCCTGGACGCCGTGGGCGGCGCGCTCGGCGCCGGCGCGATCCTGCCGATCACTCAGGAGACCTGCCCGCTGGGTGAGTCGCTGCGTGTGGCGCAGTGGCTGGCCGAGGAGAGCGCGGGTCAGTGCGGCCCCTGCTATCTCGGTCTGCCGGCCGCCGCGCGCGGCATGGAGGACATCCTCAACGGCGGCGGCCCTGCCGCCCTGGAGGCCCTCAAGCAGGTCGCCAAGAACGTGAAGCGGCGCGGCGCTTGCTCGCACCCGGACGGCTCCGCGATGTTCCTGGAGTCGACCATCAAGGCGTTCACGGACGACCTGGCCGCCCATGTCCTCGGCAACGGCTGCGGACGGCCCGTGGAGGGCGTTCTGCCGCTCTTCGAGGGCGGCAGGACACCCACCGGCATCCCGGGTGGCGCCGAGGCCGAGGAGAGCGGTCCCAGCCGTCAGAAGATCTACGTCGACTGGACGCTCTGCCGGGGCCACGGTCTGTGCGCCGACATCCTGCCCGAGGTCTTCGAACTCGGCGCCGACGGCTTCCCGACGGTCGCCCAGGCGCAGGTGCCTCGCTACGCAGAGGCGAAGGCGCTACGCGCGGTGCGTCGCTGCCCCGCGCTCGCCCTGCGTCTCGAGGAGGAGACAGCACGCGACAAGGGTCCTTCCCGCAACCTGCCGGTCCTCTCCCAGGGCCGCGGGCGCCGCGCACTGGGCCGCTGAACCGACACCACGAAAGGGCCGCCCTGAAGAGGGCGGCCCTTTCGGCTGTCCGGCCACAACTGCCTCTGAAAACGCCGAGATCCCACCGGATCAATGATCCGGCGGGATCTTTCTGTGGAGCTAAGGAGATTTGAACTCCTGACCCCCTGCATGCCATGCAGGTGCTCTACCAACTGAGCTATAGCCCCGAACGGTGTTCCGCGGGTTTCCCCGGCGGCGACGCCAACATTACACGGTCCACCGGGTGGAACACCAAATCGTTTCCCTGGGGGCGGGAGGGGCAACGTCAAGCGGTCACGAACGAGTAGAACCGCTTCAGCGTGCAGTGTTCTTCGAGGAGGCGGCCGTAGATCGGCTCACCCTCGAGTTCGCGGTACGTCTCGATGGGGTCGCCTTTTATGATCAGCGCCCGCGCGCACTCCTCGCACCAGTACTGGTAGTCGGGATTGACCGGCTCCATGTCCCGCACGATCGGCGTTCCGCTGCCGCACCAGTCGCACTTTCGCCTGTGTGCACCCATCGTTCAGCTCCAGCTGTGGCCGCAGGCCGTGCACACGTAGGAGATTCCGCCGTTGTCGCCGAGTACCTGGGCGACATGGACAGAACCGCAGGAAGGGCAGATGAGGCGGACCGTCGTGTCCCTTGTCGACGCCGCTTCGTGGAGGTGGCCGACCTCCACGAGGATGCTCGCAGGCATCACTACTCCCTCCCGTAGGGCCGCGCCCCCTTCCGGCCGTTTGATTCTGCCACGGCCGGACCAATACGGTCAGCGACGCCTGAGTACCAGTCCGGACACGGCGCCCACCAAGGCGGTCCCGGCCAGCGCGAACATGCACGTCCAAAGCGCCTCCGCAGAGGTATACGCCTCAGAGGGGCCCAGTGACTCAAGTCGATTCAAGAACAGTGTGCCGAAGCCCGCGACGCCGATCAGCTGGCCGAGCTGGGTGACCGTGGCGAGCAGGCCGCTGGCGTCCGCCGCGTGCCGGGGCGGCACCGTGGCCAGGGCGCCGGTGAGTGTGGGGCTGAAGGCGAGCGCGAGCCCGACGCCCACGCCGGCGTACGCCGCGTACAGCGCGACGCCGCCGTCGCCGCCGTCCTTGAGCGCCAGGCCCACGCCCAGCGAGGCCAGCGCGGTGATCACGAACCCGGCGGGCGTCAACAGCCGCTGCCAGGAGGCCGGCCAGGCGCGCCAGGTCAGTCCGACGATGCCGAAGATCACCGCGGTCGGCGCGAAGGAGAGCCCGGCCCGCAGCGCGCTGTAGCCGAGGCCGCCCTGCACGTACAGGGTGAGCACGAAGAGGAAGCCGCCGTTGACGGCCATGACCGCCATGATCCGGAAGACGGCGAGGCCCATGCCGGGATGGCGCAGCACGCTCGGTGTGATCAGCGGGGCACCGCCGCGCCTCGCCAGCCGGGACTCGTAGCCGCAGAAAACGGTGAACAGGATCGCGGCGGCGGCCAGGGACAGCCAGGACCACAGCGGCCAGTCCTCCTCCTGCCCGAGCACCAGCGGCACCGTGCACAGCGACACGGCCGCGCCGAGCAGCACCAGGCCGGGCAGGTCGAGACCGCGCGCCCGGTCCCGGGGCGTCGGACGGTCCCCGGGCAGCAGGACACGGGCGCCTGCGGCGAGCAGGACGAGACCCACCGGCACGTTCACGAGGAACACCGGCCGCCAGCCCGTGCCGAACAGGTCGGCGCTGACCAGAACTCCACCGACGACCTGCCCGGCGGCGGCGCCGACCGCGAGGACCGCCGAGTACACGCCGAGCGCCTTCATCCGGGCCTCACCGGTGAAGTTGCGCTGGATCAGGCTGAGCACCTGCGGGATCATCACCGCCGAGCCGGCGCCCTGCACCAGCCGGAAGACGATCAGTTCGGTGGCTCCCTGCGCCAGCCCGCAGGCGAGCGAGGCCGCCGTGAACAGGGCGAGCCCGGCGAGGTGGACCCGGCCGTGCCCGAACCGTTCGCCGAGCCGGGCGCCGGTGATCAGCAGCACCGAGTACGTGATGGCGTATCCGGCGACGACCAGCTGGAGTTGGGCGCCGGAGGCGTGCAGTTCCGTGCCGATCGTCGGGGCCGCGACGTTCACGATGAACACGTCGAGCAGCGCCATGAACTGGGCGGCGAGCACGAGCGCGAGCAGCGGCCGGGGCCGGTTGTCAGTGGCGGGTGCTTCACTTTTTGCAGAGGGGGAATCGAGTGCGGGATTCGGTCCCGTCCGGGGCGTTGTCGTCATGCCGTCGAGCCTGAGGACATCCCGGTAAAGGTGCCGAGAGCCCGCCGATGCTGGTACTGCCAGCACCTGGCAAGCGCCGCGTGCGGCACCGAGGATGGTCGGGACGAGGGGGGACGTGACGATGAGGACGACACAGCGACGACGGCCCGAGCTGGCCTCGTTCCTGCGCAGCAGGCGGGCCCGGGTGACTCCGGCCGACGTGGGCATGCCGCCGGGCCTCAGGCGCCGCACCCCGGGACTGCGGCGCGAGGAGGTCGCCCAGCTCTCCGGCGTCGGTGTGACCTGGTACACGTGGCTGGAGCAGGGCCGGCCGATCAACGCGTCCGCGCAGGTCCTTGACGCCGTGGCCCGCACGCTCCGGCTGGACCCTCCGGAGCGGGAGCATCTGTACCGCCTGGCGCAGGTGCCGTTCGCCCCGGCTCCGGAGGGCCTGACACGGTCGACGAGCCCGGAGGTGCAGGGCATCATCGACGCCCTCGACCCGCTTCCGGCGGTCGTCTACAACTCGCGCTACGACATCCTGGCCACCAATCCCGGCTACCGGGACCTGTTCCTGATCCCGGAGATCGTCGACATCGGGGTGGCGAACGCGCTGTGGACGCTGTTCACGGTGTCCGAGCGGGCCTGTCCGCTGATGTACCGGGAGCGCGAGCTGCCCGTCATGGTGGCGACGCTGCGGTCCTCGTACGGCAGACATGTGGGCGAGCCGGCCTGGGAAAGCTTCATAGCCGCGCTGGCGGCGGCCAGCCCGTACTTCGCCGAGCTGTGGGCGAGCGGAGAGGTGGTGCAACCGGGGCCACGGGTCAAGACGTTCCGTCACAAGGCGGTGGGCGAACTGCGGATGACGTCCCAATCGCTGTCGATCGACGGGATGCCGGAGTGCCGGATCGTGGTCTACACACCGGAGGACGAGGAGACGCGGGAGAAAGCGGCGCGGCTGCGGGAGCACACAGAAAATCCCGCCTCCTGAAGGAGGCGGGACCCTGATGATCACCGATCTTTGACAACTCAACAGAGTGTCGATCTGTGGAGCTAAGGAGAATTGAACTCCTGACCTCCTGCATGCCATGCAGGCGCTCTACCAACTGAGCTATAGCCCCTTGTGTTCTTCCCGCTCGGCGGGCGAACAAGAAGAACTTTAGCCTGCGACCTGCCGGAAGTGAAATCCGGTCCGGAGCCCTCAGTCGTCGTCGCCGAGCACCGGCTCCGGGAGAGTGCCGGCATTGTGCTCCATGAGGCGCCAGCCGCGGGCACCCTGGCCGAGGACGGACCAGCAGCAGTTGGAGAGTCCGCCGAGGCTCTCCCAGTACCGGGCGTCCAGACCAAGCAGCCGGCCGATGGTGGTGCGGATCGTGCCGCCGTGGCTGACCACGACAAGGGTGCCGTCCTCGGGGAGCTTCTCGGCATGCCGGAGCACGACGGGAGCGGCGCGGTCGGCGACCTCGGTCTCCAGTTCGCCGCCGCCGCGGCGCACCGGCTCACCGCGCTTCCACGCGGCGTACTCCTCACCGTGCCGGGCGATGATCTCCTCGTGCGTCAGCCCCTGCCAGACGCCCGCGTAAGTCTCGCGCAGGCCCTCGTCGTGGGCCACCTCCAGGCCGGTGAGCGCGGCGAGCTCGGCCGCGGTGTTCGCGGCCCGCTGGAGGTCTGAGGCGACGATGGCGTCGGGCTGGAGGGAGGCCAGCAGCCGGGCGGCCCTGCGGGCCTGGCCGACACCGGTCTCGGTGAGCTCGACGTCGGTGGTGCCCTGGAAGCGGCGCTCCACGTTCCAGGAGGTCTGGCCGTGCCGCCACAGGATGACGCGACGGCCCCGGCCCTTCCGGTCGGCGGGAGCGGTCACCGCGGCTCCCCGAACTCGGCGGCGTCCTCCTCGGCCCGGAGCTTGGTGTGCTCCTCCGCCTTGCCGCGGGTCGCCTTGGCATCGGCCGGCAGCTCCAGCTCGGGGCAGTCCTTCCACAGCCGCTCCAGAGCGTAGAAGACCCGCTCCTCGCTGTGCTGGACATGCACGACGATGTCCACGTAGTCGAGCAGGACCCAGCGGGCCTCGCGGTCGCCCTCGCGGCGCACCGGCTTGGCGCCGAGCTCCTTCGAGAGCCGCTCCTCGATCTCGTCGACGATGGACTTGACCTGGCGGTCGTTGGGTGCGGACGCCAGCAGGAAGGCGTCGGTGATCGACAGGACGTCGCTGACGTCGTAGGCGATCACATCATGGGCGAGCTTGTCGGCGGCCGCCTGCGCGGCGGCGTTGATGAGCTCGAGAGAACGGTCAGTGGCGGTCACTACAAGGCTTTCGGTCGGCGGTCGATTGACATCAAGGGTCTCACGGACCGCCGACGGCACCCCACGTGATCGTGGAGATCACGTGGGGTGACGCTTCGGAGCCGGAGACCGGGCCTAGGACGAGGAGGACGGCTTGTAGTCCTGGCCGAGGACCACGGAGACGTTCGCGCTCGACGACAGGGTGCCCTTGGTGACCGCGCCGGCGGGCAGGCCCAGGGTCTTGGCGACCTCGGTGGCATTCGCCTTGTCGGCGGCGTCGGCGTAGACGACCTTGGATGTGGCCTGCGCCGAGGAGGGCGTGCCGCCGTCGACGAAGGTGAAACCGCCGTTGAGGAGGACGACGCGGGCCTTCTCGGTGTTGTCCTTGGTGCCGGTGGCGTTCTGGACGGAGACGCTGACGGCCGCGTCCTTGTCGGGGCTCTTCGCCTTGCCGCCGAGGACGTCCTTGACCACGCCGGCACTGGCCGCCGCGCTCAGCGTGCCGTCCTGCTGGACCGGCAGCAGCGCGGTCTTGTAGTCGCCGCCCTTGGCGAGGTCGGCGAGCTTGGCGAGGAAGGTGCCGAGATCCTTGTCGGTCAGGGACGGGTCCAGGATCTGGGCCAGTGTCTGCACGGTGGTGGTCGCGGCCGTCGGGTCGGAGGACAGCTTGCGCAGCACGCCCTGCAGGACCTGGCCGAAGCGCTCCAGCTGGGCGTTCTGGGCCTCGCCGGAGGCGCGGTAGGTGGCGTAGGCGACGGCCATCTTGCCGCTGAGGGTCTGGCCCTTCCCCTTGTTCACCAGGGGCGCCTGGCCCTTCTTCTTGGCGTCCGGGTCGGGCACGGCGGTGTTGGTGTCGACGTCGATGTTGCCGACGAGGTCGACCAGGTTCTGAAGATAGGGGGTGTCCAGACGCCAGGTGCCCTCGATGTCGGTGCCGAGGACGGTGTCGAGGGAGTCGACGGTCCCGGAGGAGCCGTCGTCGTCGACCGACTTGGCGAGGGTCGTCGTGGTGCCGTCGTCGGCCGTCAGGGCGAGGGAGTTGGGGATCAGGACGGTGGTGGCCTGCTTGGTGGTGGTGTTGTCGACGAGCAGCGCCGTGGAGGTGCCGCCCTTCGCTGTGTTGTGCAGATGGACGACGATCACGTCGCGGTTCTGGGCACTCGCCGCGATCGTGGTGCCCTTCTTGCTCTCCGGGTCCGAGAGAGCGGGCAGCTTTCCGGCGTACCAGAGGTAGCCGACGCCGCCCACCGCGACCAGGGCGAGGACGACGACCAGGGCGACGAGCCGGCTGCGGGCGCGGCGCTTGGCCTCCTCACGGCGTTCGGTGCGGTTCTCGGTGAAGTTGAGCCAGTCGATGACGTCCTCGGAGTCACCGTCGGGCTCCTCGACGAACGCGAACTGTGCGGTGTGGTACTGCCGTTCCTCCCCCTCGGCGGGGTCCGCGCCGGGACGGGCGGCACCGGGACGACCCGCGTCGGCAAGGTCCTCCTCGACCGCCGGGCGGTAGCCCTGGCCGGTCTGAGGGCCCGCAGCGTGCCCCCGGCCGGCCTGCGTGCCCTGCGCATGGCCCCGGCCGGCCTGCGTGCCCCTGGACGACCCGCCCTGCTGCGGGATGTAGGCGGTCTGCTCGGCGACCCGGGGCTGCTGACCGCTCGCGGCGGCCTGGCCGTACGGGTCGTACGCCGCCGAACCGCCGCCCTGCTGGGCCCCGTTGGCGTAGGGGTCGTAGGGCGGCACGGGCGCCTGCTGACCGGTGTCGCCGGCGCCGTAGGGGTCGTACGGCGGGACGGGGTTCTGGGTGCCCGTGTCGTACGGCGCGGCCTGTCGGTTGCCCGTGGCGTACGGGTCGTAGCCGTAGCCCTGCTGCGCGTAGGGGTCGTACTGCTGCTGCGGGGCCTGTTGCGGCGGGACCTGCTGGTACACCGGTCGGCCGTAATCGTCATAGCCGACGAGTGCGTACTGGTTCTCCTGATCGTCGCCGTAGCCCGCGTCGTATCGGTCGTTCACCGGTGCCCCTCTCGGCTCACTCGCCGCGGTACAGCTCGCGCTTGTCGATGTAACGCACGACTCCGTCCGGCACCAGGTACCAGACGGGGTCGCCCTTGGCGACTCTCGCCCGGCAGTCGGTGGAGGAGATGGCCAGGGCGGGGACCTCGACGAGGGAGACGCCGCCCTCGGGCAGCCCGGGGTCGGCCAGAGTGTGGCCGGGCCGGGTGACTCCGATGAAGTGCGCGAGAGAGAAGAGCTCTTCCGCGTCCCGCCAGGTGAGGATCTGGCCGAGGGCGTCGGCGCCCGTGATGAAGAAGAGGTCGGTGTCGGGGTTGAGGGACTTGAGGTCGCGCAGCGTGTCCGTGGTGTAGGTCGCGCCACCGCGGTCGATGTCGATGCGGCTGACCGAGAACTGCGGGTTCTCGGCGGTCGCGATGACCGTCATCAGGTAGCGGTCCTCGGCCGGGGAGACCCGGCGGTGGGTCTTCTGCCACGGCTGGCCGGTCGGTACGAACACCACCTCGTCCAGATGGAACTGCGCGACGGCCTCACTGGCCGCCACGAGGTGCCCGTGGTGGATCGGGTCGAACGTTCCGCCCATGACGCCGAGGCGGCGCTTGCCGGGGTTCGACGGGCTGTTGCCCGGGCCGGTAGGCATGTCCTGCTCTCCCATGCGTGCAGACCCTACCGGCCCGATCTGAGGACACCGGCCGGCGGAGGCCCGAAGTGCCCCGCTCTGGGCACTCGGCGCCTCAGCGGTCGCGGTTGAAACGGGTGGTGATCCACAGCAGGAGCAGCAGGATGAGGAACGCGGCGCCGCCGGTCACCAAGGGGTCGAGGCTCTCGTGGTTGCCGCCGTGCTCCTCGCCCTCTGCGGCGAGGGTGACCAACTGGGCAGCGGTGCTGTGGAAGCTCATCTTCGGCAGGACCTATCCGGTGGGCGGGATAAAGCTGTCGGCCCATGGTAAGCGGGCGCGGTGAGGGCGATCACGCCGACTCCACCGTTGGGGACGGCGGGGAACCTTCGCCCCTTCTCAGTCGTCCTTCCGCTTGTACCCCCGCAGCAGGAACCACGCGGTGAACGCACAGCCCAGGAACATCACGACCAGTACCACCCTGAGCAGATCTCCGGATCCCTGCTGCTCGGCGGCGCTCGCGGCCTCGGTGAGCCAGGCGGCCCGGGTGTGCTCCATGACGTGGACTCCTTCGCTGTACTGCCCGTCCACGCTATCTCCGCCTAGGCTGGGCTCTGCTTCGGGGGCGCAAAGGGCCGCACAAGGGTCCGCAAAGGATCACAGAGGTCAAAGGGCACAGCCAAAGACGCACATGGGGGAAGACATGTCCGACGACGGCCATCAGAACAACGGGCACGAGAACGTGCCGAGCAGGCAGCGCAGGCGTTTCCCGGGAATCTCCTCCCGTGCGTACGAACACCCCGCCGACCGCTCCGCCCTGGTGGCGCTGCGCAAGCTGAGCGGTTTCGACACGGTGTTCAAGGCGCTCAGCGGTCTGCTCCCGGAGCGGAGTCTGAGGCTGCTGTTCCTGTCCGACTCGGTGCGCGTCTCCGACCAGCAGTTCGCGTACCTCAACGACATGCTGCGGGACGCGTGTTACATCCTGGACCTGGAGAAGGTCCCGCCGATGTACGTCAATCAGGACCCGCAGCCCAACGCGATGTGTATCGGCCTGGACGAGCCGATCATCGTCGTCACCACGGGTCTGGTCGACCTGCTGGACGAGGAGGAGATGCGGGCGGTCGTCGGCCACGAGGTGGGCCACGCCCTGTCCGGCCACTCGGTCTACCGGACCATACTGCTGTTCCTGACCAGCCTCGCCCTCAGGGTGGCGTGGATCCCGCTGGGCAACATCGCGATCATGGCGATCGTGACCGCGCTGCGCGAGTGGTTCCGCAAGTCGGAGCTGTCGGCGGACCGGGCGGGCCTGCTGGTCGGCCAGGATCTGAAGGCCTCGATGCGCGGCCTGATGAAGTTGGCCGGCGGTCACCATCTGCACGAGATGAACGTGGACGCGTTCCTGAAGCAGGCCGAGGAGTACGAGGCCGGCGGCGACCTGCGCGACTCCGTGCTGAAGATCCTGAACGTCCTGCCGCGCTCCCACCCCTTCACCACCGTGCGGGCGGCCGAGCTGAAGAAGTGGGCCGAGTCCCGCGACCACCAGCGGATCATGGACGGCCACTACCCGCGCCGCACCGAGGACAAGGACACCTCGGTCACGGACTCCTTCCGCGAGTCGGCGGCGAGCTACGCGACCAACGTCAAGAGCTCCAAGGACCCCCTGATGAAGCTGGTCAGCGACATCGCGGGCGGAGCGGGCGATCTGGGCGGCAGGGTACGCAGGGGCTTCGGCGGCTTCTCAAACTCGGCCCCACGGGAGGACGAGCCCCCGACGGACACGTCCCGCGACAACGAGGAGGACTGAGACCCCAGGGGGCGCGGGGGCTGTGTCGCCGTGCGGCTCCGCCGCGTGCGCACGACCGGCCCCACCGGCCGGTAGGGGACCGAACCGGCCTCGTACCCCGGTCACACCTTCGGCTGCGCACCGGTCGCCAGCGACCCGCACAGCGCCGTGGCACTCCCCGTCGCATACGGATCCGTCCCCGCGGGCCCGCCTGCCTTCGCCGTCTCCCCGGCCAGCAAGGGATGCAGCCGATTCGTGGAGTCCTCCGCACACGACAGCGGCCCGGCCTGGACATAGGACACGACCAGCTGCGTCGTGTGCATCCGCAGATCGTCCCGGTCGAACCGGAAGTGCAGCTCACGCCGGACGGTGAACAGCGACACCTCGGCCCTGGGGTCCGCGGCCGCGGAACGCAGCGCGTACACGAACGTGTGGTCCGCCGTGACCTCCAGCGTCGACGAGTCGGTCTCGGCGGCCTGCAAGCTCCCCTGCACCCGGATCCTGTGGTCGGCCAGCCGCGTCTCCGCGGGGTCGAAGCGGACCAGCCACCCGGTCGGCGCGTGCCGCCCGTCCGCTGCCGGGTGGGCGAAACTCTGGTCGAACTGGTCGAGCTGGTCCGTGTCGAGGAGCACCCGCACGGCACGGACCTGGTTGCCGACGAGGACGTCCGGGTCGAGCGAGGACCGCACGATGTAGTCCTTGGCGGTGGTCAGCGCGGACACGACCTGGCTGTCGGAGAAGTGCGCGGTGCGGCGGGAGGCCGGCAGCGGGATGCCCTCGGCGCCGACGCGGTACTGCGCGGCCGGGCTGTGCCCGTACAGGTACTCGGCGTCGGTGTGCCCCGGGACCTTGCCCTCGGGGGCCAGCGGTATGACGGTCATCCGCAGGGGCTCGACGGGCTGGCGGACCGCGGAGGTCTGGTAGGGGTGCCGTACACCCATGTAGATCGCGGTGCCGAAGGCGAGGGCGATCAGCAGGAACAGGATCAGCGCCTGCCGGGACAGTCCCCGGCGCAGCGGCGGGCGGCGGCGCACGGCGGGCGCGTGGTCGGTCATGCGCTCCTGCGCGGAGTACTCCTGGAGGCGGGCAGCGCGAACGAACGACTCGTCGAAGACGACGGATCGGTACTCGTCCTCACCACCCACGGGGCCGCCCTCGGGTGTCCCCTCAGGTGGGTCTCCTGGCCCTCCCATATCTTCAGAGTAGGTCTCGCGGAGCTCAGGTAAACGCCCTGCTGTGCGACAAGTTCTGACAGGTTCTCACCAGGAGTGTCAGGGCGTTCGCGGGACCGCGGAGAGGGCTGGCTGGGAGGAGTCGGCGGACGCCGAGGGCGTCACCGTGCTCCCGTGTTCCAGACCGGTCGAGGCCGGCGGCGGAACCCGGTCCCGGCTCCCGGAGGAGGAGCCCCTGTAGACCGCCGTGAAGGCCAGCGCCACCATGCCGATGCCCATGACGAGGGCCAGCATCCAGGCGACGGGGCGGTGCCAGCGGAACTGTTTGCCGTACGTCCCCGGGGCGCCGTAGCGGCCTTCGAGGACGTCCGTGTCGTCCAGGTCGTCGAGCTCTGGATCATGGCCGAAAGCGCCGGGTCCATAGCCGTCCTCGTACCGCTCGCCTCTGGGGCGTGCGCGGCGGGCGTCGGCCTCGGAGGCCTCCGCTCTCGCCTGGGCCGCGGCCAGGAGGCGCTCGACGGCGGTCGGCTCGTGCACCACGGCCGCCCGTACGAAGGCCTCGTCGAAGACCACGGAGGCGAACTCTTCGTCCGACACCCCGCGGTCGTGGTCGTCGTCGGGCTCCCAGCCGTCAGGGAACGGCGTGCCCCCCACGTCCTCCGGCACGGATCCAGAGTAGACCTGGGGGGTCAATTTGGGCAGACGGTATGGAAATTCATCCGCCTGGTGAGACACCTCTCGTACGCCACGCAAGCGGGGCGGGGGCGCGTGACGGACGCATATGCGCAGGTGCGCGCCCCTGTGCGCGGAGGCCGTCAGCGCCGGATGTGACCGTCCCCGGTCACGATGTACTTCGTGCTCGTCAGCTCCGGCAGGCCCATCGGACCGCGCGCGTGCAGCTTCTGGGTCGAGATGCCGATCTCCGCACCGAAGCCGAACTGGCCACCGTCGGTGAAGCGGGTGGAGGCGTTCACCGCGACCGTCGTGGAGTCCACCAGCTGGGTGAAGCGGCGGGCGGCCTGCTGGGAGGTGGTGACGATGGCCTCGGTGTGGCCGGAGGTCCACAGCCGGATGTGCTCGACGGCTTTGTCGAGCGAGTCGACGACGGCGGCGGCGATGTCGTAGGAGAGGTACTCGGTGTCCCAGTCGTCGAGCGTGGCCTCGACGACGGTCGCCTTGGTGTCCTTCGCGTACGCCAGTACCCGCTGGTCGGCGTGGACGGTCACCCCGGCCTCGGCGAGGGCGTCCAGGGCGCGCGGCAGGAACTCGGGGGCGATGTCCTGGTGGACCAGGAGGGTCTCGGCGGCATTGCAGACGCTGACCCGCTGGGCCTTGGAGTTGATCAGGATGTCGATCGCCATGTCGAGGTCTGCGTGGGCGTCGACGTAGACGTGGCAGTTGCCGGTGCCGGTCTCGATGACGGGGACGATCGACTCCGTGACGACGGTCTGGATCAGCGAGGCACCGCCGCGCGGGATGAGCACGTCGACCAGGCCGCGGGCGCGCATCAGCTCGCGCACGCTCTCGCGGCTCTCGCCGGGCACGAGCTGGATGGCGTCGGCGGGCAGCCCGGCGCCGCCCACGGCGTCGCGCAGGACCCGTACGAGGGCGGCGTTCGACTCGTATGCGGAGGCCGAGCCGCGCAGCAGGACGGCGTTGCCGGACTTCAGGCAGAGGGCGGCGGCGTCGACCGTGACGTTCGGGCGGGCCTCGTAGATGATCCCGACCACGCCGAGCGGGACGCGGACCTGGCGCAGGTCGATGCCGTTCGGGAGGGTCGAGCCGCGCACGACCTCGCCCACCGGGTCGGGCAGGGCGACGACGTCCCGGACGTCGGAGGCGATCGCGCGCACCCGCTCCGGGGTGAGCGTCAACCGGTCGATGATCGCCTCGCTGGTCCCGGCCTCCCGGGCCTTGGCGACGTCCTTGGCGTTGGCCTCGACGATCTCGCTCGTACGGACCTCCAGGGCGTCCGCGATGGCGAGCAGCGCGTCGTCCTTCTCGGCCCTGGGCAGCGGGGCGAGGTCGGCGGCGGCGGCCTTGGCCCGGTATGCGGCCTGGGTGACCGGGGTCATGGAGTCGTACGGCGAGAGCGAGGTCATACCGGAAGGGTAGTGCGCCGGACGGGACCGTCCACCTGTTGTTCCACAGCGCGAGACGGGATCAAAGGGACGCCGGGTGCCACGATCAGAACGGGTGATCAGAACGGGTGCGCTCCGACCGGGGTGGCCGGCGGCGGACCGTAGCCCTCGGCGATGCGCTGGTGGTAGGTCTGGCGGTCGATGACCTCCAGGCCGACGATCTCCCAAGGCGGCAGTCCCGCGGTCTGGCGGTGCTCCCCCCACAGGCGCAGGGCGACGGCGGCCGCGTCGTGCAGGTCGCGGGCCTCCTCCCAGTACCGGATCTCCGCGTGGTCGTTGGCATAGCGGCTGGTCAGCAGGAAGGGATGGTCGTGGGCGAGCTGCTCGAGAGCGCGCCGGACCTCCTTGAGCGGGGCCTCCCCGCCGGAGACGCTGAGGGTGACGTGCCACAGGCGCGGCAGATCCCGGGGCTCCTCACCCTCGAACCGGTCGCCGGCCGCGACACTCGTCAGGGCCCGCTCCTCGCCGGCCGGCCGCGCGGCAGAGCCACCGGCCTCGTCCGCAGCTCGCGCCGGAGAACCGCCGGACTCCCTCACGACGGGCGGGCCGGACCCGCCGCGGGAAGGCGCAGCACCATCGCGGGACGCCGCCGCCCCAGGGCGCACTCGTCTCACGACGGCCTCCTTCATGCACAGGTCGACCCCACGGGTCGGGCGGAATGTGTCCCTGGGACAAAGTTGAGCAGGCCGCAGGGGTTCGTGGGGCGATTTTGCGGAACGTCCACCTCAGGGCGACGCTCTTGGCAGGGCGTTCACCCCGTTTTCGGGCACCTGGAGCACACCGGGCACCGGACGACGCCAGGAAGACGCCGGAAGACGCCGGAAGACGCCGGAAGACGCCCGAAGACGCCGACAGCGGCCCTCAGGGGTGCAGGATCACCAGATCGTCCCGGTGGACGACCTCCCGCTCGTAGGCCGGTCCCAGATCCCGTGCCAGTTCCCGGGTCGAGCGGCCGATCAGCTGCGGGATCTCCTTGGCGTCGAAGTTGACGAGCCCGCGGGCCACCGCGTGGCCCGTGCCGTCCCGCAGCTCGACGGGGTCGCCCGCGACGAACTCGCCCTCGACCGAAGCGATCCCGGCCGGCAGCAGCGACTTGCGGCGGTCGACGACCGCCTTCACCGCGCCGTCGTCCAGGGTCAGCGAGCCCTGCGGGGTGGACGCGTGCTGGAGCCACAGCAGCCGGTCGGCGGAGCGCTTGCCGGCGGGGTGGAAGTACGTGCCGGTGTCACCGCCGGACAGCGCCTCGGCCGCGTGGATCGTGCTGGTCAGCACGACGGGGATGCCGGCGGCGGCCGCGATCCGGGCGGCCTCGACCTTGGTGCCCATGCCGCCGGTGCCGACGCCCGCCTTCCCCGCGCTGCCGATCTCGACGCCCGCCAGGTCCTCGGGCTGCCGCACCTGAGCTATCCGCGAGGTCCCCGGCCTGCTGGGGTCGCCGTCGTAGACGCCGTCGATGTCGGAGAGCAGGACCAGCAGGTCGGCGTGGACCAGGTGCGCCACAAGGGCCGCGAGCCGGTCGTTGTCGCCGAAGCGGATCTCGTCGGTGGCGACGGTGTCGTTCTCGTTGACGATCGGGAAGGCGCCCATCGCGAGGAGCTTGTCGAGGGTGCGGGAGGCGTTGCGGTGGTGGGCGCGGCGGCTCATGTCGTCGCTGGTGAGCAGCACCTGGCCGACGCGGACGCCGTACCGCGCGAAGGAGGCGGTGTAGCGGGCGACGAGCAGGCCCTGGCCGACGCTGGCGGCGGCCTGCTGGCGGGCGAGGTCCCGGGGGCGGCGGCGCAGCCCGAGCGGGGCGAGTCCGGCGGCGATGGCTCCTGAGGAGACGAGGACGATCTCGCGCTCTCCGCCGCTGCGGCTCTTGGCGAGGACGTCGACGAGCGCGTCGACCCGGTCGGCGTCGAGGCCGCCGGCGGCGGTGGTCAGCGACGAGGAACCCACCTTGACGACGATCCTGCGGGCCTCGCCCACAGCCTGCCTTGCCCCTGCCACCTTGTGTCCTGTCCCCTCGCGCCACTTCGGGTACCTCGTCCGCAATGTACGCGAAGGGGACGCGGGGACGCGCGTCCGTCCAGTCCCCGGACCCGGTGCCGGACGCGTTCCAGGGCCGGTTCGGTTCCCTTTTTGAGAAAGTCCAAGGGAATCGGAATCACACCTTCCCGTTAATCGGAAGTGAATTCTTTTCGACACCAAGATGTACAACCATTCACCTCCGCCTCGTGTCCAACTGCCGACAACAAGGTCATTGCCGTAGCTCGAGAAAGCCCCGCCCATGACGATCCGTCGGTTGTGCGCCGCCCTGCGCGTTCCCGGGAAGACCGAACTTCTCCTGGTGATCCTTTTCGGTGCCGGTTTCGCGGCGCTGCCCGTCCTGGCACTGCTGCCGTCTCTGTGGGGTTTCACGGCGGCGTGGGCCGTGACCTACCTGGCGGACGAGGCCCTGCACGTCAAGGCCCCGGGATTCGTCCGGCGCCTGGCGACCCTGCAGCTCAGCCGCACGATGCGGTTCGCCGTGCGCACCGTGATGCTGCTCGCCCTGGCCGACCGGATGGACGCGCCGGGCGCTGTGCTGGTCACCGGGCTCGCCGTCCTCAGCGCCCATTTCCTGCTCGTGATGATGTATTCGGCACTGCATCACGCAATCCGCAGGCGCCGGATACTCCCGATGATCGTGCGCAATCTCGACATGAGCGGGATCGACATACCGGAACGCCCGCCCGCCTATCTCTACCGGCGTTTCCTGCGCAAGCTGCTCCACCTCGATCTGCCGGCCCACGCGGGTCTGATCGTCGCGCTGGCGACCGGCACGTGGTACTCGGCCTACGTCGGCTACGCGCTGACGATCGGCGCGGCCTCGGCCGCCCTCATCGCCCTGCTGGGACAGTTCCGCGCGGTCCGCCGGATGCCCCGCCGGGACGCGGTGATCGGCGAGGTCAACCGCCGGCTTGACGCGTACCGGCCCGAGGTGGCCCTGTACTTCAGCTTCGCGGCGGTGTCCCGGGACTTCATGTACCAGGTCAACATGTGGATCGAGACGCTGGAGCAGCTCGACCGGCGCCCGGTGATCGTCCTGCGCGAGCGGGCCTCCTTCCGCTTCCTCGGCCGCACCCGGATCCCCGTGGTCTGCGTGCCCAAGGCCGACGACCTGGCCGAGCTCGAGCTGTCTGGCGTCCGGGTCGTCCTCTACCCCGGCAACGCCGGCAAGAACGTCCACATGCTGCGCGTCGCCGAGGCCAAGCACGTCTTCATCGGCCACGGCGACAGCGACAAGCTCGCCAGCAGCAACCGCGTCAGCAAGGTGTACGACGAGATCTGGGTGGCCGGGCGGGCGGGCCGGGACCGCTACCGGCGGGTGCGGCACGCCATCAGTGACAACGCCATCGTCGAGGTGGGCCGCCCGCAGCTGGCCCCGGTCCGGCCGCACGCCGAGGACATCGCCGGCCCGGTGCCCGTGGTCCTCTACGCACCCACCTGGGAGGGCTGGAGCGACGACGACTGCCACACGTCGCTGATCCCGATGGGCGTACCCCTGATCGAGAAGCTCCTCGCGGAGAACGTCCGGATCATCTACAAGCCGCACCCCCTCACCGGCAAGCGTTCACCCGAGGCGGCCGCCGCGGACCGGGCCATCAGGGAACTGCTGCGGGCCGACGACGAGAAGGACACCGAAGCCGCGAGAGCCGGGCTGCGGGAGATCCGGGCCCGTCTAGACGAGATGTCGGGGCGTCACGAGGGCGACGACGCCCAGCAGTTGCGGGACGCGCGGGTCCCCGACCGGGACGGCGCGGCCGAGTGGCAGGAGCTGCGGGACGAGTGGCACCGGATCTTCTGGGCGAGCCAGAGCACCGCACGGCATCATGTGATCCTCGAACAACTCCCCACCCTGTACGAGTGCTTCAACCAGGCGGACCTGCTCATCAGTGACGTCTCCTCGGTGGTCGCCGACTTCGTGGCCAGCCTCAAGCCGTACGTCCTGACCAACGCCCGGGACCTGCCCGACGAGGAGTTCCGGGCCGCCTACACCACCGCGGGCGGCGCCTATCTGCTCGACCGCGCCTGCACCCGGCTCCCGGAGATCCTGCGCTCGGTCCGCGAACCCCGTCACGACCCGATGGCCCCGCGGCGCCGCACTCTCAAGGAGTACGTGCTGGGGCCCGACCGGCCCACGTCCATGGAACGGTTCAACACCGCCGTGAACGACCTGGCCGACAAGGCGGTGGCGGAACGGGCCGAGGATCTCGTCGCGCCGGTCGCTCACGTCGCCCAGCACGAACCCGTCGCATAGCACTTCCCCACCCCGCAGGGCACAGGACACGCGCGTGTCGTCCGGAGGTCGGCACGCGTTAACCAAGGCGTCCGTCTCGCGACGACCTTGGAGTGACCCCCGTGCGAACACCCCTCCCCCGCCTCCGGTCCGCGCTGCGGCTGCCGGGCCGGCAGACCGCGACGAGAGTCCTCGTCGCCGCCGTCCTGGCAGCCGCCGTCGTCGCCCAGGCCGTCGCCGCCCTGCGTCCGCACGTCCCGCTGTTGCTCGCCGCGACGGCCGCCTCCCTGGCCGTCGAGGGCGTCCTGCACCGGTGGCAGCGCGGCATGGTCTCCCTGTTCGCCAAGTCCCACGCGGACATCACCGTGCGGCACGTCCTGCGCGACCTGCTGCTGGTCCTCGGCCTGCTGCGGCTGACCCCGGAGGACGAGGAGACGGCGTACACCGTGCTGGTGGCCGGTCTGCTCGCCTTCTACGCGCTGCACTGCGCGATCCAGGCGGCCTCCGTCCTGGTCCGCCGCACCCGCACCCTCCCGGTGGTCACCCGGAACATCGACGCCTCCGCGCTCCGCCTGACCCCGGCCCCGCCCGCCCTGCTGCGCCGCCCCGGCCCCCGCCTCCTGGTCCACGGCCTGCCCGCCACGGCGGGCCTGCTGGTCACGGCGGCCACCGGCGAACCCCGGTGCGCGGCCTTCGGCATCGCGATGTCCCTCGGGCTCGCCCTCATGGGTCTGTACGACCTTCTCGTACGACTGCTGCCGAGCCGGCGTCCGGCGGGCGAGCAGGAGGTGCTGGACTGGTTCGACGCATGGCTCGCCGAGTACCGGCCGACCGTCGGCCTGTACTTCTCCGGCGGGGCCTCCTCCGCCTACCAGGCCAACATGTGGCTGGAGCCGCTCGCGAAGCTCGACGGGAGACCGGTCATCATCCTGCGCGAGCGGTTCATGATGCAGAAGATCGCCGCGACCGACGTCCCGATCGTCTGCCTGCCGAAGGTGTCCACGCTGCTGCGCCTGGAGCAGTCCACGCTCCAGGTCCTCATCCACCCGTCGAACTCCGGCAAGACCTCCCAGGTCCTGCGCATCCCCACGATCAAGCACACCTTCGTCAACCACGGCGAGAGCGACAAGCTGTCCTCCTGCAACCCGTACGCGAAGGCCTACGACGAGGTGTGGGTGGCCGGTCCCGCGGCCCGCGAGCGGTACGCGGCGGCCGAGGTGGGCGTCGAGGACAAGGACGTGGTGGAGATCGGCCGCCCGCAGCTGGACGCCGTACGGCCGTACGAGGGGCCGCCGACCGGGACGTACACGACGGTGCTGTACGCGCCCACCTGGGAGGGCTGGGACGGCAACCCCGGCAACACGTCGGTGATCGAGGCGGGCGAGAACATCGTGCGTGCGCTGCTGGCCGATCCCGGGGTACGGCTGCTGTACAAGCCGCATCCGCTGACCGGATCGGTGGACGCGCGGGCCGGCGCGGCGGACCAGAGGATCCGTGAGCTGGTGCGGGCGGCGAACCGGCAGCGGTCGGGGGAACGACCTGCCGACGACGGCGAACTCTCCCGCCGGACACGTGAGTTGGACCGGCTCACCATCGCGTCGTTCCGGGCCGCCGCGGACTCGGTCGAGCGGATGCTGCTGCAGTCCACGCCGGAACCGGGCCGTGCGGAGGCGGTGACCCGGGCGACCGCCGCCTGGGAGCGGGCGTACTGGGCCTCGCTGCCGGAGTGGGAGCACCAGGTCGTGACCGACGCCCGGCCCACGCTGTACGCCTGCTTCAACCGGGCCGACCTGCTGATCAGCGATGTGTCGAGCGTGGTCAGCGACTTCCTGGCGAGCGGGAAACCGTACGCTGTCGCGAACACCAGCGGGTTGAGCGAGGCTGCGTTTCGTGCGGCGTTTCCCACGGCGGGGGCGGCGATCGTGCTGACCCCGGACGCGGTGGGGGTGCGCGGGCTGCTGAAGGCCGTACGACAGCCTGAACTGGACGAACTCGCCGAGGCGCGAGCCGAGTTGAAGCGGCGGTTGCTGGGAGCGGATGAGCCGTCTTCGCAGGAACGCTTCGACATGGCCGTTCGGGCGTTGTGTGCGGTGGCCCGCAAGCGGCGGGTCCCCGGGCAGCGGCGGGACGAGGAGACCGTGTCCGTCTCCGGGACACTCACCCTGCCGGGGTGAGGACCCTTCGCGCTTTGCGTACGGCCCGGCGCAGCAACTGGTCGACCCCTATCTCTCTGTAGCCCGGCACCTCACGGGCCTCGCGCGGCTCGGCCAGATAGAGCGCGTCGGGCAGGCCCGTCGACGGGTCACGGAAGAACGGGTAGGCGAAATACACACGGCGGCCACCCTTCTCCAACACGGTCTCGGGGGTCTTCTTCGCCTTCAGGAACTCCAGGACCTCCACCAGGAGATCCGGGCGGCCCATCGCCACCAGCTCGAGCCGCAGACGTTCATGCACCCGGAGGCGGTGGGCCACCTCACCGGTCCAGTACGCGTCGACCAGCGGCTTCGCCAACTCCAGCTTCTCCCGGCGTACCGCCTCGCTGTCCTTCAGGAACTTCGGGCCGAACTGCGGGAGCAGGGTGACGAGGAAGGGACGGACCATCAGCACGTCGCGTCTCGCGCCCGCCGGGACCATCTCGGCGATCAGGTTCATCAGAGCGCGCGCGGAGTCGAAGCGCAGGGTGTGGCTGCCGGTCCTGGTGACGTGCTTGCCGTCCTCGCGGCCCACCAGGTAGTAGCAGGTGTGGTCCGCGATCACGGAGACGCCGTCGGCCCGCAGATAGGCCTCCATGGTGAACAGCGCGTCCTCGCCGGTCCACAGGGACTCGTCGAAACGCATGCTGTGCCGCTCGAGGAACGCGCGGCGGAACAGCTTCTGCGCGCTCAGCGTGAACTTGATGTTGGAGGAGAAGACGTCGGTGCGCTCCAGGGTCCGCCCCCACATCGACGTCGGCGGCTTGCGGTTGACACCTTCGACCCTGCCGAGGACGACGTCCGTGCCGTTGCGGTCGGCCATCGCGACCATCCGCTCCAGGGCTTCGGGGCCGAGCCGGTCGTCGGCGTCGAGGAAGAAGACGTAACGCCCGGTCGCCTTGCCCAGACCGACGTTGCGCGGGCCGCTGGGGCCGCCGGAGTTGTCCTGCCGGATCACCGTGACGTCGAGGGAGGTCCGCTCGGCGAACTCCTCCAGGTACTCCCCGGTGCCGTCGGCCGAGCCGTCGTCGACCGCGATGACCTCGATGCGCGCGTGGCCGATGGTCTGTGCCTCGACGGAGGCCAGACAGTCGACCAGATACGGCATCGCTTCGTACGCCCCGATGACCACGGTCACATCAGGCTGCACAACGGTCACGTCTCCCCCATCGCGGTCTGTTTCCCCCAGTTCCTCTCAGGGGCAATCCCCTAGACGGCCGGACGAGGGAAAGGGTTGCATCCGGCACCGGGACATACGCAGGAAGGGCCCGGATTTCGGGATCACTCCGAAATCCGGGCCCTTCCTTTACGAAGGGGAGGTCAGGCCTTGGTCGTGGCCTCCGCCGCCGAGGCCGCCGCCCGTGACTCCTGGCCGACATTGCGCGCTTCGGCCTTGATCGCGAGGTTCGCCACCGCGGTGTTGAACTGGTCGATGGACGTGGGCTCGTCCGGTCCGAGCAGGTACTGCTTGAGCTCCACCCGGTCCTCGGCCAGCGGGTCGGCCGCCGGGTCGCGGACCGCTTCGAGCAGCTCGCCCAGCTCGGCGGCGCTGTTGGACAGGATCGTGGCGGCCCGCACGGCGGTGTTCTGCCGCTTGAACTCCTCCGCACCCAGCTCGGCGGAGTCCGTCACCGCGTACGGCTTGCCGCTCGCGATGAAGTCGGAGACCACGCTGGAGATGTCGGAGACCATCGCGTCGGAGACGTTGAAGCAGTCGTACAGCCGCGGCTCGGCGCCCGTGACCACCCGGTGCTCCCACACCGGGAAGGAACGCCAGTACGCGTCGTTCCACTCGCCGCGCAGACGGGCGATCTCCTCGTACTTGGCCACGTCGACCACGCCGTCACGGCTGGCCTCGGCCTCGTCGCCCTTGTCGCCGCCGTTGCCGGCGAGGACGGCGAGCCGGGCCTCGATCCGGGCGAGCTCGGCCTTGGCGGCGGCCTGGGCCGCGGCGTCGGCCTGGAAGCGGGGATCGGTGGCGCGCTCGGTGGCGGCCTTCTCGATCAGCGCGGTGACCTTCTGGTGCGCGGCGCCCGCCTTGGCGAGGACCGTGCCGGTGAAGGGGTGCGGCTTGTAGAGGACACGCACCGGCGGGTCGGCCTTCAGCAGCTTCTTCACGATGTTCTCGCCGGCCAGCATCAGCGAGGTGTTGCCCGGGTCGCCGTCCCAGCCTTCCCAGGTGGGGGCGTAGAGCACGGTCGGGCAGTATCCCTCAGCGGCTCCGCCGCGGGGGCCTTCCGGCGTCCCCTGCCGCTTCTGGATCGGCGCCAGCTGCGGGCGGCCCACCTCGACGATGTCCTCGTCGCGGACACCCACGTCGGCGATGGCGTAGCGGTCGCGGCCCGCCCGGCCCGCGGTCCACACCTCGTCGTACGCCTTGCTGAACGGGTTGACGCTCGCCAGCTTGTCGCTGTCCCCGTGGCCGATGAAGACGTGCTTCATGGTGGGGACACGCAACAGGTGGATGTTCTTGCCGACGTTCGCGGCATACAGCGCGACCCGCACCGTGGACAGGTCCATGTTCATCAGGTGCACCCCTCCGGGCACGCAGATGACGGGGACCGTGGTGGGCGCGAGGTTCTGCAGGATGACGCGCTCACGCAGGATGATCAGCGGCTTGGAGTCCAGCTGCTCCATGGTCTCCAGCCACATGTTGACCTGGTAGGCGGAGTCCCTGGAACCGGAGAAGTACAGCACGGTCTCCGGCTTGTAGTCGCGCAGCCAGTCGTCGACCGTGGCGAGGACCTCGTCGGCGTTCGGCGGGATCTTCTTCCTGCTCACGTACGGCATCAGCGCGAGGACGTACAGGGAGCCCAGGACGATCGTCACACCGATGCCGATGAAGCCGGGCAGCCTGGAGTCCATCGCGGCGGCGACGAGTATGCCGACCACGGCCGCGAGGTCGAGGTGGAGCATCTTCTCGGCCGACCGGTTCAGCAGGCCGATCGGCGGAGCGTCCGGGATGCGGATCCGGGAGGCCAGGTCGACGTTGCGGGTGGCGACCGGGAGCCGGCGGCGGTTGCGGATCAGGGTGACCAGGGCACCGTGCGGGGCCTGGAGGCCGTAGAACGCGATGAAGCAGGCGGTGGCCCCGTAGAAGATCAGGTTGTCGGAGAGGTCGAGCCGGGCCAGCAGCAGGATCAGCAGGAGCTGTCTGATCAGGAAGCGGATCGACAGTCCGGCGCGCACCTTGCTGAGGCGGTTGATCAGATAACTGCCCTGGCGGTGCAGATAGTGGTCCGCAAGGTACGTGACGGCGGTCGCGGCCGCGAAGGCGGGGACGCTCGGGATGAGCGCGGCCACCATTATGGCGGGGAAACCCGCCAGCATGAGGACCGCCGCGGCCAGCTCTGCCGCGCTGCCCACCCGGGCGACGCGAATAGCGGTGCTTATCACTGAAAACCTGCTCTGGGAGGGATGCCGGTTGTTTACGAATTAATGGTGCTTAAGGCTTCAGGCCCCTGTGAATGCACCAGGAACGGGCAGCCACAGAGGCCTGAATTTAACGAAAACTAATTGGCCCTGATTATGCCACGCCGTCCTGACGGTCCAGAACACTGGCCAGCGCGGCCTCGAAGCCGGAGGCCTGGCCCGCGGAGGCCGTCGGGTCCTGCTGGCGGACGTCGATGACATGCCCGGTCAGCTCGGAGAGCAGCACGTCGAGCGAGGTGCGGGCCACCGCCTCGGAGGACAGCAGGCTGCCCGCGGGCTCCTGGCCGAAGGCCTTGGTGCGCATGGGCGTGGCGGTTCGCTCGGGGTTGATGCAGTTCACCCGGACGCCGTCACCCGCCCATTCGTCGGACAGGGCCTGCGTCAGATTGACCATCGCCGCCTTGGTCGAGGAGTACAGGCTGTACTCGGCGCGGCCGCGGGTGTAGCTGCTGGAGGTGTACAGCAGCAGCTGGCCCTTGGTCTCCGCCAGGTACTTGTACGAGGAGCGCGCGATCTGCACCGGGGCCAGGTAGTTGACCTTCAGCGCCTCCTCGATGGTGGCGTTGTCGGTCTCCGCCAGCTTGCCGATGCGCAGCACGCCGGCGGTGTTGACGACGTAGTCGATGCGCCCGGTCTCGGCGTAGGCCTTGGACAGCGCGTCGTCGACCTCCTCCGGGTTCTCCACGTGGGTGCCGGTGGTGGAGCGGCCCAGCGCGTACACCTTGGCGCCGTAGGACTCGGCGAGTTCGCCGATGTCCTTGCCGATGCCGTAGGAGCCGCCGAAGACGACGATGGTCTTGCCGGTGAGCAGCTCGCGGTAGGCCTCGTCGCTCACCTGCTCGGGAGCCGCGGTCGAGGCGAGCTGGAAGAGCTTGTCGGCGATGAAGACGTCGACGGGCTGGGTGACCTTCATGTTGTACTCGTCACCCGCGACGACGTGGATCGGCACGTCCGGCAGGTACTTGAGCACGACCGAACAGTCGTCCGTGGCCTGGAAGTTGGGGTCCCCGGCGGCGACCTCGTAGGCGCGCTTGATGGTGGACAGTTTGAAGGCCTGCGGGGTCTGGCCGCGGCGCAGCCGGGAGCGGTCCGGGATCTCGGTGATGAACTCGCCGTCCAGGCCGTGGGTGCGCGTCACGATGATGGTGTCCGCGGACGGGATGGCGACGTCGACGGCCTGGAAGCGCTCCAGGGCGACCACGCAGTCGTCGATCACACGGCGCGAGAGCAGCGGGCGTACGGCGTCGTGGAACAGGACGTTGAGGTCCTCACCCTCGGCCAGGCCCTCACCGAGGGCCGCGATGGCGCGCTCGGTGGTCTCGTTCCGGGTGGCGCCGCCCTCGATGATCTTCTTGACCTTCCGGAAGCCGGCCTTGTCCACGATCTTCTCTATGTCCGGAACATAACCCGGCGCCATCAGCACGATGATGTCGTCGATGGAGTCGGCCTTCTCGAAGGTGGTCAGAGTGTGCTCGATGACTGCCTTGCCGGCGATCTTCAGCAGCTGCTTGGGGATCGAGAGACCCACGCGCTGACCGGTACCACCGGCCAGGATCACTGCGGTGGTACGGGGCTTGGCGATGTGCTGGGACACAGAAGACCTACCTCGGGGCGACAGGGAACGGGGAAATGGTCCCACTTGCGGTTACCGCTGTGCAAGGTGACCGCCGTTCACCGCATATGTACGCGCTACCTGTCATTCATCTTGCACTGCCAGTAACGACGATCGTGCCGGAGTTCAGCGGCGGCGCAGCTTCTTCAGGCACCGGTGTCCGAGTACCCGTATGAGTTCCTTCGACGGCGTCTGGTGCACCGTGCGCGCCTTGGCGGGCGAGGTGTGCCGCACCGGCGTCTCGGCCGCCGCGGCGAGCGCCCCGTACAGCGCCCGGGCCGCCACCTCGGGGGCGATCCGCGGGGCGGGGACGCCGTCCAGGGCAGGCAGCTTCGGTACGGCGGACAGGAGCCCCGGATCACCGACGACCCGCACACCCAGGTCACCGATACGCCCCACCATCTCGGCGCCGACCTCGGCGGCGGCCTCCACGGCCCACTCGGGAGTGAGGATCTTCACGTCTTCGGACGCTGGACTGCACGCGTTCTTCATATGCATGACCGCGCCGTTGCGGATGAGCTTGGAATACAACTCGTCCGGCAGTCCATTGCCGCGGAATTCCTTGTTAAGATTCCGCAGCATTTCGGTCTCGGCGAGAGTAAGAGAGCGATTCGCCGCATCCGGAACGGGCTGGAGGAGATTCTCGGGCAGCCCGAGGAGTTGTTCGAAAGTGCGCATCAGGCCCTCGCGGTCGCAATCGTCGACCACGACGACGGTGATCCGCTCCGCACCGACCGCCCGGGCCCAGCGCTCCACGAGCCGGTCGTGCCGGTGGCGGCGCCAGAAACTGGGGTTGGGCTGCTCGTAGGGCGCCTTCCTCAGCATGTGCGTGAGCCAGTCGTCGTAGCCCATGCGCAGACCGTTCTGCACGTACTGCTGCCACTGCGAGGGCATGATCTTCACCAGCGGACGCAGAGTGACCAGCACGTGGACGCTCCCCCACTCTCGGCTTCGCTCGAGCGGGGGGACCCCCATCCCGCCGAGCTGCTCGACGATCCGCGCGATCGTGTCGTCGCCCTCGGCGTCGGCGAAGAACTCGCTGCTGATCACCGAGGTCTTCCCGCCGGTGGCCTCGACCTGCTCCAGCAGCCGCGTCCAGTGCTTCTCGGTGGGCACGGTGTCGCCGATCATCGCGGGCCTCGCGCACGCGGCCGGGGCGGCTTCCATGGGGTGTCTGCTGTGCGCCGGGAACACGACGCCGTGCTCGGGCAGCAGGTCCTTCGCCGCGAACAGCGCGCCCTGGATGGCGGTCGTGCCGGTCTTGTGGGGGCCGATGTGCAGCAGGCGCGTGCCGGCGGGCAGCGGATCGGTCACGCCGTTCACCGGAAGGTCGTTACTCGTACAGTCCGTCTCCATAGTCAGAGGACGGTAAGAGAAGTGCCTGAGCGTTACCTGAGAGGAGCGTGGGACCGTGATGAAGACCAGGCCCCTCTCAGGCAACGTCCTCACACCAAACGGACTCCGGGCTTGCCCGCGTCCACCCGGAGCCGCGCCAGCGTGCTGGGCGTCGCCTGCGGCTTGACCACCGTGTCCACGACCCGGACCTGGGCGTCGATGCCGTGCCGGTCGATGTCGAAGAGGTGGTAGCCGCGGTGCGCGTCGATGACCTTCCAGTGCGGATTGTCGGCCTTCAGCGGGTCCCACTGGGCGTGGAAGGCGGCCTGGTCCTGGTCGCCGTTGCTGGAGATGGACGTCCCGACGAACTCGGCGCCGACCACCCGGGAGGACGGGTCGGCGTAGTCCTCCTTGAGGTCGCTGATCATCGTGAGGTGACGGTCGCCCGAGAGCACGACCGGGTTGCGCACGCTTCTGAACTCCTCCAGGAGCGCGTTGCGCTCGACCTGGTAGCCGTCCCAGGCGTCGTAGTACCAGAGCTTGCCCTCGCCGAGCAGGATGTCGGTCTCGGCCATCATGATCTGCGAGGCGATGACGTTCCAGCGGGCCGGTGAGTCGCGCAGCCCGTCCAGGAGCCACTGCTTCTGCTCGGCGCCGAGCATGGTGAGCGAGGGATCCTGGGCGGCCGCCTGACCGGTGACCTGGTCGCTGCGGAACTGCCGGGTGTCGAGCAGGTTCAGCCGGACCAGACGGCCGAACTCCAGACGCCGGTACATCTGGATGTGCGGGCCCCCGGGGAAAGCGGTGGCACGGACCGGCATGTGCTCGTAGTACGCCTGGAAGGCCGCGGTCATCCGGGCCACGAACGCGTCGTGCTGCTGCTTGTCGGGGTCCTGCGGGATCTCGCCGGCCCAGTCGTTGTCGACCTCGTGGTCGTCGAAGGTGACCACCCAGGGCGTGCTCGCGTGGATCTCGGCGAGGTCAGGGTCGGTGCGGTACTGGGCGTACCGGTTGCGGTACTGGACGAGGGTGTACGGCTCCCCCGTGCCCTCGTGCCGGCGCGGACCCGCCGACGACGGCGCCGACTCGTAGATGTAGTCGCCGACGAACAGCACGACGTCGGGGTCCTGGTCCAGCATGTCGGCGTACGGCGTGAAGTAGCCCTGCTGCCAGTTCTGGCAGGAGGCGAGCGCGACGCACAGGCTGCCCTGGGAGGTGTGCCGGGCGGGGGCGGTGCGGGTGCGGCCGGTGCGCGAGAGCTGGCCGTCGGCGCGGAAGCGGTACCAGTACGTACGGCCCGCGCGCAGGCCCCGTACATCGACGTGCACGCTGTGTCCGAACGCGGGCAGGGCCTGGGCGGTGCCCCGGCGGACCACGGTTCTGAAACGCTGGTCCTCGGCGAGTTCCCAATCCACCGGCACCACCCTGTCGGGCATACCTCCGCCGTTCAGCGGGTCCGGGGCGAGCCGGGTCCAGAGCACGATGCCGTCCGGCAACGGGTCACCGGAGGACACACCGAGGCTGAACACACCGTCGGGCAGCGGGGTCTCCGCCGCTCGCGCGGTACCCGGCAGCCACAGCTGGGCGGAGGCGGCGGCACCGAGCACGGCGGCGCCTGCGGTCAGAAAGCGGCGTCGGCCGGGTGATGCTGCTCCGTACATGGGCGAACTCCCTTGCGTCGCTGACCTCTTGGACACCCTGGAAGCTCACGCTTCGGGGGGATCCGGGCGTTGAACCAGAGCGTCCGCGTACATGACAAACAGGTAGACAACAGAAGAGCCGTTGCGACTCGGGCATCACATGATGAACGTGATCCCGGCGCAACGGCCTTCAAGACACTGCCGACTGACGATCTTTTGGGTTTCGTTGACGAAGCCCCAGCCCAGACGGGCCTTCGCGGCGGGCGTACCGAGCAGGGTGTGGCCGAAGGTGAACGTTCCGTTCGGTGCCAGGGTGGCGGCCGGAAGCGGCGCACCGCCAGGCGACACGACGTACTCCCGCCGGGAGCGGAAGGGACCCCACGCATCCCGAGCCGGGGCTCTCGCCCTGGGCGCCGACCGCGACCTCGGCCAGTCCGTCGCCGTTCGCGTCACCTACATGGACGGATGCTGTTCTGCGTGACCACCTGGTGGGAGCCGGCGCCGGTCAGCTCGTCGGCCCGGCCGCTGAGCACGACGCCGGTGCCCACGTCGAGGTACCCGTCACCGTCGACGCCGGCCAGCTGGATGTCGGTCCCGAAGCCGTCGCCCCGCTCGGCGGTGCCGGCACGCCGGGGCTGTCCTGGTTGACGAACTGCGCGGCCACACCGTCGGGGGCGCCCGAGGCACCGGGTATCCAGGTGATACGGCCGCCCTTGGCGCGGTAGGTGTCCCCTCGTAGCCGTCGACGGCCCGGCCCGGCCCGGCCCCCGCCCACGACGATGTCGTCGCAGCCGTCCCGATTCACGTCACTTGAGGTCGCCGACGGCCGGGTTGAGGACACGGCTGTCGTAACTGTCCTTGACCACCTGGCGTTTCCCGGTGGCCGAGCCGCCGCGGGTGAAGGGCCCGCCGATCGCCGACAGGTCGTGCTGAGCGCCCACGGTCAGCAGGTCGCTCGCGCCGAGCCGGAGGCGACGACCAGGTCCGTGTATCCGTTCCGGTCCAGGTCGGCGGTGGTGAGCGCGCTGCCGAACCGGTGGCCCACCTCGGCGGTGCCCGGTGTCCCCGCGCTGTTCTGGCTGAACACCTGCTTCGTGGAGGTCTTCAGGTCGCTCGCCGAGCCGTACAGCACACCGACGAACCCGGCCTTCGCCTTCCCCACGACGGTCCGGTCGGGCGCGGCCACCGCGAAGTCGGCGCAGCCGTCGGTGGGCAGGGTGACGATCCCGCCGAGCGCCAGGGCGACGGCGAGCCCGTGCGCCACCCTCTTCGTGGCACGCACATGCCACGTTCCTCCTGTGACAGTCGTACGGATTGCCCCGTACGACTGTCAGGAAGGGCCGTTGGCTGTCCTTCGGTATGCCGGGACGTCGCCCGGCATTCACTCAGAAGGGCTCGAAGTCGTCGAACTCCTGGGTCGCCTCGTCCCGTTCGGCCTGCTTGTCGCGGCGGCGCTGGGCGGCCGGCCGGGGTGCCTCGAAGCGGTGGTCCTCGCCGCGCCGGCCGAGCATCTCGGCGCCGGCCATGACGGTCGGCTCCCAGTCGAAGACGACCGCGTTGTCCTCGGGGCCGATGGCGACGCCGTCGCCCGAGCGGGCGCCCGCCTTCATCAACTGCTCTTCCACACCGAGGCGGTTGAGGCGGTCGGCGAGGTAGCCGACGGCCTCGTCGTTGCTGAAGTCGGTCTGCCGCACCCAGCGCTCCGGCTTCTCGCCGCGCACCCGGTACAGCCCGTCCTCCTCGCGGACCACGGTGAAGCCCGCGTCGTCCACGGCCTTGGGCCGGATGACGATCCGGGTCGCCTCCTCCTTGGGCTTGGCGGCCCGCGCCTTGCCCACCAGCTCGGCGAGCCCGAAGGACAGCTCCTTCAGCCCCATGTGCGCGACCGCGGACACCTCGAACACGCGATAGCCGCGCGCCTCCAGATCCGGCCGCACCATCTCGGCGAGGTCCTTGCCGTCCGGTACGTCGATCTTGTTCAGGACGACGATGCGGGGACGGTTGTCGAGGCCGCCGTACTCCCTGAGCTCCGCCTCGATGATGTCGAGGTCGGAGAGCGGGTCGCGGTCGGACTCCAGCGTGGCGGTGTCCAGGACGTGCACGAGGACACTGCAGCGCTCCACGTGCCGCAGGAACTCCAGACCCAGGCCCTTGCCCTGGCTGGCGCCCGGGATCAGGCCCGGCACGTCGGCGATGGTGTAGACGGTCGAGCCGGCGGTCACCACGCCCAGGTTCGGGACCAGCGTGGTGAAGGGGTAGTCGGCGATCTTCGGCTTGGCCGCGCTCAGCACCGAGATCAGCGAGGACTTGCCCGCGCTCGGGTAGCCGACCAGCGCCACGTCGGCGACGGTCTTGAGCTCCAGGACGATGTCCTGGAGGTCTCCCGGCACGCCGAGCAGCGCGAACCCGGGGGCCTTGCGGCGGGCGGAGGCCAGCGCCGCGTTGCCGAGGCCGCCGCGGCCGCCCTGGGCGGCGACGTACGAGGTGCCGTGCCCGACCATGTCGGCGAGGACGTTGCCCTGCCGGTCGAGGACGACGGTGCCGTCCGGTACCGGCAGGACCAGGTCCTGGCCGTCCTTGCCGGAGCGGTTGCCGCCCTCGCCGGGCTTGCCGTTGGTGGCCTTGCGGTGCGGGGAGTGGTGGTAGTCGAGCAGCGTGGTGACGGACTGGTCGACGGTGAGGATCACGTCACCGCCGCGACCGCCGTTCCCGCCGTCCGGGCCGCCGAGCGGCTTGAACTTCTCACGGTGGACGGAGGCACAGCCGTGACCTCCGTTACCCGCGGCGACATGCAGTTCGACGCGGTCCACGAAGGTGGTCATGGTTCGGTGCCTCCAAAAACGTCACGAGTACTACTGGCTTAACACGCGAAAGGCGGACCCGCCTTCCCACCAGGGAAGTGAGGTCCGCCTCGCGAAAGTTTCCGATCAGGCGACCGGAACGATGTTCACGACCTTGCGGCCACGGCTGGTGCCGAACTGCACCGAACCGGCCTCGAGGGCGAACAGCGTGTCGTCGCCGCCACGGCCGACGCCCGCGCCGGGGTGGAAGTGGGTGCCGCGCTGGCGGACCAGGATCTCGCCCGCGTTGACGACCTGACCACCGAAGCGCTTCACGCCGAGGCGCTGAGCGTTGGAGTCACGACCGTTACGGGTGGACGATGCGCCCTTCTTGTGTGCCATCTCTCCTCAGTCCCTTACTTCGCAGCCGCGGGGATCTCAGTGACCTTGATCGCCGTGTACTGCTGGCGGTGGCCCTGACGACGGCGGTAGCCGGTCTTGTTCTTGTAGCGAAGGATGTCGATCTTGACGCCCTTGTGGTGGTCCACGACCTCGGCCTGGACCTTGATGCCGGCCAGCACCCACGGGTCGCTGGTGACAGCTTCGCCGTCGACAACGAGCAGGGTCGAGAGCTCGACCGTGTCGCCAACCTTGGCAGTGGAAATCTTGTCAACCTCAACGATGTCGCCGACAGCAACCTTGTGCTGGCGACCACCGCTGCGCACGATGGCGTACACGCGGATCTCACTCTCTCGCTCGGGAACGGCACCCCCGCAGTCCAGCCGCCCGGCCGAGAGCACGGGCGACCTCTCCCGGACAGCCGGAGCACCCGGAAGGAAGAGGTTTACGGGGATGTGGCGGCCACGATGGACACGCCGACGCTCAAGGCTACGGGGCCCCGGCGTGGGGGTCAAATCGGACCTCGAGCCGGTCGGGAAACGGGAGCGGCCGCGGCGCTGAATCAGAATGGCGCCCGCCGGGCCGTGGGTACCCGGCCCGGCGGACCAGCCGGTGTCAGCCGGTCACCGCTCGGATGCTGCGGCTGATCGGCGCGAATGCCGAGCGGGGGCGGCGCAGATTGCGGGCCCGCACGAGGGCCGGCCAGAAGTCCGCCCCGAGCAGGATCTCGCCCTGGACGGCGTTCTTGCGCAGCAGTACCTCCTCCGGAACGACCTGCGGGTCGTCGGCGCGGTACTCCTCCATGATCTTGTCGTAGTTGTCCTTCAGCACGGTGCTGGTCGGATCGGCTCCGAAGACCGCCACGACACCGGTGGGCTTCGTGTCGAGCTCCACCACCACCAGATCGGGGCGGTAGCGCCGCAACACCTGCGCCACCTTGAACACGTCGCCGGTCCACATGCCCGTGTGCCGGTCGCGGGCCGCCTCGTCGACGTTGCGCGGCAGCATGTCGTCCAGCACGATCACACTGGACCAGCGCGAGTGCCGCTCGACGTTCATGAAGTCCCGCAGCGCGAACTCGAAGAGGTGCATGCCGTCGATGAACGCCATCTCGATCCGCGGGTCACCGCCCAGGAAGTTCAGCGGATCGCGGCGGGCGAGCGCGCGGAACGGGTTGCGGCCGTTGCGCAGGTGGATCAGCGGGTCCTTGCGACCGAAAAAGTCGTCGCTCGTGGCCTTGACCATGTGCACATCACAGCTGACCTCCGACGTCACCTTGAACGCCGGGTCGACGGCGACCGTGGGAACGCGGGACAGCGTCAGACTGCGGCCGTCGTTCACTCCGATCTCAAGGTAGTTACGGGGGCGATAGACCTTGTGCAGTTGGCGGAGAAACCCGTGCCGATCCACGTAAAGTGCGCCCTTCAAGGTGGTTGACGACTAAGCGATTTACGGAAGCTAGCCGGGGTTCGACCGGGGAGTAAACACCTACCGGACAGTAACTTCATAGGCTTTCAGAGTTCCGAGCGATAGGCGACGCAGTCCTCGTAACGGGGCAGCAGGCCCTGTGCCGCCGCCTCCGCCAGCGTCGGAGCGGCGGCGTCCTTGTCCGAAAGCAACGGCTCCACATCCGCCGGCCATTCGATGCCCAGCTCGGGATCGAGGGGATGGATGCCGTGCTCCCGCCCCGGCGCGTAGCCCTCGGAACAGAGGTAGACGACGGTCGCGTCATCGGTCAGCGCCAGGAAGGCGTGTCCGAGGCCTTCGGACAGGTAGACCGAGGCGTGTGTCTCGTCGTCGAGACGGACCAGCTCCCACTGCCCGTAGGTGGGAGAGCCGACCCGGATGTCGACGACGGCGTCGAGCACGGCGCCGCGTACGCACTTCACGTACTTGGCCTGGCTCGGCGGCACGTCGGCGAAGTGGACCCCGCGGAGGGTGCCGCGTCGGGAGACCGAGCAGTTCGCCTGGGCAAGGGACAGGTCATGCCCGGTGCTCGCGCGGAAATCCGCTCCGCGGAACCACTCGTGAAAGCTGCCGCGCTCGTCCGGGAAGACGCTGGGCTCGTGGACCCAGGCGCCTTCGATCGAAAGGGGCTTCATGATGGAGCGGGACCTCCGGTTCAGGATGAGAGAACTCGTTTGACCTTCTTGGCGACCTTTCGCCAAGTGGCCTGGGAATCACGGGACTTGTCCGGGACCGGGTGCATGTTCCCGCCGATGTCGAGGGCGAGCCGCCCGTCCCTGGTCCAGTACGGAGCGGCCTGGATGTTCAGTCGCTGGGACCGCTCACCACCGCAGGGCAGCAGCTCGCTCACGGGGCCGCCCTCGATACGGGCCATGCGTTCGATCCCGAGCATCTGGACATTGACGTGGACGTCGTACAGCCCCTTGGGGAGCCGACCGCCACATGCCGCCGTGTCCGGGTCGACGCGGACGGTTCCCTTGATCTCCACAGTCCCGTCGGCGGCCACCGCCAGCTTGGACTCGACCTCGGCAAACCAAGCCTGCGACTTGTTGCGCTGACGCAGCTGGAAATCCACGACCGCACGGTTCTCTATGTCCTTGAAGGACCATTCCGGCCCGCCGTCTATCCCCTGGACCACGGCGAGGTCGAGGCCGTAGCCGTCGCCCAGCTTCCTGACCTTCACCGTGGCACCGTCCTGGTAGCGCAGCCGGGCCCGGAACGGCGCGACCAGCACACCCCGCCGCCAGCGCACCGGGCCGCTGAACTCGACCTCACTGACGGTGTCACGGTAACGCTCGGCCACCTTGCGCAGGTCCTCGACACGGTCGGCCTCGAGCAGTTCGGCGCGGAACCGCCACAGCGGCGGCAGCCCCTCACGGACGGAATCCGAGTACTCCTCGACCGCCACCTTACGGGCCGCCTCGTAGTGCCCCATGCTGAAGGGATCGCCCTTGAGGAAACCCTGTGTGGAGGTGTTCCGCAGGACTTCGACGCGGTAATTGCGCGTCAGGAAGGCGTCGCGCACCGGTCCCGGGCTCGTGTTGGCCTTGACTATCTGCGCGGTCTTGGCGAGCCAGGGATAGTAGTCACCCGGCTCGGTCCGGCTCTTGCTGTTGTTACTGCCGTCGTCGCGCTTGCTCCAGTCGTAACACACGACATCGCTGACTATCGTTATGCTCTTGGCGAGCGGATAGGCCTTGGCCAGGAACATCTGGTCCTCCAGGCGGCAGCGCCCCTCCTGGAATGTGATGTCGTTGTCGAGCAGGAACTGGCGCCGGAACATCTTGTGCGGGGTCAGCGTCTCGTACAGCTCGGCGAACTCCGGGCCGACGCTGTCGGCCGACTCACGGAAAAGACGAATCGGGCCGCGCATGTTGCCCTTGACCTTACCGACGACTATGTCGGAACGATTCTTCTGCGCCCGTTCGTACATCACCTCCAGCGCCTTCGGCCCCAAGGCGTCGTCCTGGTCGAGGAAATGTATGTACTCTCCGCGTGCGTTGGCGACACCGACATTGCGGGGACGCCCGGGCCAGCCCGAGTTCGGCATGGAGAACACCCGGAAGTTCTCCGTGTTGTCGGCTATTTTCTTCAGCCGCTCCGCGGAATCATCGGTCGATCCGTCGTCGACGAATATCACCTCGAACTCGTCCTGCGGCAGTGACTGCTTCAGGAGCGAGTTGATCGGGCGCTCGATGTAGTCCCCCGCGTTGTAGACCGGGATGATGATGCTGACCTTCACGGTCATGGGTTCCCCTCCTGGAGCTCCGCGACCAACACGGGCATCGCGCAGCTGAGACTCTCGGACCAGTCACGAATCGGTTCGATGCCGGCCTGCTGCCAGCGGTTGTGCCCGAGCACGCTGTAGGCGGGCCGGGGCGCGGGGCGGGCGAACGCCGCGCTGGTGGTCGGCCGGACCCGCTCGGGATCGGCGCCCAGCAGCCGGAAGATCTCCCGGGTGAGCCCGAACCACGTCGTTTCACCACCGCTGGTGCCGTGATAGACACCGGCGGGAGCGGTCCCCGCGAGAGCCGCCTGGCCGAGGCGCACCAGGCGGTCGGCCAGGTCGACGGTCCAGGTGGGCTGGCCGCGCTGGTCGTCGACGACGTCGAGGGTGTCCTTGACGGTCTCCAGCTTGATCATCGTGCGGACGAAGTTGGGGCCGCCGGTGCCGTAGAGCCAGGCGGTGCGCACGACGTACCCGCGCTCGATCCCCAGCACGGCCTTCTCCCCGACGAGCTTGGTGCGGCCGTAGGCGCTGCGGGGCGCGGTGGGGGCGTCCTCCGCGTACGGCTCCTGGGCGTCCCCGGCGAAGACGTAGTCCGTGGAGACATGCAGCAGCACGGCGCCGGTACCGGCGCAGGCGTCGGCGAGGTGACGCGGCCCGTCGCCGTTGATCGCGAGCGCCTCGTCCTCGCGGGTCTCGGCGTCGTCGACGGCCGTCCAGGCGGCGCAGTTGACGACCACGGCGGGCCGGTGCTCGTCCAGCGCCGCGCTCACGGCCTCGGCGTCGGTGAGGTCCAGCGCCGCGCGGTCGAGGGCGACATACCGCTCCCCCGCCTCGGCCAGCCGGGCCAGGACGTCCTGGCCCAGCATGCCGCCCGCGCCCGTGACCAGCCAGGTGCGGTTGTCGGTCACAGCGCGGCCCGCTCCTTCAGCGGCTCCCACCAGGCGCGGTTGTCGCGGTACCACTGCACGGTCTCGGCGAGTCCCTGCTCGAAGCTCTTGCGGGGCTCGTAGCCGAGCTCCTCGCGGATCTTCGTGCAGTCGACGGAGTAGCGACGGTCGTGGCCCTTCCGGTCCTCGACGTACTCGACGCTGGTCTCCCAGTCGGCGCCGCACGCCTTCAGCAGCAGACCGGTGAGCTCCTTGTTGGAGAGCTCGGTGCCGCCGCCGATGTTGTAGACCTCGCCGGCGCGGCCCTTGGTGCGCACGAGCTCGATGCCCTGGACGTGGTCGTCGATGTGCAGCCAGTCACGGACGTTGCCGCCGTCGCCGTACAGCGGGACCTTCTTGCCGTCGAGGAGGTTGGTCACGAAGAGCGGGATGACCTTCTCGGGGAAGTGGTGGTGCCCGTAGTTGTTGGAGCAGCGGGTCACCCGCACGTCGAGGCCGTGGGTGCGGTGGTACGACAGCGCGATCAGGTCACTGGACGCCTTCGCCGAGGAATACGGCGAGTTGGGCTCCAGCGGGTGCGTCTCGGGCCAGGAGCCCTCGTCGATCGAGCCGTAGACCTCGTCGGTGGAGATGTGCACGAAGGTCTTGATGCCCGCGCGGTGGGCCGCGTCGATGAGGGTGTGGGTGCCGACCACGTTGGTGCGCACGAACTCCGCGCCACCGTCGATGGAACGGTCGACGTGCGACTCGGCGGCGAAGTGGACGACCTGGTCGTGCTCGGCCATCAGCTTGCCGACCAGCTCGGGGTCGCAGATGTCGCCCTGCACGAAGGCGAAGCCCGGGTGCTCGCGCACCTCGTCGAGGTTGGCCGGGTTGCCCGCGTACGTCAGCTTGTCCAGGACGGTGATCGAGACGTCACCTGGGCCCTGAGGGCCGAGCACGGTACGGACGTAGTGCGAGCCGATGAAGCCGGCACCGCCGGTCACCAGAATCCGAGTGGTCATGAAGAGATCTGCACCTTGCTGTGATCACCGAGCACGAGCCGGTGTGCCTTGGGGTTACGGGGCGCGGGCGTGACTTCGACATCACGTCCGATGAGCGAGGCCTCCACGCGGCGCACGCCGGTCACGGACGAACCGCGCAGCACGATGGAGTACTCGATTTCGCTGTCCTCGATCCGGCAGTCCTCGGAGACGGACGTGAACGGACCGATGTAGGCGTCATTGACCACCGTGCCGGCACCGATGATGGCAGGACCGACGATCCGGCTGCCACGGACGCTGGCGCCCGCCTCGATGCGGACCCGGCCGATGATCTCGCTGGTCTCGTCGACCGTGCCCTCGTTGACCGGCTCGACGGTCTCCAGGACCGACCGGTTGACCTCCAGCATGTCGGTGACGTTGCCGGTGTCCTTCCAGTAGCCGGAGATGGTCGTGGAGCGGACGTCGCGCTTCTGGTCGATCAGCCACTGGATGGCGTGGGTGATCTCCAGCTCGCCGCGCCAGGACGGCTCGATGGAGCGGACGGCCTCGTGGATGGCCGGGGTGAAGAGATAGACGCCGACGAGCGCCAGGTCGCTCTTGGGCTGCTTCGGCTTCTCCTCCAGGCCCACCACCCGGCCGTCGGCGTCGAGTTCGGCGACACCGAAGGAGGTGGGGTTGGGGACCCGGGTCAGCAGGATCTGCGCCTCGGGCCGCTCGGCGCGGAACTCGTCCACCAGACCGGTGATGCCGCCGACGATGAAGTTGTCGCCGAGGTACATGACGAAGTCCTCGTCACCGAGGAACTCCTGCGCGATGAGCACGGCGTGGGCGAGGCCCAGCGGCGCTTCCTGCGGGATGTAGGTGACCTTGATCCCGAACTGGGAACCGTCACCGACCGCCTCACGGATCTCGTCCGCGGTGTCGCCGACGACGATGCCCACCTCGCTGATCCCGGCCTCGGCGATCGCCTCCAGGCCGTAGAACAGCACTGGCTTGTTGGCGACCGGCACCAACTGCTTGGCGGACGTGTGGGTGATCGGGCGGAGGCGGGTGCCCGCTCCCCCGGAGAGCACGAGAGCCTTCACGAAAATCCCTTTTTGTCTAAATTAAGCGTCAATCTCGGCTCACATCATAACCCTGGGGACAGGCCGGGGATTCACCAGCCATTCACATGATCGATCACCGATTGACAACTTTCTGTCAGTCGCAATAGCCACAGAATCACGAAATCCGCCCCCGGCGAACCGGGAGCGGATTTCGATCTTCAGACGGCCGAAACTATGCGGTGACCGTCCGTCAGGCCTCGTCGGCCTGGGTCGAGACGGACCGCGGCGACTGCTGCTCGGCCGCCACCGTCTTCTTCGACGCCGCCTTCTTCGCGGTCGTCTTCTTGGCCACGGTCTTCTTCGCCGCCGTCTTCTTGGCGGTGGTGGCCTTCTTGGTCGCGGCCTTCTTCGCCGTGGCCTTCTTGGCCGTCTTACGGGCCGTCTTCTTGGCCGGAGCCGCCTCCTCGACGGGCGCTTCCGCCTCCGCCTCGGCCGGGGCCTCCGCCGAGGGCACGACCACGACGGCCGCTTCCTCGGACGCGGTGGGCGCGGTGGCCTTGCGGACGGCACGACGACGCGGACGGGCCGGGGCGGCGCTCTCGGCGACCGCCTCGGGCTCGGCCGACGCGGCCGGGGCCGGCTCGGCCTGCGGCTCGGCCACCGGCGCGGTCTCGGCGACCGTCACCACGGCGGCCTCGGCACCCGTCGGGGAACCGGCCGGGGCCGATGCCCTCCGGGTGGCCCGGCGGCGTGTACGGCCCTTGGGAGCGGCCTCGTCGGCGGCGGGCTCGCTCGCGGACACGGCCTCGACGACGGGGTCCTCCGCGGCGACCGGCTCGGCCTGCGCCTCGGCGGCCGTCTCCGGCTGCACGGGACGCTCGGCCTCCACCTCGGCCGGCACGGCCTGAGCGGTCGGCACCTCGACGTCCTCGGAGACCGGGCTCTCCTGGTCGGCCGGCGCCTCGGCACCGCCCGACCTCCTCGACCCGCCACCCCTCGGGGCGCCGGCCGGAGCGGACGCCCGACGGCTCGCCCTACGCCGGCCACGCCCGCGGGTGGCCGCGGCCTCCGCCTCGGCGACGCTGCTGTACAGCTCCTCGTCGGGCGCGAACTCAGCCGGGGTGAGCGCGATCGGCTCGGCCACCTCGGCGGCGAGCTCGGCCTCGGTCTCGACCTCTTCGGGCGCTTCGGGCGTTTCTACCGCGGCCACGGCCTCGTGGACGTGCTCGTCACCACCGCGCCCGCGCTTCTTGCGCTTGCCGCCGCCACCGGCGGAGGTCGGCGTCTCCATGTGCACGATGACACCGCGGCCGTTGCAGTGGACGCAGGTCTCGGAGAAGGACTCCAGCAGGCCCTGGCCGACCCGCTTGCGGGTCATCTGGACCAGGCCCAGCGAGGTCACCTCGGCGACCTGGTGCTTGGTCCGGTCCCGGCCCAGGCACTCGAGCAGGCGCCGCAGCACCAGATCCCGGTTGGACTCCAGGACCATGTCGATGAAGTCGATGACGATGATGCCGCCGAGGTCGCGCAGCCTGAGCTGACGCACGATCTCCTCGGCCGCCTCCAGGTTGTTCCTGGTGACCGTCTCCTCGAGGTTGCCGCCCTGACCGGTGAACTTGCCGGTGTTGACGTCGACGACCACCATCGCCTCGGTCCGGTCGATCACCAGCGAACCGCCGCTGGGCAGCCAGACCTTGCGGTCCAGCGCCTTGGCGAGCTGCTCGTCGATCCGGTACGTGGCGAAGACGTCGACCTCGGAGGTCCACTTCGACAGCCGGTCGGTCAGGTCGGGCGCGACGTGCGAGACGTATCCGTGGATGGTCTCCCATCCCTCGTCACCGCTGACGACGACCTTGGAGAAGTCCTCGTTGAAGATGTCGCGGACGACCCGGACGGTCATGTCCGGCTCGCCGTAGAGCAGCGTCGGGGCGTTGCCGCTCTTCGCCTTCCTCTGGATGTCCTCCCACTGCGCCTGCAGCCGCTCGACGTCGCGGCGCAGCTCGTCCTCGCTCGCGCCCTCGGCGGCGGTGCGTACGATGACGCCCGCGTCCTCGGGGACGATCTTCTTGAGGATGGTCTTCAGACGCGCGCGCTCGGTGTCGGGGAGCTTGCGGCTGATGCCGGTCATGGAGCCCTCGGGGACGTACACGAGGTAGCGCCCGGGCAGCGAGACCTGGCTGGTGAGCCGCGCGCCCTTGTGGCCGATCGGGTCCTTGGTCACCTGGACCAGCACCGACTGACCGGACTTCAGCGCGCTCTCGATGCGGCGCGGCCCGTTGGCCATGCCGAGCGCCTCGAAGTTGACCTCACCGGCGTAGAGCACCGCGTTGCGGCCCTTGCCGACGTCGATGAAGGCGGCCTCCATCGACGGCAGCACGTTCTGGACCTTGCCCAGGTAGACGTTGCCGACGTACGAGGTGGCCTGCTCCTTGTTGACGTAGTGCTCGACGAGCACACCGTCCTCGAGCACGCCGATCTGCGTGCGCTCACCGCTCTGCCGGACGACCATCACCCGCTCGACGGCCTCGCGGCGGGCGAGGAACTCGGCCTCGGTGATGATCGGGACCCGACGGCGGCCCTGCTCACGGCCCTCGCGGCGGCGCTGCTTCTTGGCCTCCAGACGGGTCGAGCCCTTGATGGACTGCACCTCGTCGGACGGCTCCGAAACCCTTTCCCGCAGGGGGCGGGGCTCGCGCACCTTGACGACGGTCCGCTCGGGGTCGCCGTCATCGGGCTCGGTGTCCGCGGAGGAGTCCCCGGCCCGGCGACGGCGGCGACGGCGGCGACGGCTGGAGCTGGAGCCGCCGGACTCGTCGGATCGGGCGTCCTCGTCGTCCTCGTCGTCCTGCTCGGCACCCTCGTCGTCCTGGGCGGACTGGCCGGCGGCGGACTCGTCGGAGTCCTCCGAGTCCTCGTCGCCGGACGCCTCGGCCAACTCGCCCCGGCGCCTGCGACGGCCACCGCGGCGACGGCGACGCCGCGACCCGGTCTCCTCGACGTCATCCGCGTCTGCGGAGTCCTCGTCGGCGGCCTCGTCCGTCTCTTCTTCCTCTACGACGGTCTCGGCGGCGGTCTGCTGCACCTCAGGCTCGTCACCGGCACCCCGACGACGGCGGCGGCGCCGCGGCCCGCTCTGCTCCTCGGCGATCTCCTCGACCGGCTCGGCGGACTCGACCGGCTCTTCGCTCTGCCCGGTCTCCGCCTCCGCGGCGGCCTCGGCTGCGGCCCGCTGCGGGGTCTGGAACTGCGGCTCGGTGAAGACGGGCGCCTGGAACACCGCGACCGCGGGGCGCGCCGGCCGACGCACCGACTCGTCCTCGTCCTCGGCACCGCGAGCACGCCGCGCGGGCTCGGAGAACCCGGTGGCGGCCTGGCGAACGGACCGACGGCGGGCACGGCGCGGGGCGGCGTCCTCGGCGGGGGTCTCGGCGACGGGTGCGGGGGCTTCGGAGGCGGGTTCCTGCACGGCGGGGGCCTCTGCGACCGGCTCGGACGGCGTGGCCTCGGCGGCCTCGGCCTCAGGGGCACCGGCAGGCGCGGAGACGCGGCGCGTGGCACGGCGGCGGGAACGACGCGAGGTGGCGTCCTCGGCATCGGCGGTCTCGGCGGGCGCTTCCGCGGCCACCGGCTCGACGGTCTCGGCGACCTCCGCGGCGGCAGGCGACTCGACCGTCTCCGCGGCCTCGGGAGCACCGGCGGGCGCGGCGGCACGCCGGGAGGCCCGGCGACGCGTACGCCCGGCGGGCGCGGTGGTCTCGGCAACCGGCGCCTCATCGGCGCTCTCGGCCTCGGCAGGCGTCTCGGCGGTCACCGGAGCCTCGGCCTCGGCGGCCACGGGCGCGTCAGCGGGGGTGGACACCCGACGCGTCGCGCGCCGACGTGTACGCCCGGCGGGCGGGGCGGCGTCCTCGGCCTCGACGGCAGGCGCGCTCTCCGCGGCCGCGGTCTCGGCGGGTGCCTCGGTCACCACCGGCACCACGGTCTCGGCAGCCTCGGCCGCCGCGGGGGCCCCGGCAGGCGCGGAGGCCCGGCGCGTCGCACGCCGACGCGGACGCCCGGCGGGCGCAGCGGTCTCGGTGGTCTCGACGTTCTCGTCGAGCTTCTCCTCCTCGTCCGTGACGAGGTCCTCCGACTCCGCGGCCGGTATGGCCGGAGCGACGACCTCTTCGCCGCCCGGGGCGGCGGCGACCGGCGGTCCCGCCGGCCTGGACGCGGCACGGCGCCGACGACGCGGCGGCAGGGTGTCGCTGGGAGTGTTCTGTTCGGAACCCTCGAGGGGTTCGGTCGGTTCGAGCATGCGGGCATTTCTCCCGTCAGGCTCCCGGGCGCCGCACCTGGTCCGGCAGGGATGCCGGTGACGTCCGCGGCTCGCGCGATGCGCGGTGCCGCCGTCCGGGGCGCGGGCGCCGCACGGGAGCTCTCTGTGTCCTGTCTCGCCGGTTCCGTACGCCCTTGTTGGGTACGGCCTGGCGAAAGTCTTGTGGTCAGTGCACTGCCCGACCCAGGTGGCTCCCGAGTACGAGGGCTGCGCTACGACGCCCGTCCTTCGCGGGACCTTCCTTACGCCGGCGCCTTCGCGGCGGCAGTCGGTTCGGCCGTTGAGGGGGCCTCGACTGCCTCGCGGTCGGGCGCGAGCGGGTCGGTCACCGTGCCGGTCTCTTCATCGAGCAGCCCCTGCGCCAGCCTGGTCACCGCTGCGGGGACCGGCGGCGCCAGGTCGGCCACGGCGCGGAGACCGGACAGGACGTCGTCGGGTCGAACGGCAGGCGTCACGTGCCGAACAACCAGCCGCAGTATCGCACAGGGCTGGCCGGTCGGCCTATCAGCAGGTTCACTGTGCGTTTCAAGTTGTACGACCGCGGGGCGGGCGTCAAAGGTCCGAAGACCGTTCTTGGTGGTGCGCTGGACCTCGATCGCCTCGGCGGCGTTGAACGCGGCGACCGCGCGCCCGGCCTCTGCCGGGTCCACGCCGTCCAGCCTGAGCTCCCACACGGAAGCGGTGAGCCGGTCGGCGAGTCCCGAGGTCCGGGCCTCGACCGCGTCGACGACATCGAGCCCGGCGGGCAGCGACTCGTCGAGGAGGAGCCGGAGCTTCTCCGGGTCGCGCGCCTGCGTGAGCGCGATCTCCAGGTACTCCGCCTCACTGCCCGTGCCGGTGGGTGCGGCATTGGCGTACGACACCTTCGGATGCGGCGTGAACCCCGCCGAGTACGCCATGGGCACCTCGGCGCGGCGCAGCGCACGCTCGAAGGCGCGCTGGAAGTCACGGTGGCTGGTGAACCGGAGGCGGCCGCGCTTGGTGTAGCGCAGTCGGATGCGCTGCACCGCCGGTGCGGGCGGCGGGCCTTCGGGCTGTCGCTTGCCCAGTGTCGCTCAGTCCTTCGTGAGTGCGGTCGTACTGCTACCAAGAGTACGTGTGTCGGCGCCCGTCGGTTCCCGCAGGGCCACCGCCTCACGCTCACGGGTCTCGCCGACAGCGCCGGCATCGCGCACGGCGCCCGCATCGCCGAAGAGCATCCGCCGGAAGTCGGCCCGGGCCTGCCGTACGGATTCGCGGGCGGAGGCGAGGGCTGCCCGGGTGATCCGTCCCACACTGCGCGCCGCCTCGGCGACGGGGCGCAGCACCACGTCCCGGATCACGTGCCCGACCGGGGTCAGCACCGCGCGGTACACCCAGCGCACCGGCTCGACGAAGATCCACCGGAAGAGGGTCCCGAGGAACCGGCCGACAGCGAGGGAGATGTGCCCGGCGATCCGCCAGGCGTGTCCGAGCGCGTCCCACACTTCCCGGCCGACGACGGCGAGGACCCTCCCTATGGGCGCGAGGACCCAGCGCCACAGGGCGACCACCGGCAGGACGAGCAGGATGCGGGCGATCCAGTACAGGGCGACACCGATGCCGGTGACAACGGTGCTCGCCAGCCATGCGAGCCCCCTGGCGCACCAGACGATCGCGCGCCCGATCGGCGTGAAGATCCAGGCGAGCACGGCACCGACGCCCTTGAGGAGCCACACGATCCCGTGCCCGACCGGAGTGAACATGCGCCCGTACACCCACACCAGCCCGGCCACGATCCCCCGCGCGACCCACGCGATGCCGCGCCCGATCAGTGTGAGTACCGCGCCGACGCCCTTGAGAAGCCACACGATCCCGTGCCCGACCGGAGTGAGCACGCGCGCGTACACCCACACCAGCCCGGCCACGATCCCCCGCGCCAGCCACGCGATGCCCTGCCCGACCGGCGTCAGCACATACCGGTACAGCCACACCAGAGGGAGGACGACGAGCACCTTGGCGAGCCATCCGACCGCCTTGGCGAGGGGCACGACCACGTAGCGCCACAGGGCCACGCAGGGCCAGACCACCAGCGCCCGCCACAGCGGCCGCAGCACGCTGTCCCGCAGGAACCGCCCCACCACGACGAACGCGTCCCACACGATCCGCACGGGCACGACCAGCACGAGCACGACGATGCGTACGGGGATGCGAATCGCGACGGTCAGGCATCCCTCGGGCGGGGGCGCCTGCGGCGCGGGCTGCTTCTCCAGGTCCATAACGACGTAGACGCCTCAGTTCCCCGTACGGATCCAGTACCGCAGCTTTATGCCGCGCCGGTCCTCGAATTCTCCGCCATTGGCCTCGATCACCTTACGAGACGCGGTGTTGGTGGCGTCACAGGTGACCAGGGCCCGGTCGATGCCCAGTTGACGGCAGACGGGCAGGGCGGCGGCGAGCATGGCGGTGGCGTGTCCCCGTCGCCGGGCGCCGAGACGGACCACGTATCCGATGTGGCCACCGAGCTCCAGCAGGTACGGGGTGAGCCGGTGCCGTATCGAGAGCCTGCCGAGGAAGGTGTCGTCCTCGACGTACCAGAGGTTCGTCATCGGCACCCAGTCCGGCCTGCGCGGCCGTTCCGTCTCCGCACGCAGCATGTCCACGTAGGCCGCGAATCCCGCAGGCTCCCGCCATGCCTTCTCGTACAGCCCGAGCTGCCCGCTCTCCAGCACGGCCGGGTCCTGGCCCGCATCGGTGAACTCGCGTACCGCGTCGAGGTAGGAGGCGTGGAACCGGACGTCGGGCAGGGTCAGCTGCGGCATCGCCCCATGATGGCGAGACCAGGGGCCGCCGGGCCACCGGGTTTCACGGGTCTGTTCCGTGACCCGGCGGGCGCCCGTGCACTATGTCCCCATGATTACGCTTACGAAGGAAGACGGCCCCGCCGACCTGGACGGCGTGACCCATCTGTCCATAGGGGTCTCCTGGGACCCCACCGCGGGCGCCAGCGGCGGGGTGATCGGCAAGCTCCGCCGCAAGTCCGGCACGGACCTCGACCTGATCGCCATAGCCATGCACGACGGCGACCCGGTACGCCTGGCGGGCCTCGACTCGCTCGACCCCATCGGCAACGGCTCCCTGCTGCACAGCGGCGACAACCAGACCGGCCACGGGGACGGCGACGACGAGACGGTCACCGTCGAGTTCGCGAAGATCCCGCCGCACATCACGTCGATCGTCTTCGTCGCCGCCGCCTACAAGAAGGGCAGCTCCTTCCAGAAGGCCCGCAACATCAGCTTCAAGGTCTACGACGCCAGCGGCGGCAGCTCCCAGCAGGTCGCCGACATCTGGCCGAGCATGCTCACCACGGACAACGGCTGCGCGGTCGCCAAGGCGGTCCGGGTCGGCAGCACCTGGAAGCTCGAAGTCATCAACACCACCGGCAAGATCAAGCAGGGCGACGAACTGGCCCTCATGCGCTTCGCCGCGAGCAAGTAGCGGGTCCCGGTAGCGAGAGGTGTGCATGATGAGTTCGTCCCACCTCTCTCCGAGAAGGACGTTCCCCGCCCGCGGCGAGCGTCGCCGTGGGCATCGCTTGTGCGGCGGGGGTGGCAACTGCCACATCCGCCGTGGCCGCGACGCCCGCCACGCACTTCCAGTGCGGCAACGGCCTCCTGCCCATCCTCATCTTCTGCAACTGACGGACAGGCGACGGCAGTTCCTGGCCGTCAGCCGCACCACCACACAACTGCACATGTGAAGCCCGTCCAACTCAGGGCGGTTGGGAACAGGGACAGAGTCCCTGTTCCCAACCGAGTCGGCGACCGGCCGAATGCCTCGCTCACATCAGTGCGTGTGACCACTCGCGGCGGGCGTCGGACCGCCGTTCTTGACCGTCAGAGGCAGCAACTTCTTGCCGGTCGGGCCGATTTGGATGTGCGTGTCCATCTGCGGACACACCCCGCAGTCGAAGCAAGGCGTCCACCGGCAGTCCTCGACCTCCGTCTCGTCGAGGGCGTCCTGCCAGTCCTCCCAGAGCCAGTCCTTGTCGAGGCCGGAGTCGAGGTGGTCCCAGGGGAGGACTTCCTCGTACGTCTTCTCGCGGGTCGTGTACCAGTCGACGTCCACGCCGAAGGCGGGCAGCGTCTTGTCGGCGCAGGCCATCCAGCGGTCGTAGGAGAAGTGCTCGCGCCAGCCGTCGAAGCGGCCGCCGTCCTCGTAGACGGCGCGGATCACGGCGCCCACCCGCCGGTCACCCCTCGACAGCAGGCCTTCCACGATGCCGGGCTTGCCGTCGTGGTAGCGGAAGCCGATCGAGCGGCCGTACTTCTTGTCGCCGCGGATCTTGTCGCGGAGTTTCGCCAGGCGGGCGTCCGTCTCCCCCGCCGAGAGCTGCGGGGCCCACTGGAAGGGCGTGTGGGGCTTGGGGACGAAGCCCCCGATCGAGACCGTGCAGCGGATGTCGTTCTGGCCGGAGACCTTGCGGCCCTCGGCGATCACCTTCGTCGCCATGTCCGCGATCTGGAGGACGTCCTCGTCGGTCTCCGTCGGCAGGCCGCACATGAAGTACAGCTTCACCTGGCGCCAGCCGTTGCCGTACGCCGTGGAGACCGTCCTGATCAGGTCCTCTTCCGAGACCATCTTGTTGATGACCTTGCGCATGCGCTCGGAGCCGCCCTCGGGGGCGAAGGTCAGGCCCGAGCGGCGGCCGTTGCGCGTCAGTTCGTTCGCCAGGTCCACGTTGAAGGCGTCGACGCGGGTGGAGGGGAGGGACAGGCCGATCTTGTCCTCCTCGTACCGGTCCGCCAGGCCCTTCGCGATGTCACCGATCTCCGAGTGGTCCGCCGACGAGAGCGAGAGAAGACCCACCTCCTCGAAGCCCGTCGCCTTCAGGCCCTTCTCCACCATGTCGCCGATGCCCGTGATCGAGCGCTCGCGGACCGGGCGGGTGATCATGCCCGCCTGGCAGAAGCGGCAGCCGCGGGTGCAGCCGCGGAAGATCTCGACCGACATGCGTTCGTGGACCGTCTCCGCGAGGGGGACGAGGGGCTGCTTGGGGTACGGCCACTCGTCCAGGTCCATGACGGTGTGCTTCGACACGCGCCACGGGACGCCCGACCTGTTCGGTACGACGCGGGCGATACGGCCGTCCGGGAGGTACTCGACGTCGTAGAACGCGGGGATGTACACCGAGCCCGTCTTCGCGAGGCGGAAGAGGACCTCCTCGCGGCCGCCCGGCCGGCCCTCCGCCTTCCACTCACGGATGATCTGCGTCATGTCGAGCACGGCCTGCTCGCCGTCGCCGATGATCGCCGCGTCGATGAAGTCCGCGATCGGCTCGGGGTTGAAGGCCGCATGGCCGCCGGCCAGCACGATCGGGTCGTCGAGCGTACGGTCCTTGGACTCGAGCGGGATGCCCGCCAGGTCCAGTGCCGTCAGCATGTTGGTGTAGCCCAGCTCCGTGGAGAAGGACAGGCCGAACACGTCGAAGGCGCCCACGGGCCGGTGGCTGTCCACCGTGAACTGCGGGACGTGGTGCTCCCGCATCAGCGCCTCCAGGTCCGGCCACACGCTGTAGGTGCGCTCGGCGAGGACGCCCTCCTGTTCGTTCAGGACCTCGTAGAGGATCATGACGCCCTGGTTGGGCAGACCGACCTCGTACGCGTCCGGGTACATCAGTGCCCAGCGGACGTCACAGGACTCCCACGGCTTGACGGTGGAGTTGAGCTCTCCGCCGACGTACTGGATCGGCTTCTGCACATGCGGGAGCAGAGCTTCGAGCTGCGGAAACACAGACTCTGCGGCCGCAGCGACTTCGGCAGGCATCTCGCGAACCTTCGGTGGGCTTGGCTGAACTGACAGGGGTGACCATCTAGCGTAACGCGGCCGCGACCACCCCCCGTACGCCCGGAAGGTCAGAGGGCGTCCGCCTCGCCCTTGATCCCGTCCCAGAAGCCGGGCAGTTCGGCTTCCACGGCCGCCGCCCGCCGCTCCTCACGCCCGTAGAGCAGCCCGTAGGTGAAGGCGCTCTCCCCCGCCGCGTGGGCGACCGCGGACAGCTCGCGCAGGGTCTGCCGGGCCATCACGCTGTCCTGGTGCTCCCCCAGCAGGTTCTGGAGCGACTTCATGGACTTGACCATGGTCCTGGCCGGCTTGCCGAGGACCGGGCGGGCCGCTTCGGCCGCGTAGCGGGTGCGCTTGGTCTTCTTGCGGGCCTCGTGGATCGCGGCGTCCCGGTCGGCGCCGGCCTCCAGCTCCAGCGCCTGCCCGACGAGCCCGGCGACCTTCCCGAAATCCTTGCGCACGGCCTTGGCGATGACCTTGTGGGGTTTCTTCCCGGCCGCCTTCAGCAGCGGCGGGTCGGCGATCAGCGCGTCCAGGGTGTCGAGCAGGGCGAGGTAGCGCCGGGAGTCCAGGACGCCGATCAGCCGGGCGCTCGCCCCGCCGGGCCGGTCACCGGCCCATGTGCTCAGCCGCGAGGCGACAGGCCCGGAGAGCAGCGTCCGCGGCACCTCGTCGAGAGCCGCGGTCAGGCGCCCGGCCAGCACTTCGCGGTCCCGGTCCACGCCCAGTTCGCCGGCCAGCCACTTCAGCTCGTCGCCGATCGGGTCGGTGACGTCCCGGTCGAGGACTGTGCCGTACGACTTGAGGGTGCTGCGCATCCGGCGGGTGGCGACGCGCATGCCGTGCACGGAGTCCTCGGCGTCCTGGCGGACGGCCGGGTCGAGCTCGAGGATCGCGTCCCGCTGGGCGCGGACGTACGCGAGGACGTGGTCGCCGGCGGTCACCGGATCCGCTGTGACGGGGCTCTTCTTCCTGGGGGCCGTCTCCGCAAGAGCCCGGGCCAGTTTCGAGGCGGAACCGGACGGCCGTACGTCCGCCTTGCGCAGCCGCTTCTCGACCTTGTCGAGGAAGACCGGGTCGCCGCCGTCGGCGAGCTCCACCTCGATCTCGGTCCACTGGGCGTCGCCGACGCCGCCGCTGAGCCGCTCGGCGCGCACGGCGTCCACGCTGACCTCGGCCAGCAACTGCCCCTGCGCGTCGAGGAGGTGGCGCACATCACGGTCCGAGCGCAGCCGGACCACGGGCAGCAGTTCGACGTCCCTGACCCGGGAGCGGACCAGGGCGGCGAGTTCGTCGGGGAGGGTGTCGGAGAGCGGGGCCCGGATCTCGTCGCGCACACCCTCGGACACGGGCAACTTCAGGTGCCAGCCCGCGTCCGATCCGCCCGTGCGGCGGCGCAGGGTGATCGAGGACGCCACGAGGCGTTCGTCGGCCGTGTCGTAGTAGGTGGCGTCCAGATGCGCGACACCCTTGTCGACGACGGCCTCGACTCCGGCGACTCCGGTCAGATCGGGCAGGCCGCTGTTGTCGGACTCGTACTTCCGCTCGATCTCCCGCTTTGTGTCCGCCATGACTCGAATCTAGTGGTCAGCGGGCGGTTGCGGCAGAGGGCCGCCGCCACCCGGCGCACCCGGCCTACGCCGACATCGGCCGCTGCACCCTGATCGACTGCAGCAGCCCCACCGCGACCCACACCGCGAACATCGACGAGCCTCCGTACGACACGAACGGCAGGGGGAGACCGGTGACCGGCATGATCCCGAGGGTCATGCCGATGTTCTCGAAGGACTGGAAGGCGAACCACGCCACGATTCCGGCGGCCACGATCGTGCCGTACAGCTCGGTCGTCTCGCGGGCGATCCGGCAGGCCCGCCACAGGACGACCCCGAGCAGGACGATGATCAGGCCCGCGCCGACGAAGCCCAGTTCCTCGCCGGCGACGGTGAAGACGAAGTCGGTCTGCTGCTCCGGCACGAACTGGCCGGTGGTCTGCGAACCGTGGAACAGGCCCGCGCCCGTCAGACCGCCCGAACCGATGGCGATCCGCGCCTGGTTGGTGTTGTAGCCGACGCCCGCCGGGTCGAGGCTCGGGTTGGCGAAGGCGGCGAAGCGGGCGATCTGGTACTCGTCCAGGATGTGCAGCTGCCAGACCGCGATCGCACCGGCCGTGCCCGCGCCGAGCAGTCCGAAGACCCATCGGTTGGAGGCGCCGGAGGCGAGCAGCAGCCCGAGCACGATGATGACCATGACCATGACCGACCCGAGGTCGGGCATGAGCATCACGATGAGCATCGGTACGGCGGCGAGGCCAAGGGCCTGGAGCACGGTGCGGTGGTCGGGGTAGGGCTTGTCGCCCGCGTCGACCCGGGCCGCGAGCAGCATCGCCATGCCCAGGATGATCGTGATCTTCACGAACTCCGAGGGCTGGAGCGAGAAGCCGCCGCCGATCACGATCCAGGAGTGGGCGCCGTTGACCGTGGAGCCCAGCGGGGTGAGGACCAGCAGGATCAGGAAGAGCGAGGCGCCGTACAGCAGGGGCACGGCGGTGCGCAGGGTGCGGTGGCCGACCCACACCGTGCCGATCATCAGGGCGAACCCTATGCCGGTGTTCATGAGGTGGCGGATCAGGAAGTAGTACGGGTCGCCCTGGTTGATCTCGGTGCGGTTGCGGGTCGCCGAGAAGACCAGAATCGAGCCGATCATGGACAGGGCGAGGGCCGCGAACAGTATCGGCCAGTCCAGTCGGCGGGCGAGCGAGTCGCGGGCCAGCAGCCGGGTCCAGCCCGCACGCGCGGGGCCGTACCCGGAGACCTGGAAGCTGTTCGCCCCGGTCATGTGAGCATCCTCCGGCTTCCCCTCCTGCGGCGCCGCCTTCGGGTGTCACGGTTCCCGTTGGCCGGCGTGTTCACGGTCGCGCCCTGCTGTGTCTCGTCCGGCTCGGGCGCGGCCTCCTGGCTCGCCCGCTGGTCCTTGGCCGGGTCCTTGGAGATCTTCGGGGACTTGATGGTCCCGTCCGTCTGCACCTTCGGCAGGCTCTTCTCGGGCGTGGGCAGCAGCGCGTTCTTCTTGTCGATGGTGCCGTCGGCCGAGACGCCGTACATGGCGTTGTAGATGTGGCGCACGGCCTCACCCGAGGCGCCGGAGCCGGTTCCGGCCTGGGCGATCGTCATGACGACCGTGTAGTCCTTGGAGTACGTGGCCAGCCAGGACGTCGTCTGCTTGCCGTAGACCTCGGCGGTGCCGGTCTTGGCGTGCAGCGGGATCTTGTCCTGCGGCCAGCCGCCGAACTTCCAGGCGGCCGTACCGCGGGTGACGACGCCTTCCAGTGCGGTGTCCATGCCCTTGAGGGTGGCCTTGCTGACCGGAAGCTTCCCGGTCGCCCTGGGCTTGATCTCCTGGACGGTCCTGCCGTCGGCGCTGATGATCGCCTTGCCGATGCTCGGCTGGTATATGGTCCCGCCGTTGGCGAGCGCCCCGTAGATCCTGGCCTCCTGGATCGGGGTGACGAGGGTGTCGCCCTGACCGATGGAGTAGTTGATGGAGTCACCCTCGCGCATCTTGTTGCCCTCGAGGCAGTTCTCGTACGCGATCTTCTCGACGTAGGTGCCGTCCTTCTTGCCGGTCCTGCACCAGGCGTCCTTGTTGGCCTTCCAGTACGACTCCTTCCACTGGCGGTCGGGGACACGGCCGGTGACCTCGTTGGGGAGGTCGATGCCGGTCTCCTTGCCGAGGCCGAACTGGTGGGCCGCCTTGTAGAAGTAGTCCTTCGGCTCGCCCTTCTTGGGGTTGATGCCGCCGTCCTTCTTCCACTCCCGGTCGGCGAGGCCGTAGAAGACGGTGTCGCAGGAGACCTCCAGCGCCCGGCCGAGCGAGATCGGGCCGAAGCTCTCGCCTTCGAAGTTCTTGAAGACCTGGCCGCCCACCGAGTACGAGCTGGTGCACGGGTAGCCGCCGTCCCACTCGTAGCCGGCCTCGACCGCGGCGGCCGTGGAGACGACCTTGAACGTCGAACCGGGTGCGGACTGACCCTGTATGGCCCTGTTGAGCAGCGGGTAGTCGGAGCCCTTGCCGGTGAGCTTCTTGTAGTCCTTGGCGGAGATTCCGCCGACCCAGACGTTCGGGTCGTAGGTCGGGGCGGACGCCATCGCCACGATCCGGCCGGTCTTGGCCTCCATCACGACGACAGCGCCCGAGTCGGCCTTGTAGTTCTCGCCGGTGATCTTGTCGAACTGCTTGCGGGCGGTCTTCATCGCCTCGTGCAGTTCGTACTCGGCGACCCGCTGGACGCGGGAGTCGATGCTGGTGACGAGGTTGGCGCCGGGCTGGGCCGCGTCGGCCTCGGCCTCGCCGATGACGCGGCCGAGGTTGTCGACCTCGTAGCGGGTGACGCCGGCCTTGCCGCGCAGTGCCTTGTCGTACTGGCGCTCCAGGCCCGAGCGGCCGACCTGGTCGGAGCGCAGGTAGGGCGAGTCGGTGTCCTGGGCCTTGGTGATCTCCTCGTCGGTGACCGGCGAGAGGTATCCGAGGACCTGGGCGGCGTTGGACTTGCCGGGGGCGGCATAGCGGCGCACGGCCTCGGGTTCGGCGGTGATGCCGGGGAAGTCCTCGGCGCGCTCGCGGATCTGCAGGGCCTGCTTGGGAGTGGCCTCGTCGGTGATGGGGATCGGCTGGTACGGCGAGCCGTTCCAACAGGGCTGGGGCGTCTTCGCGTCGCACAGCCGGACCTTCTGCATGACGTCCTTGGCGGACATGCCGAGGACCTTGCCCAGCTTGGCGAGGACGGCCTTGCCGTCGTCCTTCATCTTCAGCAGGTCGGTGCGGGAGGCGGAGACCACCAGCCGGGTCTCGTTGTCCGCGAGGGGCACTCCGCGGGCGTCCAGGATCGAGCCGCGCACCGCGGGGTCGACGACCTGCTGGACGTGATTTCCGGAGGCTTCCTTGGCGTACGCGTCGCCTTCGCGGATCTGGAGATACCAGAGGCGGCCGCCGAGGGTGCCGAGGAGGGAGAGGACGAGGATCTGGATCACGACGAGCCGGATCTGGACCCGTGGGGTCCGCCCGGTCTCGGGGATGTTGGTCACTGCGGTTTCCGCCCCCTCTCAGTGCGCCGACGTGTGTGCGCGTACGAATGATGAACGGCGGACCTGTGAACCCGCGTTCCGCCCCGGCGCACCCGTTCGAGTGAAATTGCCTGCGCTGAACTCGCCCGCCCTCACAGCCGCTTGACCCCCTTGATGCGACCCACCCGCGCGGTCCGGGTCCGTGCCTTCGTCTTCAGGTTCCCGAGGCCGCCCCGCTGGCCGCCGATCTTCAGACCGGTGCCCGAGGAAAGCCATCCGGAGGAGATGTTCGCCGCGTTGCCCGCGGAGCCGGTCTCGGCGAGCGGGTCGTTCTCGGCGCGCCGGGCGAGCGCCATGATGCCGGGGACGACGAAGGGGGCGAGCAGCAGGTCGTACAGGGCTGCCGTGAACAGCAGGCTGCCGAGGCCGACATGGCGGGCAGCGGTGTCACCGACGAGGGCGCCGACACCGGCGTACAGCAGGGTGGTGCCGATGGCGGCGGCGACCACGACGACCATGGGGCCGGTGGCCGACTTGAGTCTGCCGTTCTCCGGCTTGGCGAGCCCCGCGAGGTAGCCGATGACGCACAGCACCAGGGCGAAGCGGCCGGCGGCGTGGTCGGCGGGCGGGGCGAGGTCGGCGAGGAGGCCGGCGGCGAAGCCGACGAGGGCGCCGCCGACATGGCCGTAGACCAGGGCGAGGCCGAGGACGGTGAGGAGCAGCAGGTCGGGGACGGCGCCCGGGAGGTGCAGGCGGGCGAGGATGCTCACCTGGATCACCAGGGCGACCACGATCAGGGCGGAGGACAGCAGGATCCGGTTGACGCGCATGACTACAGCTCCTACTGCTCTTGCTGGATCTCGCCGTCGACCGGCGCATTGGCGGACGGGGTGACGGTGACCGTCACGGTCGGCGTGGGCGTCGGTTTCGGTTTGGCGGGCAGCACCGTGTCGCGCGGGTCCTTCTTCGGGGCCTGGACGACGACGCCGACGATGTCGAGCTTGGTGAAGCTGACGTACGGCGTGACGTAGAGGGTGCGGGTGAGGTCGCCGCCGGAGGGGTCGACGCGGGAGACCACGCCGACCGGGACGCCGGGCACGAACGGCTTGTCGGCCTGCGAACCGAAGGTGACCAGGCGGTCGCCCTTCTTGATCTCGGCCTTGCCGTTGAGGAGTTCGACGCGCAGCGGGCGGTCGCCCTGTCCGGAGGCGAAGCCGAGCTCGTCGGTGGACTCCATGCGGGTGCCGACGGTGAAGTCGGGGTCGTTGGCGAGGAGCACGGTGGCGGTGTTCGGGCCGACCGTGGTGACGCGGCCGACCAGTCCGTCGCCGTTGAGGACGGTCATGTCGCGCTGGATGCCGTCGTTGGCGCCGACGTCGATGGTGATGGTCCACGAGAAGCCCTGGGCCGCTCCTATGGCGATGACCTGGGCGCCCTTGATGCCGTACTGACCCTTGCCGGCGATCTTCAGCATCTTGTCGAGCTGCTTGAGGCGGCTGGAGTTGCGGTCGTCGCTGCCGAGTCTCGCCTTGAGGGCGGCGTTCTCCTTCTCCAGCTCGGCGAGCCGGTCGTGCCGCTCGCCGGAGTCGCGGATGGCGGAGACCGCGTTGCCGACCGGGTCGACCGCGGCGGACACACCGTTCTCGATGGGGCCGAACACGGCGGCCGCGCCTTGGCGGGCACCGTCGACCGGCGAGTCCTCCCCGCCGCGGATGTCCACTGTGATCAGCGCGAACGCGACGGCGATCAGCAGCACCAGGAGCAGCCGGCTCTCTCGTGTGTCCCTCACGTGCGGCGGCCGTGCCCTTCTTATTGGAGTTGCGTTTGTGGGAGCTTATGCCTCGATATCAACGATCCGCCGCACGAGAGGAGATCATCTCGTACGGCGGAATCGAAGAGTTACGTCATCTGCGCGGCTGGGCGTCCAGCACCTGCTGAAGCGCCTCGAACTCCTCGACGCACTTCCCGGAGCCGAGCGCCACGCTGTCGAGCGGGTCCTCGGCGATGTGGATCGGCATGCCGGTCTCCCGGCGCAGCCGCTCGTCGAGCCCGCGCAGCAGGGCGCCACCGCCGGTGAGGACGATGCCGCGGTCCATGATGTCGCCGGAGAGCTCCGGCGGGCACTTGTCGAGGGTCGTCTTGACCGCGTCGACGATGGCGTTGACGGGTTCCTCGATCGCCTTGCGGACTTCGGCGGCCGAGATGACGACGGTCTTGGGCAGCCCGGAGACGAGATCCCGGCCACGGATTTCGGTGTGCTCGTCAGCGTCGAGTTCGTACGCCGAGCCGATCGTGATCTTGATCTGCTCGGCCGTCCGCTCACCCAGCAGGAGCGAGTACTCCTTCTTGATGTGCTGGATGATCGCGTTGTCCAGTTCGTCGCCCGCCACCCGGATGGACTGGGCGGTGACGATGCCGCCGAGGGAGATGACCGCGACCTCTGTGGTGCCGCCGCCGATGTCCACCACCATGTTGCCCGTGGCCTCGTGGACCGGCAGGCCGGAGCCGATGGCGGCCGCCATGGGCTCCTCGATGATGTGCACCTGGCGGGCGCCGGCCTGGGACGACGCCTCGATGACGGCGCGGCGCTCGACGCCGGTGATGCCCGAGGGGACACACACGACGACGCGCGGCCTGGCGAGATACCGCCGCTTGTGGATCTTCAGGATGAAGTAGCGCAGCATCCGCTCGGTGATCTCGAAGTCGGCGATCACGCCGTCCTTCAGCGGCCGCACGGCAACGATGTTGCCGGGGGTCCGCCCGATCATCTTCTTCGCTTCGGCGCCGACAGCGAGGATTCCACCGGTGTTCGTGTTGATCGCGACGACGGACGGCTCGTTGAGTACGATCCCGCGACCCCTGACGTACACCAGCGTGTTGGCGGTCCCGAGGTCGACAGCCATGTCACGGCCGATGAACGACATTGAGTTCCCCATCAGGATTCGTCTGGCCTTCCTGGGAGCTTTTGAGGGCATTTCAGGTCGGCGAAGTGGGTGCTGTGACGTGAAGGCTTCCATGGTAAACGCGCCTGCACGAACACTGCGCGAGGGTCTTCGCCATTGTCAGCAGATCAGACGCCGCCTCGCTTGTGGAGACGGTCCATAGGGGGCACTCGTTCCCTCTATCGGCACGCATATGCCGAAGGACGGCCGAAAATCTACGGCCGTCCCAGGTCAGACGGGCGGATGAACTGACAGCCTGTCAGAAAAGGCCACTGAACCTACGCACCGACCTATGCGCGCCCGGGGAAGAAGATCTTCACCTCGCGCTCGGCGGACTCCTCCGAGTCGGAGGCGTGGATCAGGTTCTCGCGGACGATGACGCCGTAGTCGCCGCGGATGGAGCCGGGCGCGGCGGCGATCGGATCGGTGGGACCCGCCAGTTGGCGTACGCCCTCGATGACCCGCTCACCCTCGACGATCAGCGCGACGACCGGGCCGGAGGCCATGAACTCCACCAGCGGCTCGTAGAAGGGCTTGCCCTTGTGCTCGCCGTAGTGCTGCTCCAGCGTGTCCTGGTCCAGGGTGCGCAGCTCCAGCGCGGTGATCTGCCAGCCGGCCTTGCGCTCGATACGGCTGATGATCTCGCCGGTCAGGCCACGACGGACGGCGTCGGGCTTGAGGAGGACGAGGGTGCGCTGGCTCACGAGGGGCTCCTTGCCTGCTGACATGTGCGGTGGGACGAGATTACAGGGCGTGTCGGTGCGCTCGTCACACAGCGTCAGGTGCAGGGGAGTCGGCCTGGGCGGCGAATCTCGCCTTGGCCTCGTCGATCTTCCGGCCGTAGTGCACGGAGGCCCACCACAGTGCCGCGAAGATCGCGCCCATGAAGAACATGGTCGGCACGACGAAGCCGGAGGCGATCAGGGCGATCTGGAGCGCCCAGCCGAGGGCGACGCCGCCGGGCCGGGTCACCACCGCGCACAGCGCGAGGCACAGGAACATGGCGATGCCGCTGACCGTCCACACCGTGGAGGTGGCCAGGTCGGGGTCCTTCATCGCGACCAGCCCGGCGAAGCCGATGACGAAGAACTCGCCGATCAGCGTGGAAGCACAGAGCGTACGCATGCTCGGGACTCAGCCCCTTCCCAGCAGCAGCCGGGCCTCGCCGACCGTGATGACCGACCCGGTGACGAGTACTCCGCCGCCCGCGAACTCGCCGTCCTCCTCGGCCAGCGTGATCGCCTCCTCCAGCGCGTCCGGCAGCCGCGGTTCGACCTGCACGCGCTCCTCGCCGAACACCTCGACGGCGATCGCGGCGAGCTCGTCGGAGTCCATCGCGCGGTGACTGGAGTTCTGTGTGATCACGACCTCGGCGAAGATCGGCTCGAAGGCCTCGAGGAGCCCCCGTACGTTCTTGTCACCGCTCGCGCCCACCACGCCGATGAGCCGGCTGAAGTCGAAGGCCTCGCCGACCGCCTCGGCGGTGGCGCGGGCGCCCGCCGGGTTGTGGGCGGCGTCCAGGACGACGGTCGGGGAACGCCGTACGACTTCGAGACGGCCCGGGGAGGAGACGGCCGCGAAGGCCTTGCGGACGGTGTCGATGTCGAGGCGGTCCTGGCGCTGGGCGCCCACACCGAAGAACGCCTCCACGGCGGCGAGCGCCACGGCGGCGTTGTGTGCCTGGTAGGGGCCGTGCAGCGGCAGGTACACCTCTTCGTACTCGCCGCCGAGGCCGCGCAGGGTCACCAGCTGGCCGCCCACGGCGACCTGCCGCGAGACGACCCCGAACTCCAGGCCCTCGCGCGCGACGGTGGCGTCGACCTCGACGGCCTTCTTCAGCAGCACCTGCGCCGCGTCGACCGGCTGCTGGGCCAGGATGACGGTCGCGCCCTGCTTGATGATCCCGGCCTTCTCGCCGGCGATCGCCGCGTGCGTCTCGCCGAGCCGGTCGGTGTGGTCCAGGTCGATGGGGGTGACCACGGCGACATGGCCGTCGATGACATTGGTGGCGTCCCAGGAGCCGCCCATGCCGACCTCCACGACGGCCACGTCGACAGGCGCGTCCGCGAAGGCGGCGTACGCCATGCCGGTCAGCACCTCGAAGAAGGACAGCCGGTACTGCTGCGAGGCGTCGACCATCTCGATGTACGGCTTGATGTCCTCGTACGTCTCGATGAACCGCTCGGCCGTGATCGGGGCGCCGTCCAGGCTGATGCGCTCGGTGATCGACTGGACGTGGGGGCTGGTGTACCGGCCCGTGCGCAGTTCGAAGGCGCCGAGGAGGGCCTCGATCATGCGGGCCGTGGAGGTCTTGCCGTTCGTCCCCGTGATGTGGATCGAGGGGTACGACCGCTGCGGCTCGCCCAGGACGTCCATCAGCGCGGCGATGCGGCTGACGGAGGGCTCCAGCTTGGTCTCGCCCCAGCGGGTGGCGAGCTCTCCCTCGACCTCGCGCAGGGCCTTGTCGACCTCGGGGTCGGCAGGGCGTGCGGGCACATCTGCCTCCGGCGGGGCGCCCTGGGTGCGCAGGGTGCGGCTGCCGGCCTCGATGACCGCGAGGTCGGGGTCTCGGTCGGTCTCGGCGGCGACGATCTCGTCGAAGGGGTCGGTGTCACTCACGGGGCCAGTCTACGGACGCCGACTGACAGAGTGCCTACGGAGTGGGGTGGCTGGTCTGCGCGGGCGGCTGCGGGTGCGTGGGGGCTGGTCGCGCCCACACGGCGGAGCCGCATATCGATACGGCCCCGCGCCCCTGAAAGCCGCAGGGCCCCGAAGTCCATACGACCCCGGAGCCCCATGAGCCTTACGCCTCAGGCAAGCGGTCCAGTTGCTCCTGGATCCTCGCGATGTCCTCGTCCGCCTTGGCCAGGCGGCCCCGGATCTTGTCCACCACGTTGTCCGGGGCCTTCGCGAGGAAGGCTTCGTTGCCGAGCTTGGCGTTCGCCTGGGCCTTCTCCTTCTCGGCCGCCGCCAGGTCCTTCGCGAGGCGCTTGCGTTCCGCCGCCACGTCGATCGTGCCGGAGAGGTCGAGCGCGACCGTGGCGCCCGCGACCGGGAGGGTCGCCGTGGCCGCGAAGCCCTCGCCCTCCGGCTGGAGGCGCAGGAGCTGACGGATGGCGGCCTCGTGGGGCGCGAGGGCGGTGCCGTCGAGCTCCAGACGGGCGGGGACCTTCTGGCCGTCCTTCAGGCCCTGGTCCTTGCGGAACCGGCGGACCTCGGTGACGACCCGCTGGACCAGCCCGATCTCGAGTTCGGCGTCCTTGTCGCGGAAGCCGCTGTCGGCCGGCCACTCGCCGACGACCAGGGACTCACCGCCGGTCAGGGTGGTCCACAGGGCGTCCGTCACGAACGGGATGACCGGGTGCAGCAGCCGCAGCGTCACGTCGAGGACCTCACCGAGGACCCGCCCGGAGACCCTGGCCTGCTCGCCGCCCGCGAAGAACGTCGTCTTCGACAGCTCGACGTACCAGTCGAAGACCTCGTCCCACGCGAAGTGGTAGAGCGCGTCGGCGAGCTTGGCGAACTGGTAGTCGTCGTAGTACGCGTCGACCTGGGCGACCGTGGTGTTGAGGCGGGAGAGGATCCAGCGGTCCGTCGCCGACATCTCGGCGGCGTCGGGCAGCGGACCCTCGACCGTGGCGCCGTTCATGAGGGCGAAGCGGGTGGCGTTCCAGATCTTGTTGGTGAAGTTGCGGGAGGCCTTGACCCAGTCCTCGCCGATCGGCACGTCCGCGCCCGGGTTGGCGCCGTTGGCGAGGGTGAAGCGGACGGCGTCGGAGCCGTAGGCGTCCATCCAGACCAGCGGGTCCACCGCGTTCGGGTTCGACTTCGACATCTTCTTGCCGAACTCGTCGCGGACCAGGCCGGTCAGCGCGATGGTGTGGAAGGGGACCTGGCCGTCCATGGCGTAGAGGCCGAACATCATCATCCGGGCGACCCAGAAGAAGATGATGTCGTGGCCGGTGAGCAGGACGTCGGTCGGATAGAACTTCCGCAGGTCCTCGGTCTGTTCGGGCCAGCCGAGCGTGGAGAACGGCCACAGGCCGGAGGAGAACCAGGTGTCCAGGACGTCGGAGTCCTGGGTCCAGCCCTCGCCGGTGGGCGGCTCGTCGTCGGGTCCCACGCAGACGACCTCGCCGCCCGGGCCGTACCAGATCGGGATGCGGTGGCCCCACCACAGCTGGCGCGAGATGCACCAGTCGTGCATGTTGTCGACCCAGTCGAAGTAGCGCTTCGACATGTCCTCGGGGTGGATCTTGACACGGCCGTCGCGGACCGCGTCACCGGCGGCCTTGGCGAGCGGGCCGACCTTGACCCACCACTGCAGGGACAGGCGCGGCTCGACCGTGGTCTTGCAGCGCGAGCAGTGGCCGACAGAGTGCATGTAGGGGCGCTTCTCGGCGACGATGCGGCCCTGCTCCTTGAGGGCGCCGACGACGGTCGAGCGGGCCTCGAAGCGGTCCAGGCCGAGGAAGGGGCCGTGGACGGTGATGACGCCGTGCTCGTCCATGATCGTCAGGGACGGCAGGTCGTGACGGCGGCCGATCTCGAAGTCGTTCGGGTCGTGTGCCGGGGTCACCTTGACCGCGCCCGTGCCGAACTCGGGGTCGACGTGGGCGTCGGCGACGACCGGGATGGTGCGGTCGGTGAGCGGGAGCTTGATCTGCTTGCCGATGAGGTGCTGGTACCGCTCGTCGTCCGGGTGGACGGCGACGGCCGTGTCACCGAGCATCGTCTCCGCGCGCGTGGTCGCGACGACCAGGCTGTCCTCTCCCTCGCCGTAGCGGATGGAGACCAACTCGCCCGCGTCCTCCTGGTATTCCACCTCGATGTCGGAGATGGCCGTCAGACAGCGCGGACACCAGTTGATGATGCGCTCGGCGCGGTAGATCAGCTCGTCGTCGTAGAGCCGCTTGAAGATGGTGAGGACGGCCTTGGAGAGGCCCTCGTCCATCGTGAAGCGCTCGCGGCTCCAGTCGACGCCGTCGCCGAGGCGGCGCATCTGGCCGAGGATCCGGCCGCCGTACTCCTCCTTCCACTGCCAGACGCGCTCGACGAACTCCTCGCGCCCCAGGTCGTGTCGGGACTTGCCCTCCTCGGCGAGCTGCTGCTCGACCTTGTTCTGGGTGGCGATACCGGCGTGGTCCATGCCCGGCAGCCACAGGGCCTCGTAGCCCTGCATGCGCTTGCGGCGCGTCAGCGCGTCCATGAGCGTGTGCTGGAAGGCGTGGCCCAGGTGGAGCGAGCCGGTGACGTTCGGCGGCGGGATGACGATGGTGTACGGGGGCTTGTCGCTCTTCGCGTCGGCGGTGAAATAACCCTTCTCCACCCAGCGCTCGTACAGCGTCCCCTCTACCTCGGCCGGCGTGTACTGGGTCGGCAGTTCGGTGATGGGCGCTGTGGGCTGCTGCTGAGCGTTCTCGGTCACGGGGTCAGTTTAGGGGTGTCTCGGGCGTGTCCCGAAACGTGTTTGCTCTGTAACGGTAGGGGCCCCGATGCCGTGTGCCGCTTGCGCCTGAGCCAGGATGTCGGGAACACATAAGCATCTGGAGGGGAACCCAGAGATGAGTCACAACCAGCCGGGCCCGTACGGGCAGCCCCAGCAGCCCGGTCAGCCGCAGCAGCCCGGGCCGTACGGCCAGCCGGGCCCCTACGGCCAGCCGCCGCAGGCGCCCCAGCCCGGCTACGGCTACCCCCAGCAGGCACCGCCGCCCCAGCAGCCGGGACAGCCTCCTCAGCAGCCCGGACAGCAGCCCGCGCAGCCCGGACAGCAGCCTCCGCAGCCGGGCTACGGCTATCCGCAGCAGGGCGGGGTGCCACCGCAGACACCGCCGTACGGCCAGCCGCAGGCTCCCTACGGCCAGCAGGCCCCGTACGGCCAGCAGCCGCCGTACGGCCAGGCCCCCTACGGCGTCCCGCAGCCCCCGGCGCCGGGCGGCGGCAACGGGAAGAAGATCGGCATCATCATCGGCGCGGTGGCGGTCGTGGCCGCGATCGCGGTGGGGGCGTACCTCGTGATCGGCGGGGGCGGGGGCGGCGGGTCGGACATCGCGGACGACGGGGCGCACAAGCTGGCCACACCGGCCACGGTCCTCACCGACTACAAGAAGGCCGCGAGCTCCGGCGCGGACGGTTTCAGCGCCGACGATGTCAAGGACGCCGAGAAGCACGGCGTGAAGAACGCCAAGGACGTGAACGCCACCTACCAGTCCGGCGACGCGACCAACTACCTGGCCATGAAGATGGTCAACTTCATGGGCGTCTACGGGGACATCGACGACCCCGAGAAGGTCGTCGACGCCATGTTCGGCGAGATGAAGAAGAGCGCCGAGAAGGACTCCGAGGGCGAGGCCGTCGGCAGCCCGAAGGCGTACACGCCGGCCGGTCTCGACGGCGCGGTTCTCAAGTGCCAGGAGACGAAGGTCTCCGACAGCTCCGGCTCCGGTCCGAGCTCGATCAGCATGCCGGTGTGCATCTGGGGCGACCACAGCACGCTGGGTGTGGTCATCCCGATCGACATGGCGGACGCCATGGCCGGAAAGACGGCGGACCTTTCGGGCGCGGCCGACATGACGGCCAAGCTCCGCAAGGAAGTTCGCGTCAAGGCCTGACGCCAGAGCTCAACAGCGAAGGGGCCCCGGTCGGTTGACCGGGGCCCCTTCGGCTGTTCTGCGTGCTGTCGCTACGCCGTCTTCTGCTCGCCGGGGCCGCGCCCTCGGGCGTCCCTCGGGATCAGGGTCGGGTTGACGTTGGAGTGGACGACGTCCGCCGTGATGACGACACGGGCCACGTCCTTGCGGGACGGGATCTCGTACATGACGCCCTGGAGGACCTCTTCCATGATGGCGCGCAGGCCGCGCGCGCCGGTCTGGCGGAGGATGGCCTGGTCGGCGATGGCCTCCAGGGCCTCGCGCTCGAAGTCCAGCTCCACGCCGTCGAGTTCGAAGAGGCGCTGGTACTGCTTGACCAGTGCGTTGCGGGGCTCGACCAGGATCTGGAGGAGGGCCTCGCGGTCCAGGTTGTGGACGGAGGTGATGACCGGGAGGCGGCCGATGAACTCGGGGATCATGCCGAACTTCACCAGGTCCTCGGGCATGACGTCCTCGAACTGGTCCTTGGCCTCCAGCTCGCGCTTGGAGCGGATCGTCGCCCCGAAGCCGATGCCCTTGGCGCCCGCCCGGGACTCGATGAGCTTCTCCAGGCCCGCGAAGGCACCGCCCACGATGAACAGGACGTTCGTCGTGTCGATCTGGATGAACTCCTGGTGCGGGTGCTTGCGTCCGCCCTGCGGCGGCACGGAGGCGGTGGTGCCCTCCAGGATCTTCAGCAGGGCCTGCTGCACGCCCTCGCCGCTCACGTCCCGCGTGATCGACGGGTTTTCGCTCTTCCGCGCGACCTTGTCGATCTCATCGATGTAGATGATCCCGGTCTCGGCCTTCTTGACGTCGTAGTCGGCCGCCTGGATCAGCTTCAGCAGGATGTTCTCGACGTCCTCGCCGACGTATCCCGCCTCGGTGAGCGCCGTCGCGTCCGCGATCGCGAACGGGACGTTCAGCATGCGGGCCAGCGTCTGCGCGAGAAGCGTCTTGCCGGAGCCCGTGGGGCCCAGCAGGAGGATGTTGGACTTCGCCAACTCGATCGCGTCGTCACGGCTGCTGCCGCCGCCGTTCTCGCCGGCCTGGACGCGCTTGTAGTGGTTGTACACCGCCACGGAGAGGGCCTTCTTGGCCGACTCCTGGCCCACCACATAGCCCTCCAGGAACTCGTAGATCTCGCGGGGCTTGGGGAGTTCCTCCCAGCGCACCTCGCTCGTCTCCGCGAGTTCCTCCTCGATGATCTCGTTGCAGAGATCGATGCACTCGTCGCAGATGTACACACCAGGCCCTGCGATGAGCTTCTTGACCTGCTTCTGGCTCTTGCCGCAGAACGAGCACTTGAGCAGATCGCCGCCGTCACCGATGCGTGCCACGGTGTGCTTCCCCTTCGCCTGGGAGACGCCTAGGTCCAGCGGCTCCTGGTGCTGCCTTATGTCCGACGGTACCTTGCCGGGCCCCCCGTTCGGGCCCCCCTTGGCAGGGTTCACTTTGACGTGCGCTGTGCCAAGGGGCGGCATATCCTACGGGGTCCGGGTCAGCGGACGGCGGCGTTGTTCATCTTCCGGGTGGAGATGATCTGGTCGATCAGGCCGTACGCCAGGGCGTCGTCGGCCGTGAGGATCTTGTCGCGCTCGATGTCCTCGCGGATCTTCTCGATCGGCGTGGTGGAGTGCTTGGCCAGCAGGTCTTCCAGCTGCGCGCGCATCCGGAGGATCTCGTTGGCGGCGATCTCCAGGTCGGAGACCTGACCGCGGCCGGTCTCGCTGTAGGGCTGGTGGATCAGCACGCGCGCGTTGGGCAGCGCCATGCGCTTGCCGGGCGTACCGGCGGCCAGCAGGATCGCTGCGGCGGAGGCCGCCTGACCCATGCAGACCGTCTGGATGTCCGGCTTCACGAACTGCATCGTGTCGTAGATCGCGGTCAGCGCGGTGAAGGAGCCACCCGGGCTGTTGATGTAGACGGAGATGTCCCGGTCGGGGTCCATCGACTCCAGGCACAGCAGCTGCGCCATGACGTCGTTGGCGGAGGCGTCGTCGATCTGCACGCCGAGGAAGATCACGCGCTCCTCGAAGAGCTTCGCGTACGGGTCGTACTCGCGGATGCCCTGCGAGGTGCGCTCGACGAAGCGGGGGATCACGTAGCGGGACTCCGCCGAGGGACCCGTGTACTCGGCGCGTGTGCGGTCGTACAGGCTGCTGCCGGGGAAGTCGTTCACTGTCTGTCTCCTAGGGGCTGAGGCGGTCGGCTGGGGGCTTTCCCGGGGCCTCAGGCCCCGGTGGTGGTGCCGCCGCCGCCCGGAATACCGGCGGCCGTGGTGATGACGTCGTCGATGAGGCCGTACGCCTTGGCCTCCTCGGGGTCGAACCAGCGGTCGCGGTCCGAGTCCCGGGTGACCTGCTCGACGGTCTGGCCGGTGTGCTGGGCCGTGAGCTCGGCCATGCGCTTCTTGGTGTGCAGCAGCCGCTCGGCGTGGATCTTGATGTCCGAGGCCGAACCGGCCAGACCGGCGGAGGGCTGGTGGATCAGGATCTCGGCGTTCGGGAGGGCGAAACGCTTGCCCGGGGTGCCCGCGCTGAGCAGAAACTGGCCCATGGACGCGGCGAGGCCCATGGCGATCGTCATCACGTCGTTCTTGATGAACTGCATGGTGTCGTAGATCGCCATGCCGGCCGTGATCGAGCCGCCCGGGCTGTTGATGTAGAGGTTGATGTCCTTGTCGGGGTCGGCCGCGGCAAGGAGCAGAAGCTGTGCGGTGATCTTGTTCGCGATGTCGTCGTCGACCGGCTGGCCGAGGAAGATGATCCGCTCGTTGAGCAGCCGGTTGTAGACCTGGTCGCCGAGGCCACCACCGATGGAAGGCTCGCCGGCGGCGGAGGGCATCAGATTCGTCACGTATCCACCTGCTCGTCTTACGACGGCGCCGGGCCGTCTCACGTTTCCCTGCGTGTTCCGTGCGGGGCTGGGGCAGTCGGGGACTTCCCTGCCCTCGTAGTCATGGACCCTAACGCGCTGGTCCCTTCGGAGAATCCCGGTAAGCGGGGTGTTCGCCGGGGGCGTAGCGCCGCGGGGCTTCCCGTTCGTGGACGGCTCCGGGTTTGCGGCGGCCGGCCGCCTCGCGCCCCTCGGTCGGCCGCCGTCCCGTACGACGGGAGAGCCCCCGGGGAACACAAGTCCCCGGGGGCCCGTCCTGCGACCTTGCAAGGTGCCGTGGGCTCAGCCCTCGGTCTTCTCCTCGGCCTCGGCCGGGGTCTCCTCGGAGGCGGCCGAGGCGTCTTCGGCAGGGGCCGCGGCCGTCTCGTCCTCGTCGTCGTCCAGGTCGACGACCTCGCCGTTGGTGTCCTTGACCGTGGCGGCCTCGACCACGACGGCCAGGGCCTTGCCGCGGGCGACCTCGCCGACGAGGAGCGGGACCTGACCGCCCTCGACGACCGCCTGGGCGAACTGGTCGGGGGACATGCCGGAGGAGGCGGCACGGCGCATGAGGTGCTCGGTGAGCTCCTCCTGGTTGACGTTCAGCTTCTCGCGCTTGACGAGCTCGTCCAGCACGAACTGGGTCTTGATGCCCTTGACCGCGGCTTCCTTGGTCTCGGTGTCGAACTCCTCGGCCGTCTTGCCCTGGATCTCGAGGTACTTCTCGAGGTCGAGGCCCATCTGGCCGAGCTGGTGGTGCTCCAGGTTGTGCTTGCGGGTGTTGATCTCGTCCTCGAGCAGCTTCTCGGGGACGGGCACCTCGACGAGCTCCAGGAGCTTCTCCAGGACGCGCTCCTGGGCCTGGGTGGCCTGGTCGTACTGCTTCATGTTCTCGAGGCGCTTGCGGCTGTCCGCCCTGAGCTCGTCGAGGGTGTCGAACTCGGAGGCGAGCTGAGCGAACTCGTCGTCCAGCTCGGGCAGTTCGCGGGCGGCGACCTGGGTGACCTTGACGGTGACCTCGGCCTCCTTGCCGGCCGCGGAGCCGCCCTTGAGCTCGGAGGTGAAGGTGGCCTCGCCACCGGCCTCCAGGCCCTTCACGGCGTCGTCGATGCCGTCCAGCAGCTCGCCGGAGCCGATGGTGTAGGAGACGCCGCTGGCGACGCCGTCCTCCAGCACCTCGCCCTCGACCTTGGCCTCCAGGTCGATGGTGATGACGTCGCCGTCCTCGGCGGCGCGCTCGACCGGGGAGGTCGACGCGAAGCGCTCACGCAGCTCGGTCACGGCCTTGTCGACGTCCTCGTCGCTGACCTCGACCGCGTCGACCTCGACCTCGATGCCGGAGTAGTCCGGGATCTCGATGGCCGGGCGGACGTCGACCTCGGCGGTGAAGTTCAGCGTCTCGCCGTCCTTCAGCTCGGTGATGTCGACCTCGGGCTGACCGAGGACGTCGATCTCGGCCTCGTTGACCGCCTCGGTGTAGAACTTCGGAAGCGCGTCGTTGACGGCCTCCTCCAGCACCGCACCGCGGCCGAACCGCTGGTCGATGACGCGCGCCGGGATCTTGCCCTTCCGGAAGCCCTTCACCGTGACCTGCTGGTTGATCTTCTTGTACGCCGCGTCGAGGCTGTCCTTGAGCTCCTCGAAGGGCACCTCGATGCTGAGCCGAACCCGAGTCGGGTTCAGGGTCTCCACGGCGCTCTTCACGGTTCGGTCTCCTTGGGGGCTGACTTCTTGGTTTCTGCCGGAGCCAGAGCGGCTCCGGCGGATTCGCCGCCCGGAGGACTTCCAGTGGAGATCCAGAGGATGAGGCACACGGGCGTGCAGCTTGCATAGTAACGGCAGCGGCGACACGCCCCAAAGGCGATCACTGTGTACGGCCGCGCGAGGTGATCGCGCAGGTGGTCGGGGTGGCGGGATTTGAACCCACGGCCTTCCGCTCCCAAAGCGGACGCGCTACCAAGCTGCGCCACACCCCGTCTGGTGCGAGACGTAGGGTACATGCCCGCAGGCAGCGGGGCTGCCGCATTTCGCGAGCGCCAGGCAGAACCCCGCCCCGCGCGCCTCCCCCGGGGCGCTTGGAGCAGCCGGCACCGGCCCGGCCACCACCCGGCCGCGCCGTCACAAGCGCCCGCCCACAACCCCACACGCGCCGCGCGCCGTGCGCCGACGGACACGCACAGCGAGGCCGGGCCTCCCGCACCTCACCCCGGCCGCAACCGCTCCGCGGGTGAACCGCCAGGTGAGGCCGGGCTGGGGACAGTGCCGGCAACCGAGCGGGACTGGTTGTCACGCCTCGCGAGCGGCGCGTCGTGGGCCGACCCGCTCAAGCTCCGGCCACAGGCTGCGCACGATGCGCGAGGCGCCTGCCGCAAAGGACACACGCGGCGAGCGCACCCACCAGGGGACCGGGGTGGCGTCGGCGGATATGGATGGCGCACCGCGGGTGGGTCGGGACCGCCCGTGCGCGACCCGAGGCGAGGACGCTCAGGCGTTCGACGGACACAGTTCCGCGGCGCTCCCGGGCCTGGCGATCGCGTCGCCGACGGCGCGTGTCGTCCGCGGCAGCGCCCCTACGCGCCCCGGTGCGCCCCGTCGAGGACTCGCCCGGTCGTGGCGGGACGGAAGGGGTGTGCGACGAGGGGTGACGACCCGGTACGATGCTTTCGTGCCGTCGGTCACCGGACCGCGGCGCATGCTGTGCGGGCGTAGCTCAATGGTAGAGCCCTAGTCTTCCAAACTAGCTACGCGGGTTCGATTCCCGTCGCCCGCTCCATACGACGCAGGGCCAGGTCGGAGGATCAATCCTCCGACCTGGCCCTGATCGTTTCCTGTTTCACCGACCGTCGGTTCCGACGTGGAACCTCGGCCCGGTCCCCCGAGGGGACCGGGCCGGAGGTCTTTGTCGCGTTCGTCCGGTGGCCCGGGCTAGAACTGGATCGAGTTGATGGTGTCCGCTATCGAGTCCAGGAAGCGTTGGATGTCGTCGGCCATGCCGGTCGAGGCGAGGAAGAAGCCGAAGAGCACCGCGACTATGGCGGGGCCGGCCTTGATGGATCCTCCCCGCATCAACACCACCAGGATGATCCCCAACAGCAGCACCACTGACAGCGAAATGGCCACAACTCATCACACCCTCGGTCGGTCCCGCTCTCCCGGCCCGGGGACGCGACCCCGCGACCCCCGCCAGAACCATCGTGCCACCAACGCGGCCCGCATATGCGGCAGGTGAGGCAACGTTTGGCCATGCCGATACACGCTCCCCACCCCGTGGCCGGTTCCTTTCGGTGTTCACCCACCGCGTCCGCACATCACGTTCGCAGGGAATTCGAATGGTCGACACAGACTCGTGAAGGCTGTCGTTATGCGGCATTTCTGATGGATGAATCCTGACAATGCAGGCCTGTTGAAGTCGACTCAGAAGTGAACAACCGGCCACGAGACGACCGGTTTTACGGAAACAGACAGCCGAGGCTAGGGTGCCTCAGATGTTTCCAGCCGCCGCCGACGCAGTCCCCCGTCCGCGCTCGCCGCAGGACCCGCCGCCCACCAAGCAGCGCGACGCCTTCTTCGACAACGCCAAGTACCTGGCGATCGTCCTGGTGGCCGTCGCGCACTCCTGGGAGCCGCTCAAGGGCGACAGCCGGATCCTGGAGGGCGTGTACACGGTCGTGTACTCGTTCCACATGCCGGCGTTCATCGTCATCTCCGGCTTCTTCTCCCGCAGTTTCGACATGCGCCCGGACCGGTTGCAGCGGCTGATCACCGGCGTCGCCGTGCCGTACGTCCTCTTCGAGACGGCGTACTCCCTCTTCAAGCGCTACGCCGACCACGATCCGGGCATGGACATCAGCCTCCTGGACCCGTGGTTCCTGACCTGGTTCCTGGTGGCGCTGTTCATCTGGCGGCTGACGACGCCGATCTGGAAGCTGGTGCGGTGGCCGCTGCCGCTCGCGCTCGGCATCGCGATGCTGGCGTCCGTGACCCCGGACATCGGCGACGACCTGGACCTCCAGCGGGTGCTCCAGTTCCTGCCGTACTTCGTGCTGGGCCTCGTCATGAAGCCCGAGCACTTCCGTACGGTGCGGCGCCGCTCGATGCGGATCGCGGCGGTGCCGGTGTTCGCGGCCGCCCTCGCCGTCGGCTGGTGGGCGGTGCCGCGGATGAACACCGAGTGGTTCTACCACCGCAACGCCGCCCAGGAGATGGGCGCGCCCTGGTGGACGGGACCGGTCATGGTGCTGGCCATGTTCGGCAGTTCGCTGCTGCTGACGGCCTGTTTCTTCGCCTGGGTGCCGGGTCGGCGGATGTGGTTCACCGCGCTCGGCGCGGGCACGCTGTACGGCTATCTGCTGCACGGTTTCCTGATCAAGGGCGCGGTTTTCGCGGGCTGGTTCGACCACGCCTGGCTGCACCGGCCGCTCGGCGAGCTCTCCGTGAGTGCTCTGGCCGCGATCGCCGTCACCCTGCTGTGCACCTCGCCGGTGCGCCGGGTCTTCCGGTTCGCGATGGAGCCCGACATGAACTGGGCGTTCAGGAAGGACGCCACCGACCTGGCCCGGGTTCGCGAACGGACGACGGCTCCTCGCGAGAAGGTCGACGCCTAGTCAGACACCCGGCTCAGACCGAGAAGCGCGCGCATCCCCGCGTACTTCTCGGTCAGTCGTTTCCGCGTCACCTCGTCCAGGACCGCCAGGCGCGCCGGGTCCGCGTTGTGCGCCAGGTCGGCCTCCTTCACCAGCAGCGCGCCCGGGGTCGCCAGGATGCGCCGGGCGTACACCTCGGGCGGCTCCCCGGCCCGCTTGGTGACGGCGAGCACGATGTCCTTCGTACGGCGGCTCAGCGCGGCCTGGTCGAGCCAGTGCGCGGAGAGCGCGTCGTCCTCGACGGAGTCGTGCAGCCAGGCCGCCGCGATCTGCTCGTCGCCGCCGCCCCGCGCGCGTACGCCCTCGGCGACGGCCCGCAGGTGTTCGGCGTAGGGCCGTCCCGCCTTGTCGGTCTGGCCCTCGTGCGCGGCGCGGGCAAGGGCCTCGACTTCGGCCAGGGTCAACTCGTCGGTCATTGCTCCAGTGTGTCGCGCCGCGGCGCCGTACGGGCCGGGAGGCCTGCCTCGGTGAGACCGAGCACGATGATCGTGCCGGCGAAGGCGCCGTGGACGAGGGCGGCGAGCGCGATGGCCGTGCCGAGGGCGGTCATCACCAGAGGGTGCCGAGTGCCCCGAGGGCGACGGGAGTTCCGCCCTTCGTCCACAGTTCCGTGTCGAAGGCGGAGCCGACGTGGGTCGCGAGGCCGGCGCGGGCCGTCGTCACCCGGGCGAGGCCCAGGCCGCGTCGGTACGTGGACAGGATCCGCGGTCACTTTTGTGCCGTCCCGGAGTCGAAGGCCTGGAAGACCTGGCCGAGGCGGGCGGTCCCGTGCAGGTGCCGGGCGGCGGTGATCCCCGCCCTGGGGTCATGGTCAGCGGGGCACGGCCTGGGCCGTAGGCCCTTCCCGGCAGATCAGCAGCAGCGCCCGGTCGTCGTTGACGTCCTTCGCGACCGCCTCGATCAGGTGCCACGCGGCACCGTGAAAGCCGCCCGCCACATAGCGGTCGGCCTCGCCCGTCAGGCGGTCGATGCCCTCCACTATGTCCCGGTCGGACGTCTCGACCAGACCGTCGGTGAAGAGCATCAACACGTCACCGGGCCGGAGCGCGCCCTTCACCGGGTCGAACTGGGCGCCGTCGTAGACCCCGAGGAGCGGGCCCTCCGCGGCCTTCTCCTCCCACCGGCCGCTGCCCGCGCTGAGCTGCAGCCCCGGCGGATGGCCGGCCGAGTAGAGCTCGTAGTCGCCGGAGTCGAGGTCCAGGACCAGGTGGATGGAGGTCGCGAAACCCTCGTCCCAGTCCTGGCGGAGCAGATAACCGTTCGCGGCGGGCAGGAAGGCATGCGGGGGCAGTGAACCCAGCAGGCCGCCGAACGCCCCCGACAGCAGCAGCGCACGCGATCCCGCGTCCATGCCCTTCCCGGAGACGTCCGTCAGGACGACCTCCAGCGTCCGGCCGCCGTTGGTACGGGCCGCGACGACGAAGTCACCGGAGAACGACTGCCCGCCCGCGGGACGCAGCGCCATCTCCCGGTGCCAGCCCTGCGGCAGCTGCGGCAGCTTGCTCTGCACCCTGATGCGTTCCCGCAGGTCGAACAGCATCGTGCCGCCGCGCCGCCAGGGCACCCCGACCCGGCTGCGGAACTGGGCGATCAGCAGGCCGAAGAAGCCACAGGCGGCCACGACCAGGACCACGCCCGGGGTGACCCGGGACGGTCCCTCGGTGTACGGCCCCAGCTGCACCGACTCCACGATCAGGGCCGTCGCCGCCGCCGCGTACAGGCCGAGCAGGCTCGCCGGGCGCAGCAGCAGTCCGCCGGCGACGATCGGCAGGACCAGCGCGGCCGGTGAGCACCACACCGAGTTCATCAAAGTAATGGCCGCGATCACCGGGACGGTCAGGAGCAGACCGGCCAGCGCGACCCAGTCCGAGCCGTCGCCGCGGAAGTAGTCCACGGCGCTTCTGCGCAGGCCGACGCGGACCCGGTGCCACTGCATCCTCAACCGGGCCGTGAACGTCTCGGCTTCCGCGCGCCGCTCTCGTCCTGCTGCCATTAGTTCGGGACCTTATCCGTCGAACCCCCTGCTTGGCACAGGAGGTACGACTTGTCCCCCGTGCGAGGTTCAACTTCACAGTCTCCGGAGAGCGGTGAACGCCCCGGCCGGCGACGGGTCCCGGGAAATTCCCTCGCTCGTCCCGCAATGCCCTGGTAGGCATGGTTCATGGGGACTGACTTGCGCGTGCTGCGGCAGGACGAATGGGACGAGTGGTACGGCAACCTGATCCGCGCCTTCGGCGGGGTCCCGGAGTCGGCCGAGGAGCAGGAGCTGTGGCGTGAGCTCAGCGTGGACGACCGGTTCATCGGCTCCTGGGACGGCGAGCGGTGTGTGGGCACGGCGGGGGCGTTCGCCTTCCGGATGACCGTGCCGGGCGGTGCCTCCGTGCCCGCCGCCGGCGTCACCATGGTCGGCGTGGCCGGCACGCACCGCCGGCGCGGGGTGCTGACCTCGATGATGCGGCGCCAGCTGGACGACGTACGGTCCTGGGGCGAGCCGCTGGCCGTGCTCACGGCCTCCGAGCCGGTGATCTACGGCCGGTTCGGGTACGGCGCCGCCACCTATCACGTCAACGCCGAGATCGACACGACCCGGGTGCGGCTGTCCGTACCGCCCGGCACCGACGACGTACGGCTGCGGTACGCGGCGCCCGCCGACGTGCTCGACGCGTGCGAGGCGGTGTACGCCCGGCTCGTACCGCGGCGGCCCGGGATGATCGCCCGGGTCCCCGGCTGGGAGCGGCTGTGGCTGCTCGACCCGGAGAGTGACCGGGGCGGCGCCTCACCGCTGCAGTGCGTGGTCGCGGAGCGGGACGGGGAGGTCGTGGGGTTCGTGCGGTACCGGGTCAAGGCGGACTGGGAGCCGGCCGGGCCCAGGGGCACGGTGGTGGTCTCCGACCTGGAGGCGCTGGATCCGGCCACGCACGGCGCGCTGTGGCGGTTCCTGTTCGACCTCGACCTCACCTCGCGGATCGACGTGCGGCGGCGGCCGGTCGACGAGGTCTGGCAGTACCTCGTCTCCGACGTCCGGCGCTGTTCGCTGCTGGTGCGGGACGCGCTGCATGTGCGGCTGGTGGACGTCGGGGCCGCGCTGGAGGCGCGGACGTATCAGACGCCGGTTGACGTGGTGTTGGAGGTCGAGGACTCGTTCTGCCCCTGGAACTCCGGGCGTTGGCGGCTCAGCGGGGACGCCAAGGGCGCGTCGTGCGACCGTACGACGGACCCGGCCGATCTCGCCCTGTCCGTACGGGAGTTGGCGGCGGCCTATCTCGGCGGCGTGAGCCTCGCCTCGCTGGCGGGGGCCGGGCTGGTGCGGGAGATACGGCAGGGGGCGTTGGCCGAGGCGGCGGTGGGGTTCGGGTCGGCGGTGGCGCCCTGGCTGCCGCACGGGTTCTAGGGCCTGTCGTCAGGGTTTCTGGCAGGCCGGGCACCAGAAGAGGTTGCGGGCGGCGAGACCGGCGGTGCGGATCTCGCCGCCACAGATGTGACAGGGCAGGTCGGCCCTGCGGTACACGTAGACCTCGCCGCCGTGGTCGTCGACGCGGGGCGGGCGGCCCATCGCCTCCGGGGTGTGCTCCGGGCGGACGGTGTCGATGCGGTTGTTCCGCACGCCCTCCCGCATGAGCTCGACGAGGTCGGTCCAGATCGCGTCCCACTCGGCGGGGGTGATGTCCTTGCCCGCGCAGTACGGGTCGACGCGGTGACGGAAGAGGACCTCCGCGCGGTAGACGTTGCCTACGCCCGCGATGACCTTCTGGTCCATCAGGAGGGCGGCGATCGTCGTACGGCTGCGGGAGATCCGCTGGTACGCGGCGTGCGGGTCGGCGTCCTCGCGGAGCGGGTCCGGGCCGAGGCGGTCGTGTATCGACTGTTTCTCGGTGGGGGTGATCAGGGCGCAGGTCGTGGGGCCGCGGAGGTCGACGTACGCCGTGGTGTTCGCGAGGCGGAGGCGGACCGTGTCGGTGGGTGGGGGTGCAGGGGCCGCGCCGAAGGTGACCTTGCCGAAGAGGCCGAGGTGGATGTGGACCCAGTCGGTGTCGCGGAAGCCGAGGAAGAGGTGTTTGCCGTGGGCCTCGGTGCGGGTGAGTTCGGAGCCGGTGAGGAGGGCGGCGGCGTCCGAGAACGTGCCCTGGGGGCTGGTGACGCGGGGGGCTGTGCCGGAGAAGCGGTCCGCGTAGTCCGATGCCAGGCGATGGATGGTGTGCCCCTCTGGCACGGTGGCTCCTTCTTCGTCCGCAGGTGGGGCGGGCCATGGGGGTTTCGCCCCCGCCGCCCCTGCCCGTCCCGTCCTCCAGGGGCCGGCGCCCCTTCGACCCGGCCCCCGCGGCTCCGCCCCCGGGCCCCCGCTCCTCAAGCGCCGGAGGGGTTGAACCGTTACTGCTGCGGGTGGTGCGCCGGGATCGGCGGCAGGTCGCCCGTCGTCTCGTAATCGGCCAGCATGTCGATGCGGCGCTGATGGCGCTCGTCGCCCGAGAACGGCGTCGCGAGGAAGGTCTCGACGAACTTCGTCGCCTCCTCCGTGGTGTGCATGCGAGCGCCCACCGCGACGACGTTGGCGTTGTTGTGCCGGCGGCCCAGCGACGCGGTCTCCTCGCTCCAGGCGAGGGCCGCCCGGACGCCCTTGACCTTGTTCGCCGCGATCTGCTCGCCGTTGCCGGAGCCGCCGATCACGATGCCGAGGGCGTCGGGGTCGGCAGCCGCGCGCTCGGCGGCGCGGAGGCAGAACGGCGGGTAGTCGTCCTGGGCGTCGTAGATGTGGGGACCGCAGTCGACCGGATCGTGACCGGCCGCCTTGAGCCAGTCGACGAGGTGGTTCTTGAGTTCGAAGCCCGCATGGTCGGAGCCGAGATACACGCGCATGGGATGAGTGTGACACGGCTGTTTCAGGGCAGCAGCCCCGGGTGTCGGCCAGGAAAACCGTGAACCCGACAATGGAACCTCAAGGAAACCTCAAGTAACAATCTGGATTCAAAGGTTCACGAACTTCTTCGCCTCCGATTCACTGGACCGACCCGTACACCGCTCGTACGGGAACCCCACCACCCGGCACGAAGGAATTCCCCGTATGACTGGTCTCCAGGCCGGACTCAAGAACCGTCATCTCTCGATGATCGCCATCGGCGGTGTCATCGGAGCGGGCCTTTTCGTGGGCTCCAGCTCCGGTATCGCCACCGCCGGACCCGGCATCCTGCTGTCGTACGCGCTCGTCGGCACGCTGGTCGTCCTCGTGATGCGGATGCTCGGTGAGATGTCCGCCGCGAATCCGAACTCCGGTTCCTTCTCGGCGCACGCCGACCGGGCGCTGGGGCGCTGGGCCGGTTTCTCCATCGGCTGGCTGTACTGGTTCTTCTGGGTCGTCGTGCTCGCCGTCGAGGCGACCGCCGGTGCCAAGATCCTCGAAGGGTGGATACCCGCCGTACCGCAGTGGGGGTGGGCGCTGATCGTGATGGTGGTGCTGACCGCCACCAACCTCGTCTCCGTCGGGTCCTACGGTGAGTTCGAGTTCTGGTTCGCCGGAATCAAGGTCGTGGCGATCGGGGCGTTCATCGTCATCGGTCTGCTCGCCGTGTTCGGTGTCCTGCCCGGCGTCGACGCCGACCAGGCGGGGCTCTCCAACCTGACCGACCACAGCGGCTTCCTGCCCCACGGGCCCGGGGCCATCCTCACCGGTGTACTGCTCGTCGTCTTCTCCTTCATGGGCAGCGAGATCGCGACGCTCGCCGCCGGTGAGTCGGAGGACCCGCAGCGGGCCGTGACCAAGTCGACCAACAGCATCATCTGGCGTATCGCGGTCTTCTACCTCGGCTCGATCTTCGTCGTGGTCACCCTGCTGCCGTGGGACTCCAAGTCCATTCAGGACGACGGCTCCTACGTCGCCGCGCTCGACTCCCTCGGGATTGCGCACGCCGGTCAGATCATGAACTTCATCGTGCTGACCTCGGTGCTGTCCTGTCTCAACTCCGGCCTCTACACGGCCTCCCGGATGGCGTTCTCGCTCGGCGAGCGGGGAGACGCGCCCAAGGCGTTCGCGCGGGTCAACGGCCGGGGTGTGCCGATGGCCGCGATCCTCGCGTCGGTGGTGTTCGGCTTCGTCGCCGTCTTCTTCAACTACCTCTCCCCCGACAAGATCTTCCTCTTCCTCGTCAACTCCTCCGGTGCGGTGGCCCTGTTCGTGTGGCTGGTCATCTGCTTCTCGCAGCTGCGGATGCGGAAGATCATCCAGGCCGAGGCGCCGGAGAAGCTGGTCGTGAAGATGTGGCTGTACCCGTATCTGACCTGGGCGACGGCCGCGTTGATCGTGTTCGTGCTCGCGTACATGCTGACCGACACGGAGCACGACGGGCGGGAGACCGTGCTGCTGTCGCTGCTCGTCGCGGCGGTGGTGCTGGTCATCGCCGTGGTGAAGGAGAAGGCCGGGCGCGGGCGGGCGGGTGCCGCCTCGGCCGGTGAGGTGACGGACAAGGTCTCCGTGGGCTGAACAGGCGTGTGACCGGGGCCCCGTGGCGTTGTGCCGCGGGGCCCTTCGCGTGTGCGTTGTGCGTTCTGCGTTCGCGTGCGCTGCTGACGGAGTGGGACCGGTGCCGGTGGATCTGGAATGAGTACGCGAAAGAGGCTCGCCGAGTCGGAGTCGCGGTACGACCCGGCGAGCCTCTTCGGGAGGCGTGTCAGCGCTTGACGAGCTTCCAGGCGGTGGGGAGCACGCCCATCGCCAGAGCGGCCTTGAGGGCGTCACCGAGGAGGAACGGGGTGAGGCCGGCCGCGATCGCGGCGGAGGCCGACAGGTCGGCGGCGTAGGCGAGGTAGGGGACGCCGATGGCGTAGATGATCGCCTCGCCGACCAGCATCGTGCCCGCCGTGCGCAGGAGCGAGCGGTCGGCACCGCGGCGGGCCAGGGCGCCGACGGCGGCGGAGGCGAGGATCATGCCGAGGATGTAGCCGAAGGAGACGGAGATCCCGGAGGTGCCCTGGGCGAACAACGGGAGACCGGCGAGGCCTGCCACCGCGTACAGGGCGAGGGAGGCGACACCGCGGCGGGCGCCGAGGGTCGTGCCGACGAGCAGCGCGGCGAAGGTCTGGCCGGTCACCGGCACCGGGGAGCCCGGCACGGGCACGGAGAGCTGCGCGGCGAGGCCGGTGAGCGCGGCGCCGCCGACCACGAGCGCGACGTCCCGGACGCGGGAGGCGGGGATCAGGTCGGCGAGAACCTGGCCGGTGCGAAGGGGGGCGACGGCGGTGCTCATGGGGACTCCGCGAGGGTGTGAACGGCGGGGGACGTCGTGACGCTATCCCAGCGCGCTCCGGCCGATCACCGTCAGCGCCCGACAAAGCGGGGAACGGGGGCTTGGTGGGCTCCCGACAAAGAGTGCCGGTTACACCGGGTTCGGCGTGACCCTTGTCACGGAGGTGAGGTGGTCGGGGATACGGGGGCCTGTTTCTCGCCGCTGTGGGGAATCTCCAAACGAATCCTAGCGGTCTGGTGGGATTCACCGTTCCTGACCTACTCTTCCAGTCATGGTCGCCCAGTCCCGGTACTTCTCGTCGCGTCGCCACGTCGATCTGCGACGTGTGGGCACGGCCGTCTGTCGCCGTCCGGCGTGAGGCGGGCTCCGGCACGCCTCATCCTCCGAGACGTGTCGGCCCCCGTTCCCGAGGACGGTCTTCCATGCCCCGTACCGAGGCACCCCCTGTCACCCCGACTCCCATGTCCCGGCGCCGGACCAGCGCCAGCGTGGTCCTGCGGTCCGTGCTGGAGCACGGCCCGGTGGCCCGCAGCACCATCTCCCGGCTGACCGGGCTGTCCCCGGCCTCCGTCACCGACTACTGCGCCCGCTTCAGCGAGCTCGGGCTGATCCGCGAGTCGGCCGCGCCCCGGCGGTCGAACGGCGTGGGGCGCCCGCACGTCCCCGTCGACCTGGACGACTCACGGTTCGTGGTCGGCGGCGTGCACGTGGCGGTGCCGTACACCACGGTCGCGCTGCTCGATCTGCGCGGCCGGGTGCTGGCGCACCGCGAGCTGAAGCACGAACACACCGCTCCCGAGCCGGTGTTGGCGCGGGCCGCCGAAGCGCTCGGGGCCCTGCTGGACGCCGCCCCCGGCTGCCGGCCGCTCGGCGTCGGCGTGGCCGTCGGCGGCTGGGTGGACCGGGACTCCGGGACCGTCGTCGAGCACCCGCTGCTGGGCTGGCACGAGGTGCCGGTACGGGAGGTACTGGGCGCCCGCACCGGGCTGCCGGTCCATGTGGACGGGCATGCGCGGGCGTTGGTCAACGCGGAGCGGCTGTTCGGGCGGGCGCGCGGCAGCCGGAGCGTGCTGCACCTGTTCGTCGGCAACGTGGTGGACGCGGCGTTCGCCACCAACGACGAGGTGCACCACGGGCCGCGCTCGCAGGCGGGCGCCATCGCCCATCTGCCGGTGCCGGGCGGCACCGAGCCCTGCGCGTGCGGCCGGACCGGCTGCCTCCAGGCCGAGTTGAGCGAGCGGACGCTGTGCCGGCGGGCCCGGCAGGCGGAGGTCATCGAGGGCGGCAATCCGATGCATGTGGTCGCGGCTGCGGCCGCGGGCGATCCGGAGGCGGTACGGCTGCTGGTGGAGCGTGCGGGTGCCGTCGGACGGGCGGCACGGCTGCTGCTGGACATGCTGAACCCGGAGACGGTCGTGGTGACCGAGATCGGTGTCATGCACCGGCAGGACTGCCTCGCCGCCCTGCGCGAGGGGGTCGGCGGCGAACGCGCGACGTCCGTGATGCCCACGGGTTTCCCGAATTCCGTACTCGCCGTGGCGGGCGGTGCGGTGGCCCTCGACGTGCTCTACCGGGATCCGCTCACCCTCTCCCACCTGAGCGGAATTAATTCAGAAACTCCGAATGTTGACAGAGCCTCCGCATGACCGCGAACATCCTGTTCATGAGCCCGCACCTGTACTGTCGCACCCTTTGTTGCTGACACGCTGCCCCGCGTGACGCGCTCATTTCCCCTGCGTTGATTTTCCTTCTTCGTGCTTTCCCCTGCGCTGTTCCGGCGCTGATTCCGGGAGCTCTCCCATGCCTGTTTCCCGTACGTCCGGCATCGACCGGCGTCTGTTCCTCTCCTCGATCCTCGGTGCCGCGGCCGGCGTCGCCGGGCTCAGCGGCTGCGCCGGAAGCAGTGCCGCCGCAGACAGCAAGGACGCCCTGTCCGCCCCGCTCGCCGCGAAGGTCCCGGCGGGTACCAGCCTGAAGATCGCCTCGTATCTCGGCATCCAGCAACTCCAGTTGAAACTGGGCAAGTTGGGTGCGCTTCCGTTCAAGGTGTCGAGCTGGCCCAATATCGCCGCCGGGCCCGATGTCATCAACGCCTTCCGCGCGGGTTCCCTGGATGTCGCCACCAACGCGGGTATTCCGCCGATCCAGGCGCACTACCAGGGATTCGACGCGAAGATCGTCGCCATCAACATCACCCGCAAACCGAGCTATCTCTTCGTCACCAAGCCCGGCAGCGACATCCGCACGGTCGAGGACTTCAAGGGAAAGCGGCTCGCTTTCTCCCAGGGCCAGGCCCAAGGCGTCGTCCTCCTGCGGGCGTTGAAGAAGGCCGGCATCGCGTACGACGAGGTCAAGCTCGTCCCGCTGACCAGCAACCAGTTCTTCACCGCTCTGCAGTCGGGGCAGGTGGACGTCGCGCCGCTCGCCAACAGCCAGGCGCCCGCCTACCTGTCGCAGTACGAGGCCAAGGGCGCCCACGCCGTGACCACCGACGTCGTCGACCTGCTCACCCTGCTGTGGGCGCCGACCTCCGTACTGGCCGACTCCGCGAAGGCCGCCGCAGTCGCCGCCTACATCCCGTACTGGGCCAAGGGCCAGGTGTGGGCGTACGAGAACCCCGACATCTGGAACGAGCAGTTCTACGTCAAGACGCAGAACCTGACCCTCGCCCAGGCCAAGGCGGTCACCGCGCTCGCCAACAAGCCGCTGTTCCCGCCGAGTTGGGGCGAGGCGATCACGTGGGAGCAGGAGACCGCGGATCTGCTGGCGGCGGGCGGCTTCGTGAAGAAGTTCGACGTGGGCGACCTCTTCGACCACCGCTTCGAGGGCATCGCCGCGAAGTCCGTGGCCGCGGAGTACCGGAGGTGAGCGCCGTGACCACGACCGAAGCCGCCGTCACGGTCGCCCCGGCGAAGGGCACGCCCCAGGTCCGCAGGCGCCGTCGGCTCTCCCCCGGCAGGCGGCTGCCCGCCGCCCGGCTCGCCGGGCCGGTCCTCCTCCTCGCGCTGTGGGCCGCCGCCTCCGCCGCCGGACAGCTCGACCCGGCCGCGATCCCGGCACCCTGGACGGTGGTGAGGACGGGCGCCCATCTGTGGACCGACGGGACCCTGCCCACCGACATCCTGACCTCGCTCCAGCGGGCGGCGACCGGCTTCGCGATCGGGCTCGTCGCCGGGGTCGTGCTGGCCCTGGCCTCCGGTCTCAGCCGGGCCGGCGAGGCGCTGATCGACGGGACGGTCAGTCTCAACCGGGCGATCCCGACCCTCGGTCTGATCCCGCTGTTCATCCTCTGGCTGGGCATCGGCGAGACCTTCAAGGTCGCGATCATCGCGATCGTCGTCTACATCCCGATCTATCTGAACACCCATGCCGCGCTCTCCGGCATCGACCACCGCTTCGTCGAACTCGCCGAGGTGCAGGGGCTGTCGAGGTTCGCCTTCGTACGGCAGATCGTCGTCCCCGGCGCGCTGCCCGGATTCTTCGTGGGCCTGCGGCTCGGCGTCACCGGCTCCTGGCTGGGCCTGGTCGTCCTGGAGCAGATCAACGCCACCAGCGGACTCGGCTACATGATGTTCCAGGCCCAGAACTACGGCCAGAGCGATGTGATCCTCGTCGGTCTCGTCGTCTACGGCGTCTTCGGCCTGGTCTCCGACAGCGCGGTCCGTCTCGTCGAACGGAAGGTGCTGTCATGGCGACGCACACTGAGCAACTGACCCGGGCCGCCGTCCAACTCCGGGGCCTGACCCGGTCGTTCGGCGGGCGTACGGTCCTGGACAGCATCGATCTCGACATTCCGGCCGGACAGTTCGTCGCCCTGCTCGGGCACAGCGGCTCCGGCAAGAGCACGCTGCTGCGGGCGGTGGCGGGGCTGGACCACGAGGTCGTGGGAAGCGGCCGGCTCACCGCTCCCGAAAGGGTGTCCGTGGTCTTCCAGGACTCACGGCTGCTGCCCTGGCGGCGGGTGCTGGACAACGTCCTGCTGGGCACGGACGGCGAGGAAAGGGGCCGGGAGGCGCTCGCCGAGGTGGGTCTCCAGGGCCGCGAACGCGCCTGGCCCAACGAGCTCTCCGGCGGCGAGGCCCAGCGCGCCGCCCTCGCCCGCTCACTGGTCCGCGAGCCCGACCTCCTGCTGGCCGACGAGCCGTTCGGAGCCCTTGACGCGTTGACGCGCATCAAGATGCACGCGTTGCTGCGCGAGCTGTGGAAGCGCCACCAGCCGTCCGTCCTCCTCGTCACCCACGACGTGGACGAGGCGATCGTGCTCGCCGACCGGGTGCTCGTACTCGAACAGGGCCGTATCGGCCTCGACCTGACCATCGACCGCCCGCACCCGCGTTCGTACCGGGACCCCCTGCTGGGCGAGTACCGGGAGCGGCTGCTGGCCGCGCTCGGGGTGACGGAGGACCACGCATGACCACCGGCCAGCTCCACCTCAACGCGTTCCTGATGAACACCGGCCACCACGAGGCCTCCTGGCGCCTCCCCGAGAGCGACCCGTTCGCGCACGTCTCGCTCGACCACTACATCCGCCTCGCGCGGATCGCCGAGCGCGGCACCTTCGACTCGCTCTTCCTGGCCGACGGGCCGCAACTGTGGAGCAACCTCGCCCAGCGGCCCGCCGGTGCGCTGGAGCCGCTCACCCTCCTGACGGCGCTGGCCACGGCCACCGAGCACATCGGGCTGATCGCGACCGCCTCGACCTCCTACAACTCCCCCTACAACCTGGCCCGGAAGTTCGCCTCGCTGGACATCATCAGCGGCGGCCGGGCGGGCTGGAACATCGTCACCACCGCCGGTGCGGAGGCCGCCCGCAACTTCGGCCTGGAGCACGAGCCCGCGCACGCGGACCGGTACGCCCGGGCCGGTGAGTTCCTCGACGTGGCCCTCAAGCTCTGGGACAGCTGGGAGGACGACGCGATCGTCGGCGACAAGGCCGCCGGCGTCTGGGGCGACGACACGAAGATCCACCCGCCCCGCCACCGGGGGACGTACTTCAGCGTCGAGGGCGCGCTCAACGTGCCCCGCACGCCCCAGGGTTACCCCCTGCTCGTGCAGGCGGGCTCCAGCGAGGACGGCAAGGAGTTCGCGTCCCGGTACGCGGAGGCGGTGTTCACCGCGCAGCAGACCATCGAGGACGCCCGGGCCTTCTACGCCGATCTCAAGTCCCGTACCGCCGCGGCCGGCCGGGACCCCGACCACATCAAGGTGCTCCCCGGCATCGTCCCCGTCATCGGCGCCACGGAGGCCGAGGCGCTCGCGAAGGAGCGGGAGCTGGAGGACCACATCGTGCACCACCACGGCGTGGCCAACCTGGAGCGACTGCTGCAACTGCCGACGGGCTCCCTGGAGCTGGACCGGCGGCTCCCCTCCGACCTGCCGCCCGAGTCCGCCGTGGAGGGCGCCAAGAGCCGCTACACGCTCGTCGTGGAGCTGGCCCGGCGCGACCGTCTCACCGTGCGGCAGCTGATCGGGCGGCTCGGCGGCGGGCGCGGCCATCTCACCTTCGCGGGTACGCCCGAGCAGGTCGCCGACGCCATCGAGACCTGGTTCACGCAGGGCGCCGCCGACGGCTTCAACATCATGCCCCCGGTCCTGCCGTCCGGCCTGGACGCGTTCGTCGACCACGTCGTCCCGATCCTGCGCACCCGCGGTCTGCTCCGCACGGAGTACGACAGCCGGCCCCGACAGACCCTGCGGGAGCGCTACGGCCTTCCGCGCCCCGCGAACCAGTACGCCCAGCCCGTCCACGCCTAGGAAGGACCCCTCCATGTCCGGTATCGAGATCCGCAAGGTCACCGCCCGTATCGGCGCCCACGTCTCTGGCGTCGACATCTCCAGGCCGCTCGACGAGGAGACGGCCGCCGCGCTCCGGGACGCCCTCAACGTCCACAAGGCGCTGGTCTTCAGTGACGTGAACCTCGACGACCGGGGTCAGCAGGCCTTCGCCCGGCAGTTCGGTGAGCTCACCACCGCCCACCCGACCGTGCCCGCCGTGGACGGCGCCCCGAACGTCCTGCCCGTCGACAGCGAGGAGGGACGCGCCGCCAACAACTGGCACACCGACGTCACGTTCGTCCTCAACCCGCCGCAGGCCAGCACCCTGCGCAGCCTGACGATCCCGCCCTACGGCGGCGAGACGTTGATCGCCAACTCGGCGGCCGCGTACCGGAATCTGCCGGAGCCGCTGCGCCGGCTGGCCGACGGCCTCTGGGCCGAGCACACCAACGACTACGACTACGCCGTACCGGAGGAGACGGTGGACGAGGAACAGGCCGCCCGGCGCGCCCAGTTCACCTCGATCAAGTACCGCACGGCCCATCCGGTGGTCCGGGTGCACCCGCTGACCGGTGAACGCGGGCTGTTCATCGGCGGGTTCGCACAGCGGATCGTGGGCCTGTCGGTGGGCGAGTCCCGCAAGGTCCTCGACCTGCTCCAGGCGTATGTGACCCGGCCGGAGAACCTGCTGCGGCACCGCTGGTCGGAGAACCAGCTCGTGCTCTTCGACAACCGCATCACCCAGCACTACGCCGTCGACAACTACGACGGTCTGCCGCGCCGGCTGCACCGGGTGACCGTCGCCGGGGACGTGCCGGTGGGCATCGAGGGCAAGGAGAGCTACTCGATCGAGGGCGACGCCTCGCACTACACGGCCGTAGCGGCGTAGTCACAGCGGGTGCCGACGCTATCCGCATGGTGGGCGGCCTCCCCTCCGACCTGGGGAGGCCGCCCAGACTGTGGGCGTTTTTGCCCGTCTCACGCACTGGACGAACCCGCCCATGCCCCGCACCACCGCCAAGGCTCCACAGGAGTCCGACGCCTCCCTGACCCACGGCCTCAAGCAGCGCCATCTGTCGATGATCGCTCTCGGCGGGGTGATCGGCGCGGGACTGTTCGTCGGTTCCGGCGCGGGGATCGCCGCCGCCGGGCCCTCGATCGTTCTCGCCTACACGCTCTCCGGCCTCCTCGTGATGCTGGTGATGCGGATGCTCGGCGAGATGTCGGCCGCGTACCCCTCCTCCGGCTCCTTCTCCGCGCACGCCGAGCGGGCGTTCGGCCCCTGGGCGGGCTTCACCGCCGGCTGGTCCTTCTGGATCCTGCTGTGCACGGCCGTGGGCCTGGAGGGCATCGGCGCCGCGAAGATCGTGACCGGCTGGCTGCCGGGGACCCCCGAATGGGCCTGGGTGGCCCTGTTCATGGTGGTCTTCTGCGTCACGAACCTGGCCGCGGTGAAGAACTTCGGCGAGTTCGAGTTCTGGTTCGCGGCCCTGAAGGTGGGCGCGATCGGCCTGTTCCTGATCCTCGGGGTGCTGGCGATCGCCGGTGTCCTGCCCGGCACGGACGCCCCGGGCACCGCGAACCTCACCGGCCGCGGGGGCTTCTTCCCGGGCGGCGGCGAGGGCCTGGTCGTCGGCCTGCTCGCCTCCGTCTTCGCGTACGGCGGCCTGGAGACGGTCACCATCGCGGCCGCCGAGTCCGAGGATCCGGTGCGGGGCGTGGCGAGCGCGGTCCGGACGGCGATGTGGCGCATCGCGCTGTTCTACATCGGCTCGATGGCGGTCATCGTCACGCTGGTCCCCTGGGACGCGAAGGCGGTCGTGGAGAAGGGCCCCTACGTCGCCGCCCTCGACGAACTGGGCATCCCCGGAGCGGGGCAGCTCATGAACGTGGTCGTCCTGATCGCCCTCCTCTCCGCGATGAACGCCAACGTCTACGGCTCCTCCCGCATCGCCTACTCCCTGGTCGCGCGGGGCCTCGGCCCCAGCACCCTGGGGCGCGTCTCCGGCGGTGTCCCGCGCCCGGCGGTCCTCGCCTCCAGCGTCTTCGGCTTCGTCTGCGTGGTCCTCAGCCACTGGCGCCCCGACGACGTCTTCGCCTGGCTCCTCAACATGATCGGCGCGGTCATCCTCGTCGTCTGGGGTTTCGTCGCCGTCTCCCAGCTCCGGCTGCGCCGCGCCCTGGAACGCGAGGCCCCCGAGCGGCTTGCCGTCCGCACCTGGGCCTTCCCCTACCTGACCTGGGTCGCCCTGGCGGGCATGGCCGCGATCCTCGTCCTGATGGCCCGCGAACCGGACACCCGCGTACAGCTGTACTGGACGGGCGGCATGACGCTGGTCCTGGCGGGTGCGGGGTACGCGCGGCAGAAGGCGCGCACCGAGGCCTGACCACCTCTCGAAGGCGCGGCCCCCCGCGAGGGCCTTCTTGTTGCTAGCATGCAGTTGCAAGCTTTGCGCAATAAGAGGTCGGAGGGCCCCCGCTGGGGTTTGTCCTCGCCCATGAGCCGCTCAGTGGACGGCTGATCGTCGAGCAGGTCTACGACCACCAGGGCAGCGTCGGCCAGGGCCCTGAGCGGCCCGCACCCAAGCGTCCCGCCTCGTGATCGTCTTCTCAAACCTTCATGTGGGCGGGCGGAAGGATGGGAGACCCCCGCGAGGACGTGACTCGCGGAGGTCTCCCCTGTGACCCGTGGGGCTCAGGACTTTCGTCCCACGCCGCCGTGCTGGCCGATCGGAGCGGGGGCCGAGTCACCGTCCGGGTGCCACAGCGGGACCGACACCACGCCCGGGTCCACCAGGTCCAGGCCCTCGAAGAACGCCTCGATCTCGTCGACCGGACGCAGGAGGTAGGGCACCGCGCCGGTCTCGTTGTAGGCGTCCTGGGCCTGCTCGTAGTCCGGGTCGGTGCCGCGGGAGCCGTCGTTGACGCAGAGGTAGCTGCCGGAGGGCAGGCCCGCCACCAGCCGGCGGACCAGGTCGCGGGCCAGGTCGTAGTCGGTGACATGGCCGAGGATGCCGCTGAGGATCAGGGCGGTCGGGCGGGTGAGGTCGAGGGTCCGGGAGGCGGCCTCCAGGATCTTCTCCGGCTCGTAGAGCGTCAGGTCCTCGTACGCCGTCTCGCCCTCCGGTGTCGAGGTGAGCAGGGCGCGGGCGTGGGCTAGGACCAGCGGGTCGTTGTCGACGTAGACGATCTTCGATTCGGGGGCGAAGCGCTGGGCGACCTCGTGGGTGTTGTCGACCGTGGGCAGCCCGGTGCCGACGTCCAGGAACTGGCGGACGCCCGCCTCCTCGACCAGGTACCGGATGCTGCGGCCGAGAAAGGCGCGGCTGCTCCGGGCGATCGTGACGATGCCGGGGAAGACGGCCGTGTAGGCGTCGCCGGCCGCCTCGTCGACGGGGTAGTTGTCCTTGCCGCCGAGCCAGTAGTTCCAGATCCGGGCCGAATGCGGCACCGAGGTGTCGATCTCCGTCATGGGCCCATCGTGCTACGACCTGTCCGGCTCGCACGGCACATTGAGGGAGAGAAGTGCGGCGGATCCGTCTTCGCCGAGGCGGAGTTCGGTGATCGCCGCGTTGCGCAACCGCGGGAACACTCTGCGGTACTCCCCGAGCGGGATCGACAGCAGCGTGCACAGCACCAGCCGCAGCAGGGTGTTGTGGGCGACGACCAGGACGCGCGCATCGGGGTGGGCGGCGGCGATGCCGCGCAGGGCGCCGGCTCCACGGGCGGCGGCTTCGCGCGGGTCCTCCGCGCCGGGGAAGGGATACGTCACCGGGTCCGCCCGGAACGCCTCGGCCGCGTCGGGCACCTCCGCGGCGAACTCCGCGAGGGTACGGCCCTCCACCACCCCGAAGTCGCACTCCCTGAGGTCGGGTTCGCGCCGCGGGGTGATGCCGAGGGCACGGCAGGCGGGGTCGGCGGTGGCGATCGCCCGCGAGAGGGGGGACGTCCAGATCGCGTCGGGGCGGTGTACGGCGGCCCACCGGCCGAGCGCCTCCGCCTGGGCGCGCCCCTCGTCGGTGAGCCCGATGTCGCTCACCCCCGCGTAACGGTTCTCGGCGTGCCAGATGGTCTGTCCGTGCCGGGCCAGCAGCAGGGTCGTGCTCATGTGGGTGCGGTCTCCAGGTTCTCTGCGGTCGGTCACGGTCGGTCGTCGTCAGGATGCCGTGGTGTCCCGGTCGAGCCGGGCGCGCGCGTGGGCCGCCACCTGCGCCGAAAGCCAGCCGCGCGCGGTGAGTTCGCCGACGAGACGGGCGTACGGGTCGGCGAAGAGGGCCGTGCGGCCGGGGCGCGGACGCACGAGGGTCCGGATGCGGACCATGTGCTCGGCGGCCTCCGCCAGGGGGGTCCCCGTGGTGCCGTGCAGCGCCAAGGCGGCCATTCCCAGGGCAGGTTCGGTCTGTTCGGGCACGCGGGCCGGGCGGCCGAGGATGTCGGCGCGGAGCTGGTTCCAGTACGGGCTGCGGGCCGCGCCGCCGGTGAAGGTGAGGGGGCCGTCGAGCGGGGCGCCCAGGTGGTGCAGGTAGTCCAGGCACAGGCGCTCCGCGAACCCGACGCCCTGGAGGATCCCGGCCCAGCGGTCGGCGTCGTCGGCGGGGGTGCCCAGGAGGAGGGCGGTGGCGTCCGGGGCCAGGAACGGGAACCGCTCGCCCCGCGAGACCAGCGGGTACGCGACCGCGCCGGACGGCTCGAAGGCGGCCGCACGTTCGTCCATGGCCTCCGGGTCCACCTCCGCCGGCAGCGCCCCCGCACCCACGCTCGATGCCCCGCCGGGCAGCCAGGTACCACCCGGCGCGCGGTGGTTGTAGACCACGCCGGTGGGGTCCCGCACCGGGTCCGGGGCGGCCCCCTTGAGCACGAGGGTGGTACCGAGCACCGAGTTCCAGGATCCGTGCCGCAGGGCGCCCGCCGCGATCTGGGCCGCACAGCCGTCGGTCATCCCGGCGACGACAGGGGTCCCGGCGGGGATGCCGGTCTCCTCCGCGGCGGCCGGGCAGACCTCGCCGAGACGGGTGCCGGGCAGGACGACGTCGGGGAGGTCCAGGGCGATATCCGGCCAGGCGTCGCGCTCGAGGTCGTAGCCCGTCTTGAGGGCATGGCTGGAGTCGGTCGGCACCGGCCTGCCGACCAGCCGGGCGGTGACGATGTCGGGCTGGTGGGTGACCCGGCCCTTCCCGTGCGCGCCGACGAGCCACAACGCCTTCGGCAGCGCCCACGTGTCCTGTACCGCGAGCCCCGCCTCCCGAAGCCGCGCCGCCTCGCCCGCCGCGCGTGCGTCGTCGTACATGAGCGCCGGGCTCGTCGGCCGTCCCTCCGCGTCCGTCAGCAGCACCGTCCCGGACGTCCCGCACACCGCAAGCCCGCCGATCCGTACACCCGTCAGGGTGAGGAGCGCGGAACGGGACGCCGTACGCACGGCCTCCCACCACTCCCCCGGATCCTGCTCGTGGCGCCCGCCCTCGCGCCGGCCGCCGAGCGGCGCGGAACCCCGGCCCCGCACGGTTCCGTCGGCCGTGACCGCAAGGGCGCGGACGCTCTGTGTGCCGAGATCGATCCCCAGCCACACCGTCTCGTTCTCGTCTGTCAGCTCTGTCATCGGGGCCTCCCACCCGCACGGGGTCTATGCGTACCCCGGACCCGCGGCTCAACATCGTGACAGTGAAGCGACGATCCGGAGGTCGACGATGACCCAGAGGACCGATCCCGTACGTGTCGTGGCGGCCGGCGACCACTTCGTACTGCCGGGGCTGATCGCCGGGGCCGTCGAGGCCGAGCTGGGCGGCATCGCCGCGGAGACGAAGGAGTTGAGGCTCGGCTGGCCGCTGGAACCCTTCGGGCCCGTGGCGGAGGTGACGGAGGCGAGCGACGCCGAGGACGAGCTGATCGAGGCACTGGACGGCGCGGAGGTCCTCGTCACCCAGATGGGCCCGGTCACCGAGCGGGTGCTGAACGCCGCCGACAGCCTGCGGCTGGTCGTCGTGTGCCGGGGCGGCCCGGTCAACGTGAACCTCGACGCGGCCAAGGCCCGTGACGTACGGGTGTGCTTCGCGCCCGGCCGCAACGCCGCCGCCACCGCCGAGTTCACCGTCGGCATGCTGCTGGCCGCCGTGCGCCGCATCCCGCAGGCCCACGACCTCCTGGCCGGACAGGGCAGTTGGGAGGGCGGCGCCGCCTACTACACGTACGAGCACAGCGGCCTGGAGCTGGAGGACCTGCCCGTCGGACTCGTCGGCTACGGCGCCGTCGGCAGCAGGGTCGCGCGCGTGCTGTGCGCCTTCGGCGCGCAGGTCATGGTGTACGACCCCTATGTGCGCGGCGAGATCCACGGCCTGCGCGTGTCCTCGCTCGACCAGCTCCTCACCCGCTCCCGGGTGATCACCCTGCACGCCCGCCTCACCGCCGAGACCCGCGGTCTGATCGGCGCCCGCGAACTGGCCCTGCTACCCCAGGGGGCGGTCGTGGTGAACGTGGCCCGCGGTCCGCTCCTCGACGAGAGCGCCCTGTGCGACGCGCTGGAGGCCGGCCGGCTGTCGGCGGCGGCCCTCGACACCTACGCGCACGAGCCGCTGGCCCCGGACTCCCGGCTGCACGCCCTGGCCGACCGGGTCGTCCTGACCCCGCACCTCGGCGGGGCGAGCCGCGCGGTGGCCGAGAAGGCGGCGAGGATCGCGGCGGAGGAGGTGGGCCGCTGGGTGCGGGGGGAGCCGTTGGCGCACTGTCTGACCTGAGCCGGGAGGCACCATGTACGTCGGTATCGATGTGGGCACGTCCGTCGTCAAGGCCGCCGCTTTCGACAGCGGGGGCCGTCAACTGGCCGTCGAGTCACGCCCGGTGGAGCTCTCCCTGCACGGCGGGTTCGTCGAGCAGGACATGGCGGAGGTCTACGACGCCGTCGTCGACGTCCTCGGCAAGCTGACCGGGCGGGTGCCGGAGCCGGTGGAGCTGGCCGGGCTGACCGGTCAGGGCGACGGGGTGTGGCTGGTCGACGAGGAGGGGCGGCCGGTGCGTTCGGCGCTGTCCTGGATGGACGGCCGGGCCCACGAACTGCTCGACCAGTGGCTGGCGGACGGCACGTTCGAGACGGTGTTCCGGCGGACCGGGGGCGCGATGTTTCCCGGCTCGCCGGGACCGTTGCTGGCCTGGCTCGACCGGTACGACCCGAAGTCCCTGGACGCCGCCGCGACCGCCGTGTACTGCAAGGACATGGTCTTCCAGCGGCTGACGGGTGCCGCGCGGGCGACGACGGACGTGTCGGACGCGTCCATGCCCTTCCTCGATCCCCGGACACGGACGTACGACAACCGGGTGGTCGAGCTGCTGGGACTCACCCGTCGCCGGCGGCTGCTCCCCCCGATCGGCGACCCGATCGCCACGGGCGAGGCGCGGGGCGAGGGGCTGCCGGCGGGGACGCGGCTCTCGAACGGGCCGTACGATCTGCCGGCCTGCGCGCTGGGCGCCGGGGTCACCGCGCCGGGCGACGGGCTCCTCATCGTCGGAACCTGTCTGGCCGCGCTCGTCGCCACCACCGAGCTGGACCTGACCGGGGAGCCGGCCGGGCTGTACATCTCCACCGACCGGCCCGGGCACCGGCTGCGGGCCATGCCGGCGATGGTCGGGACGGCGGCGCTGGACTGGGTGCTGTCGACCACGGGCGTCACACACGCGGAGGTCGACGACCTGCTGGCGGCGACCCCGCCGGGGGCGCACGGGGTCCGGGTGCTGCCGTACTTCGCTCCCTCCGGGGAGCGGGCTCCCTTCGTCGAGCCCCATCTGCGGGCCGAGCTCAGCGGGGTCTCGCTGGAGACGACCAAGGCGGATCTGATCCGGGCGACCTGCGAGGGGATCGGGTACGCGGCCCGGCACTGTCTGGAGGCGGCCGGGCTGACGGGGTCGTTGGCCGTGTGCGGCGGGGGGACGCGGAGTTCCGCCTGGATGCGGTTGCTGGCCGATGTGCTCGGACGGCCGTTGCGGGTCGTGGAGGGGGAGGTGGGAGCCCGGGGCGCGGTGCTGGCCGCGGCGGAGCGGTACGGGGTTTCGCTGGACTCGGGTGTCTGGACCGAACCTACGGCGATCGTCGAGCCGGATCCGGAACGGGCCGCGTCCTACGCGAAGGGGTACGAGGAGCATGTGGAGCGGTTGGCTGTGGCGCGGGGCAAGACCGGACGTTAGCCGCGGGTTTCGTCGTGTGGTCGCGCCCGCGTGGCGGGAGCCGCATGTCGAGACAGCCCCGCGCACCTGAGTGGCTGGAGCAACATGGTGTTCATGCGGTGCTCGAACTGTGGTGGGACGCTTCAGGAGTTTCGGGCGCTCACCGACGAGGAGCAGAAGTTCGTACGGGAGCACAAGCCCAGGCACACCCGCCTGGGCGCGTACTACCGATGTGCCCGTGAAGGGTGTCTGCGATATCAGCGGCTCGGGAATCAGAACGACGGGGCCTCCTTCCCCGAGCCGCAGAAGTGATCACAGGTTGCTGAAGTCCGGACCCTTCGTACGCGTGCGCTTGAGCTCGTAGAAGCCCGGGACCGACGCCACCGCGAGCGTGCCGTCCCACAGCCTGGCCGCGTCCTCGCCCTTGGGGGCCGGGGTGACGACCGGGCCGAAGAAGGCGATCTGCTCGCCGTCCGCGCCGGGGACCGCGATGACCGGGGTGCCGACCTCCTGGCCGACCTTGTCGATGCCCTCCTTGTGGGAGGCCCGCAGTTCGGCGTCGAACTCGAAGTCCTTCTGGTCGAAGTACTCGATCAGGTCGGCGGGCAGGCCGACCTCCGCCAGGGCGCCTTCGACGGCCTCGCGCACCGGGCCCTGACCCTCGTTGTGGATACGGGTGCCGAGCGCGGTGTACAGCGGGCCGAGGATGTCGGAGCCGTGCTTCTGCCAGGCCGCGGTGACCACCCGGATCGGCTGCCAGGCCTTGGTCTCCAGCATCTCCCGGTACTCCTCGGGCAGCTGGTCGATCTTGTCCTCGTTCAGCACCGCCAGGCTCATGATGTGCCAGCGCACCTCGATGTCCCGGACCTTCTCCACCTCCAGGACCCAGCGGGAGGTCATCCAGGCCCAGGGGCACAGCGGGTCGAACCAGAAGTCGACGGGGGTCTTGCCGGAGGTGTTCGCGGTCTCGGACATGGGTCTCCTAGAAAAGTGTTCGTTGCAACCCGCAACACCGCTCGTCACCCACCCCATTCCCGGCTGACCGATGTCAGGAGCACATGGCAGGATCGAGCCTGTCCGCATGCTGAACACACCCGAGGGAGTACCGCTCGTGCCCGGTGAGAATCTGTCCCGCGACGAGGCCCGGGAGCGGGCCGCCCTGCTGTCCGTCGACGGGTACGACGTGTCCCTCGACCTGCGCTCGGCGGTCGGCGACCAGGCCGGGGACGGCCCGCGCACCTTCCGGTCCGTGACCACGATCCGCTTCCGGTGCAACGAGCCGGGGGCCACGAGCTTCGCGGACCTGATCGCGCCGAGCGTCACGGCGGTCTCGCTGAACGGCCGGGACCTCGACCCGGGCGCGGTCTTCGACGGCTCCCGGATCGCTCTGGAGGACCTGGCAGCCGACAACGAACTGGTCGTCGACGCCCAGTGCGCCTACTCCCGCACCGGCGAGGGCATGCACCGCTTCGTCGATCCCGAGGACGGCGAGGTCTACCTCTACACGCAGTACGAGCCGGCCGACTCGCGCCGCGTCTTCGCGAACTTCGAGCAGCCGGACCTCAAGGCGCCCTTCCGCTTCGAGGTGCGGGCGCCGCAGGGATGGGTGGTCTGGAGCAACGGGGTCGGCTCGGAGAGCGGCGGCGTGTGGCAGTTCGCGGAGACGAAGCCGATCTCGACGTACATCACGTGCGTGGTGGCGGGTCCCTATCACTACGTGACGGATTCCTACGAGCGGGTCCTCGACGACGGCACGCGTCTGGAGATTCCCCTCGGCGCCCTGTGCCGCAAGGGGCTCGCCCCCCACTTCGACTCCGACGACGTCTTCCTGGTCACCAAGCAGGGCCTGGACTTCTTCCACGACCACTTCGACTATCCGTACCCCTTCGGGAAGTACGACCAGGCGTTCGTGCCCGAGTACAACCTCGGCGCGATGGAGAACCCGGGGCTCGTCACCTTCCGCGAGGAGTTCATCTTCCGGGGCAAGGTCACCCAGGCGTCCTACGAGGGCCGGGCCAACGTCATCCTGCACGAGATGGCGCACATGTGGTTCGGCGACCTGGTCACCATGGTCTGGTGGGACGACCTGTGGCTGAAGGAGTCCTTCGCGGACTTCATGGGCACCTTCGCCAACGTCGGCGCGACCCGCTTCACCGATGCCTGGATCACCTTCGCCAACCGCCGCAAGGCCTGGGCCTACCGCGCCGACCAGCTGCCCTCCACGCACCCCATCACCGCCGACATCCGCGACCTCCAGGACGCCAAGCTCAACTTCGACGGCATCACGTACGCCAAGGGCGCCTCCGTACTGAAGCAGCTCGTCGCGTACGTCGGCCAGGACGCGTTCCTGGAGGGCGCGCGGCGCTACTTCAAGCGGCACGCCTACGGCAACACCCGCCTCGGCGATCTGCTGTCGGTGCTCGAGGAGACCAGCGGGCGGGACATGGGCGCGTGGGCGCGGTCCTGGCTCCAGACGGCCGGGGTCAACTCCCTCACTCCGCAGGTGCTGTTGAGTGCCGAGGGGCGGGTCGACGAGCTGGCGGTCGTGCAGGAGGCGGCCGAGTCCCACCCGGAACTGCGGCCGCACCGGGTGGCGGTGGGCCTGTACCGGCGCGCCGGGGGCGGTGCGCTGGAGCGGTACGCGCGCGCGGAGGTGGACGTCGACGGCCCGCGGACGGTCGTGGCGGAGCTGGCCGGTGCCGAGGCGCCTGAGCTCGTGCTCGTCAACGACGACGACCTGACGTACTGCAAGACCCGCTTCGACGCGGGCTCCCTGGAGACCCTGAAGTCGGGGCTCGGTGGCCTCACCGACCCGCTCGCCCGCGCCCTGTGCTGGTCGGCGCTGTGGAACATGACACGGGACGCGCTGCTCCCGGCCAGGGAGTTCATCGACATCGTGCTGCGCTTCGCGGGCCGCGAGTCCGACATCGGCGTCCTGCAGATGCTGCACGCCTGGGCCGAGTCGGCGGTCGTGCACTACGCGGCGCCCGAGTGGCGGGACCGGGGTGCGGGGCTGCTCGCCGAGGGGGCCGAGCGGGAGCTGCTCGCCGCCGAGCCGGGCAGTGAGCAGCAGCTGGCGTGGGCGCGGTTCTTCGCGCGGACGGCCGAGAGCAGGGCCGGCCTGGACCTGTTGCAGGGCCTGCTGGACGGCACGGCGGCCATCGACGGGCTGGACGTCGACCAGGAGCTGCGGTGGGCGTTCCTGCAACCGCTGACCGTGTGGGGCCTGGCCGACGAGAAGGCGCTGGCCGCCGAACTCGCCCGCGACGACACCGCGTCCGGCAAGCGCCATCAGGTCCGCTGTCTGGCCGCCCGTCCGTCCGAGGCGGTCAAGGCGCAGGCGTGGGCGCAGGTCGTGGAGTCCGACGCGCTCTCCAACGCCCTGGCCGAGGCGACCATCTCGGGGTTCAACCAGCCGTCCCAGCGGAATCTGCTGGAGCCCTACACGGAGAAGTACTTCGCGGTGATCGAGCGGGTCTGGCAGGACCGTTCGATCCAGATCGCGATGAACACCGTCTCCGGGCTGTTCCCCTCCCTCCAGGACTCGCGGACGACGCTGGACGCGGCCGACGCGTGGCTCGCGGCCCACGAGGACGCGGCGTCGGCGCTGCGGAGACTGGTGCTGGAAGGGCGGGACGATCTGGCGCGGGCGCTGCGGGGGCAGGAGTGCGATGCGCAGGCCGTCAACCACGGATGACCTGTGGCCTGAGCTTGGGCTCCTGGTAGTCGTTACGAAATCCGTTCAATAGCGGCCGTAACCCCTGGTCCCGCCCGAATGGACCAGGGGTTTTCGCTGCCTACTCGGCACCCGAACACCCGTCCTTTAGTGCCTCCTTGTCCGTATTTTTCGACAGGCGTGTAACAGCGGTTATCGGCCGGGCCGGACGCGGCAATCTCCGCTGCATGAACCACAACGCCCCGCTCCCCCCGCTCTCCCCCCGCCCCCTGTGTCACCTCTCCGAGGTGCACCGCCGTGTCGTGACGGCCGGCCGGCTCCGTACGAGCGGTGTCTCGGTCGCCGAAGCGAACGAGCAGTGCCGGCCCGGCGGCCCCTGGCAGCAGATCCTCCCGGGTGTCTTCCTGCTCCACCCGGGCCCGCCGACCAACGAGGAGCGCCTGCACGCGGTGCTGATGTACGCGGCACGGGAGCCCGCCGCCGGGGTCCCGGCGCAGCCGGGCACGGAGGAGCCGCACCGCCCGGTGTACGCGGAGGCGATGATCACCGGCCTCGCGGCGCTGAGGCTGCACGGCTTCCGCTCGACCCCGCCGCTGCTCTCCCTGGAGCGGATCGACGTCCTGGTCCCGAGGATGCGCCGGCTGCGCGCGGCGCGCGGCGCGCGGATCGTCCGCACGTCGGCGCTCCCGGCCGCCGAACAGGTCACCGGCGTCCCGGTCGCCCCGGTCCCGCGCGCCCTCGCCGACGCGGTCACCGAACTGACGGACGCGGGCGCGGTACGCCGGCTGCTGACGGAGGCGGTCCGCGGCGGCCACTGCGAACCGGCCGCGGTCGTCCGGGCGCTGACCGAGGCCAGGCTGCTCGGTCGCCCGCACGTGGTGGACGCGGTGGACTCCCTGCTCGCCGAGGGCCGCGTCATCGCGGAGGACCGCCTGTACCGCATGGTCCACGAGTACGGCCTCCCGGACCCGGTGTGGAACGTGGATCTGAGGCTGCCGGGCGGGCCGCACCTGGGCGGCCTGGACGCGTACTGGCCGGAGCAGGCGGTGGCGGTCGAGCTCGACACCCGCGCGCCCCGGCAGGGCCACCGGCAGGACGACGACGCCCTCTGGTCCGAGTACGCCCGCAAGCGCGAACACCTGGAGCGCCTCGGCATCACGGTCGTCCACATCACCCCCCGCAAACTCCGGGACGCGATGGAACAACAGGCGACGGTGGTCCGTACGGCCCTCATGGCCTCCGGCGACCGGGATCCCGCCGCGTATGTCGTGGTGCTGCCCCGGTAGTGACGGACCGGAGCGGGATCAGGAGGGAGAGAGGAGGGGCCACGGCGCCGGGGCCCCTCCTCGTCGCGCGCGTGCGGCACTAGAACAGGTCGGGCAGCGCGGGACGGAGGGCGCCCGCGGCGGCGCGGTCCAGCAGGGCCGCGTACGACGCGATCATCCTCGTACGGCTGAAGCGTTCGCGGTTCGCCGTGAGGGCCGGAGCGAGGTCGGCGCGTGCGGCCGCCGCCTGTGACCAGGCCACCGCGATCACCTCCGGGTCCGGGGCCGTGACCAGCCCGTGGCCCGCCACGATCGCCGCACTGTCGCCGACGTCCGTCGCCACCGGGACCGCGCCGCACATCATGCCCTCGATCAGGCACAGCGGGGCCGCCTCGCCCCAGGCGGAAGTCAGGGCGACGACGTCGGAGGCGGCGTACAGCATCTCCATGTCGCGCCGGACGCCCAGCAGGCGCACCCCCCGGTCCGACAGGGCCGTCGCCCCTTGGAACGCCGTCGCGAGGTCCATGGTGAGCCCGGGGTTCCCCACCGTCATCCCCGCCCCGCACATCAGCACCTGCCCGTCCGGGACCCGGCCGAGCCAGGCGCGGGCGGCGGCGAGCAGCAGAGGGACGTTCTTCATGCCGTCGTAACGGGCGGCGAAGACGACCACGGGGGCCGCGGGGTCGATGCCGAGCTCCGTGCGGACCGCGAGGCGGCGGGCCGCGTCGGGGCGGAAGCTGAAGAGGTCGACGCCGTTGGGGATCACGTGGAGCAGGTCGGAGGGGATCCCGGCGGCCCGGTACGCGGCCCGGGTCGACTCGGCGCAGCAGACGCAGGCGACGACCGTGCCGTCGGCGATGGCCGCCTTCAGTTCGTCGAGGGCGGCGCCCTGGTTCTCCGGGTCGGAGCGGTGCAGACAGACCACGACCGGACGGCGCGGCAGGCCCGCCTGGTTGAGCAGCGCCAGGGGCTGTTCCTTGAGGGAGAGGATGACATCGGCGCCGGCCGTCGCCCGGGCTGTTCCAGCCAGCTCCGGACCGGTGAAGTCGGCCGAAACGCCGTTGCCGTGGAACGTGCGGCCGAGGGAGGTGACGCCCACACCGGCCGCGGTCAGCGCCCGGTAGCAGGTGTCATCCTCCATCCGCTGCCGGGTCGCCTCCCGGTGGACCTCGCCGTGCAGGCTCAGCACTTGATGGTGCTGGCCGCCCTCGGTGAGGCCCAGCACGATGTCGCTGTGCACGATCCGGGCCCCACCGGAGAAGAAACCCTCGTACACCGACAGCAATCGCAGTTCGCGTCCCGTACGCACACGACCACCCGCCTTGCACACAGATCGAGCCATCCCCGTGAAGTGCGGGTTAGCCGATATGAGGCGGTACGGACGTTACGTCCGGATGAACTGCGTGCTTCGTGTCCGCGTCGGTGCGACTACTCGCCACAGAACTCCGCCTCGACGACCGCGTCGGTGTCCCCCGACCAGTCGCCATTGAAGTTGAAGGCGACGGAGTGCCGGCCGTCGGCCGTGGTCACGGCCACGGAGTTCGAGCCGTGGATGCCGCCGTCGTGGCCCCAGACGTGGACCCCGCAGCTGAGCTCGCGGTCGATGAGACCGAGGCCGTATCCGGCGTTCGGGATGCCCTCGACGGGCACCGTGGTCTTCATCTCCTTCAGCTGCTTCGGCGGGAGCAGCCGGCCCTTCAGCAGGGCCGCGTAGAAGCGGTCCAGGTCGGCCGAGTCGGAGATCATCTCGCCCGACGAGGAGGCGAGGGAGGGGTTCAGCCTCGTGACGTCGTACGTCGGCCCCGTCGCCGTCTGCGCCAGCTTGGAGTAGGCCCGGCTGCTGGGCTGCGGGACGGTGACACGGGTGCCCGGCACCGAGGTGGCGATCAGGTGCAGCGGGTCGATGATGCGGTGCCGGATCTCCTCGCCGTACGACCGTCCGGTGACCTTCTGGATCACCATGCCGGCCACGACGTAGTTGGTGTTGGAGTAGTTCCAGGACGTGCCCGGCGCGAAGTCGGGCTGGTGGGCCATGGCGATCGCGACGAGCTGCTCGGGCGTCTTCGTGTCGTAACGGTGCTCGAGGAAGCCGTCCTTGAGGAAGTACGTGCGCCCGAAGGTCTCGTCCGCGGTGTAGGTGAAGATCCCGCTCGTATGGTTGAGGATCTGCCGGACGGTGATCCGGCTGCCGTCGTGGCCGTTGCCGTGGACCACGCCCGGCAACCACTTCTCCACCGTGTCGTCGAGCGACAGCCGCCCCTCCGCCTCCAGTTGGAGCAGCACGGTGGAGACGAAGGTCTTGGTGATGCTGCCGACGCGGTAGCGGTCGTCCGCCGAACGCGGCGCGTGCGTCTTGAGGTTGCCGACCCCGGCGGTGGTCGACCAGGTGCTCCCGCCGTCCTTCGCCGTCAGCGTCACACCCGGGACGCCGTCCCGCACCGCGGCGCGGACGGCCTTCCGGGTGGCGTCATGGCCGCCGTCCCCGGCTCCGGCCGCCATCGCCGGCGCGGCGAAGCCCGCCGTGAGCGCCACCGCCGCCGTCGCCACCACTGTCGTACGTACCGTCATGTCTTCCCCCTGTTCGGGCACGCTCGGCGAGCGTGATCGGCGGGAGAGACCCGCGTCGGCGGGGGAAGGTTGAAATGATCAGAAGAGTTGATCCGTTTTCAGCCCTTCTTCAGCACCAGCTCCGTGTTCCGGTCTCCCGAGCCGCCGCCGAGCTTGTTGCTGGAGCCGGGGGCGTTGTAGGCCAGTTCGCGGTAGAGGGCCGCGAGGCCGGTCTGGGAGAGGTCGGCGAAGTCGGTGCGGTGGGGGGCCGCGGACTCCACCAGGGTGGTGAAGACCGAGATCGTGCCGTCCTTGTTGTCGGCCAGTTCGATGACCCGGGCGAGGTGCGGGAAGTCGATGTGGGAGGCGGTGGAGATCTCCCAGAACGAACGGCCCCCGGGTGCCGAGTGGGCGGTGATCACATTGCGGTGGATGTGCCCGTTGACCCAGGCCAGGACGTTGCTGTGGCCGGTGAGGAGGGCGACGACCTCCTGGCCGTTGTGGCGGCGCTCGCCCGGGTGGGCCGGGTCGGGGCGGGTGTTGTCCATCGAGTCGCTGGTGTGGTGACTGAAGACGACGACGTAGGAGTCCTTGTTCTCCCGCAGCGTCCGGTCCAGCCACCGCAGCTGCTTGGTGCCGACGGACCCCTGGTAGTGGCCGCCCGGGTCGGTGGTGTCGAGGCTGACGCCGACGACGTCGTCGGCGATGCGGAAGCTGTAGTACTGGGTGCCCGCGTCGAGGTTGGCGGTGGAGTAGCCGTGGCCGACCGGGCCCACGCCCCGGTGCGCCGGGTCGAGGTGGGCCGTGAGGTAGTCGCGGGCGGTGTAGGGGGCGCGCCGCTCGTCGGGGGTGACCGAGCGCATGGTCCGGGCGTGCGCCTTGAGCAGGTCGCGGAAGGCGTGGCCCTGAGGGTCGTTGCCCTTCCTGAGCATGTCCTGGAGCTTCTTCGACTCGGACGCGGGCAGCGACATGAGCTTCTTGCCGCCGACGGCGTACTCGGCGAGCCAGGAGTCACCGTGGCCGAAGCAGCCCAGTGGCAGGCTGTCGTGGTTGCCGACCGTGGAGTACCAGGGGATGTTGAGGCCGGGGCTGTTGAGCTCCCGGATCGCGGCGGCCAGATAGCCCGTCAGGTGCGGGAAGCCGAGCTGCTTGTCGGCGTCACGGGTGCTCGAGTCGGGCTGCCAGTACTGCTTGAGGCCGCTGTTCTGGACGCCCTCGTAGTGGCGCGGGTCCCCGGAGTTGGGAGTGATGCGGCCGCCGCTCATGACGGTGAGGAACCAGTCCAGCTCGGTGCGGGAGTTGTTGTCCGTGTTGTCGCCGGTCGTCATGGCGAACTGGAGCGGGGCGCCGGTGGCGGGGGCGCCCCGCAGGGCGTTGATCCGCTCGACGAGCGAGATCGCGCCCGGCACGGTCAGCGCCTCCTGGGGCCGCCAGGCGTGCACGTCGGTCGAGCGCAGGTACTCCAGACGCACCGGGTGCTGGCTGTCCATCAGGTGCAGGTCGGTGAGCTGCACGAACGCGGCCAGCGGGGTACGGCGGCCGGCCCGCCCGGCCTTCGGGGCGGCGAGGTCGGAACGCACCTTGCGGCTCCAGCCGGCGCCGTCACCGAGGCGCCGGTAGCCGGAGTTCGTGCGCGGGGCGGCGATGGAGGCGACGGTGGTGCCGCGGGTGTACGGCGCCAGGGGGGCCGCGACCGGAGCGGCCTGGTGGACGGGCTGGGCCACCGGCGCCTCGGCGGGGCCGGCGGTCGTCGCGGCCTGGCTGTCGGTGGGCCGCAGGGCGTAGCCGACGCCCGCGGAGACGGCGGCCGCGCCCGCGGCGGCGAGGACGGTACGACGGTGGACCGCCGGCGTGATGCTGGCGACAGAGCGTGTGCGCGACATGGCGCGATCTCCCCGAGTGCGAACTGCGTCGGCAGTGGTCGCGGGAGTCGCTGGTGCGCATTTCCCGCTCGCTCTGGATGCTTGGCACCGGGAATGACCTGTGCGTGAACGAGACGGCAACACGCAACGCCGATCACCGTACGTGGATCTTGGGCCACCCTGCGCGTTCGGGAGCGCTCGTCGAACGGCCCGGGGGCGGTCACTCCGTGTTCATCTTCCGGGGTACGACACCTATTCCGCGGGCCGTCCGGCCACCGGCCGCTCCCGCCACAGCCGCAGGCCGAAGTCGACCAGCGGCACCCGGTTCAGCCCCGGCACCGCGTCGAGGTCGTGCCACTGGGCCATGTCCGTGGAGCCGCCGACCTCGAACCGCAGCTCGCCGTCGGTGACCCGGGCCTCGTACACGAGCCCCACGCCGTGGTGTTCGACGGTGCGGCCGAAGCGGCGGCGGGGCGGGGGCCGGTGGGACCTGACACCGAGCAGGCCGGTGACCTCGACGCGGTAGCCCGTCTCCTCCTCCACCTCCCGCAGGACGGTGTCATGGGGGTCCTCACCGTGCTCCATGCCGCCGCCCGGCAGCGTCCACTCCGGCCGGCCGCCGTCGATCCAGCGGGCGAGCAGGATCTGTCCGTCGCGAACGCATATGGCGTAGGCCGCCACCCTCAACGTCTTGCGCATAGGAGGAAGTTAATGCGCCGGGTCCGGATTGGCCGGTGAGTATTCGGGCGCGGACCAGCGCAGAGGGAGCGCCGACGGCGTCTCGACGGTCTCCCGTACGGTGAAGCGGACCCTGCGGTCCTCGCCGAACTCGGTGCTCGCCTCGCCGGTCAGCTGGAGGGCCGTGCCGGTCGTCCAGTCGAGGAACAGCAGGCCGGCCCGGGGATCGGCGGCGAGGTTGCCGAGGGTCAGGAACATCGAGTTGCCCGGGTAGTCGCGCCAGCTGAGCTCGCCCGGCGCATCGACGCGCACGAAACCGGGGTTGCCGCCCCGGTGGCTGACGTCGGCTCCGCCCTCGCGCACGGAGGCGAGGAAGAAGGTGTCGGCCGCCGACACGAACTCGGCCTGACCGGGGGTGAGTTCAGCGCCGTGTCGCGCAGCGCCTCGGTGCCGGTCGGCCACGACCTCGTACGACGTCCTCCTCTGCAGGTACTTCGGGCAGTTCGAGAACACCTGGTCGGCGTCGATCGCGAACCCCCGTGCGGTGGGCCCGAGTCGGCCGTTGAGGCGCATACGGCGACGGGTGCGGGCGTCGAGGGCGATCGTGCCGACGGGTGTGCCGGGCGTGGCGAAGGCGGTGGCGAGGGGGTCGGCCGGGGACCAGCCGCCGGTGACGGAGATCCGCTGCGTGCCCGTCGCCCGGACGAAGCCCGGCGCCCCGGTGAGCGGTGACGCCCAGACCCGGCCCGTCGAGGGGTCCGCGGCGCCGGCGACCAGCAGCGGCTGGAGCTCCAGGAAGGCCGCAGCGACCTCCCGGATGCCCCGGCCGACCGAGCGGCCCACATGATCCGCCTGCTCGCGCACGCCCACTCGGTCCTGCACGGCCCGCGAGCCCGCGTGATAGACCCCCATGGCTAGAAGAACCCGCAGGTCGGAGCCGTACCGGAGGGAGCCGGGGCCTCCTCGGCGCCGCTCGGCACGGAGATTTCCAGGCGGGTGCCGTCGGGGTCGTGGAAGAAGATGCCGCCCGACCCCGTGCCCTCGCGGTGGGCGACCACGCCCTCGTAGGCGAAGTCCACCCCGTACGCCCGCAGCGCCTCCTCGTACTCCCTCACCTTCTCGATCGTGTCCGCTTCCAGGGCGAGGTGGTGCAGGCCCGCGCGCTCGGCTGCGTACGGCTGCCCGGCCTGCTGCCAGAGGGTGAGGACGAGGTTCTCGCCGTCGCCGAGGAAGGCGTAACGGCGGCCTTCCTCCTTGCCCTCGGCGAGTGGCGTGAAGCCGAGGACGTCCCGGTAGAAGGCGAGCGAACGGTCGAGGTCGGTGACGTTCAGGCCGATGTGGCCGGAGCGCAAGGTCACGGCTGTCCCCTTCAGCTTGGATGACTCGCTTGTTTAACCCTTGTGAGCGACTTTAAGGGTTAGAGACAAGGGATGCAACCGGTCACGTACTCTTGACCGGTTAGCACGAAAGGGAGCCCCCGCATGCCCGCCACCCGCGACCCCCGCCCGCTCACCGGCGAGCCGCTCGCGCTCGACCTGCTCAACACGCGGTGGATGAGCGAGGGAACCCTCCAGGACCTCCTCACCGACGTCGACGGGCTCGCGGTATGGCTCGACTCGACCGGACTCAGCGGCGATTACGTCCCCGGCAGCAGGACGCTGCGGTACCTCCAGCAGGCCCGGGAGGCCCTGCACACGGCGGTGGACGGGTCGCTGGAGAAGGGGGCACCCCTGGTCGACGCCGTGCTGGAGCACGGGCGGGTCCGGGTCGCGCTCACCCCTCAAGGTCCCGGCGAGCGACCCGAGTTGAGTGACCCCGACTGGGGCCCCGCCTGGCTCGCCGCGCGCAACTACCTCGAGTTGCTCACCGCCGCACCGGACCGGATCCGGTCATGCGCCCACGACACGTGCGTGCTCCACTTCTTCGACACGTCGAGGAACGGCACGCGGCGCTGGTGCTCGATGGCGACCTGCGGCAACCGCGCGAAGGCGTCCCGGCATTACGCGCGCAGCAAGGACGCCTGAAAAGGCCACCCAAAGGGCTCGCACGGCGAATTGCCCGCTATCGCACACCTCTTCACCGATGTCCCCAAAGGGCATCGCGGGTTTTCCCCATACACCCATATCGATTCGGTCAACTCTCCCTAAACATCCATCCCATGCGTAAAGCTGTGCGGTCATCCGGGGTCTTCTTCCGGATCACCGTGACCAGGACCGATCGGTCCCGGTCACCAACCCGCTCGTTCCTTTACCTACAAGGGATGCCGATGACCCTCACCCCCCAGCACGCTCCGATATCGGGCGCGAGACGTGTGGCGCGCATAGCGGTGGCCGCCGGTCTGGTCGCCGCGCTCTCTGCGGCGGGGCCGATACCCATGGCCTTCTCCGCCGCCGCGGACGACGCCCCCGCCGCCTCCGACCCGGGCCTGAAGTCCGCTGACGAGAAGCTCGGTTCGGACGACGCCGACGCGCTCGCCGAGGCCAAGGCCGACGGCGACAAGAACATCACGCTGATGGTCGCCACCGCCCCCGGGAAGACCGAGCAGGTCGCCGCGGAGCTGGACGCGGTCAAGGGCGGCCTGGTGGGCCTCACGTACGACAAGCTCGGTTACGTCCGGGCGACCGTCCCCACCGCGAAGGCGGACTCGGCCATCGCCGCCGCCGCGAAGCTCTCCTCCGTGCACGGCATCGACGTCAAGCAGGACATCCCGCTGGACGACCCGACGCCGAGCGCCGACACCGCCAAGGGCGCCGCGAGCAAGGGCACGAAGACCTACCCGGCGCCGAGCGCGAAGACCCCTGCCGAGAACCCGTACAACCCGTCCTTCGAGACGGGCGCCGTCGACTTCGTGGAGGACCACCCGAAGGCGGACGGCCGCGGCGTCACGATCGGCATCCTGGACTCCGGCGTGGACCTCGGCCACCCGGCGCTGCAGAAGACCACCACCGGTGAGCGGAAGATCGTCGACTGGGTCACCGCGACCGACCCGGTCTCCGACGGTGACGCCACCTGGCGGCGCATGACCACCGCGGTCTCCGGCCCGAGCTTCACCTTCGACGGCCGCACCTGGACGGCGCCCGCCGGGTCGTACCAGGTCAACCTGTTCCGCGAGGCCGCGACCACGGGCGGCGACGCCAAGGGCGACGCGAACCGCGACGGGGACACCACCGACACCTGGGGCGTGCTGTACGACAAGGCCGCCGGGACCGTCCGGGTCGACCTGAACAACAACCAGAACTTCGCCGACGACACGCCGATGAAGCCGTACAAGGACGGCTACCAGGTCGGATACTTCGGCACCGACGACCCGTCGACCGACGTGGCCGAGCGCCAGCCGTTCGTCGTCGAGATCCGCAAGGACGTCGTCTACGACGCCGCGGGCAGCAAGGCCGACTACGTCAACATCGGTGTCATCGAGTCCGAGCACGGCACCCACGTCGCCGGCATCACCGCCGCCAACGGCCTGTTCGGCGGCCGGATGAACGGCGCGGCGCCGGGCGCGAAGCTCGTCTCCTCCCGTGCCTGCACCTGGACCGGCGGCTGCACCAACGTGGCGCTGACCGAGGGCATGATCGACCTCGTCGTCAACCGCGGCGTCGACATCGTCAACATGTCGATCGGTGGCCTGCCCGCGCTCAACGACGGCAACAACGCGCGCGCCGAGCTCTACACGCGCCTCATCGACACCTACGGCGTCCAGCTGGTGATCTCCGCGGGCAACTCCGGCCCCGGCGCGAACACCATCGGCGACCCTGGCCTGGCCGACAAGGTCATCTCGGTCGGCGCGACCATCTCCAAGGCGACCTGGGCCGCCAACTACGGCTCGGCCGTGGAGAAGAAGTACGCGATGATGCCGTTCTCCTCGCGCGGTCCGCGTGAGGACGGCGGCTTCGCACCGACCCTGTCCGCCCCAGGCGCTGCCATCAACACCACGCAGACCTGGCTGCCGGGCGCCCCGGTCGCCGAGGCGGGCTACACACTGCCGGCCGGCTACTCGATGCTCCAGGGCACCTCGATGGCCTCCCCGCAGGCCACGGGCGCGTCCGCGTTGCTGCTGAGCGCCGCCAAGCAGAAGCACATCGCGCTGACGCCGGCCACCCTGCGCACCGCCCTGACCTCGACCGCCGACCACATCAAGGGTGTGCAGGCGTACGAGGAGGGCGCGGGCCTCATCGACATCGTGGACGCCTGGGACGCCATCAAGGACGGCGCCACCGCGCACGACGCTGTGCCCAATAACTACGCCGTGAAGGCCCCGGTCGACACCGCGATCGACCAGCTCCTGAAGACCCCGGGCTACGGCACCGGTCTCTACGACCGCGAGGGCGGTCTGAAGGCCGGTCAGAAGAAGACGTACGACGTCACCATCACCCGTACGTCCGGCGCGGACAAGGCGCTCCCGCACGAGCTGCACTTCGCCAAGAACGCCGGTGACACCTTCCGGATCCTCGGCAAGGACGACATCAGGCTGCCGCTGAACCAGCCGGTGACCGTCAAGGTCCAGGCCCAGCCGAAGTCCGCGGGCCTCAAGAGCGCGATCCTGGTCGTCGACGACCCGAAGACCGAGGGCGTCGACCAGCAGATCCTCACCACGGTCGTCGTCTCGGCGCCGGTGAAGTACACCTACACCGCGTCGAACACCGTGCAGCGCAACAGCACCCGGTCGTACTTCGTGACCGTCCCCGCGGGCGCCAAGTCCCTCGAGGTCGCGATCGGCGGGCTGAAGGACAAGAGCCAGACCCGGTTCATCGCCATCCACCCCTACGGCGTCCCGGTCGACAACACCGGCACCCCGTACTGCTACAACAACTACCTCGACGGCAACGGCTGCAAGCCCGACGCGCGTTCGTACGCGGACCCGCAGGCGGGTGTCTGGGAGATCGAGGTCGAGTCGCGCCGCACCTCGCCGCTGCTCGACAACCCGTACAAGCTGGACGTCGCCGTCTACGGCGCGCTCTTCGACCCGGAGACCGTGACCGTCCCCGAGGCCAAGGTCGGCACCCCGGCCACCGCCTCCTGGAAGGTGACCAACACGCTCGCCGCGATCGACGGCAAGCTGGCCGGCGGCCCGCTCGGCTCGTCCAAGACGGCCCGTCCGACCATCGCCGAGGGCGCCACCCAGACCACCACGGTCGAGGTGCCCGCGGGCGCGAAGTCGCTCGACGTCGCCATCGGCAACGTCTCCGACGTCTCCGCCGACCTGGACCTGACGGTCTACGACGCCTCGGGCGCCGTGGTCGGCCAGTCCGCCGACGGCGACTCGGAGGAGGCCGTCTCGGTCGCCTCGCCCGCCGCCGGCACGTACACCATCGAGGTCGCCGGCTACTCGGTCCCGGCTGGCTCCACGGCGTACGACTACCAGGACGTGTTCTTCTCCAGCACCCTGGGCACCGTCACCGTCTCCGACGCGCCGGTCAAGCTCGGCACCGGCGCCTCGACGACCGTCTCCGGCAGCGTCACCGCCCTGGCCGCCGCCCCGGCGGGCCGTGAGTTCTTCGGCCAGGTCAGCCTCGTCAACGCGCGCGGCACGGTCGCGGGCGTCGGCAACGTGAAGATCGAGAAGGTCACGCCGTAACACTTCTCCGTACGGCGACAAGGGGCGGGCGTCCGGTGGGCGCCCGCCCTTTCTCGTGTGCTAGCAGGTGAGCCCGCGCGAGGCCGGGAGCGAGGCGGTGATCCAGGCCCGCTCCCGGGCGATCTCCTGCTCCCCGACCACCCAGTGATCGGGGCTCGGCGAGCCCTGGGGCACGCCGAACAGGACGCGGGTGCCCTTGGCGAGGGGTTCGGGAAGGTCGTACTCGGTGATCACATAGGTGAGGTTCGCCAATCCGCGGGTTGGCTTGTAGGAGCGGGTGACCTGCACGGTGACCTGGAGTTCCCCGGTGGTGGGGAGCTCCTTGACCACGGTGACCTCGCCCTCGGCGACCGTTGCGGCACAGGCCAGGTAGGACGGGCTGCCGAAGCGGACGGCGGATTCCGCCTTGGAGGACCCGGAGTCTGCCGAGCTCAGGTTGTCCGCCCCGCTGTGCCCGAGGAGCCAGCCGAGGCCGGTGACCACACTCGCGACGGCGGCCACCGCGAGGGTGCCGAAGGCGAAGGTGCGGGCGCGGTGCCGGGCCCGGGAGGGTCGCAGGGCAACGGGTTTCGCGGCCGGTGCGGCCTCCGTCAGGGTCTCGGCGATGATCCGCAGCTGCTCGCGCAGGAGGGCGACATCGTCCTGGGCCGAGCGGTGCTCGGCGAGGAAGGCCGGGTCGGCGGCGGCGCTCTCGGGCGGCGGTTCGTCGGTGATGGCGGCCATCAAGGCGTCGAGACCGTCGTGTTCCGCGGTCATCTCACACCACCTCGTCCTCGTGCAGGCGGGCGCGCAGGGCCCGGACCGCCGTGTGCAGGCGGCTCTTGACCGTGCCCTCCGGGACGCCCAGCTCCTGGGCGATCGAGCGCACCGGCAGGTCGGCGAAGAACCGCAGCACGAGGACCTGGCGCTGCTGGTCGGGCAGCTCGTCCAGGCCCTGCGCGACGGCGAGGGAGAGCACGCTGGTGTCCTCCCCTGAGGGGTGCTCGTGCTGGCGCAGTGAGGCCAGCCGCTCCCCCAGCCGCTCCTGGCGCTTCTTGGCCCGGTGCCAGTCCATGGCGAGGTTGGTGGCGACGACCGCGGCCCACGCGGACACGTCCCGTGGCGCCTCGTACCCCTTCGCCGCCCGCTCCAGCAACCGCAGGCGGACCTGCTGCACCCCGTCCGGCAGGTCCGCCTGCGGCACCCCGCCCAGGGCGAGCACGGCCCGCACCCGGCGTTCCTGCGCCGCGTCCAGGGGATCGTCCCCCTCTTGGACCCGGCGTGCCCTTCTGCGCAGCACAAGCCACCCCCTCACCGCGTTTCCTCTACGACGCCGCAGCGCACGGAAACGTTCGGCCGATCCCACGGAAAAATCGCCGAGAGGTGTACGTCACACCGTCCAGCAGTCCATTCCTCGGGCATGGAGCGCAAAGAATTGGACAGGGAGACCCGGGTCGGCCGCATGATGGAAAAGCCTCGGTCAAGTGTGAAGAGATAGGGAGTCGCCGTGAGGGTCGGAATCGTCGGAGCCACCGGACAGGTCGGCACGGTCATGCGCGGGATCCTCAAGGAGCGCGACTTCCCGGTCACGGAGCTGCGCCTGTTCGCCTCCGCGCGCTCGGCGGGGTCGGTCCTCGACGGCGTGACGGTGGAGGACGCGGCGACGGCCGACTACACCGGCCTGGACATCGTGCTGTTCTCGGCGGGCGGCGCGACCTCGAAGGCGCTGGCCGAGAAGGTCGCCTCGCAGGGCGCGGTAGTGATCGACAACTCCTCCGCCTGGCGCAAGGACCCCGAGGTCCCGCTGGTCGTCTCCGAGGTGAACCCGCACGCGATCGCGGACCGCCCCAAGGGGATCATCGCCAACCCGAACTGCACCACCATGGCCGCGATGCCGGTCCTGAAGGTGCTGGACACGGAGGCGGGCCTGCAGACGCTGATCGCCACCACCTACCAGGCGGTGTCCGGCTCGGGCCTCGCGGGCGTGGCGGAGCTGCACGGCCAGGTGCAGAAGGTCGCTGCCGACGCGGACAAGCTCACCCACGACGGCGGGGCGGTCGACTTCCCCGAGCCCCAGGTCTACAAGCGCCCCATCGCCTTCAACGTCCTGCCCTTCGCGGGCAACCTCGTCGAGGACGGCCTGAACGAGACCGACGAGGAGCAGAAGCTCCGCAACGAGTCCCGCAAGATCCTGGAGCTCCCCGAGCTGAAGGTCTCCGGCACCTGCGTGCGCGTCCCGGTCTTCTCCGGCCACTCCCTCCAGGTCAACGCCCGCTTCGCCCGTCCGATCACCCCGGAGCGCGCGACGGAGCTCCTGGCGGGCGCGCCCGGCGTGGCCCTCTCCGACATCCCGACCCCCCTCCAGGCCGCCGGCCAGGACGCCTCCTTCGTCGGCCGTATCCGCCGCGACGAGACGGTCGAGCACGGGCTCGCTCTCTTCATCTCCAACGACAACCTCCGCAAGGGCGCCGCGCTGAACGCGGTCCAGATCGCGGAGCTGGTGGCGGCCGAGCTCAAGGGCTAGGCCGAGGGCCTGCGCACCTCGTAGAGGAAACAGCCGTACTCGACGGCCCGGACGTGGACGAGCGCCACGGACGGGTCGTCGAACGCGTTCCGGAGGGCGTCGTCGCCGACGGCCTCGACCAGCCGGCCGCCCAGGATGTACGCGGTGCTCCCTTGGGTTCCTGCTTCACGGGCCCCTGCCACCCGGAGGTGGTCTTACAAGGCCTCCACAGGCCTGACTTCCCGCCCGTCCGGCGGTAGGTCCGCCCACTACGTGGTCGGACAAGGCGACTTCAGCAGTGGCGCTGCGCCCCTACGGGGCGCCAGGGCGAGGAGGCCCTACACCTCCATCTGAAGGGAGCACTGGGCAAGTGTTCGGTAGCGGCGCACGGTCCGGTGCGCGTCGGCGAAGGGGAGCCCCTGTCCGGCCGTCGGCCCCGCGCACTCCTCGGCGTGGATGAAGACGGGACCCTGCTCGTCGTGCGCCCCGGAACGCACGCCGGTCTCGGCCGCCAGCGGCGCAGGGGGGCGTAGGAGACGAGGGCGATCCGCTCGCCGGGCTCGCCGCGGCGCAGACAGCAGCACAGGGGCGCCCCGCCCTCGTCGTCGGTGAACGGGACCACGGGGCGGCCGGCGTCGTCGGCGGTGCGGAGCTCCTTGAGGGCTCGCGGTTCGACGGGGCGTGCGGTGCAGGTCGTCATGGGACCAGGCCGGCGCGGCCACGCGCGGACGACCGGCGGAATACGGACCTGGTGTTCGGGGTGGGCGGCGGCTCCCGGCGACGCGAGTCACATGGAAGGATGACCGAACCGCCGAACCTAGACATAACGAGGAGATGACCGCGTGCCTGGCACAAACCTGACTCGCGACGAAGCTCGGCAGCGGGCGACGCTGCTCAGCGTCGAGTCCTACGAGATCGATCTCGACCTCTCCGGCGCGCAGGAGGGCGGTACCTACCGGTCCGTGACCACGGTGCGCTTCGACGTCACCGAGAACGGCGCCGAGTCCTTCATCGACCTGGTGGCCCCCACGGTCCACGAGGTGACGCTGAACGGGGACACCCTCGACCCGGCGGAGGTCTTCGCGGACTCCCGTATCGCCCTGCCGGGCCTGCTGGAGGGCCGCAACATCCTGCGGGTCGTCGCCGACGCCGCGTACACGAACACCGGTGAGGGCCTGCACCGCTTCGTCGACCCGGTCGACCAGCAGGCGTACCTGTACACGCAGTTCGAGGTGCCGGACGCCCGCCGCGTCTTCGCCTCCTTCGAGCAGCCGGACCTGAAGGCCACCTTCCAGTTCACCGTGAAGGCGCCGCCCGGCTGGACCGTCGTCTCCAACTCCCCGACGCCGGAGCCGAAGGACGACGTCTGGGTCTTCGAGCCGACCCCGCGGATCTCGTCGTACATCACGGCCCTGATCGTCGGCCCGTACCACTCCGTGCACAGCGTGTACGAGAAGGACGGCCAGTCCGTCCCGCTGGGCATCTACTGCCGCCCCTCGCTCGCCGAACACCTCGACTCGGACGCCATCTTCGAGGTGACCCGGCAGGGCTTCGAGTGGTTCCAGGAGAAGTTCGACTACGCGTACCCGTTCAAGAAGTACGACCAGCTGTTCGTGCCGGAGTTCAACGCGGGCGCAATGGAGAACGCCGGCGCGGTGACCATCCGCGACCAGTACGTCTTCCGGTCCAAGGTGACCGACGCCGCGTACGAGATGCGCGCCGAGACCATCCTCCACGAGCTGGCCCACATGTGGTTCGGTGACCTGGTCACCATGGAGTGGTGGAACGACCTGTGGCTGAACGAGTCGTTCGCCACCTACACCTCCATCGCCTGCCAGGCGTACGCCCCGGACAGCCGGTGGCCGCACTCCTGGACCACCTTCGCCAACTCCATGAAGACGTGGGCGTACCGCCAGGACCAGCTGCCGTCCACGCACCCGATCATGGCCGAGATCCGCGACCTGGACGACGTGCTGGTCAACTTCGACGGCATCACGTACGCCAAGGGCGCGAGCGTCCTCAAGCAGCTCGTCGCCTACGTCGGCATGGACGAGTTCTTCGGCGGCGTGCAGGCGTACTTCAAGCGCCACGCGTTCGGCAACACCCGGCTGTCCGACCTGCTGGGCGCGCTGGAGGAGAAGTCCGGCCGCGACCTGGGCACCTGGTCGCAGAAGTGGCTCCAGACGGCCGGCATCAACATCCTGCGTCCCGAGATCGAGACGGACGCGGACGGTGTCATCACCTCGTTCGCGATCCGTCAGGAGGCCCCGGCCCTGCCCGCGGGCGCGAAGGGCGAGCCGACCCTGCGTCCGCACCGCATCGCGGTCGGCCTGTACGAACTCGACGGCGACAGCCGCAAGCTGGTCCCTGACGAGCGCGTCGAACTGGACGTCGACGGCGAGCTGACGGCCGTACCGCAGCTGGTCGGCAAGCGCCGTCCGGCGGTCGTGCTCCTCAACGACGACGACCTGTCGTACGCCAAGGTCCGCCTCGACGACCAGTCGCTGGCCTTCGTGACCGAGCACCTCGGCGACTTCGAGTCCTCGCTGCCACGCGCGCTGTGCTGGGCGTCGGCGTGGGACATGACGAGGGACGCAGAGCTCGCGACCCGCGACTACCTCTCCCTGGTCCTCTCCGGTATCGGCAAGGAGTCCGACATCGGTGTCGTGCAGTCGCTGCACCGGCAGGTGAAGCTGGCGATCGAGCTGTACGCCGACCCCACCGCCCGTGAGGCCCTGCTGACCCGCTGGACCGACGCCACGCTGGCCCATCTGCGGTCCGCGGCGGCGGGCAGCGACCACCAGCTGGCGTGGGCACGGGCGTTCGCGGCCACGGCCCGTACGCCGGAGCAGCTGGACCTCCTGGAGGGGCTGCTCGGCGGATCGCAGGTCGTCGAGGGTCTGGCCGTCGACACCGAGCTGCGCTGGGCGTTCGTGCAGCGGCTGGCCGCCGTGGGCCGCTACGACGAGTCGGAGATCGCCGGCGAGTACGAGCGGGACAGGACGGCGGCGGGCGAGCGCCACGCGGCGACCGCCCGTGCCTCGCGGCCGACCGAGGAGGCGAAGGCGGAGGCCTGGGCACAGGTCGTCGAGTCCGACAAGCTGCCCAACGCCGTCCAGGAGGCCGTCATCGGAGGCTTCGTCCAGACCGATCAGCGTGAGCTGCTCGCGCCGTACACGGACAAGTACTTCGAGGTGGTCAAGGACATCTGGGAGTCCCGCTCGCACGAGATCGCCCAGCAGATCGCGGTCGGCCTCTACCCGTCGCTCCAGGTCTCCCAGGAGACCCTGGACAGGACGGACGCCTGGCTCGCCTCGGCCGAGCCCAACGCGGCCCTGCGGCGGCTCGTCTCCGAGTCCCGCGCAGGCGTGGAGCGGGCGCTGAAGGCCCAGGCCGCGGACGCGCAGGCCGGGCAGTAGAACGCGGCGGGAGGCGGGTGGCCCCGGTCATCCGCCTTCCCTCGCACCCCAGCCGGGCGGTGCTCAGCATCGTCCGCACGCGCAACCCGACCGTCCTCAGCATCGTCCGCACGCGCAACCCGACCGTCCTCAGCATCGTCCGCACCCGCCCCCGACCGTCCTCAGCTTCCCCCGCACACCAGCCGGGCCGTGTGCAGCATCGTCCGCACATGCAGCCCGGTCTGCACGGCCACCGGCACCCACCGCAGGTCGTACGTCTTCTCCAGCTCCCGGCTCCACTCGCGCACCAGGTCGTCGAGGATCTCGGCGGTCCGGGGGTCGGTGCGGGCCAGGGCCCGGCTCGCCATCGCCGCCACCCTGAGCGGGATACGGCGGGCCGAGACGCCCCGGGTCGCGAAGTGGCCGTGGAACCGCCCGGGTGGCTCCGCGGCCCAGCCGTGGCGGCGGGGATGGAGCCAGGTGCTCTCGGCGACGAACCCGCTCGGGTCGCGTTCGCCCTCGCCGTGGCGGCTTGGGACCGGCTGGATAGGATCGCCGTCGTCGTCACGCTCGGCGGGCTGCACGCCCTGTGGCTGCGCACGTGGTGGCGGGGCCGCGGGCTCAGACGCTGACCATGCCGCCGGTGGCGTTGACGAACGTGCCGGTGATGCCGCCCGCGTGGTCGGAGGCGAGGAACACGGCGGTGGCGGCGACCTCGGCGAGGGTGGGGTTGCGGCGGGTCATGCGCATTCCGGCGAGGTGGTCGATGATGCCCTGGACGGCGCTCTCGTCGATGGCCGGATTGACCGCGGCGAGCTTCTCGACGGTGAACGTCTCCGGCACCCCGGCCACCCACAGGCCCACCGCCCGCACCCCGCTCGGCCCCAGCTCGATCGCCAGGTTGCGCACGAGCGTGTCGATCGCCCCGTCCGCGGGCCCGGTGCCGCCCATCATCGGACTGCCGTGCGCGGAACCGCTGTTGAGGGCGAGGATCACACCGGAACCGCGGGCGGCCATCCGGCGTCCGGCGGCGCGCGCGGTGAGGAAGTTGGCGCGCAGGCCGTCGGTGACCGGCCGCAGGAAGTCCTCGGCGGACATGTCGACCAGCGGCGCGCCCTGCACATCGCCGCGCGTGACGAGGTTGATGGAGATGTCGATGTCCCCGACCTGCTCGGCGTGCGCCTCCACGGCCGCCTCGTCCAGCGCGTCCACGACGGCCACCTCGGCGTCCTTGATGTCGGCGGCCACGGCCTCCAGGGTCTGCCGGGTCCGGCCGACGAGGTGGACCCTCGCGCCCTGCTCGGCGAAGGCGCGGGCAACGGCCCCGCCGATGGAACCGCCGGCGCCGTAGACGATCGCGGTCTTGTCGGTCAGCAGCATGGTGAGCTCCTCGGGAGTGGTTCGTACGTGACGTTCATGCAGACGTATGACTCCGCGGATGCTCATCGGTCGGGAGGTCACAGCCGCAGCGGGAGCCCGAACGCGGGGAAGAGATGCGGCTCGAAGGAGGTGATCTCCACGATCCGGTCGCCCGGTCCGGCCGTGTCGAAGCGCAGGACGTCCAGGACCTGGGCGCGGTAGACGCTGGTCCCGGGCCTGCGGACGTAATTTCCCACCGCGAGCTGCCCGTTGGCGCGGGTGGGCAGGCTGCGCCAGTGGCCCAGGAAGGCCGGTGAGGCGGGGTCGAGGCTGACCCGCACGAAGTCGACGAGCGCGTCCCGGCCGGTGAACCAGAACGGGTTCGGCGGCATGGTGAGGACGACGTCCTCGGCGAGCAGCGCGGCCATCGCGTCGAGGTCGAGACGCTCGACGGCGGCCATGTACCGCTCCAGTACGGCCTGTTGCGCTCCGGTCGGGGCCACCGGCCGCCAGTCGGCACGCTCCCGGGGCAGGTGCGCGCGCAGGGTCGGCCGGGCCCGCTGAAGTGCGCTGTTGACCGAGGCCACGCTCATCTCCAGGGCCTCGGCGGTCTCCGCGGCGGTCAGTCCGAGCGCGTCGCGCAGGATGAAGGCGGCCCGCTGCCGGGCGGGCAGATGCTGGATCGCGGCCAGGAGGACGAGCTCCAGGGTCTCCCGGGACACGGCGGACGTCTCCGGCAACTCCCCTTCGGCGACGGGCAGTTCCTCATCGGGATAGGGCTGCAACCAGGTGACGCGGGCGGGTGGTTCCCCGGCTCCGTGGTTCATCCCCGGCACCGGCTCATAGCGCTGCGGGCGGCGCGCGGTGCGCCGTAGAAGATCCAGACAGGTGTTGGTGGCGATCCGGTACAGCCAGGTCCGCGCACTCGCCCGCCCCTGGAACCCGCCCCGGGCCCGCCAGGCCCGCAGGAACGTCTCCTGCACGAGGTCCTCGGCCTCGTCGTACGACCCCGTCATGCGGTAACAGTGCACCTGGATCTCACGGCGGTACTGCTCGGTGAGGGCGGCGAAGTCGGTTTCGGCGAGTTCCGTCACGGGGGCGGGTGTGACGGAATCCCCGGAGTCCTGGGTGGTGTCGCGTGCGGTACGGGCCACGCGCCTCAACTGCGCGACGGACGCGGACAGTTCGGCGACGGTCGAGTAGAGGGCGTCGGCGGGCTGCGGTACCAGCCGGCCGGCCTGCCGCCCGATGTCGTCGATGAGTCCCTGCACGGTGAGGCCTGCCGGCTGCCGCCGTTCCCGGTAGGCCTTCTGCCGACAGGCGGCGGAGCAGTACACGGAGCCGCGGCCCGTGCGTCCGACGCGAGCGGCGAGCGGCTTCCCGCACACCGGACAGACGTCTTCGGGCACGTGCGCCTCCAGGAGTTGCGTAACGCGGGATCGGGGTGACGTTATAACGCCCCCGGCGCCACCCGCAGCGCTTCCGGCTTCCGGCGCCCTCGCGCCCCTGCCGTCGCGCCCCCGGAACCGTCAGGTCAGCCGAAGCCTCTCGGCGACTGCTGTCACCGGGGCCGAACGACCGGTCGACAGCGGGCCGCACCCCCCACCCACAGCGCTTCCAACTTCCAGCACCCGCACCCCCTGCCATCGCGCCGCCGGACCCGTCAGGTCTGCCGCGCCGCCGGACCCGTCAGGTCTGCCGAAGCCTCCCGGCGACTGCTGTCAACGGGCCCGAACGACCGGCCGGCAGCGGGCCGCACCCCCAGCTGTCCTGCCACCGTCGCCCCGAAGGCCAGCGTCATGCCCGCCAGCTGCACCGGCGTCAGGCTCTGCCCGAGCGCCGCCCAGCCGACGACCGCGGCGGTCAGCGGGGACAGCGGGCCGAGGAAGGTGACCTGGGTGGCGGTGAGACGGCCGATGCCGCGGAACCAGAGCCAGTACGCCACTGCCGTGTTCGCGAGCGCGAGGTAGAGGTAGCCGCCGACCGCACGGCCGTCGAGGGCGGGCGGGGCGCCCTCGACGAGGAGGGCGAGGGGCGCGATGAGCAGGCCGCCGGCGGTGAGCTGCCAGGCGGTGAGGGCGAGCGGGCCCACACCGTCGGGGCGGCCCCAGCGCTTGGTCAGCACGGTGCCGGCGGACATGGAGGCGGCGGAGGTGAACGCCGCCGCCACACCGACGACGTCCAGGGCCCCGGCCGCCTTGAGCACGACCAGGCTGACACCGAAGGCCGCCACGAGGCCGGTGAGCACGCTCCTGGCCGTGGGCCGCTGCCCCAGCAGCACCGCCGACAGTCCGACGACGATCAACGGCCCGACCGACCCGACCACCGCGGCCATCCCGCCCGGCAGCCGGTACGCCGACAGGAACAGCAACGGGAAGAAGGCCCCGATGTTCAGCGCCCCGAGCACGGTCGCCTTCCCCCACCAGACCCCGCGCGGCAGCACCCGGGCGAGGGCGAGCAGCACCAGCCCGGCGGGCAGGGCACGCATCATTCCGGTGAACAGGGGACGGTCGGCGGGGAGGAACTCGGTGGTGACGGCGTAGGTGGTGCCCCAGGAGACGGGGGCGAGGGCGGTGAGGAGGACGGTGGCGGTGCGGTTCACGGTCGGCATACTCACGGATCCCCCTCAGTGATGACTTGGCAGCAAGTAGCTTATCCCTAAGCTACTTTTCCGCAAGCCACTTTCTTGCGGGCGACCCGAAGCCTGCGGATACTCGGCACATGAGTGCACCGCGCAAGGACGCCGTCGACGCGATCATCGACCAGTGGGCGGCCGTGCGGCCCGACCTCGACACCAGGGCCATGGAGGTCTTCGGGCGGATCTACCGCCTCTCCCGCATCATGGGCGACCGCGCGGACAAGGCGTACGCCCCCTACGGCATCTCCCGCGGCGAATTCGACGTACTCGCCACCCTCCGCCGCGCAGGCGAGCCGTACACCCTCTCCCCCCGCCGGCTCTCCTCGACGCTGATGCTCACCACGGGCGGCATGACGGGCCGCCTAGACAAACTGGAACGCGCCGCCCTCCTCCGCCGCTCCCCCGACCCCCACGACCGCCGAGGCCTCCAAGTGACTTTGACGGAGAAGGGGTTGACCGTCATCGACGAGGCGGTGGGAGCGGGACTGGCGGCCCAGACGGCGGCCCTGTCCAACCTCGACGACGAACAGGCTGACCAACTGGCCGACCTGTTGCGGGAGTTGCTCGAAGGGACCCAGAACTCATCGGAGTGACCCGGCCTCCCGCAGACCCGCGACGAGGTAGCAGTCCATCGGTACGTCACTGGGCGCGACGCCTCCCTCAGCGCGGCCTGGATGACCCAGTGGGCGAGGTCGAGACGCGAACGGGAACGGCGGCTCCGACGACACCCGCGACGCGATCCTCGCCGCGGCCCGCGAGCGCTTCGCCGCCGACGGCTACGAGCGGGCCAGCATCCACGCCATCGCCAAGGACGCGCGCATCGATCCGTCCATGGTGATGCGCTATTACGGCGACGGCAACAAGGAGGGCCTGTTCGCGGCGGCCGTCTCCGTCGAACTGGACCTGCCGGAGCCCGGCTCACCGCCCCGGCACGACATCGGCCGCGCACTCGTGACGCGCTTCCTCGACCTGTGGGAGGAGAACGAGGTGCTCACCGCGCTGCTGCGGGTCGGCGCGACCGATCAGGCGCGGGCCGAGCGGATGCAGGGCGTCTTCCGGGAGCAGGTGATGCCGGTCGCCCTGCGGGTGTGTCCGGACCCGGAACAGGCTCCCGCGCGGGCCGCGCCGACCGCCACGCGGTTGCTGGGGCTCGCGCTGACCCGGTACGTCCTGCGGTTTCCGCCGACCGTGGCGCTGGAGCGGGAGGAGATCGTGGCCTGGCTCGCGCCCACGGTGCAGCGGTATCTCACGGCGTCGAGCCCCTGAGAACGGCGCCGGGCCCCTGAGAACGCGCCAGGGCGCCGGCCTCGCCCACGTACGGCTGACGCGCGTACGTGCGGCAGGGTCGGCGCCCCGGGAAAGGCGTGGTCAGGCCTTCGAACCGGCCTGGGCCCCGGCCGGCTTGGTCTTGATGTTGCGGCTGGTCACCCGGTGCTCTTCCTTGGACTTGTCCAGGACCATCACCAGACCGGCGATGACCGCGAACAGCACGAGCGGGGCCACGACGAAGAGGCCCAGCGTCTCGATGACGCTCAGGCCCGAGCCGGGGTCGTCACCGTCGTCGCGGACCAGCGCGGAGGCGGGGGACGACATGAGCAGCATCATCAGCGTCGTACCGGCCACCAGGGCGCCGGCGCGCAGGGCGTTCTTCTTGTCCACGGAGTCAAAGTATCCAACCGCGGTTCGGGCCGCGCGCCCGGGGTGCCGTACGAGCCGCCCGGGCCGTGCGAGCGCCCGCCTCCACGGCACCCCCAGCCCGCTCCCGAGGCCCGCGGCCCGCCCCTACGGCGCCCGCAGCACCCCGCCCGGGGTGCCGTATGAGTCGTTTGGGTCGTACGAGCGGCCGCCTCCAGGCGCCCCCAGCCCGCTCCCGAGGCCCGCGGCCCGCCCCTACGGCCCCTACGGCGCCCGCAGCACCTCCACCAGCGCGTGCAACCGCGGCGACGCCGCCAGGTCCTCCAGCGTCACCACCCGCCCCTCCCCGTCCGCGATCGGCAACCGCCAGTTCGGGTACTGGTCCCACGTCCCCGGCAGGTTCTGCGGCCGGCGGTCCCCCACCGTGTCCGGCAGCCAGACGCCCACCATCCGGGCCGGGGTGCGCAGCAGGAACCGGTGGACGGCCTGGATCCGGGCCTCCTCCGAGGAGGGGTCGGCGCCGCCCCCCGTGCCGTGCAGCAGACCGAGACGGGCCAGCAGCTCCAGCCACTCCGCCGTGTCCGCCGAGGCCTCCGCGCGTTCCTCGTCCAGCGGGCGGGTCAACAGGCCGAGACCGTCCCGGAGTTCGACGTGCTCCCCGGTGAGACGAGACGCCGTCGGCGGCAGGTCGTGCGTGGTCGCCGTCGCCAGACAGTCCGCCCGCCACCGGTCGGGCGGCAGCGGACGCCCGTCGCCCTCCCAGTCCCGTTCGAACCACAGCACCGACGTCCCCAGCACCCCGCGCTCGCGCAGCACCTCCCGCACACCGGGTTCGACCGTGCCGAGATCCTCCCCGATCACCACCGCCCCGGCCCGCGACGCCTCCAGGACGAGCACGGCGAGCATCGCCTCCGCGTCGTAGCGGACGTACGTGCCCTCCGTCGGTGGCCGCCCCTGCGGGACCCACCACAGCCGGAACAGGCCCATGACATGGTCGATGCGCAGCGCGCCGGCGTAGCGGAACAGGGCCCGCAGCAACTGCCGGTACGGCGCGTACCCCGACTCCGCCAGCCGGTCCGGACGCCACGGCGGCAGCCCCCAGTCCTGGCCACGCGCGTTGAAGGCGTCCGGCGGCGCTCCTACGGACATCCCGGCCGCGAAGTACGCCTGCTGGGCCCACGCGTCCGCGCCCTCGGGATGGACGCCCACCGCGAGGTCGTGGACGACACCCACCGGCATCCCCGCCTCCCGCGCGACCCGCTGGGCGGCGCCGAGCTGGCTCTCGGTGAGCCAGGCGAGGCGTGACCAGAAGTCCACGCGGTCCATCAACTCGCCGCGGGCACGGGCCGTGTCGGCCGAGCGCGGGTCGCGGAGGCCGGCCGGCCAGCGGCTCCAGTCCGAGCCGTGCACCTCCGCCAGCGCGCACCAGGTCGCGTGGTCCTCCAGGGCCTCGCCGCCCTCGGCGAGGTAGTCGGCGTAGGCGGCGCGACGGCCGGGTCCGAGGGGGACGTCACGGACGAGTTCCAGCGCCTCCCGCTTCAGCTCCCACACCGCGTCCCGGTCGATCAACGCGCTCTTCTCCAGCACCGCTTCACGCAGCCGCTCGGCCCGCCCGCGCAGGGCCCGCAGCCGGTCGGGGTCCGCGACCTGGGTGTACTCGGGGACGTCCTCGATCCGCAGGTGCACCGGGTCGGGGAAGCGGCGCGAGGACGGCCGGTAGGGGGACGGGTCGGTGGGGGCGCCGGGCACCGCCGCGTGCAGCGGGTTGACCTGGACGAAGCCGGCGCCGAGGGCGCGTCCCGCCCAGGAGGTCAGTTCGGCGAGGTCACCGAGGTCGCCCATGCCCCAGGAGCGGTGCGAGAGCAGGGAGTACAGCTGGACGAGCAGGCCGTAGGACCGCCCGGGCGGCGCCGGCAACCGGGGCGGGGCCACGATCAGGTGGGCGTCGGCGGTGCGGCCGTCGGGGGCGGTGGCGGTCAGCCGGTGGACGCCGGGCGGGAGTTGGTCGGCGGACGAGCGGGTCTCGCCCTGTTCGGTCGCGATGCGCAGCCGGGTGCCCTCGGGCAGGTCGGCCAGGAAGGCGGGCGGGCTGCCGCTCCAGCACACCACCGTCGGCGGCAGCAGGCGCTCGCGCAGTTCACGCTCACGGGCCGCGAGCGCGGCGGCCGGGTCGCCCGCGTCGACGCCGAGGGCGGCCAGGGCCAGCGTGACGGCGGTGGCGGAGGCGGCGACCGTACGGTCCGGGGAAGGCTGGTAGGAGGTGGCGACGCCGTACGACTCGGCGAGGCGGGACAGCTCCGGACCGGGGGGCGCCGTCATCTACGGCTCCAGGTATGCGTCGGACTCGCTGATCAGGGGGGCGGCGTCGGCGAGCGGCGGTTCACTGGTCAGGGGTTCGGCGTCGGGCAGCGGCGGTTCGCTGGTGAGCGGGGTCTCCGTGCAGGCGCCCTCGGCGCTGAAGACACAGAAGTGTTCAGCGGGCGCCTCGGGTTTGGACAGGGCCGAGAGCAGAAGGGGTGCCGATGCGGCCACGGGGGCCTCCTTGTCGAGTACGACGACGGGGGTCACCGCAGCCCTACCCACAGGACGCGACGGCAGACGTACCGGAGGGGTGAACGTGCTTTTCGTCATGTCCACCGATCACTATTCACTCAATACATATACGTGATGCATACTGATCTCCATGAGCACCCGCCACATCCTGCTGGGGCTGCTCGCCGAGAGGGCCGAGCCATGGCTACGACCTCAAGCGACGCCACGACGACCGTTTCCCCGAGGCCCGTCCACTGGCCTACGGGCAGGTCTACACGACCTTGCAACGCCTGGTCCGGGACGGCCTCGCCGAGGTCGACGGCACCGACTCGGACGGCGGCCCGGAGCGCACCAGGTACCGCTCGACCGAGGCGGGGACGCGTGAACTGGCCCAGTGGGCCGGGCAGATCGCCCCGCCCGCACCCTTCGTGACCAACGAGATCTTCGCCAAGGTCGTCGTCTCGATCCTGGCCGGCGGCGACCCGGACGCCTATCTCCGGGCCCAGCGCGCCGCCCACATGGCCCGGATGCGGGAGCTCACGGCGGTCAAGACCGCCCACGGGGCCGACCTCGCGACCGTGCTCTCGGCGGACTACGCCCTCAACCACCTCGACGCCGACCTCCGCTGGATGAACACGACGGCGGCCCGGCTCACCACTCTGACCGCGGAGGTCGACTCAGCATGAACACAACGGGGGAGAACCCGGTGCCGCTCCTCGCGGCCCGCGGCCTCGTCAAGGCGTACGGCAGGTCCGAGGCCCTGCGGGGCGCCTCGGTCGGGCTGGACGCCGGCGAGATCCTCGCCGTCACCGGCACCAGTGGCAGCGGGAAGTCGACGCTGCTGCACTGTCTGGCCGGGATCGTGCGGCCGGACGCCGGTTCGGTCTCCTACGGCGGTGAGCGCCTCGACGAACTGCCCGAGAAGCGGCTGAGCGAGCTGCGCCGGACGGAGTTCGGCGTGGTCTTCCAGTTCGGGCAGCTCATCCCCGAGCTGACGGCGGTCGACAACGTGGCGCTGCCGCTGCTGCTCGCGGGCGTCTCCCGGGCCGACGCCCACACGCGAGCCGGTGAGTGGCTGGAGCGTTTCGGGGTGCGCGGCCAGGCCGGTCTCCGGCCCGGCGAGATGAGCGGCGGCCAGGCCCAGCGGACCGCGCTGGCCCGCGCCCTGATCACCGGGCCGAAGGTGGTCTTCGCGGACGAGCCGACCGGCGCGCTGGACTCCCTGTCGACCGAGCAGGTCATGACGGCTCTGGTCCACACGGCCCGGGAGTCCGGCACGGCGGTCCTGCTGATCACCCATGACGCCCAGGTGGCGGCGTACGCGGACCGCGAGGTGCGGATGGCCGACGGGGCCGTCGTCCCGGTGGGGGTGACGGCGTGACGACCGACCTCAGGACCAACGGTCCCCTGGCGGCCGATCTCCGGATGGCCTGGCTGCTCACCCGCGGTTCCGACCGGCGGGAGTGGTGGCGGGTCGGGCTCACGGCCGTGGGCGCGGCGCTCGCGACCGGCTTCGCTCTGGCCGCCGTCTCCCTCGCCTCGCTCCAGGGGCAGTACGCCATCCCCGTCGGCGCGGGTCTCCTCGACGAGCCCGGCACCCGCGCCGGCGTGATCGTCAGCCTGCTGCTTCTGCTGGTACCGGTTCTCGGTTTCCTCGGCCAGTGCGCCCGGATCGGAGCCCTGCACCGCGACCGGCGTCTCGCGGGGCTGCGGCTGGCGGGCGCCTCGTCCGCCCAGGTACGGCGGATCTCCGCGCTGGAGACGGGCCTGGCCTGTCTGCTCGGTTCGGTGCTCGCGACGGTCGCCTCGGTGATGGTGCTGCTGGGCCAGTGGCGGAGCCCGACCGCTCTCACCTGGGCCGGGATCGCGGTGATCGGCCTCGGCGTGCCGGTGCTGGGCGCGAGCGCGGGTGCACTGGCACTGCGCCGGGTGGTCGCCTCGCCGCTGGGATGGGTGCGGCGGGTGCGGTCGCGCTCGCGACGGACGTCGGGGCTGCTGTTCGCGGGGGGAGTGCTGCTCGTGGCCGCCCTGGCTCCGGTCGCCGTGGCCGTGACCGCCGGCGGCAGCCCGCACGGCAGCAGGTCGCCGTTCGAAGGGGGACCGCTGATCGTGGCCGGTCTGCTCGTCGTGGTGGGCGCTGCCGCGGTGGGCCTCGTCGGGGGGACGGCGGGGCTGATGGGCCGGGTGCTCGCGCGCCGGGCCGGTACGGCGGCGACGCTGATCGCGGCGGAGCGGCTGCGCGAGGACCCGTGGGCGGCGGCCCGTACCCATGCGGCGGTGCTGCTGGTGACGGTCGTCGGGACGGGCTTCGTGGGTGTCCGTCAGGCGCTGAACGCCGAGCTGGACCAGACGCGGTACCTCGCGGCGGACCGCTCCTTCTACACCGCGGGCCTGGACCTGACCGCCGCCGCGATCCTCGTCGCCCTGGCGATCACTCTCGGCGGCCTCGCGGTCGGCACCGTCGAGTCCCTGGCCACCCGTCGCCGGGGCCTGGCCGCGCAGGCAGCCGCCGGGGTGCCGCGCTCGGTGCTCGGCCGGGCGCTGCTCCTGGAGACCGCCCTGCCGCTCGCCCCCGCCCTGTTGCTGGGCGGCGCCGGAGGCATGGCGATCGGCGTCTGGTACGCCCGGCTGACCATGGACGGGTCGCCCGTCACGCCGTACGCCGCCCTCCTGGTCCCGCTCGGGGTGTACGCGGCCTGCCTCCTGGCCGCCGCCACCTCACTGCCGCTGCTGCGCCGCTCGGTCCGCCCGGCGGAACTCAGGCACATGTGACCAGGTGATGCTCCGGTCCCGGAGGTACGGGGGGCCTCCGGGACCGGTCCCAGCCGCCGCGTGCGGCAACACAAAGGCCCGGATCGTCGTCAGGCAGAGATGCCGTCGATCCGGGCCATGGCGTCTTCGGCGCCGTACGGTTGCAAGTACGGCAGCCAGCGTGGGTCCCTGTGCCCGGTGCCGATGATGCGCCAGGCCAGACCGGTGGGCGGGGCGGGTTTGTGGCGCAGCCGCCAGCCGATCTCGAACAGGTGTCGGTCGGCCTTCACGTGGTTGCAGCGCCGGCAGGACGCCACCACGTTGTCCCAGACGTGCTTGCCCCCGCGGCTGCGCGGGATGACGTGGTCGACGCTGGTTGCGACGCCACCGCAGTACATGCACCGGCCCCCGTCGCGGGCGAAGAGCGCCCTGCGGGTGAGAGGAACGGGCCCCCGATAGGGAACCCGGACGAATCGCTTGAGCCGGACCACGCTGGGTGCGGGGACTGTGACGGTCGCGCTGTGCATGAAGGCGCCGGATTCCTCGAGGGAGACCGCCTTGTTCTCCAGGACGAGGACGAGCGCGCGGCGGAGCGGTACGACGCCGAGGGGCTCGTACGACGCGTTGAGTACCAGGACATGCGGCACGGATGCCTCCTTGGGCGTCGGCGGCACGTGGCTCGCGCCGGGACGTTCTGAGGTCAGTTTCCCCTCTCGGCCGGGAGAAACGCCACCATCCCCCGGTAACGGGCTGGGAGTGTTTTCGACCACACCTTTCTTCATCCCCAGGTGAGAGCCGTCTCTCCCCCGAACATTGCAACGATCCACACACGATGCACCGTTAGTGTGGTGAGCCTGCTTTACCGGTGACCTTTTCGTGACCTTGACCGCCGTACCGGAAGGCAGACGCAGCACCTGGAGGTACCTGCCGTGTCCTTGTCCGCCGTCCTACTGGCCGCGAGTCCGTCGCCGTCGCCGTCCCCCTCGGACACCTCGACGCCGGCCGTGCCGAGTCTCCAGGACGCCCAGGAGAGCGCGACGAACGCCGCGAGCTGGGTCGAGCAGAACTGGTCGACCTGGCTGGCGATCAGCCTGCGGGTCCTGCTGATCCTGGTGATCGCCGCGGTGCTGAGAATGGTCGTGCGGCGGGCCATCACCAAGCTCATAGACCGGATGAACCGCACCGCCCAGGCGGTCGACGGCACCGCGATCGGCGGTCTGCTCGTCAACAACGAGCGCCGCCGGCAGCGCTCACAGGCCATCGGCTCGGTGCTGCGCTCGGTGGCGAGCTTCATCATCATGGGCACCGCCGCCCTGATGGTCCTGGGCGCCTTCGAGATCAACCTGGCCCCGCTGCTCGCGTCGGCCGGTGTCGCGGGTGTGGCGATCGGTTTCGGTGCCCGCAACCTCGTCACGGACTTCCTCTCCGGCGTCTTCATGATCCTGGAGGACCAGTACGGCGTCGGCGACACCATCGACGCGGGCGTGGCCTCCGGCGAGGTCATCGAGGTCGGTCTCAGGGTGACCAAGCTGCGCGGCGACAGCGGCGAGATCTGGTACGTCCGCAACGGCGAGGTCAAGCGCATCGGCAACCTCTCCCAGGGCTGGGCGACGGCCGGCGTGGACGTGACCGTGAGGGCCTCCGAGGACCTCGACAACGTGAAGCGGGTGCTGGGCGAGGTCGCCGAGAAGATGAGCAAGGAGGAGCCCTGGAACGAGCTCCTGTGGAGCCCGATCGAGGTCCTCGGCCTGGACAGCGTCCTGCTGGACTCCATGGTCGTGCGGGTCTCCGCCAAGACGATGCCCGGCAAGTCCCTCACGGTCGAGCGTGAGCTGCGCTGGCGCATCAAGCGCGCCTTCGACGCGGCGGACATCCGCATCGTCGGCGGCACGACGGTCACCGCGGAGGAGGAGGCCGCCGACTCGACCGCGGCGGTCGCGCCCCCGTCGGTCTTCTCCAACTCCGAGTCCCCGCAGGCCGCGGCGGCCTCCCCGCTGGTGCCCGCACCGGGGGTGGCGCAGCGGCCGGCGGCGAAGTAGCGGTCGGCGGCGAAGCAGCGAACTCTCACCGTCTTCACGTGAACCCCACGTTCCGGTCACGGATGTGATCGTCTAGCGTCACCCCCACAGCGGGCCCTTGTTCTGGAGCGCAACGCCCAGGGGCCCGCTTCGAATGTGGGGAAACACATGAGAAAGCTCGCCATAGGCATCGCCGCGTCCGGTGCCCTGGCTCTGACCGGTCTGGTCGCGCCCGTCGCGTCCGCGGCCACCTCGCCCGACCTGGTCTTCTCCGCCGTCACGGTCAACAGCGGCAAAGCGATCGCCGTCGGCACCACCGCCACTGTGAGCGTGCCGGTGACATACACCCTCACCCGCCCCTCCGACCTGACGATCGACTACAAGACCACCTTCGCCGGCGTCCTGCTCTACCGGGGCACGCTCAGCAGGATGGCCAACGAGATCGACCCCGAGGCCGCGCCCACCTGCACCACGACCGCGACGACGGACACCACCGTCACCGAGTCGTGCAAGGAGACCCTGGCGATCGACCCCGAGAACTACCTGTACTCGGCCTCTGACGCCACCACCTGGAAGGCGGCCGGCCTCTACAGCAAGATCGACCAGGACGACGACGACTCGGACGGTCACATCAGCATCGGCTACAACTACGACGCCTGGGGCCCCCTCGGCAGCGGCCTCCAGATCAAGCGCGCCGCCAGACTCACCGTCAACGCGTCGCCCGAGCCGGTGAAGAAGGGCGCGACCATCACGGTCACCGGCAAGCTGACCCGGGCGAACTGGGAGACCGGCACGTACTCGGGTTACACCTCCCAGAACGCCACCCTTCAGTTCCGCGCCAAGAGCTCCAGCAGCTACACCACCGTCAAGACGGTGACCTCCGGGACCGGCGGCGCGCTGAAGACCACGACGAAGGCCACCAAGGACGGCTACTACCGCTACGTCTTCGCGGGTACGAGCACCACCGGCTCGGCGACGGCCGCAGGCGACTACATCGACGTCACGTAGGCGCTCACTGGCACCCCCCGACCGCCCCCGCAGGTAACGACTCCGTTTCCTGCGGGGGCGGTTTGTCGTTCCCCTCTTGACGGACAGGTGGTCCAGACCTATGTTCCCTGCATCCGATAGGAAACCTTCCTAACAGTCGCCGGACAGTACAGTCGTCCGGCAGTCACGGAGAGGGGCACCATGGCAGGCACACCACGCACACTCCGCGCCATGAACGACCGTGCCGCGCTCGACCTCCTGCTGGAGCACGGCCCCCTCTCCCGTACGCGGATCGGCAAGCTCACCGGCCTCTCCAAGCCGACCGCGTCCCAGCTCCTGGCCCGCCTGGAGGCGTCGGGCCTCGTCCTCGCCACCGGTACCACCGAGGGCAGGCCCGGTCCCAACGCCCAGCTGTACGAGGTCGACCCGACCGCCGCGTACGCCGCCGGGCTCGACGTCACCCCCGAACGCATCCTCGCCGCGGTCGCCGACATCACCGGCCGCACGGTCGGATCCTTCGAACTGCCGACCCCGGGACGCAGGCCAGCCCAGCCCGTCGTCCGGCAGGTCACCGACGCCCTCGACGGCGCGGTCAAGGCGGCGGGACTCGCCCGCGGCGACGTCCACCGGCTCGTCATCGGCACGCCGGGCGCCTTCGACCCGGGCACGGGCCGACTGCGCTACGCCTCCCACCTGCCCGGCTGGCACACCCCCGCCCTCCTCGGCGAACTCGCCGCCGCCCTGCCCATGCCGGTCGAGTACGAGAACGACGTCAACCTCGTGGCCGTGGCCGAACAACGGCTCGGGGCGGCCCGCGGGCACGAGGACTTCGTGCTGCTGTGGAACGAGGGCGGTCTCGGTGCCGCCCTGGTCCTGGGCGGACGGCTGCACCGCGGCTGGACCGGCGGCGCGGGAGAGGTGGGTTTCCTGCCGGTTCCCGGAGCACCCCTGGTGCGGCAGGTGAGGAAAGCCAACAGCGGTGGCTATCAGGAGCTTGCGGGCTCCCAGGCCATCCCCCACCTCGCCCGTGAGCTCGGTATGACGGACATCCCCTCGGGGCCGTACGCCGAGGTCGCCGCCGCCCTCGTCGAGCGTGCCGCCACCGAGGACACCGTCCTGAACCGGCTGCTCCTGGAGACCTACGCCACCCGACTGGCCACCGGTCTCGCCTCCCTCGTCTCCGTCCTCGATCCCGAACTCGTCGTCCTCAGCGGTGCCTCGCTCACCGCCGGCGGCGATACCCTGCGCGCCCTCGTCCAGGCCGAGCTGGAGGAACTGGCAGCCTCCCGCCCCCGGCTGGTCGTCGGCGACGTCCATGAACACCCCGTGCTGCGCGGCGCGCTGGAGAGCGCGCTCGCGGCCACCCGCGACGAGGTCTTCGACACCTCGCGCTGAACCCCCGTACCCACCCCCCTCTTCCACGCCGTCCCGTCCCTGGGAGATCCCGTCATGCGCACAGCCATACCCTCAGTCGCCCGAAAAGCGGCCTTTGTCCTGACCGTGTCCGCGGTGCTCGTCACCACCGCCTGTACCGGCCAGTCCTCCTCCGGCGCCGAGGACGACGCCTCGAAGGAGACGACCATCAACTTCTGGCACGCCTGGAGCGCGGACTCCGAGGTGGCGGGAGTGAAGGCGCTGGTCGCCGGTTTCGAGAAGGCGCACCCCAACATTCACGTCAACGTCGTCGGCAACATGACCGACGACAAGATCAACCAGGCGCTGCGCACGGGCGGCGACAAGGCCCCGGACGTGATCTCGTCGTTCACCACGAACAACGTGGGCAGGTTCTGCTCCTCGGGCGCGCTGACCGACCTCAACCCGTTCTTCAAGAAGTCGGGCATCGACCCGGAGAAGACCTTCCCGGCCGCGATGAACGGGTACACGCAGTTCGACGGCGACCGCTGTGCCGTGCCGCTCCTCGGCGACGCGTACGGGCTCTACTACAACAAGACCGCCTTCGAGAAGGCCGGCATCACCTCGCCGCCGAAGACCTGGTCGGAGTTCGAGGCCGACGCCAAGAAGCTGACGATCGCCCAGGGCGCCACGTACAAGCAGCTCGGCTTCATGCCGAACTACCACGGCTGGGAGACGACGACCGAGCACTACCTGGGCCAGTTCTCGCCCACCTACTTCGACAAGTCGGGCAAGTCCACGGTCGCCACCGACCCGGCCGTCTCCGCCGCCTTCACCCTCCAGAAGAAGCTCGTCGACGAACTCGGCGGCTACAAGAAGCTGGAGAAGTACCGTGCGGGGCTCGGCGACGAGTGGGGCCCCAAGCACCCCTTCCAGACCGGCCAGGTCGCCATGCAGCTCGACGGTGAGTGGCGGCTCGGCATGGCCGTGGACGCCAAGCCCGGCTTCGACATCGGCGTCGCCCCGCTGCCCGTCCCCGACGACCAGGCGGACCAGTACGGCAAGGGCTACATCACCGGCACCATCGCCGGCATCGCCGCCAACAGCACCAAGCAGAACGCGGCCTGGGAGTTCCTGAAGTACATCACCACGGACACGGACGCGGTGGTCGGCTTCTCCAACGCCATCCACAACGTGCCCTCGACGCTCGCGGCCCTGAAGTCCCCGAAGCTGAAGTACGACCCGCGCTTCAAGACCTTCCTCGACATCGCCGCGAACCCGAACTCGACGACCGCCCCGTCCTCGATCAACGGCGGTGTGTACCTCACCACCATCCAGGAGCTCGGCTACGCCTACGAGAGCGGCAAGGTCACCGACCTCAAGAAGGGCCTCGCCGACGCGGCCCAGCAGATCGACACGGACATCGCGCAGGCGAAGTAGCGATGAGCACCGTCACTCTGGCGTCGAAGCGCCGCCGGTCGGCGCTTCGGACCATCGCCTTCATGTCGCCCTGGCTGGTCGGCTTCACGGTCTTCTTCGCCTACCCGCTGCTGTCGACCCTCTACTTCTCGTTCATGCACTACGACGGCTTCAAGCCGCCGACCTGGAGCGGGACGAAGAACTGGACCTACGTCTTCGAGCACTACCCCTTCTTCTGGCCGGCCCTGCGCAACACTCTGTGGCTGGTCGTGGTGATGGTCTCCCTCCGGGTCGTCTTCGGCCTCGGGGTCGGACTGCTCATCACGAAGATCAAGACGGGTACCGGGATCTTCCGGACGCTCTTCTACCTGCCGTATCTGGCCCCGCCCGTCGCGGCCACCATGGCTTTCGCGTTCCTCCTCAACCCCGGTACGGGACCGGTCAACTCGGTCCTGGAGAAGGTCGGCATCCCGGCCCCCGGCTGGTTCAACGACCCCACCTGGTCGAAGCCGGCCCTCACCCTGCTCGCCCTGTGGGGCATCGGCGACCTGATGGTCATCTTCATGGCCGCGCTGCTCGACGTGCCGCAGGAGCAGTACGAGGCCGCTGAGCTGGACGGGGCGTCGGCGTGGCAGCGGTTCCGGTTCGTCACCCTTCCCAACATTTCGCCGATCGTGATGTTCGCCGTGGTCACCGGCGTGATCCAGACGATGCAGTACTACACACAGCCACTCATCGCCGGAAAGGTCGCCTCGGGTGTGATCCAGGGCGCGGGCACGCAGTTCGAGCCCGGCTACCCGGACAAGTCCACGCTGACCCTCCCCCAGCTCGTCTACAACCTCGGCTTCCAGCGCTTCGACTACGGCTCCGCGTGTGTCGTCGCCCTCGTCCTCTTCGCCCTGTCGATGGTGTTCACCGCGTTCCTGATGCGGCGCCGGGGCGGTCTCATCCAGGCAGGTGACTGACCATGACCCAAGTACTGGACCGGCCGGTGGAGTTGAAGAATCCGGCCTCGCCCGCAGAGCGCACCGCCCGGCGCAAGGCCGCCCTGGAGTGGGTCGCGATCCATTCCCTCGGCCTCGCCGCGGCCCTCTTCTTCACGCTGCCCTTCGTGTTCGTGTTCCTGACCTCGCTGATGAGCGACACCCAGGCCCTCAGCCGCGATCTGATCCCGCACACCTGGGAATGGGGCAACTACCAGCGGGTCTTCGACACCCCGGGCTTTGTGACCTGGTGGCGCAACACGCTGGTCTACGCGGGACTGGGGACAGTCCTTACGGTCGTGTCGTCGATCCCGGTGGCGTACGCGCTCGCCAAGTTCCGCTTCCGGGGCCGCAATCTCTCCCTGATGCTGGTCATCTCGATGATGATGCTGCCGCCGCAGGTCGTCATCATCCCGATGTACCTGTTCTGGGCGAAGCAGCTGGATCTGTCGGGCACCCTGTGGCCGCTGATCATCCCGATGGCGTTCGGGGACGCGTTCTCGATCTTCCTGCTCCGGCAGTTCCTGATGACGATCCCGAACGAGTACGTGGACGCGGCGAAGGTCGACGGCTGCGGCGACTTCCGCACCCTGATACGGGTCGTGATCCCCATGGCGAGGCCCGGGATCGCCGCGGTGGCCCTCTTCCAGTTCTTCTACGCCTGGAACGACTACTTCGGCCCGCAGATCTACGCCTCGGAGAACCAGAACGCCTGGACGCTGAGTTACGGCCTGGAGTCCTTCAAGGGCATGCACCACACCGACTGGAACCTCACCATGGCCGCGACCGTGCTGGTCATGGCCCCCGTGATCCTCGTGTTCTTCTTCGCGCAGAAGGCGTTCGTCGAGGGCGTCACGCTGACCGGAGTGAAGGGTTAACCACGTATGAAACTCACCGTGGTCGGCGGAGGCTCGACCTACACCCCCGAACTCATCGACGGTTTCGCGCGCCTGCGGGACACGCTGCCCGTCGAGGAACTCGTCCTGGTCGACCCGGCCGCCGAGCGCCTGGAGCTGGTCGGCGGGCTCGCCCGCCGCATCTTCGCCAAGCAGGGCCACCCCGGCCGGATCACGACGACGGACGACCTGGACACGGGCGTCGACGGCGCCGACGCCGTGCTCCTCCAGCTCCGCGTCGGCGGCCAGGCCGCCCGCCGGCGGGACGAGACCTGGCCCCTGGAGTGCGGCTGCGTCGGTCAGGAGACGACCGGCGCGGGCGGCCTCGCCAAGGCGCTGCGCACGGTCCCGGTGGTCCTCGACATCGCCGAACGTGTCCGCCGCACCAACCCGGACGCCTGGATCATCGACTTCACCAACCCGGTCGGGATCGTCACCCGCGCCCTCCTCCAGGCCGGGCACAAGGCGGTCGGGCTGTGCAACGTGGCGATCGGCTTCCAGCGGAAGTTCGCCGGGCTGCTCGGCGTCACCCCCTCCGACATCCACCTCGACCACGTGGGCCTCAACCACCTCACCTGGGAGACCGCGGTACGGCTCGGCGGCCCCGAGGGCGAGGACGTCCTGCCCGAGCTGCTCACCGAGCACGGCGACACGATCGCCGGGGACCTGCACCTGCCCCGACCGCTGCTGGACCGGCTCGGCGTGGTCCCGTCGTACTACCTGCGCTACTTCTACGCGCACGACGAGGTCGTACGGGAACTGGGCACCAAGCCGTCCCGGGCGCGCCGAAGTGGCGGAGATGGAACGGCAGTTGCTCACGATGTACGGCGACCCGGACCTGGACGAGAAGCCGGAGCTGCTCGCCAAGCGGGGCGGCGCCTACTACTCGGAGGCGGCGGTCGACCTGGCCGCCGGGCTGCTCGGCGGGGGTGGCAGCCCCTACCAGGTGGTCAACACCCTCAACCGGGGCACGCTGCCCTTCCTGCCCGACGACGCGGTGATCGAGGTGCAGGCGGCGGTGAGTCCGAAGGGGCCGACCCCGCTGGCGGTGCCCGCCGTGGACCCGCTGTACGCGGGCCTGATGGCGAACGTGACGGCGTACGAGGACCTGGCGCTGACGGCGGCCCTGCGTGGTGGCCGTGACCGGGTCTTCAAGGCGCTGCTCGCGCACCCCCTCGTCGGCCAGTACGAGTACGCCGAGGGCCTCACCGACCGACTGATCGCACACAACCGGGAGCATCTCGCGTGGGCCTGACCGCATGTGTCCTCGCCGTCGACGCGGGCAACAGCAAGACCGACGTCGCGGTCGTCGCGGCCGACGGAAGCGTCCTCGCCACGGCCCGCGGCGGTGGATTCCGGCCGCCGGTGGTGGGTGTCGAGGCGGCGGTGGACGTGATCGCCGACGCGGTGGGACAGGCGTTCACCGCGGCCGGGGTCGGGTCGGTGGACCATGTCTCGGCCTGTCTGGCCAACGCCGACTTCCCCGTCGAGGAGCAGCAGTTGGCGGCCGCACTGCACGCGCGCGCGTGGGGCGCGGAGGTGGAGGTCCGCAACGACACCTTCGCGATCCTGCGGGCCGGTGTCACCGAACCGCGCGGGGTCGCCGTGGTGTGCGGCGCGGGCATCAACTGCGTCGGCATGCGCCCCGACGGCCGTACCGCCCGCTTCCCCGCGCTCGGCCGGATCTCCGGCGACTGGGGCGGCGGCTGGGGCCTCGCGGAGGAGGCCCTGTGGCACGCGGCCCGCGCGGCGGACGGGCGGGGCGTCGACACCGACCTCGCGCGGCGTGCTCCCGCGGCACTTCGGGCTGCCGTCCATGTACGCCCTCATCGAGGCCCTGCACCTGGAGGACATCGCCCCCGCCCGCCGCCACGAGCTGACGCCGGTGCTCTTCGCCACAGCCGCCGCCGGCGACCCGGTGGCCCGCTCGCTCGTGGACCGTCTGGCCGACGAGGTGGTGTCCATGGCGACGGTGGCCCTGACCCGCCTCGACCTCCTCGACGAGGAGACCCCGGTCCTGCTCGGCGGCAGCGTCCTGGCCGCCCGGCACCCCCAACTGGACGACGGCGTGCGGGAACTCCTGGCCGCGCGCGCCCCGAAGGCCGTACCCCGGGTGGTGACGGCGAGTCCGGTCCTGGGCGCGGCACTCCTCGGCCTCGACCGGGCCGGGGCGTCCGCGGAGGTCCAGGCGAGGACGCGGGCGTACTACGAGGCCTGAGCGAGCACCGCGTCGGCCACCTCGGAGACGGACCTGTCCTTCCCGACGTCGACGCGGGCCGGCCCCAGCCGGTCCACGGCCTCCACCATCAGCGACTGGTAACGCACACTGCGGGCGAGGAACTTGTCCGTCAGGAACCGTTCCTCCCGCGTCGCTGCGTCGTAGCGCCCGGCCGCACGGATCCGGGCGCGTACGACGTCCTCGTCAGCGGTGAGCCATACGGCGGCCGTGTGCGGCACGTCCAGCGTCGCGACCCGCTCCGGCCAGAGCGCCGAGCCCTCAAGGACCAGGCCCGGTCCGGTGGCGTGCGTCCTGACCAGTTCCTCGATGCGGGGCCAGAGCCGCTCGTAGTGGGCGAGGACCGAGTCGATCAGCTCGTCGACGGCGAGCGTCGTGTAGTGCTCGGCCACATGCGCCGGCACCTCTCGCTCCGGCGTGCGCCAGGGGCGCCCCGGGTGTCTCGCCAGCAGGTCCGTCGACCGATGCTCGAAGCCGAGCCGTTCGGCCAGCGCCCCGGCGACCGTGGACTTGCCGGTATTGGACGTTCCGCCGATCATCACCACTCGCACCCCGCGCACGAGGGCGACCCTACGCGCCCCCAGGGGGAACCGAACCGATTCCGGTGGCGTATTCATGGACAAGGGGTGGTGCGGGGGCATGGCCGGGCCGCCGCAGGCGATCCGCTGCGGTTCGATCAAGATCCAGTGAAGCCCGGTGCGGATGTCGGTCCCGGCAGCGATACTTGCGGCGAGGGATGACCATGGGGGAGGTCAAACGGTGACACACCCGCCGAAGAGCAGCACGGCACCACCGGGTTCCGGCGTGCCCACGATGCCGGCCGTACCACCGCAGCCGGGACCCCCGGCCCAGCCGCCCCCGCCCGCCCCGGTGTCACCCGCGGCGCCCGCCCGCCGTACGGCGTTCGCGGAAGGTCTCGACCAGGTGCGCGCGGCCGCCACCACCGAACCGGGCCGGTTGCGCATCATCGGCGCGGCGCTCGCCCTGCTCGTCGTCCTCTTCGGCGCGGTGACCGCCTGGCAGACCAACGACCGGGCCGCCGCGGCGGACGACGTGCTGCACAAGAGCCAGCCGCTCAGCAGCGCCGCCGCCGACATCTACCGCTACCTGGCCGACGCCAACACCGCGGCCTCCAGCGGCTTCCTCGCCGGCGGCCAGGAGACGGCCGACTCCCGCGAGCGGTACGAGAAGGACATCGACCTGGCCGCGGCCGGTCTGGTCAAGGCGGCCTCGAACTCCGACCCGGACTCCCCCGCCGCGAAGACGGTGGCCGAGCTCAACACCCTGCTGCCGGAGTACAAGGGCCTGGTGGAACGGGCCCGTACGTACAACCGCCAGGGTTTCCCGGTCGGCGGCGCCTATCTGCGGTACGCCAACGAGAAGATGCAGGAGGAGATGCTCCCGAAGGCGCAGAACCTCTACACCAGCGAGAACCAGCGGCTGCGCGCCGACTACGCCGACGCCACGCCCTACCCGTGGGCCGCGATCGGCCTCGGCGTCCTGGCCCTTGCCGGGCTCGCCTGGGCCCAGCACCGCAACTACCGGCGCACCAACCAACCGGGTTCTCAACCACGGCCTGGTCGCGGCCACCGCGACGGCGACCGTGGTGCTGCTGTGGCTGGTAGTCGGTCACACCGTCGCGCGCGCCGGGCTCAACGACTCCTACGACCACGGAGTGCGCTCGCTCAACGTGCTGCACGACGCCCGGATCGCCTCCCTCAAGGCCCGCGGCAACGAGAACCTCACGCTCGTGGCCCGCGGCGCCGAGACGGTCACCAAGAAGAACGCCCAGGGTGTGGACGTCACCTACGACGCCTACGACTTCGACTTCGGCAAGGACATGGACACCCTCGGCAAGGGCCTGGCGGAGGCGTCGAAGCTCGCCGACGACAGCAGCGGCAAGGAGCCGGTGACGGCCGCCGAGGGCAACATGACGGTGTGGAAGCAGCGTCACACCGCGGCCCGCGCGCAGGACGACAACGGCAACTACGAAGAGGCGCTGAAGCGGGTCATAGGCGGCAAGGGCGCCACGGGCGAGTGCTTCGACAGCGTCGACGACAATCTCGCCAAGGCCCTGACGCACGAGGAGAAGGAGTTCGCGCGGTCGGCCGGTGACGGCCTGGGCGCGATGACCGGACTGCCGGCGGGCGCCGCCGTCCTGGCCGTCCTCGGCGCGGCCGGCGCGGTCCTGGGCATCGGGCGCAGGCTGTCGGAGTACCGGTGAGAGGGGGCGTGACGATGCGGATGCGTGGACGTGTACGGGCCGGTCTCAGGGGCTGGGGCGGCGTCGGGGCGATGGCGGTCGTCTGCGGTCTGGTGCTCGCCTTCGCACTGCTCCTGCCGGTGGCCCGGTCGCACGGCGACGGCAGCACGGGCACCGGCGGGCCGGGCGTGACCCGTGCCGATCAGGTCGCGGACGGCGATCCCTGCACGAATCCGGCGATCAAGGCGCACCCGGAGGAGCAGACGCTGTCCCCGTCGAGCGCAGACGGCCCGACCATAGACAAGATCAAGGCCCGGCAGGGCGAGAAGCGCAAGCTGATCGTCGGCGTCGACCAGAACAGCTACCGCTGGGGCTACCGCAACCCCAACGGCGGCCCGACGGCCGACCTGGAGGGTTTCGACATCGACCTGGTGCACCGGATCGCGCAGGACGTCCTCGGTGACCCGAACGCCGTGCAGTTCAAGGCGATCCCCACCAACCAGCGCATCCCGGCGATCCAGGAGGGCCGGGTCGACATGGTGGTGCGCACGATGACGATCAACTGCAAGCGCCTGGCCGACGTGGCGTTCTCCGCGCCGTACTTCAAGACGGGGCAGCAGGTCCTCGCCCCCAAGTCCTCGGACATCAAGGGCTACGACGGCACGCTGGCGAAAAAGAAGATCTGCACGGCGGAGGGTTCGACCGCCTTCAGCCAGCTGGACGAGGACAAGAAGTCGGGGAAGCTCGTCGCCTCCGCGGACCTCAGGACCACCGTTCCCAACCAACTCGACTGCCTCGTCAGGCTCCAGCTCGGCGAGGTCGACGCCGTGGTCACCGACGGCGCCCTCGCCGCCAGCCAGGCCGCCCAGGACCCCACGGTCGAACTGAAAGGCTCGCCCTTCACCACCGAGTACTACGGCGTGGCGATGAAGAAGGACGCCGACGATCTGGTACGCCGGGTCAACCAGATTCTTGTGGACTACCGCAAGGACACCACCGACGGCTGGCAGGCGTCGTACAACCGGTGGCTGTCGGCCACACTGAACAAGGACTCGGCGAAGTCGGAGCCGCCCGCACCGCAGTACCTGCGCACCAGCTGACGGACCGTCAACGGCACACTGTTCACAACCACTCAGCAACCCTTCAGCAGCGAGAGGTGATCGATGGGCGTCACGGGACCCCCCGGGCCGGTGATGGACCGGGACGAGGTGGACCGTGCGCTGGCGCGGCTCGGCGCGGAGCACGAGGCGATAGAGACCTCGCTCCTCGCCCTGCAGGACCACGCGGGCCGCAGGCTCCTCGAGGGCGCCGAACTCACCGGCGTCACCAAGGAGCGCTGGACGTCCGCCGACGCCTCGATCACCCTGCTGTGGGCGTACTTCGACGCGTACTCGGACGCGTTGCGCTCGGCCCGCGAGATCCGCTCCCGCCGTCGCTGGTCCAGCCGCGATGACCTGGTGGAGCTGACCGAGCTGCTGCGCGGCGAGTCGGTCACCGTCGCGGGCTCGGCGACCGCCACGGCCAACGCGCCCACCCTGCACGGCAATTCGGGCAAGCTGAGCGAGCGGTTCTCGCTGGTGACGCTCGTCGAGCGGATGAACGACCTGTACGCGTCGAGCCTGGACATGGTCGTCGCCGCCGACGCGGTGTGGTCGGCGCTGCCCGCGCGGATAGATTTACTGGCCGCCGAACTCCAGCGCACCCGCCGGCTCGCGCACTCCGTCGGCGTGCGCCCCGGGGAACACCCGGCCGGCGACGACCTGGAACGCATCACCCGCGCGCTCACCTCACTGCGCGAGCGGGTGATCTCCGACCCGCTCGCCTTCTGGCGGCAGGCGCAGGGCAGTTCGGCGCCCGGCGGCGGAAAGCCGGACACCACGGCGTACGACCGTGAGGCGCGCGCCCTGGAGGACGTGCGCCGGGAGATCGACGCCGTGCTCACCGTCCGGCAGGACGCGGAGGCCCGGCTGGTCAAGCTGCGGGACGTGCTCTCCCGCGCGGACCGTACGCTCGCCGAGGCCCGTAACGCGCGCGGCGAGGTCCTCGCGAAGATCGCCGCCACGGAGGTGCCGGTCGTCAGCGGACCGCCGACCGTGCTGCAGGAGCAGCTGGCGACGGCCGCCGAGTACCGCAGACACGCCCAGTGGCACCGCCTGTCCCCGCTCCTGGAGTCCCTGGAGGAGAAGGCGGAGGACGAACTGCTGCGCGCCCGCGAGTCGTTGACCGCGGTCACCGCGCCGCTGGCGGTCCGCGCGGAGCTGCGCGGCCGTCTCGACGCGTACAAGGCGAAGGTCGCACGGCACGGCCTGGCCGAGGACCCGTTCCTGATCGAGCGCTACGACGCGGCCCGGCGGATGCTGTGGAGCGCGCCCTGTGACCTGCGGGTCGCCGAACAGGCCGTGCTGCGCTACCAGCACGCGGCCGCCGAACTGCTGGGAGCCCCGCGCGTACCGCAGAAGAGCGGTCCCGAAGACCGTGGGGGCCCGGAACGTGAGTGACCAAGGGGGTGCGACGTCATGAGTCAGGAACAGCAGCCCTGCCAGCGGCCCGGCTGCGACGGTACGTACGAGGACATGGGCGGCGGCGAGCTGTACTGCGACACCTGCGGCCTGGCGCCGGTCGTCTCGGCCGAGGGAGGCCGGGCCGGCTCGGCGTCCACCGGCAGGGGCTCGCAGGTCAGCGGCACTTCGCGCGCCACCGGCCGCGCTTCCTCGCGTACGTCCTCGCAGTCGTCGAAGTCCCGGCGCTCGGTGTCGGGACGGCTGTCGCGTTCGGTCTCCGGGAAGTCCACGGGCCGTTCGGTGTCGGTGCGCAGCTCCGGCTCCGGCACCGGTTCGAGCGGGCGCGGCCGGCTCGGAGCGGGCCTCGTCGAGGTGCCCGGGGTGCCGCGGCCCGACCCGCGCGAGATGGTTCTGGACAACCCTGAGGTGCCCGAGCGCAAGCGGTTCTGCTCGCGCTCCGACTGCGGGGCCCCGGTGGGGCGTTCGCGCGGGGAGAAGTCCGGGCGCACGGAGGGCTTCTGCACGAAGTGCGGTCACCCGTACTCGTTCGTGCCGAAGCTGAAGTCCGGTGACGTCGTGCACGGCCAGTACGAGGTCGCGGGCTGTCTGGCGCACGGCGGCCTCGGCTGGGTCTACCTCGCCGTGGACCGCGCGGTGTCCGACCGCTGGGTGGTCCTCAAGGGCCTGCTGGACACCGGCGACCAGGACGCGATGGCCGCCGCGATCTCCGAGCGGCGCTTCCTCGCGGAGATCGAGCACGCCAACATCGTGCGGATCTACAACTTCGTGGAACACCTCGACCAGCGCACCGGCTCGCTCGACGGCTACATCGTCATGGAGTACGTCGGCGGCAAGTCGCTCAAGGAGATCGCCAACGACCGCCGCTCGTCCGCCGGCAAGCGGGACCCGCTGCCGGTCGAGCAGGCGTGCGCGTACGGCATCGAGGCCCTGGAGGCGCTCGGCCACCTCCACAGCCGCAACCTCCTGTACTGCGACTTCAAGGTCGACAACGCCATCCAGACCGAGGACCAGCTCAAGCTCATCGACATGGGCGCGGTGCGCAGGATGGACGACGAGGAGTCGGCCATCTACGGCACGGTGGGCTACCAGGCTCCGGAGGTCGCGGAGGTGGGCCCCTCGGTCGCCTCCGACCTGTACACGGTCGCCCGCACCCTGGCGGTGCTGACCTTCGACTTCCAGGGCTACACCAACGTCTTCGTCGACTCGCTGCCCGACCCCGACCACATCGAGGTCTTCCGCCAGTACGAGTCGTTCTACCGGTTGCTGGTCCGGGCGACCGACCCGGATCCGGCCCGCCGTTTCGCCTCCGCGCAGGAGATGTCGGAACAGCTGACCGGGGTCCTGCGCGAGGTCGTCTCCCTGCAGACGGGCCGTGCCAGGCCCTCCCTGTCGACGCTCTTCGGCCCCGAACTCCGCGTCACCGACACGGAGTTGTTCCCGAAGCTGGACGGGGAGGTGTCGCGGCTGGGGACGCGGGTGCCTCCGGCGGGGCGGCGGAGTCCCAGGACGGCCGCCCCCGCGTCCGCTGCTCTTCCGGTCGGCACCCCAGGTCCCGAGCGGCCCGGCGGCGGAGCCGTCAACACCATCGTCAAGTCCGCCGACGCCCCCGCCGCCGCCCTGGCTCTGCCCGTCCCGCACGTCGACCCCTCCGACCCCAACGCCGGTTTCCTCGCCGGGCTCATGACCACCGCGCCGGCCGAGCTGCTCGGCGCCCTCGCGGCCGCGCCGGCGGCATCCGCGGAGACCCGCCTGCGGCAGGTGCGGGCCTGGCTGGAGAACGGCGACGCGCACACCGCGGACGAGGCGTTGCGGCGGCTGGAGGAGGAACGGCCCGACGACTGGCGGGTGGTCTGGTACCGGGGCGTCGCCGCCCTGGTGACCGGCGACCACGAGGCCGCCGCGCTCGCCTTCGACGCGATCTACGACGCCTTCCCCGGCGAACCCGCCCCCAAGCTCGCCCTCGGCCTGTGCGCGGAGGTGCTGGGACAGCTCGACAACGCCGCCGAGTACTACCGCCTGGTCTGGTCGACCGACCCCAGCTATGTGAGCTCCGCGTTCGGCCTCGCGCGCGTGCAGCTCGCGACCGGGGACCACCGTGGCGCGGTGAACACGCTGGAGTCGGTGCCGGAGTCCTCCATTCACTACACCGCCGCCCGCGTGGCCGCCGTCCGCGCGCGGCTGCGTGGACGCACCGCGACCGCGGGCGACGTACCCTTCCTGGACGACCTGACCGCCGCCGCCGGGCAGGTCGAGGCGCTGGACGCGTACGGTCTGGATCCGGCGCGCCGCGAGCAGCTGTCGGCGGAGGTGCTGGGCGCGGCCCTGGACTGGATACTCTCCGGTGGCCAGGACTCTGTGGCCCCCGCCGCCGCGGGACGGGCGCTGCTCGGCAGCGGACTGGACGAGCGAGGACTGCGCTTCGGCCTGGAGCGTTCGTACCGCACGCTGGCCCGGCTCGCGCAGGGCGGCGAGGAGAGGATCGACCTGGTGGAACGAGCCAACCGTTACCGCCCCCGGACGTGGGTGTAGTTGATGTCGCAGATGCCCCAGCTGTCCGCCTGCCCCAGCTGCGAGTGGCCGCTCGAATCGGGCGACCGTTTCTGCGGTGCGTGCGGATACGACCTGTCCGCCGTGCCGGCACGGCCGGACGACAGCCCGACCATCGCCATGAACGGCGCGCCCCCCGGCGGCCCCTGGCCCGAGGTCCCGCACCCGCCGGCGGAGGTCCATCTGCCGGCCGACCTGCGGGGCACCGAGTCGGGCGGGCACGAACCGCCTCCGTCGGGACCGGTCGTGGGCTCGCCGGTCCCCCCCGTTCCCGGCGTGCGCTTCGACCGCTCACCGGAGCCCGACGAGTACGTCCTGCAGGCGCCCGACCCTCGGGTGGCCGCCGGACCGCCCGCCCCGGCCGAGGGCAGCAAGGTGTGCGTGGCCTGCCGCGCGGGCCGGGTCGACGACGACGGCTACTGCGAGAACTGCGGGCACGCCCAGCCACGTGAGCGCGACCACATGGAGCAGGAGGCCGGTCCGATCGCCGCCGTCAGCGACCGCGGCCTGCGCCACCACCGCAACGAGGACGCCTTCAGCCTCGGCACCAGCGTGCTGCCCGACGGCTCGCCGGCCACCTTCGCGGTCGTCTGCGACGGTGTGTCCTCCGCGACCCGCCCCGACGACGCCTCCCTGGCCGCGTCCCGGGCCGCGGCCGAGGCCCTGCTGACCGCGCTGCCGCAGGGCACGCACCCCCAGCAGGCGATGCACGAGGCGATCGTCGCCGCCTCCCGCGCGGTCAACTCGCTCGCCGCGGAGCCCGCCACGGCCCGCGAGCACCAACCGCACCAGAACGCCCCGGCGTGCACGATCGTCGGCTCGATCGTCGCCCCGAGCCTGCTGGTCGTCGGCTGGGTCGGCGACAGCCGGGTCTACTGGGTGCCGACGGACCGCAGTTCCCCCCCGGCCCGGCTCACCGAGGACGACTCCTGGGCCGCCCAGATGGTGGCCGCGGGCCTGATGAACGAGGCCGAGGCGTACGCCGACGAGCGCGCCCACGCGATCACCGGCTGGCTCGGCGCGGACGCCTACGAACTCGACCCGCACACCGCTTCCTTCAAGCCGGACCGGCCTGGTGTGGTGGTGGTGTGCACCGACGGCCTGTGGAACTACGCGGAGGCGGCCGACGAGATGGCGGAGGCCGTACCGGCCGACGCCGCCGCGCGCCCGCTGCACACCGCCCGGGTCCTGGTCGGCCACGCCCTGGACGGCGGGGGCCACGACAACGTAACAGTGGCCGTCGTGCCGTTCCCGACGCCTCCGCAGGGGGCAGGATCGGCCTGAGGCCACATTCGGGGATGCCTCAGCGGACCGGAGGGGACCGGTCCGCAATCAGTCATCGCCCCACGGATGTGGGGTACGCGAGGGGGATTTGAGTAGGCATGGCCAATTTCTCGAAGTCGAACGCGCCGCAGTTCTCGATGGACGTCTACCAGAACGAGTACCTACCCGAGGGCGGCCGCGAGGTCAACGCGATCGTCACGGTGACCTCGACCGGCGGCGGCACGATCGGAAGCGCGGTCGCGGCCCCGCACCTCTGGTCGGCGGAGCAGGGGCCCTCGGCGGCGGTGGCGCTCATGGTCGACTGCTCGGGCTCCATGGACTACCCGCCGACCAAGATGCGCAACGCCCGCGACGCCACCGCCGCCGCGATCGACACCCTGCGCGACGGAGTGCACTTCGCGGTGATCGGCGGCACGCACGTGGGCAAGGAGGTCTATCCGGGCAACGGCGGTCTCGCGGTCGCCGACGCCACCACCCGTCATCAGGCCAAGCAGGCGCTGCGCAAGCTCAGCCCCGGCGGTGGCACGGCGATCGGCACTTGGCTGCGCCTGGCGGACCAGCTGTTGTCCTCCGCGGACGTCGCCATCCGTCACGGCATCCTGCTCACCGACGGCCGCAACGAACACGAGTCGCCGGAGGACCTCAAGGCCTCCCTCGACGCCTGCGCGGGGCGTTTCACCTGCGACGCCCGGGGCGTGGGCACCGACTGGGAAGTGAAAGAAGTCACAGGGATCGCCTCCGCCCTGCTCGGCACCGCCGACATCGTCGCCGACCCGGCGGGACTCGCCGCGGACTTCACGCAGATGATGGAGGCGGCCATGGGCAAGGAGGTCGCGGACGTCGCCCTCAGGGTGTGGACCCCGGTCGGCACCACCATCAAGTTCGTCAAGCAGGTCGCGCCCACCGTCGAGCAGCTCACCGACCGCCGCACCGAGGCCGGTCCGCGTGCCGGGGACTATCCCACCGGCTCCTGGGGAGACGAGTCCCGTGACTACCACGTCTGCGTCGAGGTCCCGGCCGCGAACATCGGCCAGGAGATGCTCGCAGCCCGGGTCTCCCTGGTCGTCCCGCAGCCCGACGGCTCGACGCAGAACCTGGGCGCACAGGGTCTCGTCAGGGCCGTGTGGACCGACGACATGGTCGCCTCGACGTCGATCAACCCCCAAGTCGCCCACTACACCGGCCAGGCCGAACTGGCACAAGCCATCCAGCAAGGGCTCGATCTGCGCAAGGCGGGCGATATCGATGGAGCAACGGCCAAACTGGGCCGGGCCGTCCAGCTCGCGAACAACTCCGGGAACGCTGATACTGCGAAACTGCTTTCGAAGGTGGTCGACGTCGTCGACGCCACGACAGGTACTGTGCGACTGAAGGCGAAGGTCGAGGAGGCCGACGAGATGACTCTCGAGACCCGGTCGACAAAGACTGTTCGTGTAAAGAAGTGACGTAGTAGTTCCCTGATCCGAGAGGGGGAAGCGCCGACATGCCGACCTGCCCGAACGGACACCAGTCGGGTTCCGACGACTGGTGCGAGGTCTGCGGTCACCGCATGGCCGGTGCCGTACCTCCGCCCCCTCCGCCGCCGCCCGGTCCAGGTGGAGGCGGATACGGCTTCCCGCCGCCCGGCGGTCCCGGGGGCCAGCCCGGTGGACGTCCGCATCTGTCCGCCGTACCGGACGCCGAGCCGGAGCTCTGCCCGCAGTGCCGTACCCCTCGTGAGGGCGGTGCGCCCTTCTGCGAGGAGTGCCGGTGGAACTTCCTGACCAACACGGCGACCTCGTACACCCCGGCCGCCCCGCGCCCGCCGGCCGGCTCCGGCGGCCCGCCCTCGCACTTCCAGCAGCAGGCGGGGCCCGGTCCGTCCTTCGGCGGCGGTGACTCGTACGAGTACCAGGGCTCACGCCCGTCCCAGGTGAACCGCCCCGCGGAACCGATCCCCTTCGGCTCGGAACCGTCGGGCCGCTCGGGCCCGGGTCGACCCGGCGGCCCCGGTGGCCCTGGCGCCCCCTCCGGCTTCCTCGGTGACCCGTCCCGCCCCGGGGGCCCTGGCGCACCCGGCCCCTCCGGTTACCCCGGAGGACCCGGCGGCTCCGGCGGGTCCGGCCCCTCCGGTTTCCCCGGCGATCCGTCGCGACCCGGCGGTCCGGGCCCCTCCGGCCCCGGTGGTCAGCAGGGCTTCCCGGGCGACCCCGGACGCCCCGGCGCATCCGGCCCCTCCGGTTTCCCTTCGGACCCCTCCCGGCAGGGCGGCCCCGGCTCCTCCGGTTTCCCCGGTGATCCCTCCCGCCCCGGCGGTCCCGGGAACCCCGGACCGGGTGGCTACGGCTACCCGCAGCCGGGCTCCCAGCAGGCCCCGTCCGGCCCGCCCGGATCCTCCGGCCCCGGCGGCCCACAGGGCTACGGCGGCCACCCCACGCAACCCGGCCCGTCGGGTCCCGGCGGCCCGCAGGGCTTCCCCGGCGACCCGTCCCGCCCCGGTGGCGGCCCCGGCGGTCCGCCGAACTTCGGTGCCGACCCCTCCCGCCCGGTCCCGCCGCCCCCCGGACCGACCCCGCCCGCCGGCCCGGGTGCCACGAGCGGCGCCCCGCAAGGCTTCCAGGCGCAGGGCGCATCGGCTCCGCCCGCCTTCCCGCAGGAGACCAACCGGCCCCAGCCGGGCGGCCAGTCCTTCGGCGGCGGCGCTGACGACTGGGTCCTCTCCCCGCCGTCCTCCACCGCCCCCGGCGGCGGACCCGGCGGCCCCGGCGGCTACGGTTACCCGCAGCCCGGCTCCACCCAGGCCCCGCCCGCACCCCCCGGCCCGTCCTTCCCGCAGCAGCCGGCGACCTGGACGGCGACCATCGGCCCGGACCGCGATTACTTCCTGGCGATGATGCAGCGCTCCGGCCCCGAGGCCGCGGGCCTGAACCTGCCCGCGTACTCCCCCGAGCAGCAGCGCACGCTCACCGGGAACCAGGTCACCATCGGCCGCCGCCGGCACTCCACCGGCGACACCCCCGACGTCGACCTGTCGGTGCCGCCGGAGGACCCGGGCGTCTCGCACCAGCACGCGGTGCTGGTCCAGCAACCGGACGGCTCCTGGGCGGTCGTCGACCAGAACTCGACGAACGGCACCACCGTGAACGGCGCCGAGGAGCCCATCACGCCGTTCGTGCCGGTGCCGCTCCAGGACGGCGACCGGGTGCACGTCGGCGCCTGGACGACGATCACGATCCGCCGCGGCTAGCGAACGGCCACGTCACCGGAGGGGCCATGTGTACGGCCCCTCCGGGTCGTCCAGCCACGCCCATTCCCGCTCTCCGCTGACCGTGATGCCGTACCGCTCACGGCGCGGCTGCCCCTCGCGCTCCCACAGCGCGTACGCCTCCCGGGGTGCGAGGGTGTCCCGGGTCAGCGCCAGCAGGAAGCGGAACAGCTCGTTCTCCCGGGCCCGGCTCGGCACCCCGTCCCAGTCGACGAACCCCTCTTCGTGCCGGTCCGCCCCGCGCAGCGGCACGAAGTAGGCGGGCGTGTGCAGAAACCGTCCCTCCGCATGCCCGGCGTCCCGGACGGTCAGGGCGATCAGCCCGGTGGCGAGCGGGCTCAGGATCCGTGCGCCGGGGCGGCACTGGGCGAGCCAGGCGACCGGCACCGACGACAGGGTGCAGGTGGCGATGATCCGGTCGAAGGGGGCGCGTTCGGGCACCCCGCGCGCACCGTCGCCGGTGACGACGGCAGGGTGGTACCCGGCGGCCGCCAGATGCCTGCGCGCCGCCTCGGTGATCTCCGGCTCCAGATCGACGGTGGTGACGCAGTCGTCGCCGAGCCGGTGCGCGAGCAGGGCCGCGTTGTAGCCCGTGCCGGCGCCGATCTCCAGGACCCGGTCGCCGTCCCGTACCCGCAGTGCGACCAGCATCATCGCCATCAGCGATGGTTGACTGCTGGAGGAGACCAGTTCCCCGTCGCGCAGCCGGGTGGCCAGCGGGGCGTCGACGTAGGCCCCGCGCATCCACTTCTCCCGGCCGCGCGGGTCGGAGCTCTCGCCCCAGCGCCGCTCGTAGCCTCCCCTGACGCCCACGTAGTAGTAGGGCACGAACAGATGCCGGGGCACCGCCTCGAAGGCCTCCCGCCACACCGGGTCGGCGGCCCAGGCCCCGCTCACGTCGATCTCCCGCACCAGCGCGGCCCGCGCCGAGGCGGCGAGTTCGGCGAGATCCCTGCCGAGAGCGTGCGTGCCCATACCTCCACTCTGCACCCTGAGCGCCGGAGGTCCTAAGCCTTGAGTCCTCCTCCGCCCCGTCTGAGACCATGGTTGACGTGAAAGAGATCCGGCGCGGCACGCTTCAGACGCAGACCTTCTACGAGCAGGTCGGCGGGGAGGAGACCTTCCGCCGCCTCGTCCACCGTTTCTACGAGGGGGTCGCCGGGGACCCGGTCCTGCGGCCCATGTACCCGGAGGAGGACCTCGGCCCGGCCGAGGAGCGCCTCGTACTGTTCCTGATGCAGTACTGGGGCGGCCCCACGACGTACAGCGACAACCGCGGCCACCCCCGGCTGCGTATGCGCCACGCGCCCTTCGTCGTCAATCGCGAGGCGCACGACGCGTGGCTGCGGCACATGCGGGACGCCGTCGACGAACTCGGCCTGTCCGAGGAGCACGAGACGCAGCTGTGGAACTACCTGACGTACGCGGCCGCTTCGATGGTGAACACCGCCGACTGATCACCCCTCACTGAATACCGGATTCCGGTCGTTTTCCGGTTGCCCGACGCCGGATTCCGGTCACAATCCGGTCAAGTCCGCGCTACAAGCGCTTACCCGTGACCACCACCTCTGACATCCTCGCCCGGAGATCTGCACAACACGGCGGGGGGCCGGGTGACGGGGTTCGGGGGAATCGCGCGTTTTGTGTTTCTGCGTGCGCGGGCGCACCGGCTGCTGCTCGCCGCCGCATTGCTCACGGTCCTGCTCATCACCGCGGTCCTCGCGACCCTCACCGCCTACTCCGGCGCGATCGGTGACGCGGCCCTGCGCCACGCCCTTCAGGACCCGCGCAACGCCGCCGACACCGCGCTGGTCGTCAAGGCCGACGTCCCCGAGGACCGTCGTACGGCCGCCGACACCGCCGTACGCGACGTGGCGCGGCAGACGTTCGACGGGCTGCCGGTGACCGTGCGGACGTTCCTGCGGTCGGGTCCGTACGCGCTGCCGCGGTCGCTGCAGCCCGAGCGGGAGCGGTCCGGGGACCCGGACCTGACCCACTTCGCGGCACTGGACCGCAGCCGGCTGCGGCTGGTCGAGGGACGGCTGCCGGGGCGGGCCGACGGGCGGGTCGAGGTGGCGCTCCCGCAGGCCGCCGCCCGCGCCCTCGATCTCGGCCCCGGCGCCCGCTTCACCCTCACCGACCGGCTGCGCGGCCCGGCGGTGCGGGTGACGGTGACCGGCCTGTACCGGCCCGTCCGCGCCGACGACCCGTACTGGCTGCTCGACGACCTGCACGGGCGGGGCATCAAACAGCTCGATTTCACGACGTACGGCCCCCTGCTCGCCGATCCCGGTGTGCTGGCCGACGGGACGGTGAGCGTCGGGACGTCGGGCTGGCTGGCGTCGGCCGACTTCGCGACGGTGACGACCGCGCGCTCGGACGTGCTGCGGGCGACGGCCGTCGCGGGGAACGCGGCGCTGCGCAAGGAGTCCTCCCTCGGCGGCGCCACGACCGCGTCGACCTCGCTGCCCGAGGTCCTCGACCGCACCGACCGCTCCCTGCTCGTCTCCCGCTCGACCCTGCTGATCGTCGCCCTGCAACTGGTGCTCCTCGCGGGCTGCGCCCTGCTGCTGGTGGCGGGGCTGCTGAGCAGTGAGCGCACCGGCGAGAGCCGGCTGCTGCTGGCGCGCGGCGCCTCCCGCGGCCGGATCGCCGGCCTCGCCGCCCTGGAGGCGGCGCTGCTCGCGCTGCCCGCGCTGCTGTGCGCGCCGCTGCTGGCGGCCCCGCTGACCCGGACGCTGGCCGGGCGGGGCCCGCTGGCCCGGATCGGGCTGCACCTGGAGGTGCCGGCGGTCGGACGGGCCGGGGTGTGGCTGGTGGCGGCGGCAGTGGCGCTCGGGTGCGCGCTGGCGGTGACCCTGCCCGCGCTGACCTCCTCCTTCGCGCGCAGCCGGGCCCGGGCGCTGCCCGGTGCGGTGCGCGCGGGGGCGGACCTCGGGCTGCTGGCCGTGGCCGGGGTGGCGTACTTCCAGCTCAGTCACCAGACCTCCGGTGCCGTGACCGACGACCTCCCCCACTCTCGGCTTCGCTCGAGCGGGGGGACCCCCATCGGTGTGCTCGGCGTGGACCCGCTGCTGGTGGCGGCGCCCGCGCTCGCGCTGCTGGCCGGGACCGTCCTGACGCTGCGGCTGCTGCCGCCGCTGGCTCGGCTCGCCGAACGCCGGGCGACCGGCGGGCGCGGCCTGACCGCGGCCCTGGCGGGCTGGCAGATCGCCCGCCGCCCGATGCGCGGGGCGGGCCCGGTGCTGCTGCTGGTCCTCGCGATGGCACTGGGCATGCTGGCCATCGGACAGGGCGCCTCCTGGGACCGTTCGCAGTCCGACCAGGCGGACTTCCGGGCCGGGGCGCCGGTGCGGGTGCTGACCTCCGGGGATGCGGGGCTCGGCCGCACCGAGGAGTACGCGGCCGTCGCGGGCGTACGACGGGCCGCCCCCGCCGCCCGCTCCGAACTGCCGCTGTCCGGCAGCCAGGTGGCGACGGTGCTGGCCCTCGACACCTCGCGCGCCTCGATGCTGATCCGTCCCGACCTGCACTCCGGACCCTTCCTCCAGGGGCTCGGGCCCAAGGGTTCGGTCGCGGGCGTGAAGGTGCCCGCGGACACGGCCCGGCTGCGGCTGACGGCGGCCCTGCGGGGTTCCGGGCCGAGCACGACGGCACAGGTCACCCTCACCCTGGAGGACCGCTACGGCACTCCCTATCGGGTCCCGGCCGGCCAACTCCCCGCCGACGGCCGCGCCCACGCGCTGGACGTCTATGTGTCCGGGGGCCCACTGACCCTCACCGACCTGGAACTGATCGTCTCCGTGCCGAGCGGCGCGGCCGAGCAACACCGTTTCACCCTCACCGGGTTGACGGCCACGGGCACCGAAGGGACGGTACGGCGGCTGCCGTTGCCCACCACGTGGAAGGTCACCTCAAGCCACGACGGGGTCGCCTCGACACCGGATCCGAAGACCAAACCGGCCCCGCCGCGCCTGAGTTCGGGGTCCGGACGGCTGACGGTGGACTACGGCACAGGTTTCATCCCGTCCGACGACATGTGGAGCACGGGGTCGTTGACGGTCCGGATGAAGGCCCCGCAGCCGAAGCCGGCCGAGGTCACCGCCGTCGCGACCGAGCGCTTCCTCGCCTCGGCGGGCGCCTCCCCGGGAGACAGGCTGGACGTGCCGCTGGGCGGCGAGACGGTGTCGGTGCGGATCGTGCGTTCGATACGGGAGTTGCCCACGGCCTCGGACAGCGGCGGGGCCCTGCTGGTCGATCTGCGGTCCGTGAACCGGGAGCTGCAGGCGCGGTACAACCGCGGCGTCGAGCCGACCGAGTGGTGGCTGATGACGGAGCCGGGCGGGTCGGAGAAGGTCGCGGCGGCGCTGCGGGCCCGGCCCGACATGGACCCCGCGCAGGTCGTGGTGCGGGACGAGCTCGCCGGGCAGCTGCGCGACGACCCCTTCGGAGCGGGCCCCGAGGCCGCCTTCGCCGCGGCGGCCGGGGTGGCGGCGGCGCTGGCCGCGGTCGGCTTCGCGGTGGGCGCGGCGGGGTCGCTGCGGGAGCGGGGCGCGGAGTTCGCCGTACTGCGCGCCCTGGGGGCTCCGCGCCGCCGGCTGGCCCGCGCGGTCGCCGTGGAGCAGGGGGTCCTGGTGGTGCTGGCGCTGCTGGTGGGCGCGTTGCTGGGCACGGTTCTGACCCGGGCGGTGGTCCCGCTGATCGTGCTGACGGACGAGGCGACCAGACCGGTCCCGCGGGTCCTGGTGCAACTCCCGCTCCCGCAGGCGGCCGCACTGCTGGCGGCGGTGGCCCTCGCCCCGCTCCTGGTCACGGCGGCGCTGGCGCTGCGGCGGGCGGATCCGGCGCGGGCGTTGCGTGAGGGGGGTGAGTGAGGTGAGGTTCTTCGGGACGGGCGAGCCGGCGGGCTCCAGGGAGACCGTGCCCTGGGTCCGCACCCGGCTGCGGACCGCGCCCGGCGCCGCGTGCGCGCTCGCGGTGCTGGTCGCGCTGACGGCGTGCCTCGCGGCCGCGTTCCCACGGGCGGTGGACCGCTACGAGGACGCCGGACTGCGCCGGGCCGCAGAGCAGGCGCGCGCCGACCGGACCGGCATAGAGGTGTACGCCCCGCAGCCGTCCCCGATGCTGAGGCCGAGCGAACGTGAGGACGTCCTGCGCCCCGACGTGCTGGCAGCGCAGTACGCCAAGGTCCGCGCCGGGGTCCCGCGCCCGCTCGTCCTCGACCCGGGCCAGTCGACGTACGGCGTGCGCACCACCCTGAACATCCCGGTACCGGACCCGTGGCTGCCGAGGCCGACCGGCAGGCCCGCGGAGGTGACCCTGGTCGCCCAGGCGGGCCTCGGCGCTCACGCCTCGGTCGCCGAGGGGCGTCTGCCGCGCGCGGACGACCACGTGACCGCCACCGCACCCGAGCTGGAGGCGGCGGTCACCGTCGACACCGCCAAGTCCCTCCACATCAAGGTGGGTTCGGTGATCCACTCACCCGCCGCCGGCCGTACCCTCCCCATCCGCGTCACGGGCATCGTCACTCCGCGCGACCCGAAGGGCGCCTACTGGTCCACCCATTCCATCCTGCGCACCCCGTCCCTGATCCGCGAGCCCGCGCCGTCCGTGGACATGTACTGGTTCGGCGCCCTGCTCGTCGCCCCCGAGGCGGCCCCGGTCCTGCTGGCCACCCCGGGACGCCCGGAGCGCTACTGGCAGTTGGCGCCCTCCGAGCGGACACTCCGGGCCCGTGACGCCCCGGCCCTGCGGTCCGCGCTCGCCTCCCTGGAGGCCGGTCCGGCACTGCGGAAGCTGCGCCTGGAGATCGACGGTCCGGTGACCGAGCTGACGGCGATCGACGGCCAGACCGAGATCAGCACCGACCTCGACGAGGTCCTCATCACCTACGACCGGCTCCGCGAGAGCGTCGCCCCGCTCGTCGCGGTCGCCGCGTCCGGCGCCGGCACGGTCGCCGTCGTCGTCCTCCTGATGGCGGGCGGCCTCACCGCGGACCGCCGGCGCAGCGAACTCGCCCTGCTGCGGGCCCGCGGCGCCTCCCTGCCGGGTCTCACTGCCCGCCTCTTCGCCGAGACGGCGGTCGTGGCCGTCCCCGCGGGCGCCCTGGGGCTCGCCGCCGCGCTGCTCACGGTCCCCGAGGGCCGCTTCCCGTACGCGATCGCGGCCGCCGGGGCGGTCACCGCCGTCACCTGCGTGGCCCTTCCCCTCCGCGCGGCGGCCGTCCACCGTGTGGTCCGCGTCCACACCGGCCGCGAGGACATCTCGTCCGTACGACCGTCCCGGCGCCGTACGGTCGCCGAGCTGACGCTGCTCGTGCTGGCGGTGGGAGCGGTGGAGTCGCTGCGTCGCCGTGGCACCTCGGGCTCTGCCGACGACCTCGTCTCGCTGGCACCCGTGCTGGTGGGAGTGGTCGCCGCCCTGGTCCTGGTCCGTCTGTACCCGCTGCCGCTGCGGGGTCTGGCCCGTCCGGCCGCCCGTCTGCGGGGCGCGGTGGCGCACCTGTCCCTGGCCCGGGCGGGCCGCACCTCGGCCTCGGCGGTGCTGCCCCTTCTGGCCCTGCTGACCGCCCTGACCACGGCGGCCTTCGGCGGCTCGGTCCTCGCGGGCGTACAGGAGGCCCGCGACCACGCGGCCCTCCTCGCGGTCGGCGCCGACGCGCGCGTGGAGACGGGGGCGTCGCTCCCGTCCGGGCTGCCGGACCGGCTGCGCCGTCAACCGGGGGTGAGCACGCTGTCGGCGGTGAGCGTCACCTCCGAGGCGAAGCCGGAGAACGGAGCACTGTCGGTACCGCTGGTCGGGGTGAACCCCGCGGACTACGCGGCGCTGTCGTCCCGGACGGACATGGGCGCCTTCGAAGCCGCCAGGCTGAGAGGAGGGACCGCCGGGGAGGCGGCCCCGGCCCTGGCCTCCACGGCCACCGCCCGGACGTACGGCACCCGCCCCTTCCCGGTCCTCCTCCCGGACGGCGGCACGCTCACCGTCCGCATCACCACCGTCCTCGACCGCACACCCGCGGTGCTGGGGTCGGACTTCCTGGTCGTGAACCGCGAGGCGTTGAGCCCGGCGGCGGCGCGGCCGACGACGGTGCTGCTGTCGGGGACGTCGCTGGACGGGACCGCGATACGCAAGGCCGCCCCGAAGGCGGCGTCCGTGCACCTGAGGTCCGAGGAACGCGAACGCTACGTCGACTCCCCCCTCCAGACCGGCGCGGAAGGCGTCTACGCGACCGCCGTGGCAGCCGGCACGGGATACGCGGTGCTGGCCCTCTTCCTGTCCCTCCTGCGCACGGCCCCGGACCGTACGGCCCTCCTGGCCCGCCTCCGCACGATGGGCCTGACCCGGGCCGCGGGCCGCCGCCTCCTGATCCTCGAATCCCTCCCCCAGGCCGTCCTGGCCGCTGTCGGAGGCGCTCTCACGGGCTGGGCCACGATCCACCTCCTGTCCCCGGGGATCGACCTGACGGCCATCGCCCTCCCGTCGGCCGACCCCTCCTCGACGGGAGCGGAGTTGCGCACGGACGCCCTGTCCCTGGTGGTACCGGCGGCGGCTGTGCTGCTGCTGGCGGTGGGGACGGGGGTCGGACAGGCGTGGTGGTCGGGGAGACGGGGGTCGGTGCAGGAGCTCAGGGCAGGGGACGCGAGATGAACGGCTTCGTCGCCTCCGGTTGCGGGCGGTCGTGCCGCTGGAACCGCTTCCGACCCGCAGACAGAGGCGCCCGACCGGCGGCGAGCGAACCCGACCTTCGACCAGCCCGCACGCCGGACCGCAGTCCAGGAGAAGGCCGATGACCACGAACCCCACCCTCACCGACCTCGCCCACAAGGCGACCCAGGCCCGCAACCGCCCCGCCTACGGTCACGACGCCCTGATCACCTGCGACAGACTCGTCCGCATCTTCACCACGGACGGCGTGGAGGTCCAAGCCCTCCAGGGCCTCGACCTCCTCGTCCGCGAGGGCGAACTGCTCGCCCTCGTGGGCGCGTCCGGCAGCGGCAAGTCCACGCTCATGAACATCCTCGCCGGCCTGGACACCCCCACCGCGGGCGCGGCCAGAGTCGCGGGCCACGACCTCCTCACCATGACCGCGAAGGACCGCCTGGCCTACCGCCGCGCGACGGTCGGTTTCGTCTGGCAGCAGACCTCCCGCAACCTTCTCCCCTACCTCACCGCGGTCCAGAACATCACCCTCCCCATCCAGCTCTCGGGCGCCAGGACACCTCGCCGTGCCCAAACTGAACGCGCCCTGGAACTGCTGGAGTTGCTGGAGGTGGCCGACTGCCGCAACCGCCGCCCCCACCAGATGTCCGGGGGCCAGCAGCAACGCGTGGCGATAGCGGTGGCGTTGGCCAACAGCCCCGCGGTCCTTCTCGCCGACGAGCCGACGGGCGAACTCGACTCCCACACCGCGGAACAGATCTTCGCCGCGTTCCGCACCGCCAACGAACAGCTCGGTACGACGATCGTCATCGTCACCCACGACCAGGCGGTGGCCGGAGAGGTCCGCCGGACGGTGGCCATCAGGGACGGCCGTACGTCCACGGAGGTCCTGCGCCGCAGCGAGGTGGACGCGACGACGGGCCACGAAACCCTGGTCGCCCGTGAGTACGCGATGCTGGACCGCGCGGGCCGCCTCCAGCTCCCGAAGGAGTACACCGAGGCATTGGGCATGCGCGACAGGGTGGCGCTGGAACTGGAACCGGACCACATCGGCGTATGGCCGGACGACAGCGACCGGGACTGACGACCGGCCGATCAGCGCACGCTGACGCCGAGGGTCCCAAGTCCCCCTTGCCGTACGGCGATCGAGCCGAAAGGCGTACGAAGCCGCAGCCACGCCCCCGACGAGAAGAGCGCCAACTCCCTACCGGAGCGCAGGAACCCCAGTGACTGGGCCGCGTGCACGGCCCGTACGGGAAGCCGCGTCTCCGCCACGGTGCGGGACCAGATCTCCCGCCCGATCCGGTCGAGTTCGGCCCGGGTACGCGCCTCGGGACCCAACTCCTCGGTACGGGACCGGAATTCGGCGACCCCGGCGTGGACGAGCGCCCGCAGCGCCTCCGGTCCCGGCAACCCGGCCACCGCCTGCCACCCGCCCCGCGGTGGCAGTACTCCGGCCCACGGCGGGCCGGTCACCGCCTGCGGCACGACAGCCGTGCCCGCGCCCTCGTCGACGGACTCGAGGAGCTCCCCGGCGGACACGGTCACATCGAGCGTGGCGTCGAGCCCGTTCTCGTACGGCTTGGCCAGCCGCACCGCCCGGATCGCCAGCACCTCGAAGGACGGCGGACGCCCGAAGACGGCGAGCGCGGTACCGGCCCCCTGGAGCCGGACCGCGGCCGAGCGGTCGTAATGGAGCAGCCGGGACAGGAAGGCGGCGAGGTCCGCGGCCTCCCCCTCGTCGGCGAGGTGGAGCACCGTCATGCGGCGACGGCCTCCTCCTCGTCGTCGTCCCGGTACTCCTCGAGGAACTCCCGTTCCTCCGCCGTGATCCGGCGCGGCCGCTGGGCCTCGAAGTCGAACGGCACTATCACCGTCGAGGCACGGACGTAGACGTCGTCGCCGTCCTTCACCTCGTAGGCGATGGTGAAGGACGCCGCCCGGATCTCGGTGATCCACAGCTCGATGTCCACGGGCGCGTGCCGGTGGACCAGCTGCCGCTTGTAGTCGATCTCATGACGTGCCACCACGGACCCCTGCTTGAAGTCCTTCTCCGGGCGGAACAGGAAGTCGATACGGGCTTCCTCCAGGTAGCGGAGGAAGACCACGTTGTTGACGTGGCCGTACGCGTCCATGTCCGCCCAGCGCAGCGGGCAGCGGTAGATGTGCCGCAAGATCAGCCCCGGGTCAGCTTCTTGTAGGTGGCGCGGTGCGGCCGCGCCGCGTCCGGGCCGAGCCGCTCGATCTTGTTCTTCTCGTACGACTCGAAGTTGCCCTCGAACCAGTACCACTTGGAGTCACCCTCGTACGCGAGGATGTGGGTCGCGACCCGGTCCAGGAACCAGCGGTCGTGGGAGATGACCACAGCCGCGCCCGGGAACTCCAGCAGAGCGTTCTCGAGCGAGGACAGGGTCTCGACGTCGAGGTCGTTGGTGGGCTCGTCGAGGAGCAGCAGGTTGCCGCCCTCCTTGAGCGTGAGCGCCAGGTTCAGGCGGTTGCGCTCACCACCGGACAGGACGCCGGCCGGCTTCTGCTGGTCCGGCCCCTTGAAGCCGAAGGCGGAGACGTAGGCCCGCGACGGCATCTCGACCTGGCCCACGTTGATGTAGTCGAGTTCGTCCGACACCACGGCCCAGAGGGTCTTCTTGGGGTCGATGTTGGCGCGGCTCTGGTCGACGTAGCTGATCTTGACCGTGTCGCCGATCTTGACCGAGCCCGAGTCCGCGGGCTCAAGACCCTGGATCATCTTGAACAGCGTGGTCTTGCCCGCGCCGTTCGGGCCGATGATGCCGACGATGCCGTTGCGCGGCAGCGTGAACGAGAGGTCGTCGACCAGGACCTTGTCGCCGAACGCCTTCGAGAGGTTGTTGACCTCGACGACGATGGAGCCAAGACGCGGGCCCGGCGGAATCTGGATCTCCTCGAAGTCCAGCTTCCGCATCTTGTCGGCCTCGGCCGCCATTTCCTCGTAACGAGCCAGGCGGGCCTTGGACTTGGTCTGGCGGCCCTTGGCGTTGGAGCGGACCCACTCCAGCTCTTCCTTGAGGCGCTTGGCGCGCTTCTCGTCCTTGCGGCCCTCGACCTTGAGGCGCGTGGCCTTCTTCTCCAGGTACGTGGAGTAGTTGCCCTCGTAGGGGATCGCGCGACCACGGTCGAGCTCGAGGATCCACTGGGCGACGTTGTTGAGGAAGTACCGGTCGTGAGTGACGGCGACGACAGCGCCCGCGTACTTCGAGAGGTGCTGCTCCAGCCAGTTCACCGACTCGGCGTCGAGGTGGTTGGTGGGCTCGTCGAGGAGGAGCAGGTCCGGGGCCTCGATCAGCAGCTTGCAGAGCGCGACGCGGCGCTTCTCGCCACCGGAGAGGTTGATGACGGGCCAGTCGCCGGGCGGGCAGCCCAGCGCCTCCATGGCCTGCTCCAGCTGCGCGTCCAGGTCCCAGGCGTTGGCGTGGTCCAGGTCCTCTTGGAGCTTGCCCATCTCGTCCAGCAGCGCGTCCGAGTAGTCCGTCGCCATGAGCTCGGCGACCTCGTTGAAGCGCTTGAGCTTGCCCATGATCTCGGCGGCGCCGTCCTGGACGTTCTCCAGGACCGTCTTGGATTCGTCGAGCTTCGGCTCCTGCATGAGGATGCCGACGCTGAACCCGGGGGACAGGAACGCGTCACCGTTCGACGGCTGCTCAAGGCCCGCCATGATCTTGAGAACGGTGGACTTACCGGCACCGTTCGGACCGACCACACCGATCTTCGCGCCGGGCAGGAAGCTCAGCGTCACGTCGTCAAGGATCACCTTGTCTCCGTGCGCCTTACGCGTCTTGCGCATGGTGTAGATGTACTCAGCCAAGAGAAACCGTCCGGCAACTTGAGATCTGGCAGTGGGCAGATACACCCCATCTTGCCTGAGGTCCACCCTTGGGTGGTAACCCGTTTGGTCGGGGGGCTGTGACCTGGGGGTTCTCTGTGAGCGGCGGAGGCTTTGGGGAGAGACCGCAGGAGCCAGGACGGGACTGCTCGCATACGCGGATGGCGAGGTGCCGGGTCTTCTGCGACAGGTGGGAACGGCGGACCTGGCGCGGACGTCCCACATGACGCAGCGCCTCTATCCGGACTGCGAGTATCCGGACTGCGAGATCGAACCGAGTGAAGGCGCGGAACTCTGGAACGCCGTGTACCCGCCGAATTCCGCACCCACCGGCTCGCCATCGCGGCCGTCCACGCGGAGATCGCCACCGTCTGCGACCAGCTCGTCACCGCCGGGCCCTCCCTGGCCGAGGAGCACCGCACCCAGTCCGACTGGCACCGCCTGAACGTCCATTCTCGACGTGCCTGCTCATCAGGGAAGCGCTCGTTCGCGGTCCGAGTGATCTCGACGCCGGCCGCAGATCGCTGCCCGGGCCGTCACTTTCCGCGCCGCCCGGCATCTCGTGACCCGGTTCGCCGACGCGCGAGCCGCCCCTAGGCGTCGGAGCCACCCCGCACCGCCAGCAACACGGCGGCGCCCACAGCCACCGCCCCCACCGCACCCGCGGACCGCATCAGCCCGTGGGACGTGCGCCACGACAGCACCGACCACTTCGACTGCGCCGACAGAATCGACCCCGTGCTCAGCCAGGACCCCGCCGAGATCAGGGACAGGGCCGAGCCGATCGAGCCGACCGACAGGGCGCTGCCGATCGAGCCGGCCGAAAGCGCCGAGCCCACGGAGCCGATGGACAGGACCGAGCCCACCGAGCCGATCGACAGCACCGAGTCCTGCGACCACAGGGACATCACCGAACCCGGGGAGGTATGACGCGCCCGTGATGCGGATGGCTTGGTCATGACGCCATTGTGCCCGTCACCGACGCGCCGCGGTCAGTCCTGTGCCCGGTTCTGCTTCCTGCCGGTGAGGACCAGGGCCGCGCCCCCGATCACCACCAGGGCGATGGCGGTGCCGGCGATCAGCGGGGTCGTGGCGGAGCCGCCGGTCTCGGCGAGGTTGACGTCAGTGGTGGGGACGGCAACCGTGGCGGGGCTGGGCTCGCTGAGCGTCTGGGTCGTGGCGCCCGTCTCGCTGCTGCGGGTGCGGCAGTCGAGGACGCCGGTGAAGCGCTTCGCGAGACCGTCGGGGCCGGTGATCGTGAAGTCGTACGCCTGGTCCTCCTGGAGCGGGACCGTCACCGTGCGGGACTCGCCCGCCGCGATGGCGTACTCCGTCCCCATCAGCTCGAACGCGAACTCCTCGTCGCCCTGGTTGACCGCAGTGATGTCCAGGCCGCCCTCGGTGCAGTTGCGCGCCGCGGAGAGGGCCGGTACGGCACCCTCCTTCGCCCAGGTCGCACTCGCCGTCGCCGAGACCGTCGACTCGCTGGAGCCGGCGAGGATCTGCGTCTGGCTCCGGCTCTCGGAGGCGAACGCACGGCCGACCGGCACAGTGGTCGAGGCCTGCACGGTGAGGTCGGCCGAGCCCGCCGCCGCGTCCTCGGGAACGTCGAAGTAGAGCTCGCTGCCGTTGCTCGCGGAGGTCACCGGCCTGCCGTCCTTGCCGACGATCCGCACGCCGCTCGTGGCCGCGTCCGCCGGCGGGGTGACCGTCGCGCCGACCGCGTTGGTGTGCACCGTGACCGGGCCGAGCAGCTCGCCGGGGTGGCCGGAGACCGCGGGCGGGTCGAGCGTCAGCGACGCCGCCGGCTCCACGAGGTCACGGGCGCTCTTCTCCAGGTAGTCCGCGAGCTTCTCGGCCTGCGGGTCGACGGCGTCGACGTCGGCGTGGTCCGAGTAGCGCCAGATCGCCACCTGGGTGCCGGCCGCCGCGTCCTGCTCGGTCAGGCCCGAGGCGATACCGGCCTTGGCGGCGAGCGCCGCGAGATCGTTGACCTGGGGGTAGGAGTTCTGCAGGATCCAACGGATCTTGCCCGCCCCCTTGTTGGCGCCCAGTGAGGTGCCGCTCCAGTCGGTCTCGTGGTACTTGGCGTCCTTCTGCGTGGGGTTGTAGAGGTCGACGCAGTACGTCTGCAGGGTTCCGCCGCCCTCGACGGACATCTCGAACAGTCCGGCCGGCACCCGCAGATCGCTGTCGGCGTCGTGTATCACCGCGTCGCCGTAGGTCTTCAGGCCCCCTATGGTGGCGGTCGCCCCTCTCTGGTTCTGCGCCGCCTCGTCCGCGGACGCCGTGTCGGCGACGGCCACCGTCGCACCAGCGGCGAGCAGTCCGGAGACGAACGTGACGGCCGCGAGGCGAGCCGCCCCCCGTCCGCGCACGGACAGCGCAGAGAACGCAGAAAACACGGAATTCCCCTTCGACCAGGACCCGTTGACGAGCGGGGTGGCGGTCCCACCAGCAGAATCAGTAACCCCGGGAGCTGTGTTCGGCATCCTAGGGAGGCGACCGCCCCCTCTTCCCGGGGATGCGGTCGGAAGATCGATCCGACTCGGAATCGTTATCGCCAAGCACTTTCACGCGCAGGGCTTATCGACAAATCGACCAAAGGTATCCGGAACGCATTCGCCGATAAGCCGCACTTCGGTCAGGGCCGCCGCGCTCTCGGCCGACGTCACGTCACCGCGACGGCCTCCTGTCGGTCCGCGGTCTCACCCGGCGGTGTCTCCCAGGCCGGCTCGGGCTGCGCGGACGAACCCGCGACGGTGTTCTCCGGCCGCTGTGTGCGTCGGAAGGCCGAGGTGCCGCGCGCGAGGTCGTGGCCGATCGCCACCGCGTCGATGTCGGCCGAGGTCCAGGCCGGCTGCCCCTCGCGCCCTTCCGAGCGCACCTTCAACCTGCCGTGGACGACCACCGGATCACCCACGTTGATCGACCCCGACACATTGGTGGCGAGCTGGCGATTGGCCCACACCGTGAAGAAGTTGGTGTGCCCGTCCGTCCATTCGTTCTTCTCGCGGTCCAGGTAGCGCGCGGTCGCCGCCAGCCGGAACCGCACCGACGCGCCCGTGGCCAACTCCCGGTACACCGGTTGTGTCGCCACGTTCCCCACCGCGCAGATCATCGTCTCGTTCATCACTGGGATCCCCTCCCGGACATGCGTACGGGCCCGTCCCGTACGGCTGCTGCTGTCTGCGTGCCGACCGCGTCACCGCGATGGCCGCGAAGCCAGACTGCCTCCGCCGGGCCGAGCCCGCTGGGCCCTGTGGACGGTCCACGGCTTGTGGAGAACTCCGCCACCCGAACGAGGGAACGGGTCCACAGACCCGCCCCTCACCCCACCGCCGTCACGCCCCTCACCCCACCCCGACGACCCTGCCGTACTGCTCCCGGACCTCCCGGTAGCGCAGCAGCTCCGCCGCCACCGGATCCAGCACCCGCGCCCGCCCGCACCCGGACGCCGCCTCCCGCAGCCGCCGTTCCGCCTCCACGCCGTACCGCCGCGCGGGCCCCCGTGCCGCAATCCGGCAGCTCCACTCGACGATCGGGCCGCCGATGATGCCGGCCACCATCAGCAGCACCGGGACCCCCAGGTTCGGCGCCATGACCCCGACGATCTGGCCCACCAGCCAGAGCCCGCCGACGATTTGAAGAAGCGTCATGGACGCCTGCGCCAGTACGGCCACCGGCCACCAGCCCGGACGCGGCGGACGGCCCGGTGGCAGCCCGGCTCGGGCCGTCAGCTGGTCCAGCGCCTCGGGCAGCCCCTGGGAGCCGCGTACGGCCGCCTCGCGCACCGCCTGTGCCCACGGCGCGGGCAGCCCCGCCGAAGCCCGGTCGGCGAGCGTCCGTACGGCCTGCTCCACACGCTGGCGCGCGGTCGCCTCCTCGTCGGGCTGGGCACGCACCGGCAGCCGTCCCGTGGAAGGTTCGCGCCGGCCCTCGAACCAGCGCCACAGCCTCAACCAGGGTGTTCCGCACGCGCGGTTGGCGTTGCGCAGCCAGGCGCGTTCGGCCGCCTCGCCCGCCGCGGTGGCACCGACCGCGTCCGCGAGCCGGGCGGCGAAGTCGTCGCGCGCCTCCTCGCTCAGCCCGGTGCGCCGGCCCGTCGCGTAGACAGGCCGCAGCCGCCACGCCGCCGCGTCCACATCGGCCGCGATCCGCCGCGCGGGAGCTCCGCGCTCCGTCACGAAGTGGCCGAGCGCCTCCCGCAGTTCACCGACACCGTCCCCGGTGAGCGCCGACAGCGCGAGCACCGTGGCGCCCGGTTCGCCGTACTCCCCGAGGGCGATCCCGTCCTCGTCCAACAGCCGCCGCAGATCGTCGAGGACCTGCTCGGCGGCCTCCCCGGGCAGCCGGTCGATCTGGTTGAGCACGACGAACATGACCTCCGCGTGGCCCGCCATGGGCCGCAGATAGCGCTCGTGCAGGATCGCGTCGGCGTACTTCTCGGGGTCGACGACCCAGATGACGGCGTCGACGAGCGCCAGGATCCGGTCCACGTGCTCGCGGTGCTGGACCGCGGCCGAGTCGTGGTCGGGCAGGTCGACCAGGACGAGCCCGCGCAGCTGGGCCTCGGATTCGGCACTTTGCAACGGGCGCCGCCGCAGCCGGGGCGGGATGCCGAGCCGCTCGATGAGACTGGCCGAACCGTCGCTCCAACTGCACGCGATCGGCGCGGCGGTGGTGGGCCGGCGTACGCCGGTCTCCGAGATGGCCACTCCGGCAAGCGAGTTGAACAGCTGAGACTTGCCGCTGCCCGTCGCACCGGCGATGGCGACGACGGTGTGCTGCCCGGAGAGCCTGCGCCGGGCCGCCGCCTCGTCCAGGACCTGGCCGGCCTCGGCGAGCGTGCGGCTGTCGAGCCGGGCCCTCGAGAGCCCGACCAGCTCCCGCAGCGCGTCCAGACGGGAACGCAGGGGGTCGTCGTACGTGAGCGGGGCGGGGGGCGGTGCGTTGTGCCCACGCACCTCCATGGCGGCGGCCTGCTCGGTTTCGGCGGTGACCCGGCGCGCGATGAGCCCGTCGTCCCAGGAGTCCGCGCAGTCGCCGTCGGGGGCAGCGGTGTGGGCCGGCTCCGGGGAGCCGCTACCGGCTTCCCTGCGCCCCCGCCCCGCCCCGGCACGCGCGTGACCGTCGGCGGGCGCACGCCCCGGAGCCTCGCTCACGTTCCCCTCCTCGTCCCGCTCAGGACCGCTCTCCGGCCCCGACACCGTCTCCACGCGCGCGTGCTCGTCCTCACCCTCCGGCTCCACCTCGGCATCGGCCTCGGCCTCGGCCTCGGCCTCGGCCTCGGGCAAAGGCTCCTCGACCGACCTCTCCCCGCCCCTCTCCGGGTCCCCCGATTCCCCCGATACGGCGTTCGCCGCCTGCTCCGTGTGGTCCTGATCCGTGACGGCGGTCATCGGTCACCTCTCCTTCTGCAGTACGGACAGCGCGGCGATGAATTCGGCCTGGGGTTCGGGGTGTACGTCGAGTGCGTCGAGCGGGGCGAGTCGGCGTTCGCGTTCGGTGTGCACGACCCGGTCGAGGTGCTCGGCGAGCAGCCGTCCGCCCCGGTCGCGCAGCCGCAGGGCGCCGTGCGCGCCGATCCGCTCGGCGAGCCCCTCACCGGCGACCCGCGCGCGGCGTCCGCCGAGCAGCGCGGTGGCGACGAGGGCGGCGACCGTCTCCGGGTCGGGCGCGACCCCGCGGTCGAGGTCGCGGATCTCCTCCTCGGCGTACTCCTCCAGCTCCCGCCGCCAGCGCCGTACGGCCATCCCGATCCGGTGCTCGGCGCTCTCCGTGGTCGGATCGCGGTCCGTCAGTTCCGGCGCGGCCGCGGCCGGTTCGCGCCGCCAGGCCTCGTCGACGCGCTCGTCGGCGGCGGTCACCGAGCACAGCAGCAGGGCGCCCAGGCTCTCCACGAGTGCGTCCAGGAGCTCCGCGGCGGTGCAGTCCAGGGGGAAGGCCCGCCAGCGCTTGAGGGCGTCACCGGCGAGCACGGCACCGGCCTGCAGCCGCCCCCGCACGCGCGCGTACTCGCTGTCGTACGCCCCCTCGACGGCAGCGGTGAGCCGCAGCGCGGCCGCGTACTGGGCGGCGGCCGCGGCGGCCAGCTCCGGCATCCGGGACTTGAGGGAGGCAAGCACACCGTGGGCCGTACGGGCGACGGCGTACCGCCGGGCGGCCGGGTCCTGCACCTGGTGGACGAGCCAGGTCCGCAGGGACGCCACGGCGGTGGCCGGCAGCAGCCCGCCGCCCCAAGCCGACTCGGGCAGTTCCGGCACCGTGAAGCGGGGCACGTCGCCGAGGCCCGCCTTGGTGAGCAGGGCCCCGTACTGCCGCGAGACCTCGGAGACGACCTGGTGCGGCACCCGGTCGAGGACGGTCACGAGCGTGGCGTCGTACTCCTTGGCGGTGCGCAGGAGGTGCCAGGGGACGGCGTCGGCGTAGCGGGCGGCCGTGGTGACCATGATCCAGACGTCCGCCGCGCAGATCAGCTCGGCGGCGAGAACGCGGTTGTCGGCGACCAGGGAGTCGACGTCGGGGGCGTCCAGGAGTGCGAGGCCCGGCGGGAGGGTGTCGGCCGTCTCGATGCGGAGCACGCGCGTGGGGTCCTCGCCGGGCAGCAGGAGCTCGTCCCCCGCCTCCTGTTGAGGCACCCACACGCGCGTGAGGTCGGGCAGTACGCGCATTCCGCTGAACCAGTGATGGTCCTCCGGATGGCAGACCAGCACCGGTGTCCGCGTGGTCGGCCGCAGCACGCCCGCCTCGCTCACCCGCCGTCCCACAAGGGAGTTGACGAGGGTCGACTTGCCGGCCCCGGTGGAACCGCCCACGACGGCCAGCAGTGGCGCTTCGGGGTCCCTCAACCGGGGCACCAGGTAGTCGTCGAGCTGGGCGAGCAGTTCGTCGCGGTTGGCACGCGCGCGTGGGGCCCCTGGCAGGGGCAGGGGAAAGCGTGCGGCGGCGACACGGTCGCGCAGGGCGGAGAGTGCGTCGAGCAGCTGAGGCCGTACGTCCAAGGTCACCACATGTGAAGAATGCCCAATTTTAGGGGAATTCTGAAGCATATGAGCATGTCTGCGCGCCGACGGAACACATCGGACGGAAGGGGCGACTGGGACACGGGCACAGTCCAGGCATAACGAGTGCACAACACCCGGTGCGCAAGGCGCCAAAAGCGGTGCACGATTCGTACCTGCCTGCGATTATCAGGACCGCTTCACCGAACCTCCACATCGAGCCACGGAGGCGAAGCAACAGGGGCAAGGACGCGGGAGCCCTATCCTTGTCCCCGGCAACGTCACGGACCGGCCCACACCCGGGCACCCCAAGACAGAGGCCACCACACCCGGCCCCCGTAGCTCAGTGGATAGAGCAGGCGCCTTCTAAGCGCTTGGCCGCAGGTTCGAGTCCTGCCGGGGGCGCATATACCCTCTCACCTGCGGAAACGCGTGAGGGGCTTTTTCGTGTCCGGATGCACATCGCTCTGGAACAGGCACCTTCACCCGTCCGCGACCGCGAATAACGGAATAGCACCGGGTAGCACACCTTCGGTATCGTGGACAGCACGACGGCGCAGCCGGAGATCACTCAGCACGATCTGCGCACCCGCTCCAAAGAAATCATGGAGGCCCTCGGGGGAGGACATGCGTTCACCGTCACCCGCGACGGGCATCGTGTCGGCGAGCTGATCCCGCTCCACCGCCGTCGCCGCTTCGTCCCCCGCGCCGAGTTCGCGGCCAGGTCACGTACCGCCCCTGACATCTCGCTGGACGCCTTCCTCGACGACCAGGACGCCGTCGTCGAGCAGGAGTTGAACAACCCGTATGCCCGTTGAGCACGAGCTACCTGCCGAGATGGCCATCAGCGCCATCACCCTCGCGGAACTCTCCGCAGGCCCCCACCAGGTGCGCGGCGGCGAGCAGAGCGACTACGACGAACACGCCGAGCGGGCCCGCCGCAGGGACGTCCTGCAGCGCGCCGAAAACGAATTCGACCCCATCCCCTTCGGCGTGGAGGCGGCCTGCATCTACGGCAGAATCTGCGCCGCCGTCGTCTCCACAGGCCGCAAGCCCCGTCGCCCAGTGGCCGACCTGATGATCGCCGCCCCTGGCGGCCGCCGGGGGATTCCCCCTGTTCACCACCACCCCGACGACTTCAAGGGCCTCGACGACTTGATCACCATCGTGCCCGTAACGCGGCCCGAGATCCTGCCTGACCGGTTGCACCGCGCCTGAGCGACCGCCACGGCGCTGCCGTATCGATCCGCCCGACGTCGACGAGCGGCGCGCTCCCGCGTACGGGGCACCGCGGGGCTCTGCCTACGACTCCGGCGCCGTGGTGAGCCGGGGCAGTACCCAGCCGATGGGCGCAGGAAGGGACAGCAAGCGCCTCGACGGCTTTCGTTCGCGAAAGACCCGCGAGTACGCAGGTGAGCACATCGCTCACCCCCTGGCGCCTTCCAAGCGTTTGGCCGCGAATCGAGTCCTGCCGGGGGCGCCCAGTCTCCGCCCACCTTCGGGAGGGCGTTTTTGCTGGTCCGGTGTCAATCCTCCGGGAACGTGGAGGCTTCCTCTATGCGGCCGCCCTCAGGGCGAGGCCGGTGCGGTACTCATGTTCGTAGTCGATCGGGCTTTTGAAGCCACGAATGCTGTGCAGTCGACGGGTGTTGCAGAAGCCGGCGATCCAGGTGGCGATCTTGACGCGGGCCTCGGCCCGGGCGGCGACGGTGTGCCGGTGGACGTACTCGACCTTGAGGGCGCCGTTGAACGCCGCGCGCACGGCGTTCATCTCAAGCTCCTTGATCCGCTTCAGCTTCTCGGCGTCCTGCCTGCGCAAACGCTGCAGTTCCTCACGCTCGCACTCGATCAGCCCGCCGACTTCGCGCCCTCGGACGCCTTCCTGGCTCTGCTCATTCACGTCCCCAAGGACCCCTCGCCGACGCCCGGATCCCCCGCGACCTGAGCGACCGGTTTCCCCGTCTCCATCGCGATCCGGACCGCACCCTCAAGGAACTCCGGCTCGAACTTCCGACGCTGCTCTGCCATGACCCAACTTCCCCAGCAGTCGCAGTCCTCACGCTACGAGGGGAGGGCCACGCGCCGATACGTCGTCACCGGCGCTACTGGTACCGGTAGATGGCGCTGTGGTCCTCCAGTTGCTCCGGTGTCACACCCCACGGCGGCATCTTCTCTCTCCGCGCCACGATCCGGCCGCGCTGGGCGTCTCCCGGACCGGGCGGCTTCGCGGGGAGATAGCGGGCGTTCCGATGCCGCAGCTGCCAGCGGGACCACACGAGGTCGACGAAGGCATGGTGCATCCAGAAGACCGGGTCGTTGACGGAGGCGCCGGTCGCCATGTGGCCCCCGACCCATCGGTGGACCCGGTTGTGGTTGCGCCACGACACCGCGCCGTGTCCCTGTCCCCAGCCCTCCAACTTGTTGCGGAACCCTTTGGCCGATGTGGAGTTCCAAGGCGCCGTGTCGTAGACCGGATCTGCGAGGGCAGACTTCAGATCCGTGGCCGTGGGCAGGGCGATGGGGTCCCGGGGGCGGCCGAGGTCGCGCATCAGGTACTCGGCGTCGGTGACCCCCTCCTTGATGGTCCACTGGCCGTGCCGGCGGGCGAAGGGGCCGGTCATGACCTGCCGGTCGGAACGCCGCCCGGTGCCGCCGAGCAGGTCCTCGGTCCACGGTACGGCCGTCGAGCTGCGGTTACGCGTCCAGTCCCAGTACGGCAGGGTCACCGACTCGTCCACGCGGCGCAGCGCCCCCTCCAACTCCAGCAGCAACCTGCGGTGCCACGGCAGGAAAGTGGGTGCCATGTGGGCCACGCGCAGGCCGCTCTCGCCGTCGGGAACGTAGTACTGGATGTGCATGCGCACGAACTCGTCGTACTCGCCACGGCGTTTGACCTCGAGGAGCGCGTTGACGAACCGGCGCCGCTCGGTAGGGGTGAGCGTGCTGACGTCCTTACGCGTGTACATGGCGATGACCCCCCTGGGCTCCCTGGCCGCCGCTCGGCGTCCCGCTGTCGTGCATGCGGCTGCCGCTTCCGTCCGCCACGGCCAACCGTGCGGTGGGGCCGAGTTCGTCCACAGCCGCGCGCGCCGCGGCCAGCGGTGTCGGATACGACTGGTAGTGGTCGATCATGGTCATCCAACTGCCGTCCACGCGACGCATCAGGTGCAGTGGCCGACCGTCCACGGTGACGTGCCACGCACCGGAGACGTCGTCTCCCTGCTGCCCGGCGTCGTGTCTGACGCCGACGATGCGCCGTCCGCGGTACGTCTCGCCGAACCGCGCCTCCTCCGATGAGCCCAACGCGGCCAGGACCGGCGCGAGCGCCACCCCGGCCGCCGACGCGACCAGCCCCCGCAGCACCAGCCTCCGCCTGGTTGACTGCGTGAACCTGACGACGGGCGACGGGTATGGGGCTGCAGCCGGTGGCGAGGCGTCGACCGCGAGTGCCGGGGAGCCGACGGCGGACCTCGTGGCGTCGGCCGCGGAACTCGCGGAGTGGTCCGCGTTGTTCACCGATCCGGTCACGGCTTCCCCCGGACCGGCCCTCGACGGCTGCCCGTCGGCCATGGTGCGCAGGGTTGTTGCGCGCCATCGCCGAAGGCGTCACCGACCGGCGGGACCTTGTCGCTCAACCGCTTCTCGTCGGCGCCCGACGTGGGCTTCGAGCCTTCGCAGCCGTCCTTGCGGGAGGGGGCGAGCAAGGAGGCCATGTCACCGTCGAGAGCTTCACCGCCCGATGCCGGGACGGCGGGCGTGCCCGGGTCGTGGGCTCGTAAAGGGTGCGTTTCCCTGGTGATTGAGGTCACCGCGGCACCCTACAGACGTGCCGGAACACACTCGGACGTTCTCTCACCCGAACGGACTACCTGCGTCGACATGACCACACGAACGAGGGGTTCACAGCTCGGCGGGATACGCAGCGTCAGGCCCACATGCGGGACTTTCCCGCCCTGCCGCGCGCCGCCTGCCTGACAATTTAAGAAAAATCCGACTTCCCCCATTCAACATGCTTGCCAGGTTTGAACTGATTAGCACCGGTTGCGGCTAGAGTGACGCGCACCTCTCGACGCGCCCCTTCCGCGCGCACCTCGCCTTTGTGCCGCCCCCTTTGACACCGCAACCTCCCGAAGGGCAACACCGGTCATGCGCAATTCCCTAGCCCCCCTGGTGCGCCGTGCGACAGTGGGCGCCCTCGCCGTCGCCGGCATCTGGGCTCCCGCCGCTGCCCTGGCGGTCGCGCCTGCCGCGCCGCCACAGCCGGAGGCGGGCCGTCTCGCATTCGCCCAGCGGTACCACGCGCTCCAGCACGGCGGCATCGCCCGCGCGGCCAACGTCTCCATCACCTGCGGTGTCCCGAAGGCGGTCCGCGGATCCCTGCTGTCGGCGCCACGTTCCTGCCCGACCGCGCGGGCGGGCCGGACCGGACGGAACGGCGACTTCGACATGACCTACGTCGACGTCGACAAGGACCCGAACACCTACAACTCCTCCCGCGCCCAGGTGCGTCTGCCCAAGGGCTCACGGGTCAGCTACGCCCGGCTGTACTGGGGCGGCAACCTGCGGGTCGGCGAGCAGAAGCCGCCCAAGGACAACGGGCGGGTGCTGATCGCCGAACCGGGCGGGAAGTACCGGGAGCTCCTCGCGGACACGGTCGTCGGCCACCGCGTGGCGCACGGCGCGGACGCCTTCCAGGCCTCGGCGAACGTCACGAGGCTGGTTCGGGAGAGCGGGCCGGGTCTGTACACCGTGGCCCAGGTCAACGTGGCGAAGGGCAGGTCGGCGGCCGGCGCGTGGGGTGGCTGGACGCTGGTGGTGGCGTACGAGAACCCGGCGCAGCCGCTGCGGCACCTCGCCGTGTGGGACGGCTTTGACGCGCTGAAGTCCGGCGCGGGGCAGGAGATCGGGCTGCGCGGGCTGCGTTTCCCCGCGGGCGCGGGCGGCCGTGCGGGGCTGGTGACGTACGACGGCGACCGCGGCGCAACCGGTGACACCCTCACCCTCACGACCAGCCGCGCACACGGCCATGCGACCCACCGCACCGCCCTCACCAGCCCTGGTAACCCCCGCGACGACGTCCTGAACTCCACCATCAGGGAGCCCGGGAAGGCCCAGTCGCAGCGCGTGCCCGCGTACGCCGGCACCCTCGGCTACGACTCCGATGTGTTCGACCTCAGGACAGGCCTGCGGCACAGCGGTGACCAGTTGACCTTCCGGTTCGTTTCACAGCGGGACGCGGTTTGGGCCGGCGTGCTCTTCGTCGCCGTCGACGCACAGCAGTGAGGCCTGCTCCCTCCCGTCCCGAGTACCAGGGTGAGCTGAGGGCATCGCACATGCATCCGTCACCATCCGACCCTCGACCGCGCGTCCTTCACCTCACACAGCCCGTGGACGGCGGGGCCGCCCGCGTCGTGACGGACCTGGTGCGGGCGCAACTCGCGGCCGATTGGGCCGTCACGGTGGTCTGCCCCGACGGCGAGCTCACCACCCGGCTCCGGCCGCTGGGGGCGGACGTACGGCACTGGAACGCGACGCGGTCACCGGGTCCTTCGCTCGTGCGGGAGGTACGGCATCTCGTACGGGTGATCGACGAAGTGCGTCCTCATCTGGTGCACGCGCACAGCGCGAAGGCCGGGCTCGCCGGGCGGCTCGCCGTGCGGGGACGCATCCCCACCGTGTTCCAGCCCCATGCCTGGTCGTTCGAGGCCGTCGGCGGGGCCACCTCGGCGCTCGCGCTGGCGTGGGAGCGGTGGGGCGCGCGTTGGGCCTCCCGCATGGTGTGCGTGAGCGAGGCGGAGCGCACGACCGGCGTGCGCGCCGGGATCAGTGGGCGGTGGAGTGTCATCCCCAACGGCGTCGACCCGCAGCGCTTCCACCCCGCCCTGGCCGGCGCCGTACGGGCCGGACTGAGGCCGTTGCGCGAGGTCGACCCCGACGCGCCACTGGTCGTCTGCGTAGGGCGGCTGTGCCGGCAGAAGGGGCAGGACGTTCTGCTGGCGGCGTGGAGTGCCGTCGCCCGCACGGTGCCCGGCGCGCGTCTCGTCCTGGTCGGTGACGGGCCGGACCGCGACCGGCTGCGGGCGCACGCGCCGGGGTCCGTGCTGTTCGCGGGGGCCGTCGCCGACGCCGCCCCCTGGTACCAGGCCGCCGATCTCGTCGTTCTGCCGTCCCGTTGGGAGGGCATGGCGCTGGCCCCGCTGGAGGCGATGGCCTGCGGGCGGCCGGTGGTGGTCACCGACGTCGACGGTGCCCGCGAGAGTCTGCCTGCTGCGCTCGCCGCCCGCTGCGTGGTCCCGCCCGAGAACCCGGAAGTGCTGGCGGGGGCCGTCACCGGACTGCTGCTCGACCCGCCGCTGCGCGAGTCGCTCGGCCACCAGGGGCGCCGGTACGTCCTGTCCTCGCACGACGTGCGGCACACCGCCGAGGCGGTCGCGGACGTCTATCGCGACCTGATCAGCCTGCGGCCCGCACCACGCGTCGCGCCCCCAGAGCATAGGGAGTCGATCCACTCGTGACCGCGGAAAGCGCCCTCTCCTCCCCTGGCACACAGACCCGGGACCACGGATTCTCGCCCGTCTCGGTCATGCCGCCCCGCGGCCCCGCCCCGGGTTTGAGGTTCTCCGCCCGCAGGCCGCCCGTGCGGCCGGCCTCGCCGATGCCCCTGCTCGTCGCGGACGGCACGGCCGCCCTGCTGGGTGCCATGACACTGACCGGGACTCAGTTCCGTCCGCTCCCGTCGGCCCTGCTGGTGGCCGTGTCACTGTTGCTGCGTCCGCACCGCATGCGCCCGTCGGTGCCCGGGGTTCTGGACGAACTGCCCGCCGTCTGTGGCCGGATCGCGGTGGCCTGGCTGACGCTCGCGGCGCTCGTGGCGGCGTACCGGCCGGACCACGCGCTGTCCGCAGAAGCCCTGCTGGTGGGCTTCGCCGTGCACGCGGCGGTGAGCTGCGCGCTGCGCGGCACCATGCACGCGAGACGGCGCGCGGCGCTGCTGCGCCACCCGCACACCGCGCTCGTCATCGGTCCGGCGCCGACCGCGCAGCGCGTGGCCGCCGCCGTGCTGCGGCATCCGTGGTGCGGGGTGCGGCCGGTGGGGGTCGTGGCCGAACGGCAGGACGGCGCCGAGGGCCTGCCGGTGCTGACGACCGGTGAGGAGGTCGAGCGGGCGGTCGTGCAGAACGGCGTGCGCGCGGTACTGGCCGTCCACCCCTCGGTGCGGGCCCAGCAGGGACCGCTGCTGCGCGCGCTGGCCGAGTGGGGCTGCGCGGTGTGGGAGGTCGACGCGGACTCTCCGTCGTATGCGACGCAGGAGCGGCTGGCCGGGTTCGCCTGCCGACGCCTGGAGATGTCCGCGGCGCTCCGCGGCAGCGCGGGCAAGCGGACGCTCGACGTCCTGGTGTCGGGAACGCTGCTGCTGCTGGTCAGTCCCCTGCTGCTGGTCTGCGCGGTGGCGCTGCGGATCAGCGACGGGCCGGGCGTGGTGTTCCGGCAGGAGCGCATCGGCAGGGGTGGAAAACCCTTCACCCTGCTGAAGTTCCGCACTCACCGCCCGGTCGACGCGCATGAGTCGGCGACCCGGTGGAGCGTGGCGAACGAACACGAGATGCGCGGGTTCTGCCGCATGCTGCGGCGCACCTCGTTCGACGAGCTGCTCCAGCTGTGGAACGTGCTCCGGGGCGACATGAGCCTGGTCGGACCGCGGCCCGAACGCCCGTACTTCGTCGCGCAGTTCAGCCGCACCCATCCCGGCTACGCGGACCGTCACCGTCTGCGGACCGGCATCACCGGCCTCGCCCAGATCCACGGGCTGCGCGGCGACACGTCCATCGAGGACCGCTGCCGCTTCGACAACGTCTACATCGACAACTGGTCGCTGTGGCAGGACGTGTGCATCCTGCTGCGCACCGCGGCCACGCTCCTTCGTCCGACGGGGAGCTGAGAGCGGTGAGCCTCGCACTGACACCGCTCGCGCGCCGGGGCATCCTCCTGACGCCGGTCCTGCCCGTGGTGGCCGTGCTCGTCCTGCTGGCGCTGCCGCTGCCTCCGAGCGGTGACGCCGGCCCGGGTCCCGCCGACGCGGTGTCCGGACTCGTGGTGCTGTACTGCGCGATCCGCCTGGTACGGGACCGGCGGCGGGCCTTGTCGTGCACAGCCGCCGTGGTGCTGGGTCTGCCGGTCATCGGGCTGGCCCTCGCCGCCACGGGGGCGTACGCGCCCGGGGCCGGGATCGCCGGAATGGGCCGGTATCTGCAGATCTTCGTGCTGGTGCCGGCGGCGGTCCTGCTGCTCATCCGCGACCGGGCCGATTTCCGGCTGCTGACCTGGGCGTTCGTGGGGCTCGCGGTCGTGCAGGGGGCCTTCGGGGTGCATCAGTACGTCACCCGGACCGGCGCCTCGTATCAGGGCGAGCCGATCCGGGCGGTCGGCACGTTCGGGCCGCAGGACGTGATGGGCATGGCAACAGTGGTCGCCCTCGGCCTGGTGTGCGCGCTGGGTCTCGCGCTGGGGCGGACGTCCGTACGGCAGCGGGGAGTCGCCGTCCTGTGCGCGCTGGCGCTGCTGCTGCCGCTCGCGCTGTCCTTCAGCCGGGGCGCGTGGATCGCGACGGCCGTGACCTGCACGGTGCAGCTGGTGCTCGCCGGGGTGCGGCGGGCACTCAAGGCGGCCTTGGCCGTGGTGGCCGCGGGCGTGGTCCTGGTGGGAGGCCTCGGTGTCGGCTCGGCGATGCTGCAGGAGCGGATCGACAGCATCACGCAGGTCACCGACGCCCCCGACCAGTCCGTCGTCGACCGTTACACGATGTGGGCGGCCGCGACCGACATGTGGCTGGAACACCCGCTGACCGGCGTCGGGTTGAAGGGCTTCCCCGAGTACCGGGACGGATACGCCTCGCCGGCGCTGTCGTCGGGCAGCGACACGGAGGGCGCGGGGGCCGCGTACCGCAGGCAGCCGCTGCTGTCGCCGCACAACATGTACTTGCTGGTGCTCAGCGAGCAGGGCCTGATCGGGTTGCTGGGACTCGCCGGGAGCTGGCTGGCCCTGCTGGTGTGCGGGGTGCGGGCCGTGGTGCGGGCCCGCAGGCCCCAGGAGCACGGCCTTGACTGCGGGCTCGTCGCCTGCGGGCTGCTGGTCTGGCAGCTGACCGACTTCATGTACGCCGACATCGGCGGACCCTCCACCGTGCTGTCCGCCGTGTGCTTCGGGCTGGTGGCGTGGTGGGCGCTGGCCGGGAGCGGCGAGGCGGAGGCCGTGACGACGGTTCCGGTGGGCAGGAGCACGGAAAAGGCCGTGGCGCGATGACCGTGACGCCGCCGCCGACCGCGCGGGCTCCCGGTCGCGGGACCGACGGGACGGACGTACCCGCGGCGCGAGCCGCAGCCCAGGCCGTGGACAGCACCGAGATGACCGCGGTCACCCGGAAGTTCCTCGCCAAGGCCACCCTGATCACGGCGTCGCTGTCGGTCGCCGGGGCGCTGCTCGGCCTGGTGCGGGACCAGACGCTGGCCCGGCTCTTCGGGGCGGGCAGCGAGACCGACGCCTTTCTGGTGGCGTGGACCGTACCGGAGTTCGCCGCCACGCTGCTCATCGAGGACGGGCTGGCCATCGCGCTGATCCCGGCGTTCAGCTTCGCCCTGGTCCGGCGTGCGCAGGGTGCCTCCGGCGACCCGGTCCGCTCCCTGGTCGCCAGCACCCTGCCCCGTCTGTCCCTCGGCTTCGTCACCGTGTCCGCGCTCGTCATCGGCGCGGCCCCATACCTGGTCGAGGCTCTGGCTCCCGGCCTGCCGGATCCCCGCCTCGCCACGGACTGCACCCGGCTGACGGCTACCTGTGTACTGAGCTTCGGGCTCGCCGGGTACTGCAGCGCGGCCCTGCGGGCGCACCGCCGCTACCTGGCGCCCGCCACGATCTACGTGGCCTACAACGTCGGCATCATCGCCACGATGTTCCTGCTCGGCGGGCGCTGGGGCGTGCGATCGGCCGCGGCCGGAGTGGCGGTGGGCGGCTGCCTGATGGTGGCGGCCCAACTGCCTTCCCTGTGGCGGCATCTGAGGAGTCACCCGTCCGCGGCCGGCGGTGCCGGGATCGAGGCACCGCCGAAGAACCTCGCCCTGATCAGTACGGTGCTCCTCTTCGCCCTGTGCCGCCAGTCCCAGGTCCTGATCGAACGCTTCCTCGCCTCCCCCCTTCCCTCCGGGGCCATCTCGCACCTCAACTACGCGCAGAAGGTGGCCCAGATCCCGATGACGCTCTCGCTGATGCTGTGCACCGTCACCTTCCCGGTGGTGGCGCAGGCGCTCGCCGACGGCGACACCGAACGGGCCCGCGCCCGCGTCGAGCGGGACCTGGTGCTGGCTTCCTGCCTGGTGCTCGTCGGCGCGGCCACGGTGGTCGCCTGCGCCCCGCAGATCATCGCGATCCTCTTCCAGCGGGGCGCTTTCACCGCACAGGACACGGTGGTGACGGCGGGCGTCATGCGCGTCTACGCCCTCGGGCTGCTCGGCCAGACCCTGGTCGGGGTCCTGATCCGCTCGTACTTCTCGGCGGGGCGGCCCACCTGGTATCCGACCGGCGCGATGGCCGTCGGCGTGGGCGCGACCTGCTGGATCGGGGAGGCGACGGTGACGTCCTGGGGGGTGTCGGGAATCGCCGCCGCCAACGCCGTCGGTATCACCGTCACGGCCGCATTGCTGCTCCTCGGCCCTCCGCGCGGGCCGAAGGGACGGGCAGGCGGCAGAGGCCTCCGGGGAGCGCGAAGGCCCGAAGGGCCGGGCACGGTCGCCGTCCCGGCACCGCCCATGGCACCGCATGGGCGAGCCGTGCGGTACGGCAGCCCGCGCGGGGTCCCGATCCGTACCCGGCAGGTGTTGTCCGAGCTGAGCAGGCCGGTGCTGGCGGCGGGGGTCGCGACGGCGGCGGGGGCGTTCGCCGCGAGCGGGCCGCAGTCCCAGGTGGCCGGCCTCGCGGTGGGCGCGGTGACCGTGGCCGCCGTCTTCCTCGTGCTCGGACGGGCCCTGGGTGCCCAGGGCTGCACGTTCGCGTTTCGTTCCGTACGTACCGTCACACGAAGGCTGAGGCATGGTCGCTCCAGTTGAATCCGTCGGTACCGGCAGACGCCCCACGGCGCGGCCGGGTCCGGTCCCGTGGGTGGCGATGTACCACTCCGTGGACGACTGCTCCGACGACCCGTACCGCATCACGGTCACACCCGAGCGGCTGGAGCGGCAGCTGGCCTGGCTGCACCGGCGCGGCCTTCGAGGCGTGTCCGTGCGCGAACTGTTCGCCGCCCGGGCCCGGGGCGAGGGGCGGGGCCTGGTCGGTCTCACCTTCGACGACGGATACGCCGATTTCCTCGAGCATGCTCTTCCGGCGCTGCGCCGTCGGCACTTCGGTGCCACCCTCTTCGTCCTGACCGGACGGCTCGGCGGCGTCAACTCCTGGGACCCGCTGGGTCCGCGCAAAGCACTGCTGACCGCGGACGGCGTCCGGCGCGCGGCCTGTGAGGGCGTGGAGATCGGCTCCCACGGGCTGACGCACGTCGATCTCACCCGGGCCGACGACGTCACTGTGAAGGCCGAGGTCGCCGACAGCAGGGCGCTGCTGTCGGAGCTGATCGGCGCGCCGGTCGACGGCTTCTGCTACCCGTACGGCACGGTCGACGAACGCGCTGTCGCCGCCGTACGCGAAGCCGGCTACGCCTACGCCTGCGCCATCGACCCCGGCCCCCTGACCGGCCCGCACGCCCTCCCCCGTCTGCACATCGGCCAGAACGACACGGCCTGGCGGCTGTACCTCAAGCACAAGCTGCACAGGCTGCGCCGGTCCCCCGTGGAGGGCCTGTGACCATGAAGGCCCTGCACATCATCACCGGTCTCGGCGCCGGAGGTGCCGAACAGCAGCTCCGTCTGCTGCTGCGGCACCTCAGCGTCGACTGCGAGGTGGTGGCCCTCACGAACCCGGGAACCGTCGCCGACGGGCTGATCGCCGACGGCGTCCGCGTGCACCACCTCGGCATGAACGGCAACCGCGATCTGACCGCGCTGCCCCGCCTGGTCCGTCTGATCCGCGCCGGCGGCTACGACCTGGTGCACACCCACCTGTATCGCGCCTGTGTCTACGGCCGGTTCGCCGCCCGCCTGGCCGGCGTCCGGGCGGTGGTCGCCACCGAACACTCCCTCGGCGACTCCCAGATGGAGGGCCGGAAGCTGACGGCGGGCGTCCGCGCGCTCTACCTCGCCAGCGAGCGACTCGGCTCCGCCACGGTCGCCGTCTCCCCCGCGGTCGCCGACCGCCTCAAGCGCTGGGGCGTACCCGCCCCGCGCATCGAGGTCATCCCCAACGGCATCGACGTCACCCGTTTCCGCTTCGACCCGGCCCGGCGCCACCGCACCCGCCGACGCCTCGGCCTGCCGGAGGACGCCTTCGTCGTCGGCGGGATCGGCCGGCTCTGCGCGGGCAAGCGCTTCGACGTCCTCATCCGGGCGATGACCCGGCTTCCGGACGACCACTGGCTGTTGCTGGTCGGCGGCGGCCCGCAGGAGAGCACCCTGCGCCGCACGGCCCACGAGGCAGGCGTGGCCGACCGTGTCCTGTTCGCCGGCGAACGCCCCTACGTCCCCGACGGCTCCCCCGGCCCGGACCTGCCCTCCCTCACCTCCGCCATGGACCTGCTCGCCTCACCGTGCCCGGAGGAGTCCTTCGGGCTGGCGGTCGTGGAGGCCCTGGCGTCCGGCCTGCCCGTGCTCTACGCCTCCAGCCCGGCGATCGAGGACCTGCCCCCGCAGGCCACCGCCGGTGCCCGGCGGGTGCGCGGCGGCCCGGAGGCGTACGCCCGTGCCGTGGCCGGGGTGCGCGCGGCCGGTCCGCGGCCGCGCACGGCCCCGGAGGCGGCCCACCGCTACCACATCACTCACAGCGCCGCCCGGCTCATGGACGTGTACGCGACGGCGCTGTCCTGCTCATTGCCCCGCTCACCCCAGGGAGCCAGTACGTGATGACCGACAACCACGCCCGACACCACCGGCAGCCCGGCCGCCTGACCCGGACCGGCCTCCTGCGGCCGTGGTCGCTGCTCGCGGCCGGCGCGCTCGCCGGCGGCCTGCTCGGCGGCACCTATGGCACGCTCAAAGCCCCGACGTACACGGCGACCAGCTACGTGGTCGCCGTACCGACCGAGAAGTCCGACCCGGCTTCCGCGCTCGGCTTCGCACAGGCGTACGGCCGTGCCGCCACCGACCTCGCGGTGCTCGGAGACGCACAGGCCTGGGCGGACGTGCCGGTCCCGACTCTGCGTCGAAGCGTGCGGACGGTCGCCTCGCCGGACGCGCCGATGGTCGCCGTCTCGGCCACCTCCCCGCGCCCCCGGCTCGCCGCCGACATGGCCAACGCGGTCACCCGCGCGCTGACCCGGCACGCGAACGAGACCAAAGCCAGCACCCACGTCGAACTCGTGCAGTTCTCACGGGCGGTGCGGCCGACAGAGCCGACGTCCGCGTCACCGACGGTGACCGGTCTGGTCGGCGCGAGCGCGGGGGGCCTGCTCGGCGGACTGGTGCTGCTCGTACGGCCGAGGCGGACCGGGGACGAGCAGTCCGTTCCCCCCGCCTCGGTGCCCGGCCCGGCGCCCGCCGCCGACGTGCACGGACAGCTGTGACGGTGTCGTACACGACGGAACTCGTGACCCACGCACGCGCCTTCGCCGAGGTGGCCCCGGACTGGGAGCGGCTGTACCGGCGGTGCGGCGCGGCGACCCCGTTCCAGAACCACGCCTGGCTGCACTCCTGGTGGCTGTCGTACGGCAGACCCGGCCGGCTGCGGCTGGTGCTCGTGCGCGAGGGCGGCGAACTCGTGGCCGCCGCGCCGCTGATGCTCCGGCGCGCCCCGGTACCCACGCTCGTACCGCTCGGCGGGCCGATCTCTGACTACGGGGACGTCCTGATCGACGACGAGCGGGCGGACGGGGCGGCCGCCGTGCTGGCCGAGGCGCTGTCGGACGCCGCCTGCACCGCGCTGATCGACTTCCGCGAGGTGCGGCCGGGCGGCGCGGCCGAGCACGTCTACGACCGCTGGAGCGGGCCCCGTCACCGGATGCGGGACTCGCTGTGCCTGGAGCTGCCCGCCGTGCCCATGGACGGGTTGGTGTCCCGGCTGCCGTCCGGCACGGCCCAGCGGGCCCGCGCCAAGCTGCGCAGGCTGAGGTCGCTCGGCGTGGAGCGGCACGTCGTGGCGCCGGAGAGGGTCGACTCGGCGCTTCAGCGGCTGATCGAACTGCACCGGCTTCAGTGGCAGGGCCGGAAGGTGACGTCGGAGCACCTGCAGGCACGCTTCTGCGAGCACCTGGTGCGGTCCGTGGGACCGATGGTGCGCTCCGGCGACGCCGTGGTCACCGAGTTCCGGCTCGACGGTGACGTGGTGGCCGTGGACCTCACGCTGCAGTCGCGCCGGCTCACGGGCGGTTACCTGTACGGCGCCCATCCGCGCCTGCGGGAACGCAAGGCCGACGTGGCGGCGATGCTCCTCGACGCGTGCGCCCAGCACGCGGGCAGCGGCGGGCAGGACACTCTGAGCCTGCTGCGCGGCAACGAGCCCTACAAGCACCACTGGCGCCCCGAACCCGTGGCCAACCAGCGGCTGCTGCTGGCCCGTCGACGCACCGCTCCGCTGATGTCGGCGGTGGTCGGCCACGTGGCCGCGCGTCGTCGGGGCAAGGAGCTACTGAGCAGCTTCCGGGAGCGGACCGATGACGGCGGACCCGTCCCGGGGCCCGTCGTCGCCGCCGACCGCTACCGGGTCCGCGACCACCCGTCGAAACGCCCGCACACCTTCCTGTCGAACCGGGACTCGATCCAGTCGCCAGGAAGCAGTGGCGAGCAGACGGTCGAGCTCAACGGGACCGGAAGTGTGGTGGGTGCGGGCAGCGCCGCCGGCCAGCCGGTGCGACCGGAGAGCACGGACCGGTAGACCCGGGACGAACCGGGGTTGGCCGGGCACTGCCAGACGCCGTGCGGACAGTAGTCGGTCAGCGTGTTGTACAGCGGCTTGTGCGCGTCGATCCAAGCGAGCATCCGCCGCATGTACTCGTCGTTGTCACCATTGCGGAACAGCCCCCATTCTGGATAGGAAATAGGCTTGTTGTGGGATTTCGCGAAATCCACGTGCGCTTGAAGTCCGTAGGGCTCATTCACCTGTTCGTCGAAGGAAACTCCTCGCGGCTGGTCGTACGCGTCCATGCCGATGATGTCGACGGTGTCGTCACCCGGAAAGCACTGCGTCCAGGGAATGGCGTCCCGGCCGCGGCTCGGTGTGAAGTCGAACCGGAATCTCTGGCCCGGCACCGACCGCATGGCGGTCACGATCCTGTTCCAGTACTTCTTCCAGGCCTTTGGGTCGGGGCCACAGCGATGGGTGTACGTCGTGCCGTTCATCTCCCAGCCCAGCACCAGGATCGTGTCCGGCACGTTCAACGCCACCAGCCGCTCGGCGAGGGCGCGGAAGTGGTGATCGAACTCTCCGGCGGCGCCCTGCCGCAACAGCCACCGGACCTCGGCGTCCGGGACACCCTCCTCGTTACGCTCCAGCATGGGCACGTTGAGGACGAACATCCGGTCGCCCTTGGCCTTGCGCCAGCGCGCCCACTCGTCGAGGAAGCCCGGAGTGCCCTCGATGTTGCTCCAGCGGTCGCCGGGCAGGTAGCTGTGGCCGACGCGCAGCTCGGCGCCGCCCAGCCAGCTGCTGAGGCTCGTCATGCCCGCCACGCCCGGAGCCCCGGAGTCGAGGAAGACACCGAAGGCGGGGCCCTCCGTGCCGGGCGCCGGGGTCGTCGGCCCGGTGGCAGAAGAGGTCCCCGGCCCGGTGTCGGAAGGGGTCGGCGGGGCGTCCGATGTGGTCACCGCGGGCGCTGCCTGCTCCGGGGCGGTCGGCGTCGGAGCGGGAGGACCGCCGACGAGTGGCGTCCCCGCCGCGGAACCGGCGCCGGACGCCAACGCCGCCGAGAGGGCGACTGCCGCGGCGACGACCGTCAACCGTCCGGTCCTGGCCCGGCAATTCTGTAGAACCATGCCTGCCCCTCTCCCGCTCACTCTGTTCCCTGGCGTTGCTCTTTGCCCGGTCGCACTACTGACACTCAGTCACATGAAGTCAGTCACATGAAATGAAATGTCGCCATCGCGCTTACGACTTTCGAGCGCCTCGCTCCCCGATACGGGTGAGCCGACCCGAAGGAATGAAGTCCGTGCCGCTGCTCGACACCCGCGTCCCCGCCGTTCTGCTGCGGATCGACCGGAATCCCTTTCACCACGGAACGCTGGGGGCCGTGCGCTCGCTCGGCAGAGCGGGAGTGGAGGTGCACGTGGTCGCCGATTCCACCGGAAGTCCCGTCACCAGATCGCGCTTCGTACGCGAAATGCATCCTCCGCCGCCGCCCGGGGCATCACCCCGCGAGATCGCCGTCGTGCTGCGCCGAGTGGCCGCCCGGGTCGCCCGTCCCGCCGTCCTGATTCCGATGGACGACGCGAGTGCGGTCGCCGTAAGCCGCATGCGCGAGGAACTCGCCCCCTCGTATCTGCTGCCCGCCACACCCGGCGCACTGCCCGAACGCGTCGCCGACAAGTCCGGACTGGCCCTCGTATGCACTTCTGCGGGCATCCCGCACCCGGTCACGGTGATCCCGGACAGCCCGGCGCAGGCCGCCGACGCCGCCCGGCGGCTGGGTCTGCCGATGGTGGCGAAGTGGAGCCGGCCCTGGCAGGTACCGGCGGGCAGCGGGCTGCACAGCACGGTGCTGGTGAGGTCGGCGCAGCAGGCGCGGGAACTGTATCTGCGTACCGAGGAGGCCGGCAGCCCGCTGCTGCTGCAGGCGTATCTGCCGCCGGGCCCGGACCGCGACTGGTTCTTCCACGGATACGCCGACCACTCCTGTGCTGTGCGCGCGGGCGGACCCGGCCGCAAGCAGCGGGCGTGGCCGCGCGGAGCGGGCCTGACCGTGGTCGGCCGCTGGACCGACAACCCGCAGGTGCGGGCGCTCGCCGAGCGGCTCACCGGCGAGTTGGGCTACCGCGGAATCTTCGACCTCGACTTCCGCCGCTGCGGCACAACGGGCCGCTACCACCTGCTCGACTTCAACCCCCGCCCCGGCGCCCAGTTCCGGCTCTTCACCGACACCACCGGCCTGGACGTCGTACGCGCCCTGCACCTCGACCTGACAAACCGTCAACTGCCTGTGGGCGAGCCACAGGAGGGACGGACGTTCGTGGTGGAGAACTACGCACCGCTCGCCGCGCTGCGGCCGGTGCCCCGCGGACGCGAACTGGCCTGGCACGCCCCGGACGACCCGGCTCCCGGCCGGGCGATGTGGGCCCTGTGGTGCCGCCATGTGTCCCGCCGACTGCGGGAGCGGCTGCGCGCGGCCGCGACGGCACCCGCACCGACCCGCGTGGTCCGCCAGGCGGCCACGCCGATCCCGACCGACGAAGAGAAGGCGAGTAGTTGCTGATGTACGACCTGCTGGTGGTGGGCGCCGGCCCGTACGGCCTGTCCATCGCGTCCCATGCCGCGGCCGCCGGGCTGAACCTGCGCGTCCTCGGGCGGCCCATGGCCTCCTGGCGGGACCACATGCCCCGCGGCATGTTCCTCAAGTCGGAGCCCTGGGCCTCCAACCTCGCTGATCCCGGCGGTCGTTGGCGGCTGGACACTTACTGCGCGACCCAGGGCCTGACGGCGCGTCACGCCGACCCGATCCCGGTGGCGACGTTCGCCGCGTACGGCCTGTGGTTCGCGCACCACGCCGTACCCCGCGTGGACGAGCGGATGGTGAGCCGGTTGACGGCCCGCCCGGCCGGATTCGAGGCGGTCACGGAGGACGGAGAAGTACTGCGCGCCCGGACGGTGGCGCTGGCTGTAGGGGTCATGCCCTTCGTGGAGGTGCCGTCCCCACTGCGTGGCCTGCACCCCGCGCTCATCTCGCACAGCAGTCACCACAGTGACCTGGAACGCTTCCGCGGCAGGGACGTCACGGTGATCGGCGGCGGCCAGGCGGCCCTGGAGACCGCTGCGCTTCTCGCCGAACAGGGAACGCGCGTACGGGTACTGGCCCGAGCCGACGGGCTGTCCTGGAACGATGTGCCACCGCCGTGGCAGCGCCCCTGGTGGCAGTCGGCCCGCGCCCCGCACAGCGGGCTCGGCTGCGGCTGGCGCAACTGGTTCTACGCCGAGCGCCCGGGGCTCTTCCGCCACCTCCCCGAGCCGACCCGGGCCCGCATCACGGCCACCGCGCTGGGACCGGCGGGCGCCTGGTGGGTACGGGACCGGGTCGAGCAGGCGGTGGAGGTGCTGCTCGACCGCGAGGTCGCCTCGGCCCGTGCGGTGACGGGCGGCGTACGACTGGAGACGGTGAGCCGGACCGGGGAGCGGTACTCCCTGGAGACCGGACATGTGATCGCGGCCACGGGCTTCCGGCCGACCCTGAACCGGCTCGGCCTGCTCTCCGAAGAACTACGCGGGAGCCTGGCGACGGCTGTCGACGGCTCCCCCGCGGTCGGGCGGGACTTCGAGTCCTCACACCCGGGGCTGTTCATGGGCGGACTGGTGACCGCCTCCGCGTTCGGGCCGGCCATGCGCTTCGTCCACGGCGCCACGTTCACGGCCACGACGCTCGTACGAGGAGTGTGCCGCCGACTGCGCACCACGCCGCCCGTCGGCAGGATCCCCGCAGCGGTGGGCCGGGGACGCGCGGAAGCGGTACGCGCAGACCACTGACGTACGGGAGTGGCTCCTGGTGCCGGACACGGTCTGTCCGGCACCAGGACCGGGACGCTACCGACGGGACGCGGCCCGGCCTCGGCGGTACAGGATGGCGCCACCCGACATCAGCAGCATGGCGGCACCCGCGGCCATGAACGTCCCCTCCCCGGCACCGGTGTTCGGAAGGGAGGGCGGCTGCACCCCAGGTGAGGCGGGCGGCGTGGCGGGGGGAGTCGTGTCCGGTGTCTCCGAACGGGGCGGCGTCTTCGCCGGTGGAGTACTGCTGGGCGGCGAGCCGTGGGGAGTCGTGGCCGGCGTGTCCGAGTCGTCGCTGTCGTCGCCGTAACCGGCCTCGTCGCCGTAGCCGCTGTCGTCGCCGTAGCCGGCCTCGTCGCCGTAACCGCTGTCGTCGCCGTAGCCGCTGTCGTCGCCCTTGCCGACGACGCCCTTGCCCTTACCGTCGTCGTCGCTGTCGTCGCCGTAACCGTCGGTGTCGCCGTGGGCGCTGTCGTCGCCCTTACCCTTACCGTCGTCGTCGCTGTCGTCGCTGTCGTCGCCGTAAGCGTCGGTGTCGGCGTCGGCGCGCCCTCTGACGGAGCTGTGATCCGCGTGCTCTAGAGGGGCGCTGTCGTCGGGCTGGGCGTCGGGCGCACCCGACAGGGCACCGAGCGATCCTTCCAGAGTGCCTTCGGAGTATGCGTCCGCGAACGCCGGGATGCCGCACAGAGACAGGATGCCGGTCGCGGCGGCGGCCACGACCATTCCCTTACTCAGGTTCTGTCGCAATTCTCGTCGTCTTCCTGCTTGAAGAAGTGGGCAAAGGTGACCCTGGAACCGAGAGAACTGGTCGAAGGTCGGCCCGTGCCACAGCCAGTCGGCTGGTGTGCTCACACGCCTAACCATTCGCCGGACTGACAGGTTCTGTGCGAAAACTTGTGCGTGTTGTACGCCCGGGATCCATAAGTATTACCTGCCGAGAGCCGGGCCCGGGGCGGTCCGTGGGTTCGGTTCCGTGCAGCGGGAAACGAACCGGAACGACTCTCTCGTCAGTCCTTTTTTCTCTTCTTGCGGCTGCGCCGGGGAGCGGCTTCACGCCTGCCGTGGTTTCGTCGCCATTGGATTTTCTGACTGGTCAGATGATGGGACCCGGTGAAGTGCCAGTGCCGACAGCCGGGGCACCGATAGATCCGGTCCGGAATCTTCTGGATCAGTGGCTGCCTGACGAGCCAGGCGCGAGCCTCACCCTCGGTCCGGAATGACGCCTTCCCCGTTTCCGGGCAACGCGGCAGGATGACCGTGTCACTCATGTCCCCTCCGAAGTGCGCTACGTGGTGCGATCGCCTACGACGTGGCGATTTTTCGCTGATGACCGCCTCGGCAAACGGAAAGCGCCTCTCCCCTGGGCGGATGAGGATGTCACCTCATCCACCCGTCAGGGAAAGACGCTTTCAGGTCAGGCCACGACGCCCTGGGGGATCGAGAAAGGATGCCCCGGATCGCCGAACTAGACTCGAGCGATCACAACAAGGCTCACGGGGCGGGCGGGGCCAGCAGGCCGCCGAGCAGCTCGAGGAGGCCCTCGGTGTCGACGGAGGCCACGGCCGTGGCGGTGTTCTCGTTCACGTTGGCGTTGGTGTTCTCGTTGGTGATGGTGATGGGCGAGTCACCGTCACCGCCGTGCTTGTTATCGCAGGCGCTGGCAGCCGAGGCGGAACCCGCAAGGAGGGCCACCGCAGCGAGGGTCGAGGCAGCGCCCAGCTTCATGCTCTTGCGCATTTGACATCTCCGTTCTGTTTCTTCCGATTTGGAAGAACGCCACCGATATTGCCTCGCCACGGAAGGCCACACAACTTGAAAGGGCCCTGGGCCCGGAAGTTCATCCACATGGCCCTGTACGCGGGGTGCATGGACTGCCGAACACCCAGGCCGCATCAGGTCAGCCACCAAATGAGGTAATGACACACAAGCTGAGAAACGGATTTGAATGACAGTCATTTCGAACGCCAGCCCGAAAGCTGCGGGCCGGCAGTCAGTGCTCCAGCAGCGGCTCTCCCTTCCTGCTGACACATGCACGCTTTTGGCCACGGGGACTTGCGATCTGCCGTTCGGTGGTGGCACAACGCGCGCTTCAGGGCACACCTATGTCCTTCGTCAACCCTGGCTGCGTCACACGGCCGGATTCCGGGGTGCGGGGACGCAGGAACTCTGGGTGCGAGTCCTCCTGCGGAATCGTCGCCGCTCGCAGTAGGCCCATTTCCGTTGTCGGTTGCCGGTCCGTGGGGCGTGTTCGCACGGATGGAGCCCCTTTCGACCTGGTCGCCGGAGCAAAGCCGACGTAGGAGGCCAGGCGGGCGGCCTGAAAGGCCGAGCCGCCGCCGTCGACCAGCACTCGTGATCCTGGTCGCCGAGCAAGCGGAGCCTGCGAGGAGACGCACTGTGCCGCCTGCACCCTGGTGGCCCTTGTCCGCCCAGCAGCCGAGGCCGGCCTTGGCCAGAGCGTCGATGATGCCGTGCTCACGTGTGGCCCGGACGTCATGGACCGCGCCGGGCAGGGCCGATGAAGCCCACAGAAGGCGGCCCGTCCGGTCGATGGGCAGAAGTGTCCCGTCCAGGATCACGTACGCCTTCGTCGAGGCGACCCGTACAGCTCGGCAAACCTGGGGACGAGGGCGGCCAGGAGCTCGACGGCTTCGGTGACGTAGCGGTAGGCGGTGGTGGTGCCGACGCCGAGACCGGCCGCGAGTTGGGCTTAGGGGTGGCCGTTGCGGAGGTGGGCGAGGGCGAGCAGGGCCTGTCGGCCGGCGCTCGGGCGACGCCAGCGGTCGGCGAGGAAGCGAAGGGCAGAGCTGGACACGTCGATACCGGACGGGTATCACGAATCCTCTGGTAGAGACGGTTCTCTTGGTCGAAAACCCATCCACCAGGGGCTTCACCCGTCTGTCAGGTCAACTGCCGCACGCACGTCAGCAATGTCAACGAGGTGTTGGCGAGACTGGTTCTGGCCGCTGGGTTTCGGGCCGCGGCCAGCTCAACGCATGGACGGCTGAGCCGATGCGGGAATTGCCTTGAGTCGCCACCGTCGGTCCCGCGTGTCCGAGCAAGTGAGCTGTCAGGTCCGTGGTGGTGGTCTTGCCCGACGAGCCCGTCACTCCGATCACCATGGTCTTGGAGAGCCTGCCGAGCAGGTGTGCGGCCAGAGCGCCGAGAGCTGCCTGCACATCCGGCACGACGACGGCGGGCTCCTCGGCCGGATGCTCGGTGAGTACCGCCACTGCGCCCGACCTGACGGCCAGCGCCGCAAACGGATGGGAATCGGCCCGCGAGCCGTCAGGGCGTTCCACGACTCGGGGGACGAACAGTCCGTTGCTACTCTCTCGCAGGTTCAAGGTGGCAGGCCCGGTGACCAGGGCACCGGGGTCCGGCACATTGTGGAGTCTGCCGCCGACAACGGTCGCGATGTCCTGCAGGCTCATCGGGGTCACGGGCTGGTCCGCTTGGCGGCACCCGTTCCGGAACGTTCTGTTCCAGAGGGTAGGGACCGCCTCCCGGGACGCACCGGGCTCCAGGGCTCAAGGCACGACAGGGCCTTGACGCCTGACGTTCCCTGCCACGACCGCCCGCCCCAACGGGATCAGCCAGAAACTCGGCGGCTTCGGTGACGTAGCGGTAGGCGGTGGTGGTGCCCGTAGGGGGGCCGTTGCGGAGGCGAGCAGGGCCTGTCGGCCCGCGCTTGGGCGCCGGAACCGGGTGCCGAAGCGCTTCAGCAGGCGGGGCTCCTGCGCCGGTTTCAACCGTGAGCCGGCCTGGTCGACGGCGAGTTCACCGCGGACGGCGGCATCCTCGGCCTCCATCCCTGAAAATCAAACGACCCACAGTGAGCACAGAAGTGCGGACATGCGCCGCTGTGGCCGCCGGACCGGGGGCCCTGCGGCTGCAGGCAAACGGGAGATCACCTGAGTGGAGCAACACCATGTTGCATGCTTCATGCGGCATGTGGTCACATCCTCCCGGAAAAGGCGCTTAAGGGATATTTGGGCGCCGTAATCAAAGGCGACCGCCTGTGGCGGCCTGCTTCCAGTGACACTTGAGAGGAATCCATGCCTCACCGCATGCTCCGTTCGGCGGCCACCGTGCTGCTGGTTTCCGCCCCGTTCGTCGCCGCCGTGCCCGCGCAGGCAGCCGAGCAGCAGGACTTCCCGTGTACCGTCGACATCAATAAGGTCGACGACGAGCTGACCAGTAAGGTCACCTTCACCCTCGCATGCGACGAGACGCGGACCGTCACTGCGAAAATCGCGGTCGGCGGCGCCGTCGTGAACCAGCGCCAGACCGTTCAGGCCGGTGTCGCGCAGTCCTTCACCGTCACCGTGAACAAGGTTGCGCGGCTCTGCGCCGAGCTGGAGACCGACGGTGCCACAACCACGGCCTGCAGCGCCTGACGGTGCTCCGTTAGCCTGGCCGTTCCGATTCCGGCGAGGTCCGGATCACGAACGGATGAGCGAAAGTGCCTTCTGAGCTGGGGCGACGAGGGGCCTGTTCCAAGGTCTCCGCAGTCCGAGCAGGAAGGCACTTTTTGCGTGCCCGCGGCCCAGATCGCGACGTCGAGGAGCGACGCGATCAACCCCCCGGATGTGGCGGTGACATCGCGGGCGAAGGCGGTCGCGGCCACCGGGCTCCAGGCGCCGTGCTCCCTGCGGCGGAGGACCACGGAGTCGGCGGCATCATGACCGTTGGTGAAGGGAAGGTCGGCGGGGTCGGCGGTGGTGGCCTTCGGAGCGAGGGCGGGCATGCGCCTTCGCGGAGGACACCGCACTCGTTCTGGTGATCCCGACGCCGATGCGGTACGCCAGGTCGTGGCGCTGCGGACATACGGCGGGCGGGCTGCCGTGCCGCTGGGATCGCCCGTGCTGCTCGGGCTGCCGTCAGTGCGGGACTTCGTCACCTCAGGCCGGAGACGGGGCTCGCCATCTGCCCGATCGCGCGGCCCGCGTCGCCCGTGACCTCGTCCGGCCGTCGGTCTCGGGCCACTCGTGCGGCCGGGCTGGGACTCGTGACCGGCGTGTTCCCGGGCGCGCAGTCGGAAACCGTGCCTGCTATGTGAGGTCGCTGGCCCTGTGGATCGCTTCGGCGAGTTGGCGTATCGCCTTGGTGTCGGTGCTGAAGGCCAGCTTGTCGGCCCGCTCGGCGAGTTCCGGCAGGGACGGGGCCGCGGGGAGCGGGCTCCAGCGGGTGTCGGCGTCGCTGTAGGCATCGCCGTCGCCGGAGCGTAGGGCGTCTGCGAAGTAGGCGGCCAGGGCGGTGACTTGGAGGCCACTGTTCGCCCTCCACAGGGGCTGGTCGATGGAGGCTGCCTCCACTTGGCCCGACTCCTCGTGCGGGGTGCGGGTCTCGGGGTCCTGCCAGCGGACGGTGGCGGTGGCGAGGTGGCCGACGGCGCCGGGCTTGGTGCGGACGGCGTAGAGGGCGGTGACGGTGTGGCCGGGGCCGACCTCACCGCCGTCGACGTGGTCGTCGCGGAAGTCGTCGTCGGCGACGCGGCGGTTGTCGTAGCCGACCAGGCGGAACTCGGCGACGGTCTCCGGGTCGAAGGCGACCTGGGCCTTGGCGTCGCGGGCCGTGAGGTCGATGTTCTTCGGGAGCTGCTCGCAGAAGACCTTGCGCGCTTCGTCGGGGTCGGAGACGTACGTCGTGTGGCCGTCGCCCTTGTCGGCGAGGCGTTCCATCAGGGCGTCGCCGTAGTCGCTGCCCACGCCAACGCCGAACAGGGTGATGCCGTGTTCGCGGCGGGCGCCGTCGATGCGGTCGAGGATGGAGTCGGGGTCGGTGTCACCGTCGTTGGCGAGCGCGTCGGAGATGAGGACGACCCGGTTGGTGGCACCCTCGCGCAGGCCCTCGACGGCGGTGGCGTAGCCAGTCTCGACGCCCGCCGCGAGGTTGGTGGAGAAGGTCGGTTCCAGGCTGTCGATCGCCTCGTGGATCGTGCCTCGGTGACCGCCGAGGCGGGTCATCGGCAGGACGGTCTCGGCCTTGTCGCTGAAGGTGACCAGTGCGACCGAGTCGTCGTCGCGCAGCCGGTCCGTCATCACATCGAGGGATTTCTGGGCGAGGTCGAGGCGGCCCGGTTCGCTCATGGAGCCGGAGATGTCGATGACGAAGGTGAGGGCGGCCGGCGGGCGGCCGCCGTGCTGGTCTCGCGCGTTCCGGGTGGCCAGGCCCACGCGGACCAGGGACCAGTCCTCGTCGTTGGTTCGGGCGCCGTCGACGGTCACCGTGAAGCCGTTGCCGTCGGGGCGTTCGTAGTCCTGGCGGAAGCTGTTGACGAACTCCTCGGGGCGGATCGTCGACGGGTCGGGTAGCCGGCCGTCGGCGAGGGTGCGGCGGGCGTAGCCGTAGGAGGCGGTGTCGACATCGAGGGCGAAGGTGGAGACGTAGTCGGGCGAGGGGGCCACCTCGCTGGACTCGTCGTCGGTGCCGTCGGTGTCCTGTTCGCCGGTGCCCTGGCGGTAGTCGGGGGCGGGGAAGCCGGTCGCGCCGTCCGCGCTGCCGTGGTCGCCCGTGTCGCTCCCGCCGCACCCGGTGAGCAGCAGGCCGCCGGCCGCGGTGAACGCGAGCAGGGTGGCTCGCAGCCGTCGTATGCGATATCGCTCCATCTTCCGTGCCCCCTTGGTCTGTTGACGCCGATGTCTGTGACTGTGACGGCGCTGGGGGACGGAACGTGCGCTATGGACCGTTGCGGATGGATCTCGAAGAGGCCACGGAAGGCGGCCGTCGAGACCGGTAGGTGATCCTCCGTTGACCTACGACACCACGTCCTTGCGGGCGAAACCCCGGAAGGCCAGCGCGAACAGCACCACGGCGTACGTTATGGAAACGGCCGTGCCCTGGATAATGCCGGACCACTCGGGATGGGGCTGGATGGCGTCGGCCCAGGCGAACTGCCAGTGCGCGGGCAGGAAGTGACGCCAGTCGCCGAGGGCCGTCACGGCGTCCAGGACGTTGCCGACGATGGTGAGGCCGACCGCGCCGCCGACCGCGCCGAGCGGGGCGTCCGTCTTGGTCGACAGCCAGAACGCGAGCCCGGCGGTGACCAGTTGGGACACGAAGACGAACACCACGACCACCACGAGCCGCTGGGCGGCCGTGCCCGGCGCGAGCGAGCCGCCGGTGGGGATCTCCAGGGAGCCCCAACCGTAGGCGGCCGTGCCGACGGCCAGTGCCGTCACCGGCAGCAGGATCATCGCGGCCAGGCTGAGGCCGAGCCCGACGACGAGCTTCGACCACAGCAGCCGGGCGCGCGGCACCGGAGCGGCCAGGAGATAGCGCAGGGAGGACCAGCTGGCCTCCGAGGCGACCGTGTCCCCGCAGAACAGGGCGACCGGTATCACCAGCAGGAAGCCGGCGGACACGAACAGGTTGACGGCGGCGAAGTTGGCGCCGGACGCCGTCGCCGTGTCCATCAACGTGATCCGGTTGCCGCCCCCGTCCGGCTCGCCGCCGACGGCGAAGGCGATGAGCAGGACGAACGGCAGGGCGGCGAGGATCCCACCCATGACCAGCGTGCGGCGCCGCTTCAGCTGGCGGATCAGTTCCACCCGGACGGGAAGCGTGCGGCCCGTGCGGTATCCGGAGGCCGCCTCCGGGCGTTCGACGAGCGTGCTCATGCGGAGCCTCCGATCAGGGTGAGGAAGGCGTCTTCCAGTCGGCGGTGCGGGCCCACGGACTCGACGGGCACTTCGAGCCGGACGAGTTCGACGACCAGGCGCTGTGCGCTGCCGTCGGCCCCGAGGCGGACCAGGAGTCCGTCGTCGGTGCGTACGGCCGAGGTCACGCCCGGCAGCGAGGCGATCTTCTCGACGACCGGCTCCTCCACGGGAGTTCCGGTGCCGACGAGCAGGGTGTCGCCGGAGCCGATGATCTCCGCGACCGGGCCGGCCTGCACGAGCCTGCCCCGGTCCATCACCACGAGGTGTGTGCAGGACTGCTCGATCTCCGCCAGCAGGTGGCTGGAGACGATCACCGTGCGCCCGGCGGCCGCGTACCGGATCATCACCTCGCGCATCTCGCGGATCTGCGGCGGATCGAGGCCGTTCGTGGGCTCGTCCAGTATCAGCAGGTCGGGCATGCCGAGCATGGCCTGGGCGATGGCGAGGCGCTGGCGCATGCCCTGCGAGTACGTGCGAACCGCGCGGGACAGCGCGTCTCCGAGGCCCGCGATCTGAAGGGCCTCGTCCAGATGAGCGTCCTCGGCCGGGCGGCCGGTCGCCGCCCAGTACAGCTCCAGGTTCTCCCGGCCGGACAGATGCGGCAGGAAGCCCGCGCCCTCGACGAAGGCGCCGACCCGGGACAGCACCGGGGCGCCCGGGCGGATCGCACGGCCGAAAACGCGGATCTCTCCGCCGTCCGGCTTGATCAGGCCCATCAGCATGCGCAGGGTGGTCGTCTTGCCCGCGCCGTTCGGGCCCAGCAGGCCGAGGACCTGGCCTTTCTCCACGCGGAAGGACAGCTCCTTGACCGCGTACCGGTCCGCCGACTTGGCATAGCGCTTGCTCAGGTCCGTTATCTGCAGGGGAACTTCGGCGAGCTCGGGGTCGGGGGGCGCGGCGGAGGTACGGCGCCGGCCGGTCAGCAGCAGGACCAGGGCGACCACCGCGCCCGCGAGCGGCAGCCACCACACCCACGCGGGCAGCGGGGCGGCCGCGGTCGTCACGCCGGGGGCCGTCGGCACCGACAGGTCGCCCTTCAGGGAGACGGTGTACGTCGCCGGGGCGGCTGGAGAGGCGTACCCGAGGTCGGTGGAGGCGAGGACCAGACGCAGCCGGTGGCCCTGCTCGACGTCGTGGTCGACGGCAGGCAGCGTGATCGTCACGTCCTTGCCTGCCTTGGCGCCCTCCACCCTGAGGGGCGTGACCAACTGGGAGGGCAGCACCTGTTGGGTGCCGCCCGGGCCGACGTCGTACACCTTCCCGAAGAGGACGGCGTCGTCGCGGGTCGACTCGACGTGGACGGTGACCGTCGGCGATCCGGTGATCCGGACGTCGCCGGTGACCGGCGCCGACTCGAAGCGGGCGAACTGGCCGGGGAAGTCCAGCGAGACGCCGACGCCGAGCGAGGAGAGCTGGGCGAGGCCGCCACCGCCGAGGCCGGGAAGGGCCGAGACGGCGGGCGGGTTGGCGCCCGCCGGGTTGGCGAAGCTCTGCTCGCGGCCGGTCAGGGCGATGGACTTCCGTCCGCTCTCCAGGCCGGGGTACGTGTCGCCGCTCGCGCCCCGCCGCTGTGCCTGGCCATCGGTGGAGTCGACGCCGCCGGTGCGGGTGATGCGGAAGGCGGGGCCGGTGTCGGTGCCCTTGTCGTCCTTCAGGTACCGGTCGAACCAGGATTGCACGCGTGCCTGGACGCGGCTGGTCTCCATGTCGCCGCCGTCGTGACCGCCCGCGATCCAGTCGACGTCGACCGGGGCGCCGTTGGCGCGGATCGCCTTCGCGGCCGCGTCGGCCTGGCCGAGTGGGAAGAGGGAGTCGGTCTGGCCCTGCATCAACAGGGCGGGCACCTTGATGCGGTCGCCGACGGCGGACGGCGAGCGCTCCTGAAGCAGCTTGACGGCCTGCGTGTCCGGGACGCCGGACTCGGCGACCCGCTGGTACATCTGGCAGAGCTTCGGCTCGAACCTGGCGCAGCCGCCGCCGGAGTTGACGAAGATGCCCGCCCAGAGCTTCTTGAACACGCCGTTCGGGAAGAGGGCGTCGGCGAGGTTCCAGTAGGTGATCGCCGGGGCGATGGCGTCGACCCGGTCGTCGTACCCGGCGGTCTCCAGCGCGATCGCGCCGCCGTACGACGCGCCGGCCATGCCCACGCGCGGGTCGCCGGTCTTGTCCAGCTGGACCTGAGGCTGCTTCGCCAGCCAGTCGATGAGCCTGCGTACGTCGGCGACCTCGCCCTTCGGGTCGTTGAGCCCGATCCTGCCGGTTGACCTGCCGAAGCTGCGCGCCGACCAGGTCAGGACCGCGTACCCGTCGCGGGCCAGGTTCTGGGCCTGCTGCCGGACGTCGTCCTTGCTGCCGCCGAAGCCGTGGGCCAGGAGGACGGCGGGGCGACGTCCTTCGTCGGAGGACGTGAAGTACGAGGTGTCGATACGCACCCCGTTCCCCATGTCCATGACCCGGTCCGCGCGGTGTACCGGTGGCGCGTCCTCGTCGGCGGCGGCCGTCCAGGTCCCGGCGCCGGCGAGCACTACGACGGCGGCCGCGGCGGCGGCGAGCCGTCGCGGCCCCCTCAGTAGGCCTCGCAGCCGGGGCAGTCGAAGATCCATGCATCAACGGTACGGGCCGCCACGGACAGCCGATGCAGCCCCCGGGCTGAACCGCTCCCCCTCCCACGGGCGTACGGGACCGCTGTCCCGTACCGCGTGCGTGGTACGACGACGCACGCCCCCTCCCTGTGCCGGCGCGGTCCGCGGCCGCCCGGTCACCTGCAACCCTATTTTCCGGTGGAATCCCAACTCATCACCGCATGGTCATACCGCAAACCCGCCGACAATCGCACGATCGAAACAAAATTCAAGCGCCGAGGCCACGAATTCGCCCGAGGGCACGCCGTATTTCACTCGAATACCCCACACCTGGGTCACAAATGAATTCGTTGTGGGGTGTATGACGAAAGCACAACTCCCCACGGCACCCGCGGGCGGATATTCACACAGTGCCAGGACCCCCGCCTCACAGCTCGGGGAGTGGACATTCATGCCGGCCCCGGTGTCCGCCGCCCCGGAGGCGGGCGCGGTGCTCCAGCGCGGCAGGGAGCGTGTGGAGCTCAGGTACACCTCGGCACTGCTGGACGACTTCCTGCTGGTGATGAGCCGGATCCAGGGCGACTTCACCCGCCTGTCGGACACCACCGAGTTCCCTGCCGTACCCGGTACGCGGCCCCGGCGGAACAGCCATGCATGAGAGACAGCCTTCCTATGCCTTCCGCAACGGCCAGGTCGCTGAGAACCTGCACGACGCGTGGATGAACTCGCCCCGCCGCACCGCCGCCCGTACGGTGCCCGACAGAGAGTCATGGGCCCCGGGCAACCTGCACGTCACGGCGAGCTGGGACCCCGCCGAGGAGTTGGCTCACCTCCTGCAGGCCCAGACCGCCGAGCAGGAGTTGGCCGAGGTTCCCCTGTACGAGGACGGCTTCCTGCCGGAGCAGGAACCGGTGTTCACCCCCGAGGGGCCGGCCATGCGCCCGCGTCCCCCGGCGCACCGGCGGATCCGCACGCCCAGGATGCTGCTGTCGAGGATGCAGACGGTCAGCTTCCTGGTCGCCTCGATGGCCAGCGTCATCGTCGCCATGGTCAGTGTGTTCAGCGGGATCGTCGCCTACGACCCGTTGCGCGAGGTGGCCACCGGGGTCCCCGCCCACTCCGTCGCGGACCGCTGGTGGCCGCTGATGGTCTACGGGCCGTGGATGGTCTCCTCCCTCTCGGTTCTGAGGGCCGCTCTGCACCGGCGCCGCGCCGCGCACTCGTGGTGCATCGTGATGTTCTTCTCGGCCGTGGCCATGGCGCTGTGCGTCATCCAGGCACCGAGGACCCTTCCCGGCATCGCCGCTGCGGCGCTCCCGGCGATCGCCGCACTGACCTGCTTCCACCAACTGGTGCGCCAGATCACGCTGACCCGTCCCCCTCGCAAGGCCGCCCGGCGGCATCGCGACTCCTCCTCGTCGTCCAAGCAAGCCAGCGCGGACCTGTGAAGACGCGCCGTCAGTTCGCGAATCCCGATCAACGGACTTCTCAGTGAATTCGGTCGAGGTGTTTCGCGAACTGGTGGTGCTCGACACGCCGCGCGAGCAGGAGGTTCGAGAACATGCGGACCTTGATCGGGTCGCGTGTGCCGGCAGAGATCAGGCGACGGGTGGGGAGTTCTGATTCGAGGCCGGGAGAATCGGCTCGATCAGGACGTCGTCGGTTTGTGAGACGTCGTTTTCCAGCCTTGGCTGCCCGCCGGAAGCGTCGGCCGTGATGGTTTCCTGCCTGCCCAGCCGGTGCCTTCCTGTCACCGCTCGTCCATCGCGGAGGCAAAGGGCGGGGCTCCTCAGAGAGGCAGCGCGTCAGCCGGTCGGGCAGGGAGGTGAATCGCGTGCCACGGGATTGACCTGGGCTCCTCCGGGTGTCCGCCGGGCTGCCCGGGTGGCGGGGCAGGATCTCGAGGAACACCCCGACACCAGGGGAACATCCTTTCAAGATGCGAACACCCTGGACGCATTCGCCATGGTTCGCCACCCCTTCCGCGAGAGCGAAACTCCCACGATCATGACCGTGCCTGGGTCACCACCCTGGCGGCGAGGGAGAAGTGCGTCGCCCGGCGGGCGACGGGATCCCGGAGGAGATCAATGCAGAGAGCCCCGAAACGGGCCATGGAATGGCTGGCCGCCGCGGCGACCAACCCGCGAGCCTGCAAGCGGCAGTGGCGAGGGGAATCCGGGATCGCGGTGCTGGCCTGCGGACGGTTCTGGGATGTGCTGAGCGTGCCGGAGGAGATGGGCGTGCTGGCCCTCGACACGCTGCTGTGCATTCCGCAGACGCCCGGTCCCGTACTCGCCGACACCGCCGCACGTCGGGTGGGCTTCTTCCTGCCACCGGATCCCAAGAACTGCTGGATCGGCTCGGACATTCGCTATCTGGGCGAGGACGCGTGGATCGCGGTGCCCGCGCCGTATCGGGCCACCGGGCGCCTGCGCTGGCTGGTCCCACCCGACGGCACCGGCACGCTGTTCGTCCCGGCTGCCGTGGAACTGGCACTCCAGCAGGCGCTGGGCACCCTGTCGATACGGGCCGACGTGCGGCGGCCGTGTCCGACGTGCGGTGCGGCCACCGCACGGGCCCGCAGCCGGACCGGTGGCCGCACCGCCGACAGGCCCGCCCCGTAGACGGGACGTCACCCGACGAGGGGCTGCGTCGTTCTCAGTGGTTGCGCGGGAAGCCCAGGTCCACGCCCGCCGGGGCGTCGGCCGGGTCGGGCCAGCGGGTGGTGACGACCTTGCCGCGGGTGTAGAAGTGCGTGCCGTCGTTGCCGTAGATGTGGTGGTCGCCGAAGAGCGAGTCCTTCCAGCCACCGAAGCTGTGGTAGCCGACGGGGACCGGGATCGGGACGTTCACGCCGACCATGCCGGCCTCGACCTCCAGCTGGAAGCGGCGGGCGGCGCCGCCGTCCCGGGTGAAGATCGCGGTGCCGTTGCCGAACGGCGAGGCGTTGATGAGGGCGATGCCCTCGTCATAGGTGTCGACGCGCAGCACGGTCAGCACCGGGCCGAAGATCTCGTCCTGGTAGGCCTTCGCCGTGGTCGGGACCTTGTCGAGGAGCGAGATGCCGATCCAGTGGCCGTCCTCGAAGCCCTCGACCGTGAAGCCGGAGCCGTCCAGGACGACCTCGCAGCCCTCGGCCGCCGCGCCCGTGACGTAGGACGCCACCTTGTCGCGGTGCACCTTGGTGATGAGCGGGCCCATCTCGGAGGCCGGGTCGTTGCCGGGGCCGATCTTGATCTTCTCGGCGCGCTCGCGGATCTTGTCGACCAGCTGGTCGCCGATGGCGCCGACCGCGACGACCGCGGAGATGGCCATGCAGCGCTCGCCGGCGGAACCGTAGGCGGCGGAGACGGCGGCGTCGGCGGCCGCGTCCAGGTCGGCGTCCGGCAGGACCAGCATGTGGTTCTTGGCGCCGCCCAGGGCCTGGACCCGCTTGCCGTTCGCGGAGGCGGTGGTGTGGATGTAGCGGGCGATCGGGGTCGAGCCGACGAAGGAGACGGCCTTGACGTCCGGGTGCTCCAGGAGGCGGTCGACGGCCACCTTGTCGCCGTGCACGACGTTGAAGACACCGTCGGGCAGACCGGCCTCGGCCAGCAGCTCGGCGATCTTCAGGGAGGCCGACGGGTCCTTCTCGGACGGCTTGAGGACGAAGGTGTTGCCGGTCGCGATGGCGATCGGGAACATCCACATCGGGACCATCGCCGGGAAGTTGAACGGCGTGATGCCTGCGACGACACCGAGCGGCTGGCGGATGGAGGCGACATCGACGCGGCTGGCGACCTCGGTCGACAGCTCGCCCTTGAGCTGCACGGTGATCCCGCACGCCAGGTCCACGATCTCCAGGCCGCGCGCGACCTCACCGAGGGCGTCGCTGTGCACCTTGCCGTGCTCGGCGGTGATCAGCTCGGCGATCGCGTCCCGGTTCGCCTCGAGCAGCGCCCGGAAGCGGAACAGGATCGTGGTGCGCTTGGCGAGCGAGGAGGTGCCCCAGGTCGCGAACGCGTCCTTGGCGGCGGCGACCGCGGCGTCGACCTCGTCGACCGACGCGAATGCGACCTTGGTGGTGACCGCGCCGGTCGCCGGGTCGGTGACCGGCCCGTAGTTCCCCGACGCGCCTTCGACGGTCTTGCCGCCGATCCAGTGGTTGACGATCTTCGTCATGACCGAGTACTCCTTCACAGATGGCGGCGTCGGGTAGAGACGTGCCGTTCGTACAGCTCTCGGGCCTTCACCGCAGACGGTCGGGTCGCGGTTTCGGCCACAGGTACATCCCACCAGGCCTGCGCCGGAGGCGCGCCCGACACTGTGTCGGCCGTTTCGGTCTCGACGTAGACACATGTGGGAGTGTCGGCGGCCCGCGCCTCTTCGAGGGCGGCGCGGAGGTCTCGTACGGTCTTCGCGCGCAGCACGCGCATACCGAGGCTGGCCACGTTGGCGGCCAGGTCCACGGGCAGCGGGGCGCCCGTGTAGGTGCCGTCGTCGGACTGGTAGCGGTAGGCGGTTCCGAATCGCTCGCCGCCGACCGTCTCGGACAGGCCGCCGATGGAGGCGTAGCCGTGGTTCTGGATCAGGAGCAGCTTGATCGCGATGCCCTCCTGCACGGCCGTGACGATCTCCGTCGGCATCATCAGGTACGTTCCGTCGCCGACCAGCGCCCAGACGTTGCGGTCGGGAGCGGCCATCTTCACACCGATCGCGGCCGGGATCTCGTAGCCCATGCAGGAGTAGCCGTACTCCAGGTGGTACTGGTCCCTCGACCGGGCGCGCCACAGCTTGTGCAGGTCGCCGGGGAGGGAGCCCGCCGCGTTGATGAGGACGTCCGACTCGTCCACCAGGGCGTCCAGGGCGCCGAGGACCTGCGGCTGGGTCGGCCTGACGTCGGGCTCGTCGGCCTCGTAGCAGGCGTCGACGCGCTGCTCCCAGCGCTCCTTGTCGAGCGTGTACTCGTCGACGTACGCGCCCGGAACCCGGTGGGCGTGCAGCCGGAGTGCGTCGGTGAGCTCCTGGAGGCCGCTGCGGGCGTCCGTGACCAGGGGCGTACCGGCGAGCTTGTGGCCGTCGTAGGGCGCGATGTTGAGGTTGAGGAAGCGGACGCCGTCGGCGGCGAACAGCGTCCCCGAGGCCGTGGTGAAGTCGGTGTAGCGGGTGCCGACGCCTATCACCAGGTCGGCCTGGCGGGCCAGTTCGTTCGCGGTGGCCGTGCCGGTGTGGCCGACGCCGCCGACGTCCTGGGGATGGTCGTGGCGCAGGGAGCCCTTGCCGGCCTGGGTGGAGGCGACCGGGACGCCGGTGGCGCTCGCGAACTCGGCGAGGGCCTCCTCGGCGCGGCTGTGGTGGACTCCGCCGCCCGCGACGAGCAGGGGGCGCCGGGCCGACCTGATCGCCCGCACGGCTTCCGCGAGTTCGGTGGGATCGGCGCCCGGCCGTCGTACGAACCAGGTGCGCTCGGCGAAGAACTCGTCCGGCCAGTCGTGGGCCTCGGCCTGGACATCCTGCGGGAGGGCGAGGGTCACGGCGCCGGTCTCGACGGGGTCGGTGAGGACCCGCATGGCCTGGAGGGCGGCCGGGATCAGGGCTTCCGGGCGCGTGACGCGGTCGAAGTACTTCGACACGGGCCGCAGACAGTCGTTGACGCTGATGTCGCCCGCGTACGGCACTTCGAGCTGCTGGAGGACCGGGTCGGCGACCCGGGTGGCGAAGATGTCGCCGGGCAGGAGCAGGACCGGGAGGTGGTTGATGGTCGCGAGGGCCGCGCCCGTCACCAGGTTGGTGGCGCCCGGGCCGATGGAGGTCGTCACCGCGTGGGTGGAGAGGCGGTTCGACTGACGTGCGTAGCCCACGGCCGCGTGCACCATGGACTGCTCGTTGCGGCCCTGGTGGTAGGGCATGTCGTCGGCGTACTCCACGAGCGCCTGGCCGAGGCCCGCGACGTTGCCGTGGCCGAAGATGCCCCAGGTCGCGGAGATCAACCGCTGCCGTACGCCGTCGCGTTCGGTGTACTGGGCGGACAGGAAGCGGACGAGTGCCTGCGCGACCGTGAGCCTGGTGGTCATCGGTACCCCTCGGTGTGGTCCGGGTGGAAGCAGATCCGCCACTCGCGCGTCTCGGCCGGGCCCGCCATGACATTGAGGTAGTACATGTCGTGCCCTGGCTGCGCGATCGACGGGCCGTGCCATCCGTCGGGGACGAGGACGGCGTCGCCGGAGCGGACCTCGGCGAGGACGTCGGATCCGCCCTCACGGGAGGGAGATACGCGCTGATAGCCGAAACCGTTCGGGCCGTCGATCTCGAAGTAGTAGATCTCCTCCAGCTCCGCTTCCACGCCGGGCCGGTGCTCGTCGTGCTTGTGCGGCGGATATGAGGACCAGTTGCCGCCGGGAGTGACGACCTCGACGGCGATGAGCTTGTCGCAGTCGAAGGCGTCGGCGGAGGCGAAGTTGCGGACGTGCCGCAACTGGCTGCCACTGCCGCGTTCTTCGACGGGGACCTCCGGCGCGGGGCCGTAGCGGGCGGGGAGTCGTCGCTCGCACTTCGCTCCTGCCAGGGCGAAGCGGCCTCCCGCGCCGGAGGCGATCGATGCCTGGGCGTCCCGGGGCACGTACGCGAAGTCCGAGACTCCGGCGAACACGCTTTCCCGGCCCAGGAGTTGGAACTCTTCGTTACCGATGTGGACGGTACAGGCGCCTTCCAGTGGAAGCACGATCCACTCGCTGTCACCGGAGGTGAAGGTGTGAGTACCGCCGGGTGCCAGCTCGACGACGCGCAGGCTGCTGTGGGTCCAGCCGGCCCGCTTGGGGTCGATGTCCAGCGTGTACTGGGCGTTGGCGGAGTCGCCCTTGGGGACGTACAGCTCGTTCTGTGTCATGCGGCGGCCCTCACAGCAGTCCTACGGCGGTGTCCACGGCGGCGGCCACGTCGCCGTCCGCCGGGTACAGCAGCGAACGGCCGACCACCAGGCCGCGCACGGTGGGCAGTTGGAGGGCGCCGCGCCACTTCTCGTACGCGCCGTCCTGGTCGTCTCCGACCTCGCCGCCGAGCAGTACGGCGGGGAGCGTGGAGGTCGCCATGACCTCGCCCATGTCGTCGGGGTTGTCGGTGACCGGGACCTTGAGCCAGGTGTAGGCCGAACTGCCGCCCAGGCCCGAGGCGATGGCGATCGATTTGCTGACAGCCTCGGCGGAGAGGTCGTTCCTGACCTTGCCCTCGGTGGTGCGGCCGCTGATGAACGGCTCGACGAACACGGGGAGTCTGCGAGCCGCCATGTCGTCGATGGCGCGGGCCGTGGACTCCATGGTGGTGAGGGAGCCCGGGTCGTCGTAGTCGATGCGCAGGAGCAGTTTGCCGGCGTCGAAGCCGAGGCGCTCGATGTCCTCGGGGCGGTGGCCGGTGAAGCGGTCGTCGAGCTCGAAGCTCGCGCCCTGGAGGCCGCCGCGGTTCATGGAGCCCAGGACGACCTTGCCGTCCAGGGCGCCGAGCAGCAGCAGGTCGTCCAGGATGTCGGCGGTGGCGAGGACGCCGTCGACGCCGGGGCGGGACAGCGCCAGGCAGAGGCGCTCGAGCAGGTCGCCGCGGTTGGCCATGGCCATCCGGTTGCCGCCGACGCCGAGCGCGCCCCGGGCGGGGTGGTCGGCGGCGACGATCATCAGACGGCCGTTGTCGTTGAGCAGCGGCCTGCGGGTGCGGCGGGCGGCCGCCTCGGCGATCGCCTCGGGATGTTCGGCACGCAGGCGGACGAGTTCCGCGATGTCGACCCTCACTTGACCGCTCCCGCCGCGATTGCGCTGTCGATCTCGTCGGTCGTCGGCATCGCCGAGCTGCACTCCAGACGGGAGGCGACGATGGCCCCGGCCGCGTTGGCGTGCCGCATGATCTTCTCCAGGTCCCATCCGCTGAGCAGGCCGTGGCAGAGGGAGCCACCGAAGGCGTCGCCGGCGCCGAGGCCGTTGAGGACGTTCACGGGCAGCGGCGGGACCTCGGCGGACTCGCCCCTGCTGTTGACGGCGAGGACGCCCTTGGGGCCCTGCTTGACGACCGCCAGTTCGACACCGGCGTCCAGGAGGGCGCGGGCGGCGGCGTGCGGCTCGCGTACGCCGGTCGCGACCTCGACCTCGTCGAGGTTTCCGACGGCGACGGTGGTGTGGCGCAGGGCCTCTTCGTAGAAGGGGCGGGCCTGCGCCGGGTCCTGCCAGAACATCGGGCGCCAGTCCAGGTCGAAGACGGTGGTGCCCGCCTTCGCGCGGTGGGCGAGGGCCGCCAGTGTCGCCGTACGACTGGGCTCCTCGCTCAGGCCGGTGCCGGTGACCCAGAAGATGCTCGCCTCGCGGATCGCGTCGAGGTCCAGCTCGTGGGCGTCGATCTCCAGGTCGGGGGCCTTGGGCTGCCGGTAGAAGTACAGCGGGAAGTCGTCCGGCGGGAAGATCTCGCAGAAGGTGACGGGGGTCGGCAGGCCTGGGACCGGGGTGACCCAGCGGTCGTCCACGCCGAAGCCCTGAAGGGCCTCGTGCAGATAGGTGCCGAAGGGGTCGTCGCCGGTGCGGGTGATCACCGCGGTCCGCCGTCCCAGGCGGGACGCGGCGACCGCGACGTTGGTCGCCGAACCTCCGAGGAACTTCCCGAAGGTCGTCACCTGCGGCAGCGGGACACCGGTCTGGAGTGGATACAGGTCCACACCGATCCGCCCCATGGTGATCAGGTCGTACGCCATCGGCTTCCCTTCGTACCTGCGTCGGCTCTCCCGGCGTTTGTAGCCCCGGACGCCGAGCCCTGTCAATGTTTTGTCCAGACATTCGGACGAGACCTTGACAGCGCTTGCTGTCCGAACCGAAGCTGACCGGCATGACAGCGCCCGCACCTCAGCCCTCACTGTCCCGCATCCGGATCGGCTCGGCTCCCGACTCCTGGGGCGTGTGGTTCCCCGACGACCCCCAGCAGGTCCCCTGGCAGCGCTTCCTCGACGAGGTCGCGGACTCCGGTTACGAGTGGATCGAGCTGGGGCCGTACGGGTATCTGCCGACCGACCCCACGGTTCTCACCGAGGAGGTGTCCCGGCGTGGCCTGAAGGTGTCCGCGGGCACCGTCTTCACCGGCCTGCACCACGGCGAGGCCGTGTGGGAGAAGACCTGGGCGCATGTCGCGGACAACGCGGTGCTGGCGCAGGCGATGGGTGCCAGGCATCTTGTCGTGATTCCGTCGTTCTGGCGGGACGACAAGACGGGTGAGGTGCTGGAGTCGTCCTCGCTGACGCCCGAGCAGTGGCGGAACCTGACCTCGCTGACCGAGCGGCTGGGGCAGCGGGTGCGGGAGGAGTACGGCCTCCAGATCGTCGTCCACCCGCATGCGGACACCCACATCGACAGCGAGGAGAACGTCGTCCGGTTCCTCGACGGGACGGACTCCTCTCTGGTGTCGCTGTGTCTGGACACTGGGCACTACGCGTACTGCGGCGGCGACAGCGTCAAGCTGATCGAGACGTACGGGTCGCGGATCGGGTATCTGCACCTCAAGCAGGTGGATCCGGAGATCCTCGCGGACGTACGGGCCAAGGGGACGCCGTTCGGGCCCGCGGTGGCGCAGGGTGTGATGTGTGAGCCGCCTTCGGGTGTGCCGGCGCTCGGCCCTGTGCTGGAGGCGGCGGGGCGGCTGGATGTCGATCTGTTCGCGATCGTCGAGCAGGACATGTATCCGTGTGAGCCGGATCGGCCGTTGCCGATCGCTCAGCGGACCAGGGCGTTCCTGCGGTCCTGCGGGGCGTAGTTCTCGGCCGCGGACCGGTGGTCGCCGGCCGCGGCCGCGCGGCGGAGCCGCAGATTGACACAGCCCCGCGCCCCCAGAGGGTGTTGCCGTGGCCCGTCGACTGTGAAGCTGGGGCGATGGTGTCGGTCCGTACCGGGCGTGGGTCCGGTGGGTTCTGGGAGTTCGCCCTCGGGGCGCCTCATCCTCGGCTGCGGCCCGGGGTGTTGAGCTATCGCGGGGTTCGGCTGGCGATGGACCGGCCGCGGCGGCGCCTCGAAACGCCCGTCGGGGCCGCCACGCTGCTGTTGGGATTCGAGCAGCCCGTGCGCATCACGCGCGCGGGGCGGGCTCCGGAGACACTCGTCTCTGTCTTCTGCGGGCCCACCACCACACCCGCCGTCGGTGAACACGGCGGCCGGCTGTCCGGCATCGAGGTGATGCTCACGCCCTGGGCCGCGTTCACGCTGTTCGGGACCCCGCAGTACGAGATCGCCGATCGGGTCGTCGATCCCGACGCGCTTCCGCACGCCCTGGACCGGCGGGTCGGTGAACTCGCCGCCGCGCTGGCCGTATTGCCCTCCTGGGAGGAGCGCTTCCGGTTGCTGGACGACGTGTTCGCGCGGTGGTGGGACGCCGGTACGCCCTGTTCGGCCCGGGTGGTGCGGGCCTGGTCGGAACTCGTGCGGACGTGCGGTGGCATGCCGGTGCGGCGGCTCGCCGAGGAGGTGGGCTGGAGTGTGCGGCATCTGGAGAACCGGTTCCGGGAGCAGATCGGGCTGGGGCCCAAGGCGGCGGCGAGAGTCCTGCGGTTGCAGCGGGCTCGGCGGCTGCTCGCCGCGGGGCGCGGACAGGCGGAGACCGCGGTGGCCTGTGGGTTTTACGACCAGGCGCATCTGAGCGGCGAGTTCAAGGCGATGACCGGGTGCACGCCCCGGGAGTTCACGACGGCCCGGCGGCTGCCCTTCGCCGTCGCCCCGCCCGGGGACCGGATGGACGGGGAGGCGACGAGCCTGATCCTTGCGTCCGGGACAACCGGTGCATCAGGTACGCCTGCTGCAGCCGATGCTTCCCGGCGAAGTGCGGATTTCTCCAAGACCGACGGGACCACCTGACTGCACGCTGTGCGCGTCCAGCCGGTTGATCGGGGGATGGCCGGGGGGAGCCGGTGGGTCGGGCCCGGCGCAGCGGGTCCGGCCCGCCCTGCTGCCGACAGGGGGAGTTGGCCCCTTTGTCAACGCGCCACGCCCTCGCGCCCGCGTACGTCATTGCGTCACCTCTGTCACAAACGCCCCCTCCGTGTCACACATGTCCCATGTACGCGAGCTGCGCGTCACACGAGGCATACAGGCACTGACGGAAAGTCACCGTGAGTCGTTCACCGGGCGCAGGATTTTGTGATCGCCAGCGCAGCGCCCGGTACCCCCGACGACCTTTCCCGGCCGCCGCCGCGGTGCGCGCGGGGAGGTGCACCACATGACCGACCGAAGGCTCTGGTCGTACAAGGAGATCGCAGCGCACATCCGGGTGCAGCCGGACACCGTGCGGTCGTACCGCAAGCACGGGCTGCTGCCGCCACCCGATCACGTCGAGGGCGGCAAGCCCTTCTGGTACGCGGACACCGTGCGCGCGTGGGTCGCGTCCCGGCCGGGCAACCGGGGACGGAGTAAGGACTGAGGGCCGGCTCGCCCGGTGACCCCGCCGCGGGCACCGACGGTCTCACCTCCGGTACCGACGACCCACCGGTGGCACCTGCGACGCCGCAGCCGTCCTGTGCCCGCCCGCCGAAAATCCCGGAGCAGGAGGAGCCGGCGTCTGGCACAGTCGGCCCATGAGCGACTTCTCCGTCAAGCCCGTGCTGACCGGCGACAGGACGGTGCTGCGGCCGTTCACGGAGGCGGATGCCGAGGTCATGGCGGAGATCATCGAGGACCCCGAGGTCGTCCGCTTCACCGGCACTCCCTCCGGCGAAATCACCCTGGAGCGGCTGCGGTCCTGGTACGGCACCCGCTCCGAGCAGCCCGACCGCCTCGACCTCGCCGTCACCGACCGCGCCACCGGCGAACTCGTCGGCGAGGTCGTCCTGTACGAGTGGGACAGCCACGCCCGCAGCTGCACCTTCCGCACCCTCATCGGCCCCCGGGGACGCGGCCGGGGCCTCGGCACCGAGGCCACCCGCCTGGTCGTCGGCTACGGCTTCGAGCAACTCGGCCTGCACCGGATCGAGTTGGAGGCCTACGGCTACAACGCCCGTGCCCTGCGGGTCTACGAGAAGGCCGGATTCGTGGTCGAAGGTGTGCGGCGGGAGGCCGATCTGCGGGACGGCGAGTGGGTGGACTGGGTGATCATGGGCATCCTCGACCGCGAGTGGGCCGCCCTCAGCTCCACGGCTCGATGACCGTCACCCCCGCTCCGGGTGCCGTGCCCATCGCCGCCAGGGCGTCCGGGACCGCGTCCAGGGTGATCGTGGACGTGACCAGCAGATCCGGTCGCAGGACGCCCGCCCGGACCAGTTCCAGCATCGGCGGGTAGGTGTGGGCGGCCATGCCGTGACTGCCGAGGAGTTCGAGTTCCAGGGCGATCGCGCGGGCCATGGGGACCGGGGTCGTGCCGTCCGGCGAAGGCAGCAGGCCGACCTGGATGTGCCGGCCGCGGCGGCGCAGGGAGTTCACGGAGGCCGCGCAGGTGGCGGGTGAGCCGAGGGCGTCCAGGGACACATGGACCCCGCCGCCGGTCAGGTCACGGATCGCCGCAGCGGTGTCCTTCGTGCCGGTCGCGTCCACGCACTCCACCGCGCCGAACTCCCTTGCCAGGGCCAGGGCCTGGGGAGACACGTCCACGGCCACCACCCGGGCTCCCGAAGCCGCCGCGATCATCACCGCGGACAGGCCCACACCGCCGCAGCCGTGCACCGCGACCCACTCCCCCGCGGTGACCCCGCCCTGCTGCACGACCGCCCTGAACGCCGTGGCGAAACGGCAGCCCAGGGACGCGGCCGTGGTGAAGGACATGTCCTGCGGCACGGCGACGAGGTTCACCTCCGCGTGGTCCAGCGCCACGTACTGGGCGAAGGAGCCCCAGTGGGTGAAGCCGGGCTGCGTCTGGCGCTCGCAGATCTGGTGGTCCCCGGTGGCGCAGGACGCGCAGGTGCCGCAGGCGCACACGAAGGGGACGGTCACCCGGTCGCCGGGGTGCCAGGCGCTCACGCGAGGGCCGACCGCTTCCACTACGCCGGCGAGTTCATGGCCCGGTACGTGAGGGAGGGTGATGTCCGGGTCGTGCCCTTGCCAGCCGTGCCAGTCGCTTCTGCAGAGGCCTGTGGCTTCCACTCGGACGATTACGCCGTGGTCCGACGGGTGGGGGTCGGGGACGTCAAGTACCTCCAGACGTTCGCCGTATCGTTCGAAGATCACCGCTCGCATCTGCCATCCCCTCGCCGTTTTCCTCTGCCGGTACATCGTGGCTGGTCGCGCCCCGCGGCGGTGCCGCATGTCGATCCCCCGCGCCACTGGGGCGTTCGGCTTCCCCTTCGCTCAGCCCGAACCGTGTGTGGAAGCGCCGCAAAGGAGCCGGTGCCCACCAGGTTGCCCGCCCCGTCAGCCTCATCACCGCCGGTACCAGCAGACTGCGGACGATCATCGCGTCCATCAGCACCGCCAGCGCGATGCCGAGGCCCAGCATCTTCGTGTTGGTCACCCTCGACGTGCCTATCGCCACCATCACCACGGCGAGGATGACCGCGGCCGCTGTGATCAGACCTCCCGTGCGTTGCAGGCCGTGGCGGGCCGCCTCCTCGTGGTCGCCCGTCCTGTCGTACTCCTCCTTGATGCGGGAAAGGAGGAAGACGCCGTAGTCCATGGAGAGGCCGAAGGCGACGCAGAACATCAGGACCGGGAGCGTTGTCTCGATGGAGCCCGGGCTGGTGAAGCCGAGGAGGCCGGAGAGATGTCCGTCCTGGAAGACCCAGACCACCGCGCCGAACATCGCCGTCAGGCTGAGGGCGTTGAGGAGGACCGCCTGGATCGGGATCAGGACGCTGCCCGTCAGCAAGAACACCAGCAGCAGGGTGACGATCGTGATGAAGACCGCCGCCCATGGCAGGCGGTCGACTATCGCGTGCTTGGAGTCGACCAGAACGGCCGCCGTGCCGGTGACCTTGGTGTCGAAGGGGGCCTTCGTGGAGCGCAGTTCACCGACCAGGCGCTGTGCCCCGTCGTCCACGGCCTCACCCCTGGGCTGGACCGTGAAGTACGCCGAGTCTCCCTTCACCAACGGGCCGTCGACCCGCAGGACCTCGGGGAGAGCCGCGATCCGCTCCTTGTAGGAGGCGTACTGCGCCGGGGTCGCCCTGCCCTCGGCCAGGACTTCCAGGCCGCCGCCGGGGCTGCCGGGGAAGCCGTCCCTGAGGTGCTGCTGCACGACATGGGACTCGGCGGAGGCGGGCAGTTGGCGGTCGTCCGCGGTGCCGAACTTCACCCCCAGGAAGGGCAGCCCGAGCAGGACCAGGACGGCTGTGGTGCCCAGGGCGAAGAAGGGGGCGCGGCGCATGACGAGGGTCGCCGTGCGCGCCCAGGCCGTGCCGCCGTCCTGCGTGTCGCTCTTCTTCGGTGCTCCGCGCCTGAACAGCCGGCGCAGATCCAGGGAGTTGACCCGGTGGCCCAGCAGGATCAGGGCGGCCGGGAGGAGGGTCAGGGCGGCTGCCGCGGCCAGCAGGACGACGGCCATCCCGGCGTAGGCGAAGGACCGTAGGAAGTACTGCGGGAAGAGCAGCATCGCCGCCAGGGACACCGCGACCGTGAGGGCGGAGAAGAGGACGGTGCGGCCCGCCGTGCGCAGGGTGGTCCCGACGGCCGTCAACGGGTCGGCTCCGGTGGCCAGTTCCTCGCGGAAGCGGCGGACGATGAACAGCGCGTAGTCGATGGCCAGGCCCAGTCCGAGGGCCGTGGTGAGGTTCATCGCGAAGACGGAGACGTCGGTGAACTCGGTCAGGCCGCGCAGCACGGCGTTCGTCCCGAGGATCGCCACGATGCCGATGCCGAGCGGGAGCAGGGCCGCGATCGCGCTGCCGAAGACCATCACCAGCAGCAGGAGCGTGATCGGCAGGGCGATCATCTCGGCCCGGGTGAGGTCCTCCTGGATGATCGTCTGCATCTCGTGCCGCACCGCGACGATGCCGCCGATCTCGACCTTCACCGGGCCGTGCGTCCCCCGGAGGGAAGGGGCGACGCGATCGAGCGTCTCTCCCATCTGTTTCTCGTCGCCGGTGATGCGGGCGGCGATCAGCGCCTCATGGCCGTCCTCGGCGCGCAGGGCCGGTGAGGTGGCGGACCAGTAGGAACCGACCCCCGTGATGTCCTTCTCGGCGGCCAGGCGGGCGGTGAGGCGTTCGGCCTCCGCGGCCACCGCCGGGTCGTCCACCGAGGCGTCGCCCGCGTCGACGAGCAGCAGGAGGTTGGGCTGGGAGTCCGGGAACTCCCGCTCCAACGCCTTGGTGGCGTACGTCGACTCCGCGTCCGGGTCCTCCCAGCCGCCCGCGCCCAGGCGGTCGGCGACACCGCTGCCGGCCAGTACGGCGAGGAGGGTGAGCACCAGGGCCGCGAGCAGCGACAACCTGGGGCGAGCGGTGACGAGGCGGGTCCATCGGCCGACACGAGGTGGGCTGTTGACTTCGGTCATGGTGCGGTGTCCCCTTCACCGTGAAAACCGTAGAATGCAAAACACGAGAGATCGCTCGCGTTTCCAGAATGCGAGCGACCGCTCGCGTTTGTCAACCGTGTACGGAGAGCTGGGGATAACGCGTGCCCGACAACGAGGAGAAGGAGCAGCCGCGCCGCCGCCAGGCGCGCGGCGAACGCCGGATCACCCAGCTCCTGGCCGCGGCGGCCACCGTCTTCACGACCACGGGCTACACCGCGGCCAGCACCAACGCCATCGCCCGCGAGGCCGGCGTCTCGCCCGGCACGCTCTACCAGTTCTTCCCGAACAAGGAAGCGATCGCGATCGAGCTGGGCGGCCGGCTCGTGCACGAGATGCAGACGGCGTACGGCGAGGCGCTCGCCCCGGTCGACCCGGCGACCCCGCTCGAGGAGGCGGTCGGCGCCGCCGTGGACCGGTTCATCGCCTTCAACTGCCAACACCCGGTGTTCTTCGCGCTGATGCACGGCCCCGACATCCCCGGCCGGCTCACCGAGGAGCACGACGCGCTGCACGTGACCCTCGTGGGCCGGGTCGAAGGGCTGCTCTCCTCGATCCTCCCCGAAGCGCCCGTCGCCGACATCAAGCGCACCGCGCAGATGGTGCTGGGCATCTACATGGCGGGCCTGGAGCTGGTCCTCGCCCACGAGGGCGCCGAGCGCGACGCGTACATCCGGGAGCTGAAGACCGCACTGACCCGCTATCTCGACCCGTTGGTCGGCGACCGGCTCGGCAGAACCGGCCACACGACGACTCCGTAGGCAGCCCAGCACCAGCACCCCTGTGTGGGGTACCCGCCCCTCGGGTCTCCCTTGGAGAAATACCCCCTGGGGGTATATGGTAGCCACCGTAGACCGTGCACACCTCTCATGAGTCATCAGGAGAACGACATGACCACTCAGACCGACACCGCCGGCTCCGTCACCGTCGTCTACAAGGTGAGCGGGATGAGCTGCGGGCACTGCGAGGGCGCCGTCTCCGGGGAGATCTCCGAGATCGACGGGGTCAGCTCGGTGAAGGCGGTCGCCTCCAGCGGGGAGGTGACGGTCGTCTCCTCGGTACCGCTGGACGAGGAGGCGGTACGCGCCGCTGTGGACGAGGCCGGGTTCGAGCTTGTCGGACGGGCCTGAGAACGTCGCGACAGGGGGTGCGGCGCCGCACATGGACGCAGCCCCCGCACCCCTGAGGGAGTTGCCGTACATGTCCAGCATCACCGAACCCGCGCCCCTGGCGACGACCTCCGAAGTCGAGCTGCTCATCGGCGGGATGACCTGTGCCTCGTGCGCCGCCCGGGTCGAGAAGAAGCTCAACCGGATGGACGGCGTCACCGCCACGGTCAACTACGCGACCGAGAAGGCCCGGGTCAGCTACCCCGCGGGGGTGGAAGTCGCCGACCTCGTCGCGACCGTGGTGAAGACCGGGTACACGGCCGAGGAGCCCGCCCCACCCGCGGAGGAGCCGTCTCGAGACGACCCCGAGCTCACCGCCCTCCGGCAGCGGCTCCTCGTCTCCGTCGCGCTCGCCGTCCCTGTGGTCGCGCTCTCCATGATCCCGGCCCTCCAGTTCGACAACTGGCAGTGGATCGCGCTGGCCCTCGCCTCGCCCGTCGTCGTCTGGGGTGCGTGGCCCTTCCACCGGGCCGCCTGGACGAACATCAGACACACCGCGGCCACCATGGACACCCTCGTCTCGGTCGGGACACTCGCCGCGTTCGGCTGGTCGTTGTGGGCCCTGTTCTTCGGTGACGCCGGCATGCCGGGCATGCGGGAGCGGTTCGAGCTCACCGCCGGCGGCATGGACGGCGCCTCGACGATCTATCTCGAGGTGGCCGCCGGAGTCACCGCCTTCATCCTGCTCGGCCGGTATCTGGAGGCTCGTGCCAAGCGCCGCGCGGGGGCGGCTCTCAGGGCCCTGATGGAGCTCGGGGCCAAGGACGTCTCCGTGCTGCGGGACGGGCGGGAGGTGCGGATTCCGGCGGAGCGGCTGGGCGTCGGGGACCGGTTCGTCGTACGGCCCGGCGAGAAGATCGCGACCGACGGCACCGTCGTCGAAGGTGCCTCCGCCGTGGACGCGTCCATGCTGACGGGTGAGTCGGTACCGGTGGACGTCGGCGTCGGGGACCTCGTCACCGGCGCGACCGTCAACGCCGGTGGGCGGATCGTCGTGGCCGCCACGCGGGTCGGGGCCGACACGCGGCTCGCGCGGATGGCGAAGCTGGTGGAGGACGCGCAGAACGGCAAGGCGGAGGTGCAGCGGCTGGCCGACCGGGTGTCCGCGGTGTTCGTACCGGCCGTCATCCTCATCGCGGTCGGCACCTTCGGGGGGTGGCTCGGCGCCACCGGGGACACCGTCGCCGCGTTCACGGCGGCCGTCGCCGTGCTGATCATCGCCTGCCCGTGTGCGCTGGGCCTGGCCACACCGACCGCGCTCATGGTCGGCACCGGTCGCGGCGCCCAGCTCGGCATCCTCATCAAGGGGCCCGAGGTCCTGGAGTCGACGCGGCGCGTGGACACCGTCGTCCTGGACAAGACCGGCACGGTGACCACCGGCCGGATGGCCCTCCAGGAGGTCCACGTCGTCCAGGACGCCGACGAGCAGCAGGTGCTGCGGCTCGCGGGCGCCCTGGAGCACGCCTCCGAGCACCCGGTCGCCCGGGCGATCGCCGTGGGCGCCGAGGAGCGGGTCGGACCGCTGCCCGAGGCCGAAGGGTTCGAGAACGTCCCCGGGAAGGGCGTACGCGGGCGCGTGGAGGGCCACGAGGTGGTCGTGGGGCGGCTGATCGACGTGCTGCCCGCCGAACTGGCCCGTGCGAAGGAAGAGGCCGAGCGGGACGGTCGTACGGCTGTCGTCGTCGGGTGGGACGGCGTGGCGCGCGGTGTCCTGGCCGTCGCGGACGCGGTCAAGGAGACCAGCGCGGAGGCGGTGGGGTCACTGCGGGCGCTGGGGCTCACGCCGGTGCTGCTGACCGGGGACAACCGGGTGGTGGCCGAGGCGGTGGCCCGGGCGGTCGGTATCGACGAGGTGATCGCCGAGGTGCTGCCCGAGGACAAGGTCGCTGCCGTACGGCGGCTTCAGGGCGAGGGACGTGTCGTCGCGATGGTCGGTGATGGCGTCAACGACGCGGCCGCGCTCGCCGCCGCCGATCTGGGGCTCGCCATGGGGACCGGGACCGACGCGGCGATCGAGGCGGGGGATCTGACGCTGGTGCGCGGGGATCTGCGGGTGGCCGCGGACGCGATCCGGCTCTCGCGGCGCACGCTCTCCACGATCAAGGGCAATCTGGTGTGGGCCTTCGGGTACAACGTGGCGGCGCTGCCGCTGGCCGCCGCCGGGCTGCTGAACCCGATGATCGCCGGGGCGGCGATGGCGTTCTCCTCGGTGTTCGTGGTGACCAACAGCCTGCGACTGCGTGCCTTCCGTTGAGGATTCCTTTGACCGACCCCTCTGGAGTCCGGGGCCACGCTCACATAAGCTCTTCACAAGACTCGCGCATCGTCCTTACGCTTGGGTCTCGTTCGCTATATCCGGGCTCTTGCGTATCTAACGGACATTTGCAAGAGACGCAGATCACAGTGATGTGAACGTAACCATCGAAGGGGTTCAACGGTCTAAGTTGGCGATGTCAGGCAGCGTCTTGGGGGGCGTTGACTGGCATCTGAGGATGTCTTGGGGGACTTCCTCGGAGCTGCGTTGCCGGGGCACGTACTTAGGGAAGCTTTGAGCGGCCCTCCCGACCGTGCGTTGTCCCGGCAGACCGCACACAGGAGTAGTACGAGGAGTTTTGCTCGTTCTGCTCAACAGCAGTACCAGCAGTACCGGAAAGACAGCGATTTCAGGCGCTGGTCTCTCAGACGCCCGGCCGGATCCCGTGGGGGGAATCCGCACCGGGACATGGGAAGGCGCCCTGGACGCCGGCCCGTGGGGGGACCGTCGCCAGGGCGCCTTCCGCTTTTCATCGGCTACGAGGGTGTGGGCACCGCGGACGCCGAAAGGGCGCCGCCGAAGCGACGCCCCCTCAACAACCTCACCGGCAGGTGTCAGCGCTCTTCCACCGGGACGAAGTCGCGCTCGACCACGCCCGTGTAGATCTGGCGCGGGCGGCCGATGCGGGAGCCGGGCTCCTTGATCATCTCGTGCCACTGGGCGATCCAGCCCGGAAGGCGGCCGAGGGCGAACAGGACCGTGAACATCTCGGTCGGGAAGCCCATGGCGCGGTAGATCAGGCCGGTGTAGAAGTCGACGTTCGGGTAGAGGCTGCGCGAGACGAAGTAGTCGTCCGAGAGCGCGTGCTCCTCCAGCTTGAGCGCGATGTCCAGCAGCTCGTCGGACTTGCCGAGCGCCGAGAGGACGTCGTGCGCAGCCGCCTTGATGATCTTCGCGCGCGGGTCGAAGTTCTTGTAGACCCGGTGGCCGAAGCCCATCAGACGGACGCCGTCCTCCTTGTTCTTCACCTTGCGGATGAAGGAGTCGACATCGCCGCCGCTGGCCTGGATGCCCTCGAGCATCTCCAGGACGGACTGGTTGGCACCGCCGTGCAGCGGGCCCCACAGGGCGTTGATGCCGGCGGAGATCGACGCGAACATGTTCGCCTGGGACGAGCCGACGAGGCGGACCGTGGAGGTCGAGCAGTTCTGCTCGTGATCGGCGTGCAGGATGAGCAGCTTGTCGAGGGCGGAGACCACGACCGGGTCGGGCTCGTACTCCTGCGCCGGGACCGAGAAGGTCATGCGCAGGAAGTTCTCGACGTAACCGAGATCGTTGCGCGGGTAGACGAACGGGTGACCGATCGACTTCTTGTACGCGTACGCCGCGATCGTCGGAAGCTTGGCGAGCAGGCGGATCGTCGAGAGGTTGCGCTGCTTCTCGTCGAAGGGGTTGTGGCTGTCCTGGTAGAACGTGGACAGCGCGGAGACGACCGAGGACAGCATGGCCATCGGGTGGGCGTCACGCGGGAAGCCACGGTAGAAGTTCTTGACATCCTCGTGCAGCAGGGTGTGCTGCGTGATGTCGTTCTTGAACACCGAGAGCTCGTCGACGGACGGAAGCTCACCGTTGATCAGGAGGTAGGCGACCTCCAGGAAGGTGGAGCGCTCGGCCAGCTGCTCGATCGGATAGCCGCGGTACCGGAGGATGCCGGCCTCGCCGTCGAGGTAGGTGATGGCGGATTTATAGGCGGCGGTGTTGCCGTAGCCGCTGTCCAGGGTGACCAGACCGGTCTGGGCGCGGAGCTTTCCGATGTCGAAGCCCTTGTCGCCGACGGTGCTGTCGATCACCGGGTAGGTGTACTCGCCATCGCCGTACCGCACTACTACAGAGTTGTCGCTCACGTCATCCCTCACCGACGTTGTGCCTCTTCTTCGAGGTTGCCCTGACTGTCTCTACCATCCCCCATTTGGCGCAGGAGAGTGCACTCGGGGTCGGCCGTTGGGCGTATCGGCGGCACTGAGTGCCGCCAACTTGCTCATCCTGCCCGTCCGCAACCGCTTCCGGAAGGGCTCTGTGACCCACGTGACTCATTTGATCGATCATTTTTTGCGTCGCCTCACCATGGGCGCTCGTCACAGGCCCGAGAGCCGGAAGTCGAGCGCCGTGCAGCGCCGCCCCGCCGAAACCGTGCGCACCGCCTGACCGATCGCCTTGCGCGAACCGACGAGGACGACCAGCTTCTTCGCCCGCGTGACCGCCGTGTACAGCAGGTTCCGCTGAAGCATCATCCAGGCGCTGGTGGTGACAGGGATCACCACGGCGGGATACTCGCTGCCCTGTGAACGATGGATGGTCACCGCGTACGCGTGGGCCAGTTCGTCCAGTTCGTCGAACTCGTACGGCACCTCTTCGTCCTCGTCCGTCAGTACGGTGAGGCGCTGGTCGACCGGATCGAGCGAGGTGACCACGCCCACGGTGCCGTTGAAGACACCGTTGGCGCCCTTCTCGTAGTTGTTGCGGATCTGGGTGACCTTGTCGCCGACCCGGAAGACCCTGCCGCCGAACCGCTTCTCCGCCAGGTCGGGACGGGCCGGGGTGATGGCCTGCTGGAGCAGACCGTTGAGAGTGCCGGCGCCCGCGGGGCCTCGGTGCATGGGGGCGAGCACCTGAACGTCCCGGCGCGGGTCGAGGCCGAACTTGGCCGGAATCCGACGGGCCGCCACATCCACCGTGAGTCGGCCGACCTCCTCCGTGTCGTCCTCGACGAAGAGGAAGAAGTCCTTCATGCCGTCGGTGACGGGGTGCTGCCCGGCGTTGATCCGGTGGGCGTTGGTCACCACACCGGACTGCTGGGCCTGCCGGAACACGCGCGTGAGGCGCACCGCGGGGACGGGGCCGCCGTCGGCGAGCAGATCCCGCAGGACCTCCCCCGCGCCGACGCTGGGCAGTTGGTCGACGTCCCCGACGAACAGCAGGTGCGCGCCCGGAGGCACGGCCTTCACCAGCTTGTTGGCGAGCAGCAGGTCCAGCATGGAGGCCTCGTCGACCACCACCAGGTCGGCGTCGAGCGGACGGTCCTTGTCGTAGGCCGCGTCGCCGCCGGGCTTCAGCTCCAGCAGGCGGTGGACGGTGGAGGCGTCGGCACCCGTGAGTTCGGCGAGGCGCTTGGCGGCCCGGCCGGTCGGGGCCGCGAGGACGACCTTGGCCTTCTTGGCGCGGGCCAGCTCCACGATCGAGCGGACGGTGAAGGACTTGCCGCAGCCCGGACCGCCGGTGAGGACGGCGACCTTCTTGGTCAGCGCGAGTCTGACGGCGGCCTCCTGCTCGGGCGCGAGCTCCACTCCGGTACGGGACTTCAGCCAGCCCAGCGCCTTGTCCCAGGCCACGTCGTGGAAGGCCGGCATGCGGTCGTGGTCGGTACGCAGGAGCCGCAACAGCTGGGCGGAGAGGGAGAGTTCGGCGCGGTGGAAAGGGACGAGGTAGATGGCGGTGACGGGCTCGGATCCGGGCTCCGCGCCGGGCACCTTCTCCCGTACGACACCCGGCTCGCCCGAGTCCTCGTCGGGCAGGGCGAGTTCGGCGAGACACTCGATGACCAGGCCGGTGTCGACCTGGAGGAGTTTCACCGCGTCGGCGATCAGCTGTTCCTCGGGGAGGTAGCAGTGCCCCTGGTCGGCGGACTGCGAAAGGGCGTACTGCAGGCCCGCCTTGACGCGCTCCGGGCTGTCGTGGGGGATGCCGACGGACTGGGCGATCTTGTCGGCGGTGAGGAAGCCGATGCCCCAGACGTCGGCGGCGAGCCGGTAGGGCTGGTTCTTCACGACCGAGATCGAGGCGTCGCCGTACTTCTTGTAGATGCGCACGGCGACGGAGGTGGACACCTCGACGCTCTGGAGGAAGAGCATGACCTCCTTGATCGCCTTCTGCTCCTCCCAGGCGTCGGCGATCTTCTTGGTGCGCTTGGGGCCGAGCCCGGGGACCTCGATGAGCCGCTTCGGCTCCTCTTCGATGATCTTCAGGGTGTCCATGCCGAAGTGCTGGGTGATGCGGTCGGCGAAGACGGGGCCGATGCCCTTGACGAGGCCGGAGCCCAGATAGCGGCGGATGCCCTGGACGGTGGCGGGGAGGACGGTCGTGTAGTTTTCGACTGAGAACTGTTTCCCGAATTGAGGGTGGGAGCCCCAGCGACCCTCCATCCGCAGGGACTCCCCCACCTGCGCGCCGAGCAGCGCGCCGACGACGGTGAGGAGGTCACCGCCGCCTCTGCCGGTGTCGACGCGGGCGACCGTATAGCCGTTGTCCTCGTTGGCGTACGTGATGCGTTCCAGCACGCCTTCGAGGACGGCCAGTCGTCGTTCACCCGTGGAGGCCCCCGCCTGATTGGACATGATCCGACGGTACCGCCCGGCACCGACAGCGCCCCGATCACCCGGCTCAGGCAGGCGGCTTCACGCAGGCCCCTGGGTATCACCCTGGTCTCCAGGCAGCGCCGTGCGGTTCGCCGTGGCCGCGGAGGTGCCGCCCCGCGGATCAGGTCGGCCGCGAGGCACGGGCACGTCGTGAGCGTGCCGAGCGGGAGCGTGGGGATGGTCTTCCACCGGGCCGTTCGGGCGCGCGGAGCGTGGGGCGCAAGGCGGAGGAGGCCGCGCCCTCAGCCACTCCGCGGCGGGCGACACGGACGGCAGCACATGACAGCGCCGCTGGCGAATGCACCGTTCCTGTGGACTGAGCGGGAGTGAGCCCGTTCAGCCGCGCGCCCCGAACGGTCTTGGGCGAGCTGGTCCCCGGCGTACTCGACCCCGGGGCGGCGACACGCATCCGGTGCGCGGTCCGAGCCCGGGAGGCCCCCGCGGCCGGAGGCCGCTGTTGGACGCCGCCCTGCGCGACCTGTCAGGTCGGTACGGCCAGAGGCGACGGGGAGGTCCTGAACCATCCTCTGGTGGAGCAGGGGCCCCGCACGCTGACGCCGAACCCGGTGTCCCAGGCCGCACGACCACGCTAGCCCAACCAGACCAGGGCGCCGTAAGCCCGTAAGCCCGTAAGCCCGTAAGCCCGTAAGCGGACGATCACACGATCGAGCTCATGCGGCCTTGCACGCACTCCCTGGTGGAGCAGCACCAACCCCTGCCCAGGCATCCGACCCGTCGCGGTCGGGGCCGCCAGGATCCCAACGCCCCCCGCACACCGGGACCGGCTATGTCGCCTGCAACGTTATGTGGTCGATCACCTTCCGGAGGTCCTCGGTCGGGGAGAACTCGACGAACTCGCAGTCCTCCAGGGCGACGGGGACATGGCCGGGTCCCCAGTAGTACGCCTGTCCCGCTGAGTACTCCTCCTCGCCCGTGGGCGTGAGCATCTTCAGCCGGCCCTTCAACAGGTAGCCCCAGTGCGGGCACTGGCAGGCGTCGCCGTCGAGGCCCTTGAGGGCGGGGCCCATGTCCGTGCCCTCCGGCAGCCGGAGATAACCGACGGACATGCCGCCGCCGATGGGCCCGGTGCGCACCTCCACTCCGTCGCCTGCGAGGACGACGGGTACGTCGTCGTGAGTGGCCGCTGTCATGACTCCTCCGCTCCGGCCCGCCATGGCCTTGGGGAAACGACTCCTGCTCCCTCCAGCCTGGTCCGCTCTTACGCGGCCCGCGACATCACGATCCTGTCTCGGGGTCTTGCCAAACCGTCGTGTAATCGATTCCAATCCTCTGCATACAGCGATGTAATCGATTCCACGAACGATCCACAAGGAGGTGGAGCGGCGATGGCGAGCATCAAGGATGTCGCTGCCGAGGCCGGGGTCTCCGTCGCCACGGTGTCGCGGGTCCTGAACGACCATCCGTCGGTCAGCGCGGACGCACGTACGCGTGTGCTGGCCGCCGTGGAAACGCTGGGCTACCGCCCCAACGCCGTCGCCCGCTCCCTGCGCACCGACCAGACCCACACCCTCGGCCTGGTCATCAGCGACGTCATGAACCCCTACTTCACCGAGCTGGCCCGCTCCGTCGAGGAGGAGGCCCGGGCGCTGGGGTACAGCGTGATCATCGGCAACGCCGACGAGCGGCCCGACCTCCAGGACCATCACGTACGGAACCTGCTCGACCGGCGGATCGACGGACTCCTGGTCTCCCCCACCGACGGCGGATCCCCCCTGATGCTGGACGCCGTGCGGGCGGGGACGCCGATGGTCTTCGTGGACCGGTGGATGCCGGGCGTGGCCGTGCCGGTCGTCAGGTCCGACGGGCGGGCCGCCGTACGCGATCTCGTGGCCCATCTGCACGGGCTGGGGCACCGCAGGCTCGCCATCATCGCGGGCCCGGCGGCGACCACCACCGGCCAGGAGCGGGTCGCGGCCTTCCGGGACGCCCTCCAGGCGTACGGCCTCGATCTGCCCGACGCATACATAGGGCAGGGCGACTTCCAGGCCGAGAGCGGGCGGCGGGTCACCGAGGGCTTCCTCGACCTGCCCGAGCCACCCGAGGTCGTCTTCGCGGCCGACAACCTGATGGCGCTCGGCGCGCTGGACGCCGTACGCGCGCGTGGGCTGCGCGTACCGCAGGACCTCGCCCTGGCCGCGTTCGACGACATTCCGTGGTTCGTGCACACCGATCCGCCGATCACCGCGATCGCCCAGCCCACGGGCGAGCTGGGGCGGGCAGCGGTGCGCGCGCTCGTCGACCGCATCGAGGGGCGGCCCCCCGAGTCGGTCACCCTCCCCGCCCGTCTCGTCGTTCGCCGCTCCTGCGGCGAGCCCTCCCCCCGGAACGTCGCACTGAACCCCGTAACGAACAGGAGCGAGTCGTGAGCAACGAGGACGAGTTGCTGCGCATCGAGGGCATACGGAAGTCCTTCCCCGGCGTGGTCGCGCTCGACGGCGTCGACTTCGACCTGCGCCGGGGCGAGGTGCACGTACTGCTCGGCGAGAACGGCGCCGGCAAGAGCACGCTGATCAAGATGCTGTCGGGCGCCTACCACCCCGACGAGGGCCGCGTGCTGGTGGACGGCCGGGAGGTGCACATCCGCGGGGCGCAGGACGCCGAGCGGCTGGGGATCGCCACCATCTACCAGGAGTTCAACCTCGTCCCCGATCTCACGGTCGCTGAGAACATCTTCCTGGGCCGGCAGCCGCGCCGCTTCGGGATGATCGACCGGAAGACGATGGAGGCCGACGCCGAGGTGCTGCTGAAGCGCGTCGGAGTCAACGTGTCGCCACGCGCGCGTGTGCGTGAACTCGGCATCGCACGGCTCCAGATGGTCGAGATCGCCAAGGCGCTGAGCCTGAACGCGCGCGTGCTGATCATGGACGAGCCGACGGCCGTGCTCACCTCCGAGGAGGTCGACAAGCTCTTCGCGATCGTGCGCAAGCTGCGCGAGGACGGGGTCGGGATCGTCTTCATCACCCATCACCTGGAGGAGATCGCCGCCCTGGGCGACCGGGTCACCGTGATCCGTGACGGCAAGTCCGTCGGGCAGGTACCGGCCCGCACGCCCGAGGACGAGCTCGTACGCCTGATGGTGGGGCGGTCGATCGAGCAGCAGTACCCGCGCGAGCGCGGCGACACCGGAGCGGCCCTTCTGAAGGTCGAGGGGCTCACCCGCGACGGCGTCTTCCACGACATCGGCTTCGAGGTGCACGCCGGAGAGGTCGTCGGCATCGCCGGGCTGGTCGGAGCGGGCCGTACCGAGGTGGTGCGGGCCGTGTTCGGCGCGGACCCGTACGACAAGGGGGCCGTGCAGGTCTCCGGGGCGCCCCTCAAGGGACACGACGTGGGCGCCGCCATGGCGGCCGGGATCGGTCTGATCCCCGAGGACCGCAAGGGTCAGGGTCTGGTGCTCGATCAGTCGGTCGAGGAGAACCTGGGGCTGGTGACCATGCGGGCCGCCACACGCGCGGGGCTCGTCGACCTCAAGGGGCAGCGGAAGGCCGCCGCGCGGATCGCCGAGCAGCTCGGGGTGCGGATGGCGGGCCTGCACCAGCACGTCCGGACGCTCTCCGGCGGCAACCAGCAGAAGGTCGTCATCGGCAAGTGGCTGCTCGCCGACACCAAGGTGCTGATCCTCGACGAGCCCACGCGCGGGATCGACGTCGGCGCCAAGGTCGAGATCTACCAGCTCATCAACGAACTCACCGCGGCCGGTGCCGCCGTCCTCATGATCTCCAGCGATCTGCCCGAGGTGCTCGGCATGAGCGACCGGGTGCTGGTGATGGCCCAGGGCCGGATCGCCGGCGAACTCGCCGCCGACGAGGCCACGCAGGACTCCGTGATGGCACTCGCCGTCAGCAACCCCACGACCGACAAGGAGGCCGCTCGTGGCCACTGACACGCTCAAGAGCACATCGAGCGCTGAAAGCGCCACCGGCGGCCTGCGCCGGCTGCTCCTCGACAACGGCGCGCTGAGCGCGCTGATCGTCCTCGTCATCGCCATGTCGGCGCTGTCGGGCGACTTCCTCACCACCGACAACCTGCTCAACGTCGGCGTCCAGGCGGCCGTGACCGCCATCCTCGCCTTCGGTGTGACCTTCGTGATCGTCTCGGCGGGCATCGACCTGTCGGTGGGCTCGGTGGCTGCCCTGTCGGCCACCGTCCTGGCGTGGAGCGCGACATCACACGGGGTGCCGGTCCTCATAGCGGTCCTGCTGGCCGTCGTGACCGGCATCGCGGCCGGTCTCGTCAACGGCTTCCTGATCGCGTACGGCAAACTCCCCCCGTTCATCGCGACCCTGGCGATGCTCTCGGTGGCCCGCGGTCTGTCGCTGGTGATCTCCGAGGGCTCCCCGATCGCCTTCCCCGACTCGGTGTCGCACCTCGGTGACACGCTGGGCGGCTGGCTGCCGGTGCCCGTGCTCGTCATGGTCGTCATGGGGCTCCTCGCGGCCTTCGTGCTCGGACGGACGTACATCGGCCGCTCGATGTACGCGATCGGCGGCAACGAGGAGGCGGCCCGTCTCTCCGGCCTCCGGGTGAAGAAGCAGAAGCTCGCCATCTACGCGCTGTCCGGTGTGTTCGCCGCCGTCGCGGGGGTCGTGCTCGCCGCCCGGCTGTCCTCCGCGCAGCCGCAGGCCGCCGACGGCTACGAGCTGGACGCGATCGCCGCGGTCGTCATCGGCGGCGCCTCGCTCGCGGGCGGCACCGGCAAGGCGTCCGGGACGCTGATCGGCGCGCTGATCCTCGCGGTACTGCGCAACGGCCTCAACCTGCTGAACGTGTCCGCGTTCTGGCAGCAGGTCGTCATCGGTGTCGTCATCGCGCTGGCCGTGCTGCTCGACACCCTGCGCCGCAAGGCCGGGGCGACCCCGGTGGCCGGTGCCTCGCAGGGCGGCAAGCGGCGCCAGGCGGTGACATACGGTCTCGCGGCCGTGGTCACCGTGGCGATCGTCGGCGCGACCTCCTTCCTGCACAACGGCTCGTCCTCGACGGCGAACCCGAAGGTGGGTCTGTCGCTCTCGACCCTCAACAACCCGTTCTTCGTGCAGATCCGGTCGGGTGCCCAGGCCGAGGCGGAGAAGCTCGGCGTGGACCTGACCGTCACGGACGCCCAGAACGACGCCTCCCAGCAGGCCAACCAGCTGCAGAACTTCACCAGTTCGAGCCTCGGCGCGATCATCGTCAACCCGGTGGACTCGGACGCGGCGAGCAACTCGGTGAAGGCCGCCGACAAGGCGAAGATCCCGGTCATCGCGGTGGACCGGGGCGTCAACAAGGCGTCGGTGGACGCGCTGGTCGCCTCCGACAACGTCGCCGGCGGTGAGCTCGCCGCCAAGACCATCGGCGAGAAGCTCGGCGGCAAGGGCAAGATCGTGATCCTCCAGGGCCAGGCCGGTACGTCGGCGGCGCGTGAGCGAGCGCAGGGTTTCACGCAGGGTCTGAAGGCCTACCCGGGCATCCAGGTCGTCGCGCAGCAGCCCGCCGACTTCGACCGCACCAAGGGTCTCGACGTGATGTCGAACCTGCTCCAGGCCCACCCGGACGTCCAGGGTGTCATCGCCGCCAACGACGAGATGGCGCTCGGCGCGATCAAGGCGCTGGGCTCCAAGGCCGGTACGTCGGTCTCGGTGGTCGGCTTCGACGGCACGCCGGACGGCCTGAACGCGGTGAAGGACGGCACGCTGTACGCATCTGTGGCACAACAGCCTTCCCAGCTGGGCAAGATCGCGGTGGACAACGCGCTCAAGGCCCTGGAGGGCAAGAAGGTCGAGGAGACCATCAAGGTGCCGGTGAAGGTGGTCACGAAGGAGAACGTGGCCGGTTTCACGGGCTGACGTCGGCGCACGGGCGGGCGGTCGCTTCGACTGCCCGCCCCGCGTCACTGACTAGGGGAGTCATTCATGTACGACTACGACCTTCTGGTCGTAGGGTCGGCCAACGCCGACCTGGTGATCGGCGTGGAGCGGCGGCCGGGGGCCGGCGAGACGGTGCTCGGCTCGGACCTGGCCGTGCATCCAGGGGGCAAGGGCGCCAACCAGGCGGTCGCGGCCGCCCGGTTGGGCGCCCGTACGGCGTTGCTGGCCCGCGTCGGCGACGACGGTCACGGGCGTCTGCTGCTGGACTCGCAGCGGGCGGCCGGGGTCGACACGGTGGGCGTCCTGGTGGGCGGGGCGCCGACGGGGGTCGCGCTGATCACCGTCGACCCGTCGGGGGACAACAGCATCGTGGTGTCGCCGGGCGCCAACGGACGCCTCACGCCGGGGGACGTACGGAGCGCGGCCAGCCTCTTCCACGCCTCGCGGGTGGTGTCGACCCAGCTGGAGATCCCGCTGGAGACGGTCGTGGAGGTCGTACGGAATCTGGCGCCGGGCAGCCGGTTCGTACTGAACCCGTCGCCGCCGCGGCCGCTGCCGACCGAGGTCCTCGCGGCCTGCGATCCGCTGATCGTCAACGAGCACGAGGCGAAGGTGATCCTCGGGGACGCCTGTGGGAGTGACGCGCCGGAGGACTGGGCGCGGCTGCTGCTCGCGAAGGGGCCGCGGTCGGTGGTGGTCACGCTGGGCGCACAGGGGTCGCTGGTGGCCTCCTCGGCGGGGGTGACCCGGGTGGCGTCGGTGAAGGTGGACGCCGTGGACACGACGGGTGCCGGTGACGCCTTCACGGCGGCGCTGGCGTTCCGGCTCGGGGCCGGTTCCGCACTGGCGGAGGCGGCCGCGTACGCGTCCCGGGTCGGGGCGGTCGCGGTGACCCGGAAGGGCGCGCAGGACTCCTTCCCCACGGCGGACGAGGTCGAGGCCGTATGAAGAAGGCCGGAATACTGAACCGTCATCTCTCCGGCGCACTCGCCGAGTTGGGGCACGGGGACGGGGTGCTGGTGTGTGACGCCGGGATGCCGATCCCCGACGGGCCGCGCGTGGTCGACCTGGCCTTCAGGGCCGGGGTGCCGTCGTTCGCGGAGGTCCTCGACGGGCTGCTCGCCGAGCTGGTCGTGGAGGGGGCCACCGGTGCGGCGGAGGTACGGGGCGCCAATCCGGCGGCTGCTGACCTGCTGGACGCCCGCTTCCCCGAGCTGGACCTGGTCTCCCACGAGAAGCTCAAGGAGCTGTCGGCGCGGGCGCGGCTCGTCGTCCGCACGGGCGAGGCACGGCCGTATGCGAATGTGCTGCTCAGGTGCGGGGTGTTCTTCTAGGGCAGGCCGATCGCCGCCGTTCACGGCGCGGGGAGGACCATGCGCGGGTTGTGGCGCTTCTCCGCGCGGCGCAGCGCCGGGAGGAGGGTCGTGCTCAGTTCGCGAACCTCGGCCGCGTGGTCGGTGAGCAAGCCCGTGCGCAGGCGTAGCTACGGGTTCGCAAACGGCCGCCACCGGGCGTATGCCGTCGACGTGGACACGGCCCAACTCCCTTTCCTCACCCGGGAGATAAAGAGGGGGCACGGCCCTCACGGGTCTGGTTGACGCCCCGGAGGTCTGTTCGTCGCGGTCCTTGATGCCGTTGCCCGACCATGCAGTCGCGCAGGTCCCGAAGGGCGTCGACCGTGCGGGAGGCGTCGCGCGGGGAGGCGGGTTCGGAGAACCAGCGGCCCCGGAGCTCGGCGCAGTCCGGGGATCTCGGCGCTCGCTCCGGTGACGACGGCTGCCACCGCGGCACCGACTGCCATCGTTGCCCTTCGTTGTCGCACTGAGGTCTCCGTGCATCCCGTGGCGTCCCGGCCGCTGGATCCGATCGGATGCGACCCGTCGCGTACGTACGGGGCCGATCCGTGGTGTGCCGGATCAGCGATGCAGCCGCCGCCACGTACGAGCGCGACGGTCACTCGGTGGCAGCCTGCCGCCCGAAGGGGGAGCTCCGGGCGGCAGATGCACACGGCGTAGGGGGGAGGGGCCCCGCAAATCTCCGCAGAAGTGGCGCCTCAAAAACGGTCATTCGCCCACGGCGATTCATCGAACCGGTTCGATCACGCTGGCAGGAGGAAACGGCCAGCAATAGCCCCCGACACGGATCTCCTCGGCCGCGCGCGGCCGACCGTCCCGGGCAGGGGCACGGTGTCCACCGTCGACAGATTCGGGCATCCAGCCCGCCAATATTTGGGTTACACCCAGGCAAATCAGACAATGAATCTCGGCACACCAACGTTTCCGGGCCATTACGAGAATTTCGACACGAGGCGTTGACACCCGCCCGAGTTGCTCCTACCTTCACTTCACGCGAACCGGTTCGACGATCGACATCTGGCTGATTTCGCACCCCGGAATCCTCGAACCGGTTCGACCCATGTCGGCAAGGAGCCCCCGTGAACATCGGTGAGATCGCCAAGCGGGCCGGTGTCTCGCGGAGCACCGTGTCGTACGCCCTGAGCGGGAAGCGCCCCGTGTCCGAGGAGACCCGCGACAAGATCCAGCGGGTCATCGACGAGCTGGGCTACCAGCCCAACGCGAGTGCGCGGGCCCTGGCCAACGGCCGGACCAACACCATCGGTCTGGTCTTCCCGCCGGCCGGGAACCACTACACCGGCATGCAGTTGGACTTCATCGGCAGCGTCACCGAGGCCGCCGCGGCCCACGACTACGACGTGCTGCTTTCTCCGAGCGGTGTGGACAGCGACCGCTCGTTCCAGCGGCTGCTGGGCGAGCGGCGGGTCGACGGCGCGATCCTGATGGAGATCCGGCTGGAGGACGACCGGCTCGACCACCTCACCGCGGTGGATTTCCCCTCGGTCGCCATCGGCCGAACCGCCCACCCGGAGGGCAGCTGGTGGGTGGGACTGGATCACACGGCGCTGGCGGCGGCCTGCGTCCATCACCTCGCGGACCTCGGCCACCGCCGAGTCGCCTTCGTCAACCGGCCCGAACAACTCCTGAGGGCCGGCTACGAGTCGGCCCACCGAGGTCTGGACGGCTTCACCAAGGCCGCGGCAGAACGCGGGCTCACCGTCCGGACGTACTGCTGCGGGGACGACGCCGCCTCGGGCCTCGCCTGTCTGGAGCGGATCCTGCATGACGACCCGGCCACCACGGCCCTGGTCACCCTGAACGAGGCCGCGCTCGGCGGTCTCTACCGCGGCCTGGCCCAGGCCGGTCGCCATGTGCCGCGCGACTTCTCCGTCACCGGGGTGGTGGCCGGCCGGTGGGCGGAGACGGTGACCCCGCAGCTCACCGCCGCGGACGTGCCGGCGGAACAGATGGGCCGCCTCGCCGTCGACCTGTTGGTCAAGCGGCTCGACGACCCCGACTCACCGGCCCGGCACCACCTGCTCGCACCGCCGATCTCCTTGCGAGCGAGCACCGCACCTGCCGGCACCACGCCGGCCGACCCCGCTCCTGGCTTCGGCACCCCCATGCGCCCCTGACCGTCGCCCGCGCCCACCACTTCACCATCCGCACCCCATACCGGCCGGCTGAGCAACTCGCCGCCCGGGTTCGGCGAGCCCAGCGGGCCCGCATTCACCCCTCCCAGGGCACACCTGTGCCGATCCCAGGGCACGCCTGTGCCAAAACCCATGAGGAAGACACCATGAACCGATCTGCCAGACGGCGTCTCACCGCCGCAGTCCTGACCGTCGTCGCCGTCACCACCGGCGCCACCGCGTGTTCCTCCGGCGCGAGCGGGACCTCCACGAAGGCCGCGGACAGCGGCACGTACACCGTCTGGGACCCGTACCCGCAGTTCGCCAAGGGTTCGGCCTGGACGAACCTGCTGGACAAGTGCGGCACCGAGGCGGGCGTGAAGATCAAGCGGACCGGCTTCGACACCAGCGACCTGACGAACAAGGCGCTGCTGGCGGCGCAGCAGGGCAACTCCGCGGACGTCCTCATCGTCGACAACCCGGTCGTCTCGACCCTGGCCGAGGGGGGCGTGCTGACCACGACCGACGACAACAAGCTGGACACCTCCAAGGTGGATCCCAACCTCCTCGCGGCTGGCCAGTCGGGCGGCAAGACGTACGGCACCCCGATCGGCGCCAATACCCTCGCCCTCTACTACAACAAGGCGGTCCTGAAGGAGGCCGGGGTGGACATCGCCTCGGTGAAGGACTGGAAGTCGCTGACCGCGGCGCTGGAGAAGGTCAAGGGTGCGGGCAAGAAGGGCATCACCTTCTCCGCGATCGGCACCGAGGAGGGCAGCTTCCAGTTCCTGCCCTGGTACTGGGGCTCGGGCGCCCAGCTGACCGCACTCGACTCCGGCCAGGCGGTCTCCGCTCTGTCGCTGTGGAAGAACTGGCTGGACAAGGGCTACGCCCCGAACTCGGTGATCAACAACACCCAGACGACCAGCTGGCAGGAGTTCGCGAGCGGCGACTACGCCTTCGCGGAGAACGGCACCTGGCAGCTCGCCAACGCCGACAAGGCCGGTTTCGAGTACGGCGTCATCCCGGTCCCCGCCGCCACGGGAGGCAGCGCCGCGGCACCGACGGGCGGTGAGTTCGTCACCCTCCCGGTGCAGGACGACACCGGCCGCTACGCCACCTCGCAGAAGCTGGTGTCCTGCCTGACCAACAGCCAGAACCTGCTCGACACCGACACGACGCTGTCCTACGTGGCCCCCACCAGCGAGGTCCAGGACAAGCAGGTGGCCGCGAACGCCGAGCTGAAGCCGTGGGTCGACGCGGTCAAGGCGGCCAAGGGACGCACCAGTGACGACCTGGGCACCAAGTACCCCAAGATCTCCGAGCAGTTGTGGAAGGCGGTCCAGTCCGCCCTGAGCGGGTCCCAGTCACCGAAGGACGCGCTCACGGCCGCCCAGTCCGCAGCCAAGTAACCAGTGCCAGAGGCTCGTTGATGAACCGCACGACACGAGCGCCGATTGCGCTGCCGGTCCGCGACGGGAACGGGGCGGCGACCGCCGTCCCGACCCCGGCCCGCACCACGACCCGCCGCCGTCCCGCCTCCCCGCAGTGGGCCGCCTGGGCCTTCCTCGCCCCGGTCACCCTCTACCTCGCCCTGTTCTACGCCTATCCGCTGTACCGCAACCTTGATCTGAGCCTGCGCAACTACACCGTGCGCTCGTTCGTGCAGGGCGATGCGCCCTTCACCGGCCTGGCGAACTACCGCACGGTCTTCGACGACCCGACCTTCGCCCCGGCCCTGCTCCACACCGTGGTGTTCACCGGCGTGTGCCTGGTCTTCCAGTACAGCATCGGCCTGGCGCTGGCCGTCTTCTTCAACCAGCACTTCCGGCTCTCCGCCACCCTGAGGGCCCTGTTCCTGGTGCCCTGGCTGCTGCCGCTGATCGTGTCGGCGTCCACCTGGTCGTGGATGCTCAACAGCGACTCCGGCATCGTCAACGCCCTCCTGCACGCCATCGGTGTCGACTCGGTGAACTGGCTGACCTCGCCGACCTGGTCGCTGACCTCGGTGATCATCGCGAACATCTGGATCGGCGTCCCCTTCAACCTGGTCGTCCTCTACAGCGGCCTGCAGTCCATCCCCACCAGCCTGTACGAGGCGGCCGCCCTCGACGGCGCGGGCCCCTGGCGGCGCTTCTGGAGCATCACCTTCCCGCTGCTGCGCCCGGTCTCCGCCATCACCCTGCTGCTGGGCCTGGTCTACACCCTCAAGGTCTTCGACATCATCTGGATCATGACCAAGGGCGGCCCGGCCGACTCCTCCACCACCTTCGCCACCTGGTCCTACCAACTCGGCTTCGGCAACCTGCTGCCCGCCTTCGGACCCGGCGCCGCCGTCGGCAACCTCCTCGTCGTCGCCGCCCTGGTCTTCGGCCTGGTCTACGTGCGGGTCCAGCGAAAGCAGGCGCTGTCATGAACCCAGGCACCAGCCGTACGTGGTGGAAGACGCCCCTCGGCGTCCTGCTCACCGCGGTCATGCTCTTCCCGGTCTACTGGATGCTCAACGTGTCCTTCACCCGCGACCAGGACATGCGCAAGTCCCCACCGGACCTGTTCCCCGCCCACGGCACGCTGGAGGGCTACCGGGCCGTCCTGGACCAGCAGTTGCCCTACCTCGGCACCAGCCTCGTCATCGGTCTGGGCACCGTCGTGCTGACCGTGGCGCTGGCCGCCCCGGCCGGCTACGCGCTGGCCAAACTGCGCCCACGCGGCGGGGGCGCACTCAGCTTCCTCCTGCTGGTAGCCCAGATGATCCCCGGCATCATCATGGCGATGGGCTTCTACGCCATCTACCTCAACCTCGGCCTGCTCCAGTCCGTGCCCGGCCTGATCGTCGCCGACTCCACCCTGGCCGTCCCCTTCGCCGTCCTCATCTTCACCGCGTTCATGTCCGGCATCCCCGGCGAACTGATCCAGGCCGCGCAGATGGACGGAGCACGGGCCCTGCGCACCTTCTGGTCCATCGTCCTGCCGATGAGCCGCAACTCGATCGTCACCGTGTCCCTGTTCGCCTTCCTGTGGTCCTGGTCCGACTTCATCTTCGCCAGCACCCTCGCCAACGGCGGCGCCCACGAGCCGATCACCCTCGGCATCTACCACTACATCGGCAACAACAACCAGCAGTGGAACGCCATCATGGCCACAGCCGTCGTCGCCTCCCTGCCCGCCACGGTCATCCTCGTCCTCGCCCAGCGCTACGTCGCCGCAGGCGTGACCGCCGGCGCCGTCAAGGACTGACGTCCGCGGCGCGGCCCTTCCCCTGAAGATCTCCGACGATCCCCGCTCAAGAAACGAGTACCGCCACCATGACCGCCGCCCCGTCCGGCCCGGCCTTCTCCGTCCACGACATACCCTTCAGCACCCACGGATCCTGGTTCGGCATCTCCCCCGTGGTGGCGGAGAAGACGTACGCGGAGGACCTCCACCTCGTCTCGCACCAGAACGGCATGCACGCCGTCCTGAGCCTGGTCCCCCTCGACGCGGCGACGGGCGACCGCGCCGAGACCCGCGTCGAGGCCACACCGGGCCTGCTGACCTGGACCGGCGCGGCCGGACGCGTCGACCTCGCCTACGAGACGCCAGACACCGTACGACTGCGCGGTGCGGGTCTGTCGCTGCGCGTTTCCGCCGCGGCACCGGCGCTGACCCCGTTCAGCGGCACCTACTTCTACCGCGACCCGGTGGACGGAGCCCACACGTTCACCTCCTACGAGACCGGGCGCCGCTACCGGATCACCGTGCTGTCCGGCACGGTCGCCGAGGTGTCCGGCTCCCAGGCCCTGGGCGCCGGGGACCGCGGTCTCACGGTCGCCGGCGAGGCCGACGGATCGTGGGAGGTCGCGGTCGAGGAACTCGACAGTGCACGTCGGCCCTACCGCACCTCGGCGGCGTTCGGCGAGGTCATGGAGGCCGCGCGGCGATCGTTCGCCGAGTTCGCCGACACGGTCGCCCCCTGGCGCTCGGACGACACTCCGGCAGCCGAACTCGCCGCCTACGTCCTGTGGTCGGCGACCGTACGCCCGGCCGGCCTGGTCACCCGGCCCGGTGTGCTGATGTCCAAGCACTGGATGGACAAGGTGTGGAGCTGGGACCACTGCTTCAACGCCCTCGCGCTGGCCCCGGGATCCCCCGGTCTCGCCTGGGACCAGTTCTCGCTGCCCTTCGACCACCAGGACGAGAGCGGAGCCCTCCCCGACTCCGTCACCCACTCCGAGGTCCTCTACAACTTCGTCAAACCGCCCATCCACGGCTGGGCCCTGGGTCACCTGCGCACCCGGCTCACCGAACCTCTCGACCCGGCCCAACTGGCGCAGGCGTACGACAGGTTGACCCGCTGGACGGACTTCTGGCTCACCGCCCGGCGCGCACCCGGCACCGCACTGCCCCACTACCAGCACGGCAACGACAGCGGCTGGGACAACGCCACCACCTTCGACCCCGGACGCCTCGCCGTCACCGCCGACCTCACCGCGACGCTGATCCTCCAGCTCGACGAACTGGCCCGGCTGGCCGGCGAACTCGGCTTCGCGGACGACGCCAGGTGCCGCACCGAGACAGCCGACGCCCTCCAGGCCGCCCTGCTGGACGAGCTGTGGGACGGCGAACGGTTCCTGAGCCGCCCGGCCCACGGCGGAGCCCTCTCCCCGAGCGCGAGCCTGCTCGACCTGATGCCGATCGTGCTCGGCGACCGCCTCCCCGCCAAGGTCCACGACCGGCTGGCCGAACGGATCGAAGCCCACCTCACCGCGTACGGCCTGGCGACCGAACACCCCGGCTCCCCCCACTACGAGTCCGACGGCTACTGGCGCGGCCCGATCTGGGCCCCCGCCACCGTCCTCATCGAGGACGGCCTGCGCCGCGCCGGGCACGACCGGCTCGCGGACGAGATCAGCGCCCGCTTCCGCGCCCTGTGCGAAACCTCCGGCTTCGCCGAGAACTTCGACGCGCTGACCGGCGAGGGACTCCGCGACCGCGCCTACACCTGGACCGCGAGCAGCTACCTGCTGCTCGCCCGCGACCACCGACAGCGCCGTGCGGAGGCCACAGCCGACACCACCGTCGCCTGACCGACGAGCGACACCCACCCACACGTCCGGCACGGGGGCCGGCGCAGCAACAACCAGCCACATCCCTGAAGGGACGTAAGGACATGCCACGAATCGGGCAAAGGCGCTCGACCACCAGACGCCTTCTCCACGGCATCACCAGGACGCTGCTCCCGCTGACCGTCCTGGCCGGCGTCACCACCGCGATGGCAGCGCCGGCCTCCGCCGCCACCCCCACCCTCACCGTCGATCTGGGCACCTCCACCGGAGCCTTCCGGGGCGGCGCCTCCGGGGCGCTGTACGGCCTGTACGGCCCGGACGTACCGACGAACAACCTCATCGAAGGGATGGGGCTGACGACAACCAACACCAAGTACCAGGACGGACAGCAGCACCCCGGCTCGGACGCCCTGGAGATCGCCAAGCCCTTCACCGACAGCGGCGGCGGGGACATCCTCATCTACATGACGGACGTCTACCGGGCCAACTACGAGCGCGAGAGCTACTCGGCCTACCAGGCGACCATGAAGACCCAGGTCGAGCAGGCGATGGCCAGCCCCTACGCGAGCCACATCGTCTTCGTGCCCTACAACGAGCCCGACATAGGCTGGTTCAGCGGCATGCGCACCAACTCGTCGACTCTGGCCGCCTTCAACTCGGAGTGGCGCCAGACCTACAACTTCATCAAGGGCATCTGGCCCGCGGCACGACTGGCAGGACCCAACCTCACCAGCTACAACTCCTTCGCCTACAGCGGCTTCCTCAGCTACTGCAAGGCCAACAACTGCCTGCCCGACATCACGACCTGGCACACCCTGGGCAGCCCGGCGGACGTCCGCAGCACCGTCGACGCCTACCGCGCGGCGGAGACCGCCGCGGGGATCACCTCCCCGATCACCGTCAACCTCAACGAGTACGCGCACCGCTACCACCTGACCGACCCCGGCCAGATGGTCGAGTGGATCGCGGCCCTCGAGGACGAGAAGGTCGACGGCAACCTGCCGTACTGGAACATCAACGGCAACCTCGGCGACTCCGCCGCGGCCCAGAACACCCCCAACGCCCAGTGGTGGCTGTACAACTGGTACAGCTCCATGAAGGGCGGCAACACCGTCAAGGTCACCGGCGCCGCGTCCAACGCCGCGTACACCCTCCAGGGCGTGGCCGGCCTGGACACGGCCAAGAAGCAGGCGCGCGTCATCCTCGCCGGGGGCGGCACCAGCGGCGCCTCCGACACCGTCATCAAGAACATCGACCCCGCCGTCTTCGGCAGCACCGTGCACGTCAGCGTGTTCCAGGACCGCTACAGCGGCTACCTCGGCTCGTCGGCCACCCCGACCCGGCTCTCCGACGCCGACGTCGCCGTGGGCTCCGACGGCTCGATCACCGTCCCCATCGCCCTCGACGCGATGTCCGCGTACCAGGTGATCGTCTCCCCGGGCGGCACCGGCAGCGCCACCGCCTCCGACGCCACCTGGACGGGCACGTACGAGGCCGAGAACGCCACGCTCAGCGGCAGCGGCTACAACATCAACACCGAGGGCACCACCGGACACGTCGACAAGTTCGCCACCTCCGGCACCAAGGACGTCGGCGGCCTGCGCACCAACTCGACCACGGTGATCTCCTTCCCCGTCTCCGTCCCCACCACCGGCGACTACGACCTGTCGGTGTTCGGCAGCAGCTACGCCAAGGACGCTGACGTCAAGGGCCCGACGAACGTGTACGCGCGGGTCGACGGCGGCGCCTCGACCAGGGTCGACATACCGGTGGGCTTCCAGTGGGTGGTGTGGGGGCACAGCGACACCACCGTGCACCTCACCGCGGGCAGCCACACCATCACCCTGGCCACCACCGGCGACAACGGCGGGGCGGCCGTCGGTGACGCGATCATCGACAAGATCGACCTGCGGTACAAGGACGCCTCCGTGCAGGGCACCACGCTCTACGAGGCCGAGCAGGCCAACCTCTCGGACAGCGGCACCGCCACCTACACCTCCCAGGGCCAGTCCGGCGCCGGCGCGGTGAACCTCACCTCCGGCAAGTCCGCGACCTTCTGGGTCTACTCCGCACGGGACGGATACGCCGACCTGACGACCCGCTACCGCAACACCGGCCAGGCCGGCCTCACCGTCAACGGCCGGACCGCCGACGACCAGACCCTCTCCGGGGCGACAACCGCAGCCTGGTCCACCTCGACCAACCGGGTGTACCTCAACGGCGGCATCAACAAGGTCAAGGTGACCGGCACCAGCGGCACCCTGGCCCTGGACGACCTGGCCGTCACCCCGTTCAGCGCCACCGACGCCGTCACCATCGGGAACGTCGTCACCTACCAGGCCGAGAACGGCACCCTCACCGGCACCGCGGCCACCGACACCACCTACAGCCAGGCCAACGGCGGCGTCGTCACGGGCATCGGCAACGGAACCGCCAACTCCCTCACCCTCAACGTCAACGCGCCCACGGCCGGCACCTACGCCATGACCATGCGCTACGCCAACGCCGAGGAACTGCCCTCCAACCACTACAACCCGGACCTGTACGCCGAGCACGCGGACGTCAGCGTCAACGGCGGCAGCGCCACCCGCGTCAACTTCGCCAGCACCCTGCACTGGAACCAGTTCAACGACTACACCGTCCCGGTGACCCTCGCGAAGGGCGCCAACAGCGTCAAGTTCACCGCCTCGCAGCTCTACAACTACGACGGCACCACCATCGGTCTCGTCTACTCCGGCGGCGGCAGCGACATCGGGCAGCCCATGCGCTCCAGCTCCGCACCCCACCTCGACCAGGTCTCCTTCGCCCCCGCGAGCCTGCACATCGGCGCCTCGACCGGCTTCTCCTCCACCGCGGTCGCCCAGCACAGCTCGCTCTGCCTCGAAGACCCCGCCCAGTCCACCGCCAACGGCACCCAGTACCAGCAGAACACCTGCGGCACCGGCCAGGAGCAGATCTTCGACTTCCACCCCGTAACCGGCACGACCGACACCTACACCGTGGTCAACCACTCCAGCGGCAAGTGTCTGGACGTCTCCGGCCTCTCCACGGCTGACGGGGCCGCCGTCCAGCAGTGGACCTGCCTCAACGGCACCAACCAGCGGTTCACGCTGAGAGCGGTGACCGCGCTCGGCAACAGCCACGACTACCAGCTGGTCGCCGTGCACAGCGGCAAGTGCGTCGACGTCAGCACCGTCTCCACCGCGCCCGGCGCCCTCGTCCACCAGTGGACCTGCGACACCGGGAGCACGCTGACCACCAAGAAGAACCAGATCTGGCGCCTGCTCGGCAAGAGCTGATCAGCGGCGGATCCACCACGCACGTACTTCGAAGGGGCCCGGTCTGACGACCGGACCCCTTCGGCTTTTCCCTCCCCGTCAGAACCCCCGCGATCCCCCCGGATCCCCCTCCAAGAGTCCTGATGCCAAGTACGACAGGCGAGGTGGGAGAAGGGTTGTACGGGTCCACGGATTTTTTTGTCAGTGCCCGGCCCTAGGTTTCCTCCATGACTCCTGACGAGATGCGAGAGAGATTAGGGCCCTTCCGTGACAAGGCGCTCGCGCGCGGGATACCCGCCGAGGACGTGGAGCGGTGGATGGGCACCGCCAGGCCCTGCGCGACGCTGGCCGAGGACGGGGACGGGCCGGTGGTGGGGCGGTTCGGAGGGCCGTTGATGCTTCCGGTCGGGACACCGCACCCCTTCCACCCCTTCGTCGCGTCCATCGACCTCGCGGCCCTGCCCGCCGGCGCGACGGATCTTCCGCTGCCGCCCGACGGTCACCTGCTGCTGTTCGCCTATCCCGAGAACTTCGGCGACGGGGACAACATGGGCAACGTGGTGTACGTCCCGGCGGGGACCGCCGTGGAGGAGCGGGACAAGGAGGGGTGGGCCTGGTTCGAGAACGACGACGAGTACCAGGAGGTCTTCGCGCAGTTCCCGCAGGAGACGCTCAGGGCGACGGTCGACGTCTCGCTGCCGTACCACTACTGGGTCGAGATACCCGAGGAGCCCCGCTGGGTATCGCTGCCCGGGCATCCGCGCTCCCAGGAACTGGCCGCGGTGTGGGCCGAGACCCATGACGACATCGCCGCCGCGGGGCGGCTCCGGCTCGGCGGGTACGCCGACCAGGAGGCCGTCGACACCGACCCCGTGGGGACGGCGATGACCTGCGCGCTGAGGGAGGCGGAAGCGGGCCGTCGCGAGCCGGTGTCGGACGACCTCGCGGACTGGGTGCTGCTCGCCGAGTGGAATCCCTGGATCGACGGTCTGGAGGGCGCCACCGTCCGCTGGTCGATCCAGCGCGCGGACTTGGCGGCACGACGCTTCGACCGCGCGTTCACGACGGTGTTCCGGAATCCGTAGGGGCTTCGGACGGGGCCGGAGGGGAAGTCCCGAGATTCCCCTCCGGCCCCCGCTTCACAGGGTGTGGGCCACGAACCGTTCGGCGGTCTCGGTGAGCACCTCGCGGCCGTCCCGGGCCCACAGCGCGTCGTTGAACAGCTCGACCTCGATCGCGCCCGTGTACCCGGCCGCCTCGACGTACCGCTGCCACTCCCGCATGTCGATCGCGCCGTCGCCGATCTGTCCGCGGCCGTTCAGCACACCCTCCGGCAGCGGGGTCGTCCAGTCCGCGAGCTGGAAGGTGTGGATACGGTCGCCGGCGCCCGCGCGGGCGATCTGCGCGGGCGCGTTGTCGTCCCACCAGATGTGGTACGTGTCCACCGTGACGCCGACCTGCTGGGCGGGGAAGCGCTCCGCCAGGTCGAGGGCCTGGGTGAGCGTCGAGACCACGCAGCGGTCCGAGGCGTACATGGGGTGCAGCGGCTCGATGGCCAGCTTCACCCCGTGCTCCTCCGCGTACGGGCCCAGGACGGACAGGGCGTCCGCGATGCGTTCGCGGGCGCCGTGCAGGTCCTTGGAGCCGGCCGGGAGGCCGCCGGAGACCAGCACCAGGGTGTCGGTGCCCAGCGTCGCCGCCTCGTCGACCGCGCGGCGGTTGTCGTCCAGCGCCGCGGCCCGCTCGTCCGCGTCGATCGCCGTGAAGAAGCCGCCGCGGCACAGGGTGGTGACCGTGAGGCCCGCGTCACGGACCAGCTTGGCCGTCGCCTCGAGGCCGTACGTCTGGACGGGCTCGCGCCACAGTCCGACGTTGACGACGCCCAACTGGCCGCATGCTTCGACGAGTTCCGGCATCGACAGCTGCTTGACCGTCATCTGGTTGATGGAGAAGCGGGACAGGTCGGTCACTGGTTCACCCCGTACAGGGACAGCAGGTTCTTCATCCGCTCCTCCGCCAGCTTCGGGTCCGGGAACAGGCCCAGGCCGTCGGCGAGTTCGTAGGCGCGCGCGAAGTGCGGGAGGGAGCGGGCCGACTGGAGGCCGCCGACCATCGTGAAGTGCGACTGGTGGCCGGCCAGCCAGGCCAGGAAGACCACGCCCGTCTTGTAGAACCGGGTGGGTGCCTGGAAGAGATGGCGGGACAACTCGACGGTGGGGTCGAGGAGTTCGCGGAAGCCCTTGGCGTCACCGGTGTCCAGGACGCGGACCGCCTCGGCCGCGAGCGGGCCCAGCGGGTCGAAGATGCCGAGCAGGGCGTGACTGAAGCCCTGGTCGTCACCCGCGATCAGCTCGGGGTAGTTGAAGTCGTCGCCCGTGTAGCAGCGGACGCCCTGCGGGAGCCGGCGGCGGATGTCGATCTCACGCTGCGCCTCGAGGAGCGACACCTTGATGCCGTCCACCTTGTCGGGGTGGGCCGCGATGACCTCGAGGAACGTGTCCGTGGCGGCGTCCAGGTCGCTCGACCCCCAGTAGCCCTCCAGCGCCGGGTCGAACATCGGGCCCAGCCAGTGCAGGACGACCGGCTCGGCGGACTGGCGCAGGAGGTGGCCGTAGACCTCGAGGTAGTCCTCGGGGCTCTTGGCGGCCGCCGCGAGGGCCCGGGAGGCCATCAGGATGGCCTGGGCGCCGGACTCCTCGACGAGGGCGAGCTGCTCCTCGTAGGCGGCCCGGACCTCGTCCAGGGTCGCCGGGCCGGTGAGCTGGTCGGTGCCGACACCGCAGGCGATGAGGCCGCCGACCGACGTGGCCTCGGCGGCGCTGCGGCGGATCAGCTCGGCCGCGCCCGCCCAGTCCAGGCCCATTCCGCGCTGGGCGGTGTCCATCGCCTCGGCGACCCCGAGCCCGTGCGACCACAGGTGGCGGCGGAAGGCCAGGGTGGCGTCCCAGTCGACGGCGGCCGGGGAGTCCGGTGTGGAGTCGGCGAACGGGTCGGCGACGACGTGCGCCGCCGAGAAGACCGTACGGGAGGTGAAGGGGGTGCCGGGGGTGGCGGCGAAGGGTTCCTTGCGGGGCTCGTAGGCCCTGAATCCCCCCTTGAAGTCCGGAAGTCGGATGGTCACAGCGAGATCTCCGGTACGTCGAAACGGCGGCCCTCGGCCGAGGACTTCAGGCCCAGTTCGGCGAGCTGGACGCCGCGGGCGCCGGCCAGGAGGTCCCACTGGTAGGGGGCGTCGGCGTAGACGTGCTTGAGGAAGAGCTCCCACTGGGCCTTGAAGCCGTTGTCGAACTCGGCGTTGTCCGGGACCTCCTGCCACTGGTCGCGGAAGACCTCGGTGGCGGGGATGTCGGGGTTCCAGACCGGCTTGGGGGTGGCGCTGCGGTGCTGGACGCGGCAGTTGCGCAGACCGGCGACGGCGGAGCCCTCGGTGCCGTCGACCTGGAACTCGACGAGTTCGTCGCGGTTGACGCGGACGGCCCAGGAGGAGTTGATCTGGGCGATGGCGCCGCCCTCGAGCTCGAAGATGCCGTAGGCGGAGTCGTCGGCGGTGGCGTCGTACGGCTTGTCGTTCTCGTCCCAGCGCTGCGGGATGTGGGTGGCGGTGAGGGCCTGGACGGACTTCACCCGGCCGAAGAGCTCGTGGAGCACGTACTCCCAGTGCGGGAACATGTCGACAACGATGCCACCGCCGTCCTCGGCGCGGTAGTTCCACGAGGGGCGCTGGGCGGTCTGCCAGTCGCCCTCGAAGACCCAGTAGCCGAACTCGCCGCGGATCGAGAGGATCCGGCCGAAGAAGCCGCCGTCGATGAGGCGCTTCAGCTTGAGCAGGCCGGGGAGGAAGAGCTTGTCCTGGACGACGCCGTGCTTGATGCCCTTCTCATTGGCGAGACGGGCCAGCTCCAGGGCGCCCTCCAGGCCGGTGGCGGTGGGCTTCTCCGTGTAGATGTGCTTGCCCGCCGCGATCGCCTTCTTGATCGCCTCCTGGCGGGCGGAGGTGACCTGGGCGTCGAAGTAGATGTCGACGGTCGGGTCGGCGAGGACCGCGTCCACGTCGGTGGAGATGTGCTCGATGCCGTGCTGCTCGGCCAGCGCCTTCAGGGCGTGCTCGCGGCGGCCCACCAGGATCGGCTCGGGCCACAGCACCGTGCCGTCGCCCAGGTCGAGACCGCCCTGCTCGCGGATCGCGAGGATCGAGCGGACGAGGTGCTGGCGGTAGCCCATGCGCCCCGTCACACCGTTCATGGCGATACGCACCGTCTTGCGTGTCACGTCATTCCCTTCGTAGGAGTCGTACGCGGTTGTTCGCGCCGCGCACGCTCCACTGATGAGCGTTACAGCAAGCGCTTTCTATCTAGGAAGAAGCTAGCCTCTGACCAGCGGTCTGGACAAGACCGCGAACCGGGTGAGTTGTTCGAGGGGGCGAACAGCTGGGCGTCATGGCCTTAAGGTCGGCTCGGAACCGGGACCTTGGTGCCCGCGTGTACGACGGAGTACGACTGAGATGCGCTGCGGCGCACGACCGGAGGACGACGAGATGACGGTGACCCTGGCGGACGTGGCGGCCCGCGCCCAGGTCTCCCCCGCGACGGTGTCGCGCGTGTTGAACGGGAACTACCCCGTGGCCGCGACCACACGTGAGCGGGTGCTGCGGGCCGTGGACGAGCTGGACTACGTGCTCAACGGTCCGGCGAGCTCGCTCGCCGCCGCCACCTCGGATCTGGTCGGGATCCTCGTGAACGACATCGCGGACCCCTTCTTCGGGATCATGGCCGGTGCGATCCAGTCGGAGATCGGGGGGCCGGGCGGGCGCGCGGGCGGTGAGCGGCTCGGGGTCGTCTGCAACACGGGGGGCTCTCCGGAGCGGGAGCTGACGTATCTCACCCTGCTGCAGCGGCAGCGGGCGGCGGCGGTCGTCCTGACGGGCGGGGCGGTGGAGGACGCGCCGCACAAGGCCGCGATGTCCGCCAAGCTGCGCAAGCTCGCGGACGCCGGCACGCGGATCGTGCTGTGCGGGCGGCCGCCGGCGCCGGAGACCGGGGCGTTCGCGCTGACCTTCGACAACCGGGGCGGGGGCAAGGAACTCACCGAGCACCTCATCGGGCTCGGGCACCGGCGGCTCGGGTACATCGCGGGGCCGGAGGAGCGCACGACGACCCGGCACCGGCTGGAGGGGCACCGGGCGGCGCTTGAGGCGCACGGGATCACCGAGGACCCGCGGTGGACCGTCCATGGCCGCTACGACCGGCGGTCCGGGTACGAGGCCACGCTGGAGCTGCTGCGGCGGGATCCGTCGTTGACGGCTGTCGTGGCCGCGAACGACTCCGTCGCGCTGGGCGCGTGCGCGGCCCTGCGGGACTCCGGGCTGCGGATTCCGGACGACGTGTCGGTCGCCGGGTTCGACGACCTGCCGTTCAGCATCGACGCGGTGCCTGCCCTGACGACGGTGCGGTTGCCGCTGGCGGAGGCGGGGGCCCGGGCGGGGCGGATCGCGATGGGACGGGAGGAGCCGCCGCCCGGGGGGATCGCGACGGTTCGGGGGGAGCTGATGGTCCGGGGGTCTTCTGGGGTTCCTCGGGCTTGAGGGGACGCCCCCTGGGGGTGGCTGTACGGCGCCTTCGAGGGAGCCGTCAGCGCCCGCCCGCCTTCCTCGCCGCCTCCTCCACCCGGTTCCGGTACCGCTCCCACCAATCCCCGTCCCCCGGCGCCATGTTGTCCCCCTCCGCCCTCTGCCCCACCGACCCGTCGACGAGTTCGCGTACGACGTCGGCGTGGCCGACGTGACGGTGGCTCTCGGCGATCATGTGGATCAGGATGCGGCGGAGGGTGAGCTCGGAGTGCGGGGGCCAGGGGACGCGGCCGAGGGTGTCCAGGGGAAGGGACTCGAGGGTCTCGTCCGCGTGGGCGCAGGCCCGGCGGTAGCCGTCGACGATCTGCTCGCGCGTCTCCTCGGGGGTCGCCCAGAGGTCGGCGTTCGGTTCGGCGGCGCCGGTGATCCACAGGGGCTGGGCCCCGGGGAGCGGCCGGCCGAAGGTTTCGCCGAAGTAGATCGCCTCGGCACCGGTGAGGTGCTTGACCAGTCCCAGGAGGTTGGTGCCGGTCGGGGTCAGGGGGCGGCGGACGTCGTACTCGGAGAGGCCGTCGAGCTTCAGGAGCAGGGAGTCGCGGGCGTCCTGGAGGTAGAGGCGAAGGTCGGTGCCGGTGTCTGTTGCGGTCATCGAGTCAGTCTGTCGTCGGCGCGATCTTTGTCCACCTAGATTCCGTGGGGGCTTCACCGCCTGATGGTCAGTGGCGGGCCTTCACCGCCGCGAATCCGAACAGGTTGGGGATCCCGCCCGACCCGGTCTCGGTGGTCAGCTCCAGGCGCAGGCCCGCCGCGAGCGTGGCGTTGAGCAGGTCGGCCAGCGGGATGTGCCAGGCGCCGACGCGGGCGCGCACCCCGGCCGGGTTCCATGAGTCGAGGGTGCGGGTGCGGTCGGCGTACCGCTCGTCCAGCACGATCCTCGTCCCGTCGCTCCAGTCGGCGAACGCGCCGATGAAGCAGGGATGGACGCCGAGGTGCACGAACCGGCCGCCGGGGGTCAGTACGCGGGCGATCTCCCTCAGGACTGCGGCGTAGTCGGGGACGTCCGTGCTCGCCAGGACGCACATCGCGGCGGGGACCGAAGCGTCGGCCAGCGGGAGGGCCGTCGCGTCGCCGACCACCACCGGCAACCGGTGGCCCGCGTGCCGGAGTTGGCCGCGTGAGAGGTCGACGCCGACCGGTGTCCAGCCGAGTGCCGCCGCCGGGGCCGCGTGCGCGCCGGTGCCGCAGCAGACGTCCAGGCAGATTCCCTCGCCCGGACCCAGCAGGTGCCCGAGCGTGGTGTGCACCCTGTCGATGAAGTCCCCGGCGGAGGACGGCGACATGTAGTCGTTGTACCAGTCCGCGTGGTCGTCGTACGTCGCTGTCGTCATGCCTGGATGCTAGGCACCGCTCCCGTGCCACGGCCTGCCGTTCGCTCACGGCTCACGGCTCGTTGTCAGTGGCCGCTTCTATCGTCCTGGCATGGTCTTTTCGCTGCCCGACGGGCTGCCTTCGGGGCGGTTCGAGCAACGGGGGCCGTCGGAGGTTTGGTTCTCCGACGGACTGCCGGACGATGCCGAGGAGTTGTGGGCGGATCTGCTGAGGCAGGCTGCCGTCACCGGGCTGTACCCGCACCTGTGTTGGCCCAAAGACCCTCCGCGGCCCGCGGATCCGGCCGCCGCCGACGCCGTACGGCTCGACGAGGTCCTCGCGGCCGACTTCGCCGAGTACCGGCGCAAGCGGCTGCCGTTCTGGTCCGACCCCGGCCCCTCTGAACTGCCGGAGGACGTCGAGCCCTGGCCACACGGTCCGGGGCCGCCGTTCGAGAGATGGCCGGGGCTCGCGCCCGCCGGCCCGGGCGGCGGCGACGGGCCGGGAGCAGAGGAGGCGGCGGCCCGTGCGGTCGCCGATCTCCTGTACACCGAGCCGTTCGCGGCGTCCTTCGTGCTCGCCCTCGTCCCGGCCCGGCGCTCCGCCGATGTCCCCGCGGTGATGGGCTGGTCCCACGGTGGCCCGTTGCCGCTGCTGGGCGCCCTGTTGCGGAGCTGGGAGGACCGATTCGGGGCCCGGGTGGTGGCCGCGTACGGCGGTGAGCTGCATGTCTCCGTCGCCCGGCCGCCCCTCGACCAGGCGGACGCCGAGCGGCTCGCGCTCGAGCATGTGCTGTCCACCGCGGACAACATCGTGGACGACCCGCCGACGCCCTTCCCGGAGTACGCGCACGAACTGGTCGGGCGGACGGAGTGGCGGTTCTGGTGGGACTGAGGCGGGTGCGGCAGGGCTGCTCCGGATCCGATGGACCCGCCTGGCCACTGTCAGCTGTAGTGGTAGCGGGCTTTGATGACCACGACGGCCTTCTCTTCGACTGCGTACACCAGGCGGTGTTCGTCATTGATCCGGCGGGACCAGAACCCCGACAGGTCACCCTTCAACGGTTCCGGCTTTCCGATTCCGGCGAAGGGATCGCGTCGGCAGTCATCGATCACCTTCGCCAGACGGCGGCACATCTTCGGATCGGTCGTCGCCCAGTACACGAAGTCGTCCCATCCGTAGGACGTGAAACGGATGTCCCTCACGTCTCACCGTCCACCGCGCCGTACAGCTCGTCCATGGTCTTGTGGACCGTTTCCGTTCCCGCCTGGTAGTCCGCGATCGCCTTCATCAAGCGGGCGGCATTGGCCGGGGAGCGCAGGAGATACACCGTTTCCTGCCATGAACGGTAGTCGTCGGCGGACATCAGCACCGCATCACCGGACCGGGAGGTGATCTCGACGACGGTGTGGTCGTTGTTGACCCGCTCGATGAGGGGGAACAGGGTCTTCCTTGCCTCACTGGCGCTTATCGACATGCCGAACACCATCCTCTCGTAAGTGGTACAGGAATAACGTACCACTGTCGGTACGAGTTTTCGGTACCACCCTTGATGACTGCGCAGGTGCCGCCGTTACGCCCACCACCGAGGGGTAGCCGCGGTGGGCGCGGACGTTCTACGCTCAGTCCATCGATATCTCTGACTGAGTCAAGTATCCGGGGGTCGACCGATCATGACCGTCCAGGACATCCGCGCCTTCAACCGCTTCTACACGAACGTCATCGGCGCCCTCGACTACAGCCGCCAGCTCTACGCCCCCTACACCCTCACCGAGTCCCGTGTCCTGTACGAGCTCGCGCACTCGCCGCGCACCGACGCGGCAGACCTGCGCACCGAACTCTCGCTGGACGCGGGGTACCTGAGCCGGATCCTGAACAAGTTCGAGCAGGACGGACTGATCGAGCGCACGGCCTCGGCCCGTGATCCGCGCCGGCGCCGGGTCACGCTCACCTCGCGCGGCCGGGAGACCGCCGCGCTGCTCGCCGAGCGCGCCGACGAATCCGTGGGCGCGCTTCTCGCGACCGTCCCCTCCGCCGACCGGCCCCGGCTCTCCGAGGCGATGCGGACCGTCCGTACGCTCCTGTCCGACGGCCGCCCTCCCCGCCGCGAGGACGTCCTGCTGCGCGAGCCGGGCCCCGGCGACCTCGGCTGGATCGTGGCCCGGAACGCGGCCCTCTACGCCGCCGAGTACGGCTTCAACGCCGACTACGAGGGACTGGTCGCCAGGATCGTCGCCGACTTCGCGGAGGACCACGATCCGCATCTCGAGCGGGTGTGGATCGCCGAGCTGGACGGGCGGCCGGTGGGGTGCGTCATGTGCGTACGGGACGAGGCGCCCGCCACGGCCCGGCTACGGCTGCTCCTCGTCGAGCCCGACGCGCGGGGACTCGGCATCGGGGACCGGCTGGTGTCGGCCGTCGTCGACTTCGCACGCGGTGTCGGCTACCGCGACCTGGTCCTGTGGACCAACGACGTCCTCGCCGCCGCCCGGCGCATCTACCAGCGCCACGGATTCGTCCTGGCCGCCGAGAAACCCCACCGCTCCTTCGGCAGGGACCTGAACGGGCAGGACTGGAGGCTGGACCTGACCGGGACGGGTGAGTGAGGTGGGGCCGGGCCTGTGAGCGGCTCGGCCGGTCAACCGGAGAGCGGCTCGGCCGGTCAACCGGAGAGCCGCTCGGTCGGCCGGCCCGTGAGTGGCTGAGCCACTCGCCCAAGGCGTGGCCGAGCCAGTCGACGAGTGCAGAGCCCAGCGGCCGATCCACCCAGCTGCCCATCCGCCCAGTGGCTGAGCCACCCATTGGCTCAGCCACGCACCCGCGCCACCGGCCCGGACTGGACCTCACCGACTCGACCGGGTGAGAGTAGGGCGCATGAAACTGGCGTTCTCCACCCTCGGTGTCCCCGGCCTCCCCCTCACCGACGTGCTACGGCTCGCGACCACGCACGGCTATCACGGAGTAGAACTGCGCGCGCATCCGGAGGAGCCGGTGCACCCCGGTATCGGGCTCGCCGAACGGGCCGACGCGGTCGCCGAGTTCAAGGCGGCGGGCGTGGAGGTCCTCGGTCTCGCCGGGTACGCGCGCGTGGCCGCCCCCGGCGACGACGAACCCGTCGTGGAGGAGATCCACCGTCTCCTGGACCTCGCCCGCGACCTCGGCGCCGGCTTCGTGCGCGTCTTCCCCGGCGCCGCCTCCGACCAGTCCCGCGAGGAGGCCGACGCCACGGCCGCCCGGCGGCTCGGCACGGCCGCGGAGTACGCCGGCGACCTCGACGTACGCATCCTCCTCGAAACGCATGACTCGCACCGCACCGGCGCCGACGCGATCCGCGTCCTCGGCCGGGTCGGCCACCGTCAGGTCGGCTCGCTCTGGGACGTCATGCACACCTGGCTCGGCGGCGAACAGCCCTCCGAGACCTACGCGGCCCTCGCGCCGCACCTCGGATACGTCCAGGTCAAGGACATCGCGTCGGCCGACGACACCACTCCGGTCGCGCTCGGCTCCGGGGTCCTGCCGCTCGCGGAGTGCGTGGAGGTCCTCTCCCGGCACGGCTGGGACGGCTGGCTGTGCTGGGAGTACGAGAAGCGGTGGTACGAGGCGGCCGCGCCGCTGGAGGAGCTGCTCGGGGCGGGCCGCGAGCACCTGGCGCGACTGCTGAACGACTCGGCTTAAGCGGCATCGAGCGGTCAGGCGATCCAGCGGCCAGGTCGGGCTGGGCATCGGCGGTCGGGCCAACCGCCTGGTCAGGGCGGCGGCGGCCGCCCGGTCGCCGGCCTCGCCGGCCGTCACGCCACCGAGGACCACGCGGCCACGGCCTGGTCCTCGGCTACGGCAAGCAATATTCGGTGGCCGGGGCGGGGGCGGCCGGTTACCGTCCCGGGGTGCATCAGCCCGCCCCTGTCCCGGTCCCCCTGTCATGAGCCTCAGCCGTACGTTCCTCGATGTACGGCCCCTGCGCGCCTCCCCGGTCTTCCGGCGGCTGCTGTTCGGGCGCACGGTGTCCACGCTCGGCACCTTCATGACCATGGTCACCGTCATGTACCAGGTCTGGGACATGACCCACAGCACGATCTGGAGCGGCGCGGTCGGTGTCGCGCAGGCGGTGCCGATGGTCGGGGTCAGCCTGTTCGCGGGCGCCTGGGTCGACCGGGCCGACCGGCGCCGGGTCTACCTCACGGGCACCGTCGGCTCGGCTGTCTGCTCCCTGCTGCTGGCCGTGCAGGGCTTCGCGGGGCACGCGCCGGTGGCCGTCGTCCTGCTGCTGGTCGCAGCCCAGACCTCCTTCGCCGCGCTCGGCGCGCCCGCCGCCGGCGTGTTCGTGCCGCGCCTGCTGCCCCGGGAGCAGGTGGCCGCCGGTCTCGCGCTCCAGCAGGTCACCGGCCAGGCGATGATGCTCGTCGGCCCGGCCGTCGCCGGGGTCGTACTCGGCTGGTGGGGCATCGGCGTCTGCTACCTCCTGGACACCCTGAGCTTCTCGATGTCCTTCTACGGCGCCTACGGTCTGCCCGCGCTGCCGCCCGAGGGCGAGAAGTCCCGCCCCGGTCTGCACGGTGTCCTGGACGGGCTGCGCTTTCTGACCGGCCACCGGGTGGTGCGCGGCGCGCTGCTGACCGACCTGGCCGCCACCGTCCTGTCCATGCCGGTGAGCCTGTTTCCGCTGGTCAACGAGGAGCGCTTCGGCGGCGACCCGCGCACGCTCGGCCTGTTCCTGTCCGCGCTCGCCGTGGGCGGTGTCGCCGCGACGGTCTTCTCAGGCCCGGTCACCCGCCTGGCCCGGCCCGGCCCGGTGATGCTGTGCGCGTCGGCGACCTGGGGCGCGGCCCTCGCGCTGTTCGGCCTGACCACCAGCGCCTGGGCCGGCCTCGGCATCCTGGCGCTGGCCGGCGCGGCGGACGCCCTCGCCGTCCTGTCCCGCACGACCATCGTCCAGACCCGCACCCCCGACGCCCTGCTCGGCCGGGTCACGGCCGCCGAGACGATCGTCGGCCAGGCGGGCCCGCACCTCGGCAACCTGCGCGGCGGCCTCCTCGCGGGCTGGAGCTCGGGCGTGACGGCGCTGATCACGGGCGGCCTCATGTGTGTGGCGGCGGTGGGGTACGTCGGGGCGAGCACACCGGAGTTGCGGGCGGTTCCGGCTACGGACGAGGCGTGATCGCCGCATCCGGGTCCAGACACCAGTCCAGTACGGCGGGCCAGGAGCCGTAGCCGGCGTCCAGGTCGAGGTGGGCGGCGCCGGGGAGGATGTCGGCGGGGATGCCGAGCGGTTCGCCGAAGGTCTCGCGGGCTCCCTCGGGACAGTACGGGTCGTCGTCGCCGGCGACCAGGCGGGTGGGCCCGGGGAGGGTGAACTCCAGGGCGGGCGCGGCGAATTCGGCGACCTCGGGGTGGTGTTCGAGGACGGAGGCGGAGGGCGGGGCGACGAGCAGCACGCGGTCGGCGGAGCCGTGCTGCACGAGCCCGCGCGAGACGGCGTGCAGCCACAGCAGGGCGGAGGCGCTGTGGGCGATGACGATGCGCTCTCCGGTGGCGGGCAGCCGGCCGAGATGCCGGGCGAGTTCGGTGAGCCAGGTGTCGAGGTCGGGGTCGTCGGGGTCGGGGAGCTGGGGGTAGGTGACGTGGTGGCCGAGGTCGGTGAGGCGGTCGGCGAGCCAGTGCTGCCAGTGGTTGTCGGGCCGGTGGTTCTGCCAGCCGTGGAGGATGAGGTAGGCGGTCATGGCGTCGATGGTTTCCGATCGCCGATGCGCAGGTCCAGTTAATCTTTCACCGTGGAACAGGTAAGCGAACCCTTCACCATCGATCTGCGCCGGCTGACCGTGCTGCGCGAGCTTCAGCGCCGGGGCAGTCTGGCGAGGACGGCGGAGGCCCTGCACCTGACCCCGTCCGCCGTCTCGCAGCAGATCGCGGCGCTGGCCCGCGAGACGGGCGTACCTCTGACGGAGAAGGACGGCCGAGGCGTACGGCTGACCGGTCAGGCGCGTGTGCTGCTGGCTCACGCCGACGCCATCGCGGCCCAGCTGGAGCGGGCGCGGGCCGACTTGGGGGCGTACGGGGAGGGCGGTCGGGGGTCGGTGACGATCGGCTGTCTGTCGAGCGGGATCCTCGGCCTGCTGCCGGGCGTGCTGCGGGCGCTGGGCGACCGTCTGCCTCGGGTCCGGGTCGACGTGGTGGAGTCCGAGCCGCCGGACCTGTTCACGGCGTTGGACGCGGGCCAGGTCGATGTGGCCGTGGCGGTGCATTTCGCGGCGGCACCCCCGCACACGGACGCCCGCTACAGCCGCACCGAGCTGTTCACCGACGTGATGGACATCGCCGTCCCGGCCGGCCACCGGTTGGCCGGGCGCGAGCGCGTCGCCCTGCGTGAACTGGCCGCGGAGGCATGGATCGTGGGGGACGCGCGCAGTTGCGTGGGTGCGGTGGCGCGGTCGGTGTGCGCGGCGGCCGGGTTCACCCCGGACATCCGGCACGCGGTCAGCGACTGGGGCGCGCTGGCGGCGCTGGTCGAGGCGGGCCAGGGAGTGGCGCTGGTCCCCCGCCTGGTCCGCCCGGCATACGTCCACCGCGACCTGGCGCTGCTCACGACGGAGGACGGGGCGCCCCCGTCCCGGCACGTCTTCGCGGCGGTGCGGACGGGGGCGGAGGGAGATCCGGTGCTGGCGACGGTCCTGGATCAACTACGGCTGTCGGGCCTGGAGTTCACCCGCAGGGATCAGCAACGGGCCTTATGAGCCGGGCGGTGTGATCGTCCAGTGGTTGCTGCGCAGGACCCGGTCCGCGAACGGCATGTCGAGTTGGCCGACCAGACGGAAGCCCAGGGAGCGGCAGATGCCGTTCGAGGGGCCGTTGCTCGTGGCCGGGAACGCGTGGATGTCACCCCAGCGGTCCTCGCTCCACGCCCGTTCGAGCAGCGCGCGGACCGCCCGCTTGCCCAGTCCCCGTCCCTGGAACTCCGGCAGCACCATCCAGCCGATCTCGGTGAGGGGCCCGTCCCCGGGGTCGTGGGACCACACGGTCACCGACCCCGCCACCACGTCGGGCCGGTCCGGTTCGGGGACGATCATCTTGATCCAGGACTCGCCGGCCGCCGCTTCCTCCGCGTCCCGGCGCACCTTGTCCTCGATGCCCTCCCGCGGCAACGGCCCGCCGAGCCCGGCCATCATGACCGGGTCGCAGCGCATCCGGACGTAGGCGTCCACGTCGTCCACCGTGACATCGCGCAACCACACGCTGCCGCTCCCCTCATCCCCGCCGCGCCACGAACCCCGCCACCCGCTCCTCCAACCGCTTCCGGCACCCCGGCCACTCCTGCGCCGTGATGGAGAAGATCGCCGAGTCCCGCAGCCGTCCGTCCTCACCGGGCGCCCAGGAGCGCGACCAGTTCCGCAGGACGCCCTCGAAACGGGCGCCGACGCTCTGGATCGCCGCGCGGGAGCGTTCGTTGCGGGCGTCCGTCTTCAGATCGACCCGGGCGACGTCCCACTCCTCGAAGGCGTGCCGGAAGAGCAGCAGCTTGGCCTCGGCGTTGATGCCCGTCCCCTGCGCCGAGCCCGCCAGCCAGGTGAAACCGACCTCCACGGCGTCGAGTCGGTCCTGCGACCGCCAGCACCGCGGTTCCCAGAACGACGTGGCCCCCACCGCCCGTCCCGTCGCGACCGACACCTGTGCGTACGGCGCGAGCCGCCCCGCCGCCGCCCGCGCAAGCTGCGCGTCGACGTAGTCACCGACTTCGTCGGCCCTGGGCACCCAGGTGAACTCGTACGTACCGCGGTTCTCCTCCGCCGCCACGGCCAGGTCCGCCGTGTGCTCGTGGCCCAGCGGTTCCAGGCGCACCAACTCGCCTGCCAGGACCGGCCCTTCCAGCTGGAAACTCAACGCCTCGTCAACCCCCGATGGTCCTTCGCAGCTCCGCGAACGCCTCATGGAAACCGGGGAAAGTCTTGCGTACACATCCGGGGTCGTCGAACGAGATTCCCGGTACCCGAAGGCCGGTGACCGCGAAGGACATGACGATGCGGTGGTCGCCGTATGTCGTGATGCGGGTGCCAGCCGAAGGAGCGGCCCCCGGTTGGATCTCGATCCAGTCCGGGCCGGTCGCCACCCGCACGCCCAGCCGGCGCAGATTCTCCGCGCAGGCCTCCAGGCGGTCGCACTCCTTCACCCGCGTATTCGCCACGTCCTCGATGCGGACGGGGGCGGAGGCGAAGGGGGCGATCGCCGCGAGCGTCGGCATCGTGTCCGAGATGTCCCGCATGTTGACCGTGAGGCCGCGCAGTTCGCCGGTGCCCCGGACGGTGGTGGCCGTGGTGCCGACGGACACCTCCGCTCCCATCCGCCGTAGTACGTCCACGAAGCCGAGGTCGCCCTGGAGCGCGCCCGTGCCCAGGCCCGGGACGGTCACTGCGGCGCCCGGGGTCACCGCCGCCGCCGCGAAGAAGTAGCTCGCCGTGGACGCGTCGGGTTCGATCGCGTAGGTCGTGGCGCGGTAGCCGCCCGGCGGGACGACGAAGACGTCGCCCTCCCTCGCCACCTCCACCCCGAACGCCCGCATCATCGCGAGGGTGATCTCGACGTACGGCGCCGACACCAGGTCCGTGACGCGGATGCGCAGGCCCCGGCGGGTCAGGGGGCCCAGTAGCAGGAGTGCGGTGAGGTACTGGGAGGACTGGCCCGCGTCCAGCGTCACCTCGCCGCCCTCCACGCCCGCCGCTCGCACTGTCAGCGGGTGATGTCCCTCCGCTTCCTCGTGCCGCAGGTCCACGCCCAGGTCGCGCAGCGCACGCGACAGCGGCAACAGGGGGCGCCTGCGCATCTGGGGCGAGGCGTCGAAGCGGTACGTGCCGTGGCCGGCCGCGGCCAGGGTGGGCAGGAAGCGGGCGGTTGTCGCGCCGTCACGGCAGTACACGTCCGCCTCGGCGGCGGCCGGTCCCTGCGGCCGGCCGTCCACCTGCCACGCGTCCGGCGTACGGCCCACCCGGTAGCCCAGTCGTACCAGGCCCTCGGCGAAGCCCTCGGTGTCGTCCGAGCGGAGGGGGCGTACGAGGGTGGTGACTCCGTCGGCCGCTGCGGCCAGGAAGAGGGCCCGGGCGGTGATGGACTTCGAGCCGGGGAGGGAGAGGGTCTGCGGGGCGGGCGTGTCGGCGGGCATGCCCCTCATGATCGCCCACGACCACCCCCGGCGCGGGGACGTCCACGGGGTGGACCTCGTTCAGGCGCGACGCCCGGAGCGTGGCCCCCGCTTCCACCGGTCGTCCGGCAGCGGCGCCTTCCGGTCCGTCTGCACCTGGAGTTCGTAGTACGAGTCGGCCGCCGTTCCGTGCCACGCCTCGTCGTGTGCGGCCAGCGCGCCGCGCAGGCCGCCCCCGGCCGTGCCCCGTCTGCGGACGTGTCCGGCCAGGGCCGTGAAGAGCCCGAGCACGATGGCGAGAGAACCGATGACGATCAGGAGCGGCATCAACTGACCCATGCAGCGACCGTACGCCGTGCAAGTCGCCGACTCATCAGTCCCGTTGGCCCCGGCCGCACCAACTTGGGGATATTCGGCCCGAGCCGGGAACCCCGCCCCGCCGCCGCTCGTCCAATGCGCAAGCTGCCGGAGAGTCACCGTGGTACGGCGTCGGCCTCGCTGCTGGCTGCGAACGCTGACCAACCCTCTCCTGCGTACTGCGGCCGGCAGCACGCCGTCATCGGCGCGCCCCCCTCCAACTGCGCCGATGGCGGCCCCTCCCTGGTTGCTGCGCGCTCCCTTGACTGGCAGAAACTTCCCGGATATTGGTGACCCCTCGGAAGTTTCCTTCAGCGGATCACCTCCGGAAGGAGCGCACGTGCCCTCCAGACGTACCGTCCTCGCCGCCACGGCAGGCGTCGCCGCCTCACTCGCCATCGGCGGGACCGCACACGCCGACGACAAGAAGCTCCGCTCCCTCATCTCCCGTATGACGATCGAGGAGAAGGTCGGCCAACTCTTCGTGATGCGGGTCTACGGCCACTCCGCCACCGCCCCCGACCAGGCCGACGCCGACGCCAACCTCAAGGAGATCGGCGTCCGTACGGCCGCCGAGATGATCGCCAGGTACCGGGTGGGCGGGATCATCTACTTCACCTGGGCGCACAACACCCGTGATCCGCACCAGATCGCGGACCTGTCGAACGGCATCCAGAAGGCGTCCCTGCGACAGCCGCGCGGACTGCCCGTCCTCGTCTCCACCGACCAGGAGCACGGGATCGTCTGCCGGGTCGGTGAGCCCGCCACCCTCTTCCCGGGCGCCATGGCGATCGGTGCCGGCGGGTCGCGCAAGGACGCCCACGCCCTCGGCCGTGTCGCCGGGCAGGAGCTCAGGGCCATCGGCATCCGGCAGAACTACTCCCCCGTCGCCGACGTCAACGTCAACCCGGCCAACCCCGTCATCGGCGTCCGCTCCTTCGGCTCCGAGGCCGGCGCGGTCGCCGGGCTCGTGGCGGCCGAGGTCGCCGGGTACCAGGGCGCCGGGGTCGCCGCGACCGCCAAGCACTTCCCGGGGCACGGGGACACCGCCGTCGACAGCCACTACGGCTTCCCGGTCATCACCCACAGCCGGGAACTGTGGGAGAAGCTGGACGCCGTTCCCTTCCGGGCCGCGATCCGCGCCGGCATCGACTCGATCATGACCGCGCACATCCAGTTCCCGGCCCTCGATGCCTCCGGCGACCCGGCCACCCTGTCCCACCCGATCCTCACCGGCATCCTGCGCGGCGAACTCGGCTACGACGGGGTCGTGGTCACGGACTCCCTCGGCATGGAGGGCGTCCGCACGAAGTACGGCGACGACCGCGTCCCCGTCCTCGCTCTCAAGGCCGGTGTCGACCAGCTGCTCAACCCGCCGTCCCTGGACGTCGCGTGGAACGCCGTCCTGAGGGCCGTACAGGGCGGCGAGCTCACCGAGGCGCGGCTGGACGAGTCGATCCTGCGGATCCTGCGGCTCAAGGCCCGGCTGGGGCTCTTCGAGAAGCCGTACGTCAGCCACGGCGGCGTCACCCGGACCGTCGGCACCCCGGCCCACCTCGCCGCGGCCGACCGGATCGCCGAGCGGACGACGACCCTGCTGGTCAACGAGGGGCGGCTGCTGCCCCTGAACCGCAACACCCACCCCAAGCTGCTGGTGGTGGGCGCCGACCCCGCCTCCCCCTCCGGCACGACGGGCCCGCCGACCGGGGTCCTCGCTGCGGCCCTCACCGAACTGGGCTTCACGGCCACCGCCCTGCCGACCGGTACGGCCCCCTCGGCGGCCACCATCGCCCAGGCCGTCGCCGCCGCGCAGGACGCGGACGCGGTGATCGTGGGGACGTACAACATCACGGCCGCCCAGAAGACACTCGTCGAGCAGCTCGTGGCGACCGGGAGGCCGGTGGTGGCGGTCGCGATCCGCAATCCCTACGACGTGGCCCAACTGCCCACTGTCCCGGCTTACCTGGCGGCCTACTCCTGGACCGACGTCGAACTGCGGGCGGCGGCACGGGTGATCGCCGGAACGGCGGCGCCGCGCGGGAGGCTGCCGGTGCCGGTGCAGCGGGCGGACGATCCGGCGAAGGTGCTGTACCCGGTCGGGCACGGGCTGTCGTACGGCCGATAGCGCGCGGGACGTAGTTCCCGTACGACTCGCAACTCGTACATCACCCCCGAAAGGCGCAAAGGACCCCACACGTCTGGCGTGGCCCCGCCGCGACGGTCACGCTGGACGGCGGGGTCAGTGCGGGGGGATGGCGATGCGCGACAGGTTTTCCACGGGGGTGGTGTGTGTACTGCCGGCGCTGCTCGCCGCCCTGCTGACGGGGTGCACGCAGCCGGCGGCCGGCGGGGAGAGCGACGAGGGGACCGCCGCCACGGCCTCGGTCTCGCCGTCCGCGACCCGGGCCTCCGGTTTCGGGGCGGTGTTCCTCGCGGTCGACGAGTGCAGCTCATTCGGCAAGGCCAGTTTCACCGAGGTGCCCTGCACCAGTGAGCGGGCGGCGGCACGGGTCGTGGCCCGGCACGACGGTACCCCGGCCGGCGGGCCGCCGTGCCCGGCGACCACCGACTTCGTGCTGCACATCAGCGAGCAGAGCCAGATCTCCGACGAGGACGGCGACGGGGCGGTACCGCAGGGATACGCCTGCATGCGCAACCTGCAACCGCCGCACCCCGGTGACCCCGGTGGCGGGGGCGGACCGCGGACCATCGTCGGCGACTGCGTGTACGGCTCGGGCAGCGGGCAGGTCAGGGAGACCGCGTGTGACGGCAAGGGCGCGAGGAAACCGCAGTACAAGGTGGTGAAGGCGGTCGCCGAGCGCAGCCGGTGCCCGCTGTCGACGGCCCTGTACGTCCAGCTCGGCGGCGCTCAGCCGGTGGGCTGCGCCCGGCCGTTGTGATCCCGGCCGGGCGCGGCGAGCGGACTACGGACGCAGGGCGGGCTCGCGCTCCACGTCACGGACGTCCAGCTTCTTGTCGAACTTCGCGAGCGGCTTCGCCTCGGTCACGGCGGTGGCCGGGACGCCCGCCCAGGCGAGGATCCTGGCCGTGGCGAACGCCTTCTGGTCGGCGACCAGACCGGCGACGTTCGCCCCGTGGTTCATGCCGGGCGCGGTGAACACGTACGCGTCCTTCGCCCCCTTGTCGACGCGGAACCGCTCCGCGCCCCACGGGTCGTTCTGGCCGTAGACGTAGAGCATGTGACGGGCGTTGTTCCGCACCCAGTTGTCCACGTCCCGCATCGCGTACGGCTGGAACTTCGTCGGGATGTCCCGCGGGACGAAGTTGCGCGGCGGCTGGTAGCCGTAGCGGATGTACTTCTTCTCGATGTGCGGGAAGTGGATCGTCGGGGCGCCGAGCTGGGTGGCCGCCTGGTAGTAGTACGGCGTGTACGGCGCCAGGCCCTGGTCGGTGTAGAAGGAGAACCCGGAAATGGTGTCGATCGAGTTCCAGATCTGGTCGTCGGTCGCGGTCTTCGCGTCCGGCGGGACGAGCTCGTCGTCACCGCAGTTCGCCAGCAGGTTGTACTGCCAGAACCCCCAGACGTAGTCGAGGACGACGGCCTCGTAGGCCCGGTCCAGGCTGCCGACGGTGCTGAAGGTGAAGCCCTCCGCCGCCGCGTACTGGGCGTACTTCTTCTCCAGCGGCTCGCGCCGCACCAGGGCCTCGCGCTGCACCGCGTTCAGCCGGTCGCGGCACTCCTTGGTGCCGACCTTCTCGAAGAAGCGGTCGTAGGCGGAGTCCTCGTTGTTCACCACGTCGTTGGGGGCGACGTAGGCGACGACGCCGTCCATGTCCCGCGGGTAGAAGCGCTCGTAGTAGGTGGCGGTCATGCCGCCCTTGGAGCCGCCCGTGGAGATCCAGTTCTTCGGGTAGACCGTCTTCAGCGCCTTGAAGATGCGGTGCTGGTCACTGGCCGCCTGCCAGATGTCCAGCTTGGTCCAGTCGGCCGGGTCGGGCCGGGAGGGCGTGAAGAAGCGGTACTCCATGGAGACCTGGTTGCCGTCCACGATCTGGGTCGGCTCACGGCGGCTCGGAGTCGTCGAGACGTTGTAGCCGCCGGTGTAGAAGACCGTCGGCCGGCCGGCGTCCTTGTGCAGCACGGTGATCCGCTGCTGGAACGTGCCCTTGGACGGGTGCCGGTGGTCGACCGGCTGGGTGTAGTTCAGAACGAAGAAGCGGTAGCCGGTGTACGGCTTCTCCTCGATCAGGCTCATCCCCGGGACGGCGAGGAGCTGATCCTTGATGTCGGTGGTGGCACTGGTGCCGTCGGCCTCCGGCTCGGCGGCGGTGGCCGCCCCTGCCGTACTGACCGTGCCGATGAGCACGACCAGCGTGAGGAGCCATCTGAGCGCCTTGCGCATGCACCCTCCCCTGTGAGTACAGATGTGCGCCGGACGCTAGCGGCGCAAGTCCGGTCCGCACCAGGGGAGGTGACGCCACGATGGGGAAAACCCTGTGGGAAACCTGTGTCTCAGAGCCGGATCCAGCCGTCCGAGTCGTACTTGCCCCGGCCGACCTCGCCCTTCACCCACACCTTCCGCTGCCCGGCGTGCACGGTGACCGGACCGGCCCGGTACCTGTACCGGCCCACGTCCTCGACCGGCCGCAACCCGTAGGCCCGCAGACTCACTTTCATGTGCTGCCGGACTCCGGGGCGCTTGGGAAGTGTCACCGCGCACACGTAACCGCGCCGCTTGTACACCTCCACGGTGCCGGTGGAGAACGGGAACGACCTGACCTTGCGCCCCTCGCAGGTCGAGGCCGCGGCCTGCGCCTGTCCCGGCACGGCGACCCCGAGCATCCCGGCCGCCACCGTCACGGCCAGTCCCACCGCCAGCCGCCGTATCGCTCCACTCTTCACTGCCGTCCCTCCCGCAGCTCTTTGGCGTACAGATGTACGGACGCAGAGCGTATGTCGGACGGTTGCACGACCGTCAGCCGGACACCTCGACCGGCTCCCCTACGAACGTCCGCCACAACTCGGCGTACCGCCCGTCCAGCGCGAGCAGCTCGTCGTGCGTTCCGTCCTCGACCACGCGACCGTGGTCCATCACCACGACGCGGTCCGCGCGGGCCGCCGTGGTCAGGCGGTGGGCCACGACCAGGGTTGTACGGCGGCCCGCGAGACGGTCGGTGGCCTGGTTGACCAGGGCCTCGGTGGCGAGGTCCAGGGCTGCCGTGGCCTCGTCGAGGAGCAGGATGTCCGGGTCGACCAGTTCCGCCCGGGCCAGCGCGATCAGCTGGCGCTGGCCCGCGGAGAGGTTGCGGCCGCGTTCGGCGACCTCGTGGAGGTAGCCGCCCTCCAGCGTGGCGATCATCTCGTGGGCGCCGACCGCGCGGGCCGCCGCCTCGACCTCGGCGTCGGTGGCGTCCGGGCGGCCGTAGGCGATGGCGTCGCGGACCGTGCCCTGGAAGAGGTAGGCCTCCTGGGGGACCACGCCGAGGCGGTGGCGGTAGGAGGTCAGGTCCAGGGTGCGCAGGTCCGTGCCGTCGACCGTCACCCGGCCGCCCGTCGGGTCGTAGAACCGGGCCACCAGCTTGACCACGGTGGACTTGCCCGCGCCCGTCTCGCCGACGAACGCGACTGTCTGACCGGCGGGGATCTTCAAGTCGATGCCGCCGAGGGCCTCCTCGTCGTCCCCGTACGCGAAGTGCACGTTCTCGAAGGCCACGTCGCCCCGCAACGACAGGACGTCCAGGGCCTCCTCGGCCGCCTTCGTGGACGTCGGTTCCTGGAGCAGTTCCTGGATGCGGCCCAGGGAGACGGTCGCCTGCTGGTAGCCGTCGAAGACCTGGGAGAGCTGCTGGACCGGGGCGAAGAACAGGTCGATGTAGAGAAGGTAGGCGACCAGGGCGCCGGTCGTCAGGGTCGCCGCGTCCACCCGGCCCGCGCCCGCGATCAGCACGGCCGCGGCGGCCACCGAGGACAGCAGCTGGACGAACGGGAAGTAGATCGAGATCAGCCACTGGCCCCGGGTGCGGGCCTGGCGGTAGCTGTCGCTGCGCTCCGCGAAGCGCGCCGCGCCGTCCCGCTCCCGGCGGAACGCCTGCACGATCCGCAGCCCGGACACCGACTCCTGGAGGTCGGCGTTGACCAGCGAGACGCGTTCACGGGCGAGTTCGTACGCCTTCACGCTCGCCTTGCGGAAGAAGTACGTGGCGATGATCAGCGGCGGGAGCGTCGCGAAGACGACCAGCGCCAGCTGTACGTCGATCACCAGCAGGGCGCCCATGATGCCGAAGAAGGTGACGACCGAGACGAACGCGGTGACCAGGCCGGTCTGCAGGAACGTCGACAGGGCGTCGACGTCCGTCGTCATCCTCGTCATGATCCGGCCCGTCAGCTCCCGCTCGTAGTAGTCGAGTCCGAGCCGCTGGAGCTGGGCGAAGATCTTCAGACGCAGGGAGTACAGGACCCGTTCGCCGGTGCGTCCGGTCATCCGGGTCTCGCCGATCTGGGCCGTCCACTGGACGAGGACCGAGAGCAGGGCGAACAGGGTCGCCGTCCAGATCGCTCCCATGGCCATCCGCGTGACGCCGTCGTCGATGCCGTGCCGGATCATCACCGGGAGCAGCAGGCCCATACCGGCGTCCACGGCGACCAGGCCCAGGCTGATCAGCAGCGGGCGGCCGAAGCCCCGCAGCAGCCGTCGTAGGCCGTACGACTCCTCGGGCGTGACCGCGCGTGCCTCGTCGATGTCGGGGGTGTCCGTCGCCGGAGGCAACGCGTCGACCTCGGCGAGGAGTTCGGGGGTGGCCGGGGTGCCGGCCAGAGCTGTGTCCTTGGGCTCGCGGTCGCCGGTCCACAGGTGGGGGGTGACTCCGCGCTCGGCGTCGAACTCGGCGTCCAGCTCGTCGCGTACGGAGGTGTCATCCTGTACGGCGGCCGGACGGGCGTGGCCCGGGGAGACGCCGCCGAGTCCGTCGGGGTCGGTGAGCAGGCGGCGGTAGAGGGGCGACCGGTGCTGGAGCTCCTCGTGGGTGCCGAGGTCGGCGAGGCGGCCGTTCTCCAGGACGGCGATGCGGTCGGCGAGGTTCAGGGTGGAGCGGCGGTGGGCGATGAGGAGGGTGGTGCGGCCCTCCATGACCTGCTTCAGGGCCTCGTGGATCTCGTGCTCGACCTGCGCGTCCACGGCTGAGGTGGCGTCGTCAAGGACGAGCAGGCGCGGGTCGGTGAGGATCGCCCGGGCGAGCGCGACGCGCTGGCGCTGGCCGCCGGAGAGGGTGAGGCCGTGCTCGCCGACCTTGGTGTCGTAGCCCTCGGGGAGCGCGGCGATGAAACGGTCCGCCTGGGCGGCGCGGGCGGCCTTCTCGACCTCCTCCTGCGTCGCCTCGGGACGGCCGTAGGCGATGTTGTTCCGGACCGTGTCCGAGAAGAGGAAGGAGTCCTCGGGGACCAGGCCGATCGCGGCCCGCAGGGAGTCCAGGGTGAGCTCGCGGACGTCGTGGCCGCCGATGAGGACGGCGCCGTGGGTGACGTCGTAGAAGCGCGGCAGGAGCAGGGAGACGGTGGACTTGCCCGAGCCGGAGGAGCCGACGACCGCGAGGGTCTCGCCGGCGCGGATCTCGAAGGACAGTCCCCGCAGCACCGGGCGCTCATGGTCGTAGCCGAAGGACACGTCGTCGAACTCGACGGTGGCCGGCGCGTCGGCGGGGAGTTCCTTGGTGCCGTCCTTCAGGTACGGCTCGGTGTCGATCAGCTCCAGGACGCGCTCGGTGCCGGCGCGGGCCTGCTGGGCGACCGTGAGGACCATGGCGAGCATGCGGACCGGGCCGACGAGCTGGGCGAGGTAGGTGGAGAAGGCGACGAAGGTGCCGAGCGTGATGTGACCGCGGACCGCGAGCCAGCCGCCGACGGCCAGCATCGCGACCTGGCCGAGGGCGGGGACGGCCTGGAGGGCCGGGGTGTACTTCGAGTTGAAGCGGATCGTGCGCAGGCGGCCCGCGTAGAGACGGCGGCCGACCTCCCGGAGCTTCCCGGTCTCCTGGTCCTCCTGGCCGAAGCCCTTGACCACGCGTACGCCGCTGACGGCGCCGTCGACCACGCCCGCGACGGCGGCGGCCTGGGCCTGGGCGTACCAGGTGGCGGGGTGCAGCTTGGAGCGGGAGCGCCTCGCGATCCACCACAGGGCCGGGGCCACCGCCAGGGCGACCAGGGTGAGCGGGATCGACAGCCAGGCCATCACGATCAGGGAGATCAGGAAGAGGGCGAAGTTGCCGATCGTCATCGGCAGCATGAACAGCAGGCCCTGGATCAGCTGGAGGTCGCTGGTGGCCCGGCCGACGACCTGGCCCGTGGACAGCTCGTCCTGGCGGCGGCCGTCGAGGCGGGTGATCGTGCCGAACATCTCCGTGCGGAGGTCGTGCTGGACGTCGAGGGCGAGGCGGCCGCCGTAGTAGCGGCGGATGTAGGTGAGGACGTAGACGAGGACCGCCGCGACGACCAGGGCGCCGGCCCAGGGGGCCATGTCCCGGGTGTGGTCACCGATGACGTCGTCGATGATCACCTTGGTGATCAGGGGGACGATCGCCATGACGGCCATGCCGCCGAGGGACGAGACCAGAGCGAGGACGACGTCCTTGGGGTAACGCCAGGCGTACCCGGCCAGTCGTCGTGCCCATCCCCGTTGCGGTTCCACGCGGTGCCCTCCGGTTTGTCCCTCGACCTGATCTACCGGAAGGCACCAACGCGAAACCAAGCGGATTTCATCCCTCCGCAATATTCCCGAGGGTCAGGACCGCACCCTCAGGTAGTAGAACCGGGTCGTCTGCACCGCGTTCTGGTTGTCGTCGCTGACCAGGAGGACCTTGAGGCGGCCCTTGCTCACGCCCGTGACGACCATGCCCTCGATGTTGTCGAGGAGGGGGTTCGGCTGCGGCTGCTTGGCCGTCGCGCCCAGGGTCGGGCAGCTCGCGATGTCCGTGAGCAGGGTCTTCTTGATCAGGCGCACGCCGGACTGGGCCGTCAGGTTCTCGACGCCGCTCGTGTCCGTCGCGTGGCGGGGATCGGCCAGGTACAGGCGGACCGTGTTGCCGATGCCGGAGGTGAAGCCGCGCTCCAGGACGAGCAGGCGGCCGTCGGGAAGGGCCTGAACCTCGGGGACGCCGAGGAAGGCGGCGTCGGTGCGGTAGGCGTACTGGGCCGCGAGCTCGAAACGGCCGTGGTGGCGCCGCCAGGTCTGGAAGCGGACGATGCCGGCCGTGTCGCCGGAGAGCGCGTACTCCATGGAGGCGAGCAGGGTGCGGCCGCCGTTCATGAGGGTCAGGCCCTCGAAGGTCTGGTTCGACGTGGCGCGGCCCGCCGGGGCCACCTGGAGGGAGGCCGGGACGGGGAGGCGGTCGAGGATCATGCCGTCGGTGCTGTAGCGGCGGATCGACGGCTCGGTCTCCGACGTGATCAGCCGGGTGCCGTCCCGGTCGATCACCAGGCCCTCGGAGTCCAGCGCGGCGCCCTTCTCGTCGACGAGCGGGACGACCGACTTCGGCGCGAGGGTCCTCGCGTCCAGGGAGAACAGCGAGGAGCGGTCCGAGAGGGCGGCGAGCGAGCCGTCCCGGTCCACCGCGAGCGCGGAGAGGTTGCCGACGAAGGTGCCGTCGTACGTCGTCTTGTCGAGCGCGTCGGAGAAGCGGTCGAGCGAGACGGACGGGGAGCAGGCGTGGCTCACCGGCGCGGCGGCCTGCGCCGGGCCTGTGGCCGCGAGGCAGGCCGCCGCCGCCAGGGCCGCGGTGGTGGTGGCGAGTACGGTTCTCAGCTGCATGGGCGTCACCGTAGAGCGGGTCGGTGACGTACGGGAGTCCGGCAGGCGTCAGCTCGCCGCGAGATCCCGGTGGATGACCTTCGCGACGCCCTGGATGGTTGTGATGCCGTAGTTCATGGTGCTGTTGCCGTGGGTGAGCACCGTGATCATGTAGTCGTGGCCGCCGCCCTTGAAGGTGCCGACGCTGTGCACCCGCCAGCCGTGGGTGGAGCGCTGGAGCCAGCCGTTCTTGACGTGCCAGGAGATGCCCGATCCGGCGCCGTACGGCGTGCCCCAGCGCTGCGACGAGATGACCTGGCCCATCAACTTCAGGATGTAGGCGCGGGCGTTGTCGCTCAGGACCGTGTTCTTCGCGGTGATCAGCTTGAGCAGCTTCTGCTCGTCGGTGACGGTGATCTGGGTCAGGCCCCAGTAACCGTTCGCCCCGGGCTTGGTCCGGGTCATGCCGGCCGCGGTGAGGAAGCCCTTGATCTTCGTCAGGCCGAGCTGCCGCCACAGCTTGCTGGTCGCGTCGTTGTCCGACTTGGTGATCATGGCCTTGGCGAGGGTGCTCTCACGGTCGGTCAGATACCTGTTGTGCTTCTTGGCGTCCCACAGCAGCGTGGCGAGGACGGTCACCTTGACGACGCTCGCGGAGTCGTAGGCGGTGGAGGAGCGGAGGGTGCAGGTGGTTTTCGTCGTACGGTCGTAGAGGCCCACCGCGATCGTGCCCGAGCGGTGGGAGAGGGCGGACGTGATGTCCCGCTTCAGTTTGTCGGCGAGGCCCGCCTTCGCGGACGTGCAGCTGACGGCCGGTGCGGTCGCGGCGGCGGCCGGCGTGGCGGCGGCGACGCAGGCGGCCAGCGCACCGGCCGCGATCCATTTCGCGTGTCTTGCTATCCCCCGTGTCATGCCCAGTTGACTCTCGGGTTCGGGTGAATGGTTGTACGCATGGGGAATGGTTGTGCGAGCCGTTACCCAACCCGTGGCGTTTTCACAGGACGGCGCCAGCTACGTCACAGCCCTCACCCAACCGCCCTTCGCACGATGCCCGGGTGACATCTGCCACCGATCCCCACCCCCACACCGAGACCGTGTCCGCCGACCGGCCACCACCGGCCCCGCCCGCGGCATCCCCGGACAAGGCCCCGCGCTGGTCGCTGCCCACCCTGCTCGCGATCCTGGTCCTGGCCGGCGTCCTCTACAGCTGGAACCTGTCCGGGGCCGGCCTGAACAGCTTCTACAGCTCCGCGATCTACAGCGGGACGCAGAGCTGGAAGGCCTGGTTCTTCGGGTCGCTCGACGCGGGGAACTTCCTCACCGTCGACAAGCCACCGTTCGCGCTGATGATCATGGGGCTGTCGTGCCGCGTCTTCGGCTTCGGCACCTGGCAGATGATGCTGCCCGAGGTCGCGGCCGCCCTCGGCACGATCTGGATCCTGCACGCCTCCGTGAAGCGGGTGTTCGGGCACGCGGCGGCCGCGATCGCCGCGCTCGTCCTCGCGCTCACCCCGATCACCGTCGCGATCAACCGGGACAACAACCCCGACACCATCCTCGTCCTGCTGATGGTCGGCGGCGCGGCCCTCGCGCTGCGCGCGGTGCGCACCGACAGGCTGCTGCCCCTCATCGGCTCCGCGGTCCTCTTCGGGCTCGCCTTCAACACCAAGATGCTCCAGGGCTACATCGCCCTGCCCGCCGTCTTCGCGGTGTACGTGTACGCGTCGCGGCTCGGCTGGAGGAGGAAGGCCGTCAACCTGGCCCTCGCGGCTGGGGCGTTGGCGGTCTCCAGCTTCTGGTGGGCTACGGCGGTCTCGCTCGTGCCCGCCGACGACCGGCCCTACATCGGCGGTTCGACCGACGGCTCCGCCTGGAACCTGATCATGGGCTACAACGGCCTGGGCCGGGTCCTCGGCGGCGAGGGCAACGGCGGAGGCGGTGGCGGCGGGGGCGGCACCTTCGCCGGCACCGCGGGCCTCGGCCGGATGTTCAACGACATCCTCGGCGGCCAGATCTCCTGGCTGATCCCCTTCGCCTTCCTCGCGCTCGTGGCGGGCCTGGTGCTGTGCGGCCGGGCCCCGCGCACCGACGCCACCCGCGCCGCGCTCGTCCTGTGGGGCGGCTGGCTGGTGCTGCACTACCTGACCTTCGCGATGGCGGAGGGCACCATGCACCCGTACTACACGACCGCGCTCGCCCCGGGCATCGCGGCGCTGACCGGCGCGGGCGGTGTCATGCTGTGGCGCGCCTTCCGCGGCGGTGACGCCCGCTGGTCCTGGGTGCTGCCGGCCGGGCTCGCGGTCACCGGCATCTGGGCGATCGTGCTGCTGCGCCGGGCCACCGGCTGGAACACCTGGCTGTGGCCGGCCGTCGGTGTGGTCATGGTCCTCGCGATCGTGGGCCTGTTCGTCTTCCGTACGGCGGGTTCCGGCACCAGGGCGCGGCTGCTCGGCGTGTCCGTCGTCGCGGCGATCGTGGCGGCCCTCGCGGGCCCGACGGCGTACGCCGCCTCGCCGGCCTTCTCCACCACCACCGGCGGCATGGGCGGCACCAACCCGACGGCGGGTCCGTCGACCGGTGGCGGCATGGGCGGTCCCGGCGGCGGTGGCGGCCGGGGCGGCTTCGGCGGCAACGGCGGTGGCCCCGGCGGGCAGGACGGCACCCAGCAGGGCGGCCAGGCGGGCGGGGAGTTCCCCGGCGGCAACGGCGGTGGCCAGGTGCAGCCCGGTGGCGGCACCGGTGAGCTCCCGCAGGGCGGCGCACCCGGCGGCACGAACGGGGAACTCCCGGGCGGTGGCAGCGCCGACGGCCGGAACGGCGAGTCCGGTACGGCTCCCGGCGGCACGGGCGGCATGACCGGTGGCCCCGGTGGCGGTGGCGGCGGCATGGGCGGCAGCGTCGACAGCGCGCTGGTCTCGTACCTGGAGAAGCACCAGGACGGCGCCAAGTGGCTGCTCGCGGTGTCCAATTCGCAGAGCGCCGGCCAGCTGATCCTCAGCACGCACAAGCCGGTCATCTCCATGTGGGGCTTCACGGGCACCGACCAGGCGATGACCCTCGCCCGGCTCAAGGAGCTGGTGAAGAAGGGCGAGCTGCACTACATCCAGCTCGGCGGCGGCGGTATGGGCGGCAACAGCAGCCTCAGCCAGGAGATCACCAGCTGGGTGCAGAAGAACGGCACGGCGGTGAAGGAGAGCGCCTACAGCACGAGCAAGGGCTCGGCGTCGGACACGAACACGTCGACGGTCTACCGCCTGGACCCGTCGGACGTCAGCTGACCCAAGTCCCGGTAAAGCGGCCCCCGATCACGCGTCGGGGGCCGCTCGGCGTGTCAACTCGCGTAGACAAGGCCCGATTTGCCGTTTCAGGTCACCTAATGGACACGCGCCATCCATTTACACGGCCGCATGTCCATGTCACGCTCCCATCTGCCGCCTCCATTCAACCCGCGTAGATGGGACCCCCCTCATGCCGGCGACACGCATCCGTAGTTGGAAGTCGGTGGCGCTCACCACCGCCGCCGTGCTGGTCGGGCTCGCTGCCCCGGTCGTGACCACGACCCCGGCCGCCGCCACGACGACCGCGTACGACTCGACGTACTACAAGAACGCGGTCGGCAAGACGGGCACCACCCTGAAGTCCTCCCTGCACACGATCATCAGCGCCAACGTCTCGAAGATCTCCTACTCCGCGGTCTGGGACGCGCTCAAGGTCACCGACCAGGACCCGAACAACAGCAGCAACGTGATCCTGCTGTACAGCGGTGTCTCCCGCAGCAAGTCCCTCAACGGCGGTGACACGGGCGACTGGAACCGTGAGCACGTGTGGGCCAAGTCCCACGGCGACTTCGGCGAGGTGACCGGGCCCGGCACCGACCTGCACCACCTGCGCCCCGCGGACGTCCAGGTCAACAGCATCCGCGGCAACCTCGACTTCGACAACGGAGGCAGCGCCGTCACCAACGGCGGCGGCAGCACCGTCGACTCCGACTCCTTCGCGCCGCGCGCCGCGGACCGGGGCGACGTGGCCCGCATGATCCTCTACATGGCCGTGCGCTACGACGGCGGCGACGGCTTCGCCGACCTGGAGCCCAACGAGAAGGTCGGCAACGGCTCCAACCCCTACATGGGCAAGCTCTCCGTCCTCAAGGCCTGGAACGAGGCGGACCCGCCGAGCGCCTTCGAGGAGAAGCGCAACCAGGTCATCTACGACACCTACCAGCACAACCGCAACCCGTTCATCGACCACCCGGAGTGGGTCGAGGCGATCTGGTAGGAGCCCGGCTACAGGTGCGTGGGCGCGAACATCCGCAGCACCGCCGGCAGGACGACCACCGAGGGCCCCGGTGAGCCGAGCGCCTTCGACAGGTCGTCCGCGAGGTTCTCGGGGGTCGTACGGACCCCGGGGACGCCGAAGGACTCGGCCAGTGCCACGTAGTCGGGGCGGGACAGTTCCGTCGCCGTGGCCTGGCCGAAGGCGTCCGCCATGTACTCGCGCAGGATGCCGTAGCCGCCGTCGTCGACGATCAGCCAGGTGACGTTCAGGTCGTACTGGCGGGCCGTGGCGAGTTCGGCGACGGAGTACAGGGCGCCACCGTCACCGGAGACCGCCAGGACCGGGCGGGTCGGGTCGGCCACGGCGGCGCCCAGGGCCGCGGGGAAGCCGTAGCCGAGGCCGCCGGCGCCCTGGGCCGAGTGCATGTGGTTGGGGCCCTTGGCGTCGAAGGCCGACCAGGCCCAGTACGCCAGGATCGTCATGTCCCAGAAGGACGGGGAGTCGGCGGGCAGGGCCCTGCGGACCGACGCCAACAGGTCCTGTTCCAGGGTGAGTTCCTGGGCGGCGATGCGGTTGGCGACCTTCGCGAGAACCGTACGGACCCGCTCGGGGGCCTCGGTGTCCTCCCTCGGGGAGACCGTCTCCAGGAGTGCCTGCAAGGCCAGCCGCGCGTCCGCGTGGATCCCCAGCGCGGGGTGGTTGGACTCCAGCTTGCCGAGGTCCGCCTCGATCTGCACGACCCGGCCTCGCGGCTTGAACGTGTGGTAGTTCGAGGAGAGTTCGCCCAGCCCCGAGCCGACCACCAGGAGTACGTCCGCGTCCTCCAGGAAGTCCGTGGTGTGGCGGTCCTCGATCCAGGACTGGAGGGACAGGGGGTGCGTCCAGGGAAAGGCGCCCTTGCCACCGGGCGTGGTGACCACCGGGGCCTGGAGGGTCTCCGCCAGCTGTCGCAGCTTGCGGGACGCGTCCGCCCGTACGACTCCCCCGCCCGCGATGATCGCCGGCCGGGCCGCGTTCGACAGCAGGTCGGCCGCCACCGCGGTGAGTTCGGGGCGCGGAGGCAGCTCCTCGGGGAAGGCGTCGCCGCCCGTCACCACGGGGATCAGGGTCGGGGACAGCAGCACGTCCTGCGGAATCTCCACCCACACCGGGCCGTGCGGGGCGGTCAGTGCCGACTTCCAGGCCGCCTCGATCGCGGAGGGGATCTGGGACTGGGCGCGGACGGTGTGGACCGACTTGACCACGCCCCTGAACGAGGCCGACTGGTCCGGGAGTTCGTGCAGATAGCCGTGACGGCCGCCGCCCAGACCGGCGGTCGGGATCTGACTGCTGATCGCCAGGACCGGCCGCCGAGGCCGCGGCAGCCTCCTGAAGAGCGGCCAAGGACGTCAGCGCGCCGGGGCCGGTCGACAGCAGCAGCGGCGCCGCCTCCCCCGTGACCCTGCCGTACGCGTCCGCCGCGAAGCCCGCGTTGTTCTCCACCCGCAGGCCGATGTAGCGCAGGTCGGACCGCCGGAGCGCGTCGAACATGCCGAGCGCGTGCTGGCCGGGCAGGCCGAAGACGGTCGTCGCGCCGAGCGCGGCCAGCGTCTCCACGACCAGGTCTCCGCCGCTGCGGCCGGGAGGCGGGTTCAGCGCGGCCTCGGTCTGGGCGGCGGTCGGGCGGAGCACCAGGTCGTGGTCGTGAGTCACTGCGCGCGGGCCTCTGCAATCTGGCGGGACATGATCGTGGTCAGTTCGTAGGCGGTGTGGGAGGCCGCCACCGACGTGATCTCCGCGTGGTCGTACGCGGGGGCCACCTCGACGACGTCCGCCGACACCAGGTTGCACGATGCCAGACCCCGCAGGATCTCCAGCAGCTCGCGGGAGGTCATGCCGCCCGCCTCGGGGGTGCCCGTGCCGGGCGCGTGCGCCGGGTCCAGGCAGTCGATGTCGATGGAGATGTAGAGCGGGCGGTCGCCGACGCGCTGGCGCAACTGGTCGGCGATCTCGTCCACACCCCGCCGCATGACATCCGCGGACGTCACGATGCCGAAGCCCATCTTCTCGTCGTCGGTGAGGTCCTGCCTGCCGTACAGCGGCCCGCGGGTGCCCACGTGAGAGAGGGCGGAGGTGTCCAGGATCCCCTCCTCCACCGCCCGCCGGAACGGCGTCCCGTGCGTGTACTCGGCTCCGAAGTAGGTGTCCCAGGTGTCGAGGTGGGCGTCGAAGTGCAGCAGGGCGACCGGGCCGTGCTTCTTCGCGACCGACCTGAGCAGCGGGAGGGCGATGGTGTGGTCGCCGCCCAGGGTCATCAGGCGCGCGCCGGTACCGAGGAGGTCGTCCGCGGCCGCCTCGATCGTCTCGACGGCCTCGTTGATGTCGAACGGGTTCACGGCGACGTCGCCGCCGTCCGCCACCTGCGCCAGCGCGAAGGGGGACGCGTCCTGTGCCGGGTTGTAGGGCCTGAGCAGCCGGGACGCCTCGCGGATCGCGTTGCCGCCGAAGCGGGCGCCCGGCCGGTAGGAGACACCCGAGTCGAAGGGCACCCCCACGACGGCGACCTCGGCCCGACCGACCTCGTCGAGGCGCGGCAGCCGGGCGAAGGTCGCGGGGCCGGCGTAGCGCGGGACGCGGGAGGAGTCGACGGGGCCGCGGGGGGTCTCGGAGGTGCTCATGGTCGTGTGCCTTCCTTCTGTCGTGCTGTTCGATACCGACCGGTCTACCGGGATGCCGGAACCGGTTCGGGAACACCGCGCCCGGCGAGACGCTCGCGCCACGCTTCGAGTACGGCGGTGTCGGTCGCCGGGGTCGCCAGGGATACGGCGACGTAGACGACCAGGGATGCCGACAGGCCGTAGTACACGGGCTCGTTGGCGAGGATGCCGTAGCCCGCCATCAGGCCGATGACGGCGAGGCCGCCGACGATCACGGAGGCGAGCGCGCCCTGGGCGGTGCCGCGCTTCCACAGGAGTCCGCCGAGGATGGGGACGAGGAGGCCGCCGACCAGGAGGTTGTAGGCGACGGTCAGCGCCTCGACGACGTTGTTGAGGGCGATCGCCGTGCAGATCACGGCCACGCCCATGACCAGGATGAAGGCGCGGTTGCCCCGAACCTCGTCGCGCTCCCCTTCGGCCGGCCTCCCCCGCAGCCGCGACCAGATGTCGTTGTTCGCCACCGTCGCGCAGGCGATCAGCGCGCCGGAGGACGTCGACATCACGGCGGCGAGCGCGGCGGCCAGCACCAAGCCCCTTACTCCGACCGGGAGTTCGTCCTTCACGATGGTCGCGAAGGCGTCGTCCGCGTTGGCCAGGTTCGGGTAGAGGACCTTGGCGGCCGTACCGATGACCGCACCGGCGAGGGCGTACGCGAGACAGTAGGTGCCGGCGACCGTGCCGCCCCACTTGGCGGTCGTGTCGCTGCGGGCGGTGAAGACGCGCTGCCAGATGTCCTGACCGATGAGCATGCCGAAGGTGTAGATCAGGACGTAGGTGAAGATCGTCTCGCCGCCGATGCCCAGCGGGTCGAAGTACCCGGTGGGCAGCTTGGCCTTCATCTCGCCGAAGCCGCCCGCCTTGACGACGGCGATGGGCAGCAGCAGAAGCAGTACGCCGATGGTCTTCACGACGAACTGCACCATGTCCGTGAGGGTGATGGACCACATGCCGCCGAGGGTCGAGTACGCGACGACGATCGAGCCGCCGAGGACGATCGCGACGGTCCGGTTCATGTCGAAGAGGACGTCGAAGATCGTGGCGTAGGCGATGGTCGAGGTGACCGCGAGCATGAGGGTGTACGCCCACATGACCACGCCGGAGATGATCCCGGCCCGGCCGCCGTACCTGAGATCCAGCATCTCGGAGACGGTGTAGACCTTGAGGCGGGCGATGCGGGCGGAGAAGAAGACGGACAGGGCCAGCAGGCCGAGGCCGATGGTGAAGACCATCCAGGCGCCGGAGAGGCCGTACCGGTAGCCGAGGCCCACGCCGCCGATGGTGGAGGCGCCCCCGAGGACGATCGCGGCCATGGTGCCGGAGTACATGGCGGGCCCGAGACGGCGCCCGGCGACCAGGAACTCGCTCTTGGACCTGGCGCGGCGCATGCCCCACCAGCCCATGGCGAGCATGCCGGCCAGGTAGACGACGATGACGGTGTAGTCGACGGCCATGGGGCCCTCCTTCTGCCGGTCTGCGTCGACAGTAGGTGGCCGGAAAGCGACTGCGAAGTGTACGTTTCATCCCATCGAGCGGTACTGGATGGAGGGAACGTCCACCATGCCGGACCCGGCCGTCCCACCCACCCCACCGGTCCCGCTGGCCGCGCTGCTGGCCCGCGAGGATCTCGGGCTGCGGCAGATCGCGGGCCCCGCGGATCCGTCCGCGGTCGTCCACTGGGCGCACACCTCGGAGATGGCGGACCCGTACCCGTATCTGCTGGGCGGTGAGCTGCTGCTGACGGCGGGGGTGCACATCCCGGAGGCGGCGGGCTCGGGCACGTACTTCGACGACTACGTGTCGAGGATCGTCGCGGCAGGCGGCGCGGCCCTCGGATTCGGGGTGGCCCCGGTGCACGACACGGTCCCGCGCGCCCTGGTCGCGGCCTGCGACTCCTACGAGCTGCCCCTGATCGAGGTCCCGCCCCGGACCACCTTCTCCGCCGTGGCCCGCGCGGTCTGGCAACTGATGGCCCAGGCCCGACTTGCCGAACTCCGCCGCGTGACGGAGGCCCAGCAGAGCCTGGCGGCGGCCGCGTCCCGCCCCGACCCGGTGCCGTCCGTCCTGCGGCAGCTGGCGCGGCGGGTCGGGGGGTGGGCTGTGCTGTACGGGCCGGACGGGGCGGAGGTCGCGGTGGCCGGGCGAGGGGCTGAGCGGACGCGAGCCGCAGGGGGGCCCGAGGCCCGGGACGTGCGGGAGGCGTTGGAAGGGCTGGCGCGGATCGTCCGGCCGACCGCCACGGTCCCGCCCGCCGGAGCAACACCGACCCGACCGGCCACTTCCGCCGGAGCAACACCGACCCGACCGGCCACTTCCGCCGGAGCAACACCGACCCGACCGGCCACTTCCGCCGGAGCAACACCGACCCGACCGGCCACTTCCGCCGGGCCCGGCAGCTCCGCGGCCGCCGGCCGCCACGCACCCGGCGGCGGCCGCCCGAGCCCGGCCACCGCGCCCGCCTCCCCCACCTCGGCCACCGACACCGTCGCCGACGTCCACCTCGCCGCCTACTCCCTGGGCGCCGGGCGCGGCTTCGTGCTCGGGGTCGCCGCCCCGCAGCGGGGCCCCGGCGACCACACGATCGCCTCCGTCGCCGCCGTGCTCCTGTCGTTGCTCACCGGTGAGCATCAGAGCGGTTCGGGGGCGGCGCGCTCGTCCGCTCTCGTACGGCTGCTGCTGGGCGCCTCCGCGGAGGACGTGGCCCCGCTCCTCGGGAACGAGCGGTGGGTCGTCGTGCACGCCCGGCCCGACACGGCCGCCGCTCCCGACCCGGTCGCTGCCTCCGCGCTGGGCGCGGCGCTGGGGTCGCCGTTGGTGGACGTGGCGCGGGATGTCGTACGGGTGCTGCTGCCCGCCGGCCCGGAACCGGCCCCGCAGCCGGGGTGGACGCTGGGGGTCAGTGCCGTCGCCGGACCGCACGATTGGGCCGCCGCCGACGTCCAGGCGGGCCGTGCGCTGGCCCGCGCCCGTGCGACCCGGGCCGGACTGGTCCGGTACGGGGCCCGCCCCGCCCTCGCCGACCTGGTGCCGGAGGCGGACGCCGAGGCACATGCCCGGGCACTGCTGACCCCGCTGAACCCCGCCCTCACCGAGACCCTCCGCACCTGGCTGTCCCTGCACGGCAGCTGGGACCGTACGGCGGTCGCGCTGGACGTGCACCGCAACACCGTCCGGCAGCGGATCGCCAAGTGCGCGGCGCTGCTGGAACGGGACCTGGACGACCCGGACGTACGGATGGAGCTGTGGTTCGCGCTGCGGCGACCATGATCGCGTGACCCGCGTCCCAGCGTGCGGGATGCGCGGCGATCCGGTGAAGGCGTGCCTCAGAATGGGAGACATGCCGATACCCGGGACACCCAGCCGCGCCGAGCTCGTCGACCACCTTGTGAAGACCCGCATCGCGGGTGAGGTCGCCACCCCGCGTGAGAACAACCTCTCCCACTACCGCCAGCTGGCGAACGGCAACCGCCACTACTGGTTCGGCCTGGAGCTCGGGGACCGCTGGAGTGACGAGCAGGACGTGCTCGCGGTGATGGCGGAGCGCGTGGGGGTCAACGACGACCCGGAGTACCGGTACGGCCAGGACACCATCGACCCCGAGCTGACCGTCGGCGGCCTGGAGCGCATGGCGGCCCGGCTGCGCAAGGCGGCGGACGGACAGCAGCGGGTGCTGTTCGCCACCGGCCACCCCGGCGGCATGCTCGACGTCCACCACGCCACGGCCGCCGCGCTGCGCACGGCCGGCTGCGAGATCGTGGTCATCCCGGACGGGTTGCAGACGGACGAGGGGTATGTCATGCAGTTCGCGGACGTGGCGGTCCTGGAGCACGGCGCCACGCTGTGGCACACGCATTCCGGCGACCCGATGAAGGCCATCCTCACGGCCCTGGAGCGCGAGGGCCGTCCGCTGCCCGACCTGGTCGTCGCCGACCACGGCTGGGCGGGCTACGCCGGACAGCACGGCGTGGACTCGGTGGGCTACGCCGACTCCAACGACCCGGCGCTGTTCCTGGCGGAGGCCGAGGGGACGGTCCAGGTGACCGTGCCGCTGGACGACCACGTGGTGAGCCCGCGCTACTACGACCCGATGACGGCGTATCTGCTGGCGGAAGCGGGACTGGCCTAGGACCGGCCGGCACCGGAGCCCGCTCGCCCGGCCGGCCCGCCCTCCCGCGCGAGGTCGTTCGAGCGTGGAGGAGCCGGCAACCGACGACAACGCCGGTGCGGGTACCTCCTCCGGGGGAGCGCGTCCCAGAACCCGCGACGCCGGCATGATCCGCCGGACAGGCCCTGGCCGCCGGCACCGCGCGGGGCCGTCACCTGGGCGCGCGGACCACGCCCTCCTGGATCACCGAGATCGCCAGCCGGCCGTCCTGCGTGTAGATGCGGGCCTGGCCGAGGCCGCGGCCGCCCTGGGCCGACGGGGACTCCTGGTCGTACAGGAGCCACTCGTCCGCGCGGAAGGGGCGGTGGAACCACATCGCGTGGTCGAGCGAGGCCCCGACGACGTCACCGACGGCCCAGCCGCCGCGGCCGTGCGCGAGGAGGATCGAGTCGAGGAGCGTCATGTCGGAGACGTACGTGGCGAGGACGACGTGGAGCAGCGGATCGTCAGCGAGCTTGCCGTTGGTGCGGAACCAGACCTGGGAGTGCGGCTCGCGCGGCTCGCCGAACTTTCCGTACGGCGGGTCGTCGGCGTAGCGCAGGTCGATGGCCTCGCGGGCTTCCAGGAAGCGCTCCACGACCGCCGGGTCCAGGTGGTCGTAGCCGCGCAGCCGGTCCGCGGAGGTGGGCAGCGTGGCCGGGTCGGGGGCGGCGGGCATGGCGGCCTGGTGGTCGAAGCCCTCTTCGTGCCGCTGGAAGGAGGCGGAGAGGGCGAAGATCGGCTGGCCGTGCTGGACGGCGACGACCCGGCGGGCGGTGAAGGACCGGCCGTCGTTCATGCGGTCGACGGTGTAGACGATCGGCGCGCCGGGGTCGCCGGGGCGCAGGAAGTACGCGTGCAGGGAGTGGGCGAGCCGGTCCTCGGGGACCGTCCGCCCGGCGGCGACCAGCGCCTGCGCCGCGACCTGCCCGCCGAAGACGCGGGGGACGACGGCGGCGCGGGAGTGGCCGCGGAAGATGTTCTCCTCGATCTGCTCGAGGTCGAGCAGATCGAGGAGATCCTGAAGTGCCTGGCTCATGGGGTTCTTTTGTACCGGCCGGTGGTTGCGGGCGGCTTACAGACCCATGTCCTTCGCGATGATCGTCTTCATGATCTCGCTGGTGCCGCCGTAGATGCGGTTGACGCGGTTGTCCGCGTACAGGCGGGCGATCGGGTACTCGTTCATGAAGCCGTAGCCGCCGTGCAGCTGGAGGCAGCGGTCGATGACGCGGTGGGCGACCTCGGTGCAGAACAGCTTGGCGGAGGCGGCCTCGGCGGGGGTGAGCTCGCCGGCGTCCAGGGCCTCGAGGGCGCGGTCGGCGACGGCCTCGGCCGCGTCGACCTCGGCCTGGCAGGCGGCCAGCTCGAACTTGGTGTTCTGGAAGGAGGCGACCGGCTTGCCGAAGACGGTGCGCTCCTGGACGTACTCCTTGGCGAACCGGACGGCGGCCTTGGCCTGCGCGTAGGCGCCGAAGGCGATGCCCCAGCGCTCGGAGGCGAGGTTGTGGCCGAGGTAGTAGAAGCCCTTGTTCTCCTCGCCGAGGAGGTCCTCGACGGGGACCTTGACGTCGACGAACGCGAGCTCGGCGGTGTCGGAGGTCTTCAGGCCGAGCTTGTCGAGCTTGCGGCCGATGGAGTAGCCCTCGGACTTGGTGTCCACGGCGAAGAGGGAGATGCCGTGCCGGCGGTCCTCGGCGGTGGGCGCGGAGGTGCGGGCGCAGACGATCACGCGGTCGGCGTGGACGCCACCGGTGATGAAGGTCTTGGAGCCGTTGAGGACGTAGTGCGTGCCGTCCTCGGAGAGCTTGGCGGTGGTCTTCATGCCCGCGAGGTCGGAGCCGGTGCCCGGCTCGGTCATCGCGAGGGCCCACATCTCCTCACCGGTGACGAACTTCGGCAGGAACCGCTTCTTCTGCTCGTCCGTCGCGAGCATCTTGATGTACGGCAGTCCGAGCAGGACGTGCACACCGGAGCCACCGAACTGCACGCCCGCGCGCGCGGTCTCCTCGTACATCACGGCCTCGAACTTGTACGAGTCGATGCCGGCGCCGCCGAACTCCTCGTCCACGCGGATGCCGAAGACGCCGAGCTCGGCGAGCTTGTAGTAGAAGTCGCGCGGCGCCTGACCGGCCGCGAACCACTCGTCGTAGACCGGAACGACCTCGGCCTCGATGAAGGCGCGCAGGGTCTCCCGGAACGCCTCGTGGTCCTCGTTGAACACAGTACGGCGCACCGCCGCCACCTCCAGGTACGTGTCTAAGCGCTTGCTCAGACCCTTAAGGTACCGGCGGGTAGGGAGGGGCGTCCAGAGGTGATCCCGTAACGCTCGTCACGCCGCTTCCTGAAGCGCCTCCAAGAGGAGCCGCACGTCCTCCGCGCCGGCTCCGGGCGGGATGGGAGCGGTGTCGGGGTTGGTCTCGATCATGGCGACGGCGGGCGTGCCCGGGGGCAGCAGGCCGAGGAACCAGACGACGGTGTCGGCCCAGAACGCGGGCGGGGCGTCCTGGAGGATCAGGTGACTGCGGTCGAAGTAGCTGCCGTGCCTGCGCTCACCGTCGAGGTCGATCTCGAACGCCAGGTAGTCCTGGCCACGGATCGGCTCGTGCTTGGCGGTGCACAGCGCCTCGGGATAGCGGACGAGGATCCGGGTCTCGAACTCCCCGAGGGTCAGCGGCCAGACGGTGCCGGGCGGCGCCGCGACGAAGATGGCGTCCTGCATGACCTGATCTTCCCTCTTCCTCCGCCGCGCCCGTCAGGGTACGTAACGGACGTTGCTCTTCACGTGGTTGGCGGCGCACAGGTACTGCCAGTAGCCGGTGGTCGACGGGTCGTTGGTGTCGATCTCCAGATACTGGGCGTGGTTGGCCGGGTTGTCGATGGCGGACTGGTACCGGTCCATCTCGCTGGAGTCCTTCCCGAGCACCAGATTCGTGTTGAACGAACCTTCCTGGAGCCCTTGCAGGGTCCGCGGACTGCATCCCTGCTGCCGTACGTTCTTCGCGTCGATGATCGCACCGTCGGCGGGCCGGTAGCCGTCGGCCCAGACCGTCTCGCCGTTCGCTCCGCCCATCAGGCGCTCGGGCGTGCCCGCCACCCGCACCTGGTACGCCCGGTCGGCGGGAGTGCCGTAGTTCGGCTGGCGCTGCGGGAGGCCGTTCACCCAGGCGGTGGCGGCCGCCTGCTCCGCGGGGGAGTACAGCGGGAAGGGCGGCGGCACCGGGGGAAGGACCGGACCGACCGGGCCCGTGGCCGTGCTCGCCAGTTGTGTTCCGCCCAGCTCGGGGGCACCGGCGGCCTGCGCGGAGTCCAGGCCGGTCCCGGTGACCACGGCGCCGCCGAGCACCACGCCGGCGAACCCGGAGGTCACGGCGAGCCGCTGGGCGAGCTGGGCGACGATCGCCTCGGCCTCGGCGACGGCCGCGCTCGCCGCGGCGTCCGCTTCCGCCGTCGCCAGCACCTCGGCCGCCACCGCCGCGTCCGCCGCCAGGGCCGCGTCGGCGGCGCCGGCCGCCGCGTCCGAGGCACCGAGCGTGAACACCGTCAGGAGGACTCCGCCGACCGTGATGATCCCGGCCGCGGTGGCCAGGCCGATCAGGGTGTCACGGCAGGTGTCGATGGCGTCCGCGTAGTCGTCGCACGCCTTCTGGAGGAGCCGGCAGGACGCCGAGATGTTCTCCATCAACGGCAGCGACGCCGAGGTCTGCGTACCGCTCTGGGGGCGGCCGGTGTAGAGGCCCGCGGCGTAGGCGTGGAACTTGTCGAACGCCTCCCCGGAACACTCCTGTTCCACGTCCGCCGCGTGACGGGAGGCGTTGACCTGGGCGTCGTCGATCAGAGTGGCGCAACTCGCCCAGACCCGGCTCGCCGCGCGCAGCTTGTCCGGGTCGCCCTGGGGCCAGAACTTCCCGATCACCGGGAGCTCGTGGACCTGCTGGGAGCCGGTGACCATCGGCAGGGAGTTGTACGCCTCGCTGGGCTCGCACTGCTGCTGCCGGGCCGAGGGCGACAGCCCCGACGAGGTGTTGATCTTCCCTGTCATCTGGGCGGCGATCGTGTCGTCTGCGGCCAGATAGTTCGTGGCCATGGCCAGCAGGCGGCTGGAGATCGTCGCCATGCCCTGTCCGGCCGTGCCGATCGCCTTGACGACGGTTCTCGCGGCCGGCTCGTACTTCGAGGCGAACGAATGCGCGGTGCTGTCGTCGCCCGCCATCCCCGCGGAGGCGCTCAGATCCCCGGCTGTCCCGGAGGCGATGTCGAAGACGAAGTCCTTGGTGTCGAGAAACTGCACGGACGACCGGAATACCGTGTCCGGGTCGACCTGATAACCGCCTGACGGTATGCCCATCCCGTCTCATCCCATCCCCGTGTTCCCGTGGCCTCTACAGGCTCACCGAGCGTAGGAGGGACGCGGCGGACACCACAGGCCCCGCGGCGCCGCGCAAGGATCCCTTTGCCGCCATTTGATGAGCCCTTGGACAGCGGGCCACCAAACCCTCACTCCACGGCGGCCGCCAATGCCCCCCGGGCCATCCGGTGCAACAGCGCGGCGGTCGCCCCCCGCCCCGGCAGCGACCCCGCCCGCCCCAGATGAGGCGTTGAGTTCAGCAGGCCGAACACCGAGTGCACGGCGGAGCGCGCGGCCGGCTCCACCAGGTGCGGGTACAGCTGGCGTACGACCCCCACCCACAGCTCCACGTACTGCCGCTGGAGCTGCCGGACCAGCTTGCGGTCGCTGTCGCGGAGGCGGTCCAGCTCGCGGTCGTGCAGGGTGATGAGCGGACGGTCGTCCAGGGCGAAGTCGATATGGCCCTCGATCAGGGAGTCCAGCAGCGCCTCCGCATCCCCGCCGTCCGACTCCGCCACCCTGCGCTTCCCGCCCGTCAGCAGCTGCCCGCTGATACCGACCAGCAGCTCCGCCAGCATGGCGTCCTTGCCCGCGAAGTGCCGGTAAAGGCCGGGCCCGCTGATGCCGACCGCCGCGCCTATCTCGTCCACGCCCACGCCGTGGAACCCACGCTCGGCGAACAGCCGCGCGGCCTCCTTGAGGATCTGCTCGCGGCGGGTGGGTGCGTCGGTTCTCGTGGCCATGGAAGCAATTCTAGACAGGGAGGTTAGCGGTCGTTAACCTGAAGGGAATGGTTAACGCTCATTAACAGGAGCTCACTGGGTGAGGGGACCGCGGGACATGGATGAGGCACCCGAGCTGACGAGCGCGGCGGACCCCGCGTCGGAGGCCTGGCAGGCCAACGAGACGGCTCACCGCGCGCTCGTGGACGAGCTGCGGGACAAGCTCGCCGCGGCCCGGCTGGGCGGTGGGGAGAGGGCGCGCGAGCGGCACACCGCGCGCGGGAAGCTGTTGCCCCGGGACCGGGTGGACGCCCTCCTCGACCCCGGCTCGCCCTTCCTGGAGCTCGCTCCCCTCGCCGCCGACGGGTTGTACGACGGACAGGCCCCGGCCGCCGGGGTCATCGCCGGGATCGGCAGGGTGAGCGGGCGGGAGTGCGTCGTCGTCGCCAATGACGCCACCGTCAAGGGCGGCACGTACTACCCGATGACGGTGAAGAAGCACCTGCGCGCGCAGGAGGTCGCCCTCGACAACCGCCTCCCCTGCATCTACCTCGTGGACTCCGGCGGCGCCTTCCTGCCCATGCAGGACGAGGTCTTCCCGGACCGCGAGCACTTCGGGCGGATCTTCTACAACCAGGCCAGGATGTCCGGCGCGGGCATCCCGCAGATCGCCGCCGTGCTCGGCTCGTGCACGGCAGGGGGCGCCTACGTCCCCGCCATGAGCGACGAGGCCGTCATCGTCCGGAACCAGGGCACGATCTTCCTCGGCGGCCCTCCCCTCGTGAAGGCCGCCACCGGCGAGGTCGTCACCGCGGAGGAGCTCGGCGGCGGCGAGGTGCACGCACGCGTGTCCGGCGTCACCGACCACCTCGCCGAGGACGACGCCCACGCTCTCAGGATCGTGCGGAACATCGCCGCCACGCTCCCCGCGCGCGGGCCGCTGCCCTGGTCCGTCCGGCCCGCCGTGGAGCCCAAGGTCGATCCTTACGGCCTCTACGGCGCCGTCCCCACCGACTCCCGCACCCCCTACGACGTGCGCGAGATCATCGCGCGTATCACCGACGGCTCCCGGTTCGCCGAGTTCAAGGCAGAGTTCGGGCAGACCCTGGTCACCGGCTTCGCCCGGATCCACGGCCACCCGGTCGGGATCGTCGCCAACAACGGCATCCTGTTCTCCGAGTCGGCCCAGAAGGGCGCCCACTTCATCGAGCTGTGCGACCAGCGCGGCATCCCGCTCCTCTTCCTCCAGAACATCTCCGGCTTCATGGTCGGAAAGGACTACGAGGCGGGCGGCATCGCCAAGCACGGCGCCAAGATGGTGACGGCGGTCGCCTGCACGCGCGTGCCCAAGCTGACCGTGGTCGTCGGCGGTTCGTACGGCGCCGGGAACTACTCCATGTGCGGCCGGGCCTACTCCCCCCGCTTCCTGTGGATGTGGCCCAACGCCAAGATCTCCGTCATGGGCGGCGAGCAGGCCGCGTCCGTCCTCGCGACCGTCAAGCGGGACCAGTTGGAGCAGCGGGGCGAGAGCTGGTCCGCGGAGGACGAGGACGCCTTCAAGGCGCCCATCCGCGCCCAGTACGAGCGCCAGGGCAACGCCTACTACGCCACCGCCCGCCTCTGGGACGACGGGGTCATCGACCCGCTCGACACCCGGCAGGTGCTCGGCCTGGCCCTGACCGCATGCGCCAACGCGCCGCTGGGCGACCCCCAGTTCGGCGTCTTCCGGATGTGAGGACCCATGTTTGACACAGTGCTTGTCGCCAACCGGGGCGAGATCGCGGTCCGCGTCATCCGCACCCTGCGCGCCCTGGGCGTGCGCTCCGTGGCCGTCTTCTCCGACGCGGACGCCGACGCACGGCACGTCCGGGAGGCGGACACAGCGGTACGACTGGGCCCGGCGCCGGCCTCGGAGAGCTATCTGTCCGTCGAGCGGCTCCTGGAGGCGGCCGCCCGCACCGGCGCCCAGGCGGTCCACCCCGGTTACGGCTTCCTCGCGGAGAACGCCGCCTTCGCGCGTGCGTGCGCCGACGCCGGGCTGGTCTTCATCGGGCCGACGGCGGACTCCATCGCGCTGATGGGCGACAAGATCCGCGCCAAGGAGACCGTGGAGGCGGCCGGGGTGCCCGTGGTGCCCGGCGGCCGCGACCCCGATCTCGCCGAGGCCGCGCGCGCCTTGGGCGCGCCCGTACTGCTGAAGCCCAGCGCGGGCGGCGGCGGCAAGGGCATGCGGCTGGTCCGGGACCTGACGGCCCTCGAGGAGGAGATCGCCGCCGCCCGCCGCGAGGCCCGTGCCTCCTTCGGCGACGACACCCTGCTCGTGGAGCGGTGGGTCGACCGGCCCCGGCACATCGAGATCCAGGTGCTGGCGGACGGCCATGGGAACGTGATCCATCTCGGCGAGCGCGAGTGCTCCCTCCAGCGCCGGCACCAGAAGATCATCGAGGAGGCGCCCAGCGTCCTCCTCGACGAGGGCACGCGCGCGTCGATGGGCAAGGCCGCGGTCGAGGCGGCCCGTTCCTGCGGCTACCGGGGCGCGGGCACCGTGGAGTTCATCGTCCCGGGCGACGACCCGTCCTCGTACTACTTCATGGAGATGAACACCCGCCTCCAGGTGGAGCACCCCGTCACCGAGCTGATCACCGGTCTCGACCTGGTGGAGTGGCAGCTGCGGGTGGCGGCGGGCGAGCGACTTCCCTGCGCGCAGGAGGACATCACGCTCACCGGGCACGCGATCGAGGCCCGGATCTGCGCCGAGGTCCCGTCGAAGGGCTTCCTCCCCTCCGGCGGCACCGTTCTCCGCCTCCAGGAGCCCCAGGGCGACGGCGTCCGCACCGACTCCGGGCTCAGCGAGGGCACGGAGGTCGGCAGCCTGTACGACCCGATGCTGTCCAAGGTCATCGCGTACGGCCCGGACCGCGCGACGGCGCTCAGGAAGCTCCGGGCGGCTCTCGCGGAGACGGTGACGCTGGGCGTGCAGACCAACGCGGGGTTCCTGCGGCGGCTGCTGGCCCATCCGGCGGTGGTCGCGGGCGAGTTGGACACCGGGCTCGTCGAGCGCGTGGTGGACGACCTGGTCTCCACGGACGTACCGGAAGAAGTGTACGAGGCGGCGGCGGCCGTACGGCTTGAGGCGTTGCGTCCTCGCGAAGGCGGCTGGACCGACCCGTTCTCGGTGCCGAGCGGCTGGCGGATGGGGGGCTTCGGGAAGCCTGTCGGGTTCCCGCTGCGCGTGACGGGACTCGAGCCGGTCACTCACCGGAGCCGCGGTACCCACACCGTCACCGACGACCAGGTCACCGTCACCCTCGACGGCGTCCGCCACACCTTCCACCGCGCCGGTGACTGGGTGGGCCGTGACGGAGACGCCTGGCACGTGCACGACCACGACCCGGTGGCCGCGTCCCTCACCCGGAGCGGTCACGCCGGCGCGGACTCCCTCACCGCCCCCATGCCCGGCACGGTGACCGTCGTGAAGGTGGCGGTCGGGGACGAGGTGGCCGCCGGTCAGAGTCTGCTCGTCGTCGAGGCGATGAAGATGGAGCACGTCATCTCCGCCCCCCACGCCGGCACGGTCGCCGAGCTGGACGTCACGGCGGGCACGACCGTCGCCATGGACCAGGTGCTGGCCGTGATCGCACCGCACGAGGAGGTGGCGCAGTGACCCTGCCCATGACCGTTCCCCAGACCGGCCTGCCGGCCCGCGTCCGTATCCACGAGGTCGGCGCCCGCGACGGCCTGCAGAACGAGAAGGCGACCGTGCCCACCGAGGTCAAGGCGGAGTTCGTGCGCCGCCTCGCCGACGCGGGCCTCACGACGATCGAGGCCACCAGCTTCGTCCACCCCAAGTGGGTGCCCCAACTCGCCGACGCGGAGCAGTTGTTCCCCCTCGTGAGCGCTCTGCCCGTGGAGCTGCCGGTGCTCGTCCCCAACGACCGGGGCCTGGACCGGGCCCTGGCCCTCGGAGCCCGCCGGGTCGCCGTGTTCGCCAGCGCCACCGAGTCCTTCGCCAAGGCCAACCTCAACCGCACGGTGGACGAGGCCCTGGCGATGTTCGAGCCCGTCGTCGGCAGGGCGAAGGCCGAGGGGGTGCACGTCCGCGGTTATCTGTCGATGTGCTTCGGCGACCCGTGGGAGGGCGCCGTCCCGATCCCTCAGGTCACCAAGGTCTGCCGTGCGCTGCTCGACATGGGCTGTGACGAACTCAGTCTCGGCGACACGATCGGGGTGGCGACTCCGGGGCACGTACGGGCTCTCCTGACCGAACTCGACGTACCCGTGGACACGTTGGGCGTGCACTTCCACGACACGTACGGCCAGGCCCTCGCCAACACCTACGCCGCCCTCCAGCACGGCGTCACCACCGTGGACGCCTCCGCGGGCGGCCTCGGCGGCTGCCCGTACGCCAAGTCCGCCACCGGCAACCTCGCCACCGAAGACCTCGTGTGGATGCTGCAGGGCCTCGGCATCGACACCGGTGTCGACCTCGGCCGTCTCGTCGCCACCAGCGTGTGGATGGCCGAACACCTGGGCCGACCCAGCCCGTCCCGTACCGTCCGCGCCCTCTCCCACCAGGAGTGACCCACCGATGGACCACCGCCTCTCCCCCGAGCTGGAAGAACTCCGCCGCACGGTCGAGGAGTTCGCCCATGACGTAGTGGCGCCGAAGATCGGCGAGTACTACGAGCACCACGAGTTCCCGTACGAGATCGTCCGCGAGATGGGCCGCATGGGCCTGTTCGGGCTGCCGTTCCCCGAGGAGTACGGCGGTATGGGCGGCGACTACCTGGCGCTGGGCCTCGTGCTGGAGGAACTCGCGCGCGTGGACTCCTCGGTGGCGATCACGCTGGAGGCCGGCGTCTCCCTCGGCGCCATGCCCCTGCACCTGTTCGGCACGGAGGAGCAGAAGCGCGCGTGGCTGCCCCGGCTGTGCTCGGGCGAGATCCTGGGCGCGTTCGGCCTCACGGAACCGGACGGCGGCAGCGACGCCGGGGCGACCCGTACGACGGCCCGCCTGGACCCGGACACCGACGAATGGGTGATCAACGGCACCAAGTGCTTCATCACCAACTCCGGTACCGACATCACGGGCCTGGTCACCGTCACCGCCGTCACCGGGCGCAAGCCGGACGGCAAGCCGCTGATCTCCTCGATCATCGTCCCCTCGGGCACACCGGGCTTCACGGTCGCGGCACCGTACTCGAAGGTCGGCTGGAACGCCTCCGACACCCGTGAGCTGTCCTTCTCGGACGTCCGGGTCCCGGCGGCGAACCTGCTGGGCGAACAGGGGCGCGGCTACGCCCAGTTCCTGCGCATCCTCGACGAGGGCCGGATCGCCATCGCGGCCCTCGCGACCGGCCTCGCGCAGGGCTGTGTGGACGAGTCGGTGAAGTACGCGAAGGAGCGGGAGGCCTTCGGGCGGCCCATCGGCGCCAACCAGGCGATCCAGTTCAAGATCGCCGACATGGAGATGAAGGCTCACACGGCCCGGCTCGCCTGGCGGGACGCGGCCTCGCGCCTGGTCGTCGGCGAACCCTTCAAGAAGGAGGCGGCCCTCGCCAAGCTGTACTCCTCCACGATCGCCGTGGACAACGCCCGTGACGCCACGCAGATCCACGGCGGCTACGGCTTCATGAACGAGTACCCGGTCGCCCGCATGTGGCGCGATTCCAAGATCCTGGAGATCGGCGAGGGCACCAGCGAGGTCCAGCGGATGCTGATCGCACGGGAGTTGGGGCTGCCGGGTTAATCCGCAGACCACAGGGCACCCACAGCTTCGGCGGGGCGGCGCCCGCCCTCTGGACATTCAATGAGGTTAGGCTAACCTACATTCGAACTTGTCCGGCGGGCGCTTCGCCCCGTTCGAAAGCAGCCACACATGTCCCACGCACGAGCCGCCCATCTCACCCGCCGTGGCATCCTCGCCGCGGGCGGCGCACTCGGCCTCGGCGCCGTGCTCGCGGCCTGCGGTGACGACGACTCCGGCAGCGAGGGCTCGAGCAAGGAGACCACGGCCGCGAAGTCCGGACCGTGGACCTTCAAGGACGACCGCGGCACGACCGTGAAGCTCGACAAGGTTCCCACGAAGATCGTCGCCTTCGTCGGCGTCGCCGCCGCGCTCCACGACTACGGCATCGAGGTCAAGGGCGTCTTCGGTCCCACCAAGACCAAGGACGGCAAGGCCGATGTCCAGGCCGGCGACATGGACGTCAGCAAGCTGACGGTCTTCGGCAACGTCTGGGACCAGTTCAACGTCGAGCAGTACGCGGCCTTCGCGCCCGAGGTCCTCATCACCACGACCTTCGACAGCGCCGGCACCCTCTGGTACGTCCCCGCGGCCTCCGCGTCCAAGATCGCCAAATTGGCGCCGAGCGTGGCCGTCTCCGTCTACGACCGCCAGATCACCACGCCGCTCCAGCGGGTGTGGGAGCTGGCCGAGTCTCTCGGCGCCGACATGACGGCGACGAAGGCCACCGACGCGAAGAAGCGGTTCGAAGCGGCGTCGGAGCGGCTGCGCACCGCCGCCAAGGCCCACCCCGACATCAAGGTGCTCGCCGGGTCCGCGGCGCAGGACGTCTTCTACGTCTCCGGCACCAACCTGTCCATCGACCTGGAGTACTTCAAGGCGCTCGGCGTGAACTTCGTGGAGCCCCCGGCGTCCGTACTCAAGGCCTCCGGCGGCTGGTACGAGTCGCTGAGCTGGGAGAACGTCGACAAGTACGCGGCCGACATCATCATGATGGACGACCGTACGGCGACCATCCAGCCGGCCGACATCACCGAGGCGACCTGGAAGAAGCTGCCCGCGGTGAAGGCGGGGCAGGTCATCTCGCGGTCACCGGAGCCGATTCCGTCGTACGACAAGTGCGTGGCGATGGTGGAGAACCTCGCGAAGGCGATCGAGACCGCGAAGAAGGTCAGCTGAACCCGTACCCCTTCCTGAGCCCCAGGAGCCTCACATGACCACGGCCGTAGCCGCCCCGTTCCGTTTCTTCTCCCTCCAGGTCGTACGGACGAGGCGGCTCGGCCCGTCTCTTGTCCGGGTCAGCTTCACCGGAGAGGACCTCCGGCACTTCTTCTCCGACGGACGCGATCAGTCACTGTCCCTCTTTCTCCCCGCCGAGGGCCGGACCGAGCCCGGAGTGCCCGTCGAGCTCGGCGACGGATGGTGGCAGGCGTGGCGTGAACTCCCCGACGACGTACGGGCCGTGATGCGGTCGTACACGCTGCGCTCGCTCCGTCGAGACCCCGACGAGATCGACATCGACTTCGTGCTGCACGAGCCCGCCGGGCCCGCCTCCCGGTGGGCCGCACGTGCCGCCGCGGGCGACCGGGTCCAGTTGCTCGGGCCCGCCGTCGCCGACAACCGGGCGATCCGGTTCCGGCCGCCTGAGGACGCCGATCTGGTCCTGCTGTGGGGCGACGAGACCGCCCTGCCCGCCGTCTCCGCGATCCTCGAAGCCCTCCCCGCCGGCCAGCGCGCCCGCGTCTGGCTGGAGGTGCGTGATGCCGGGGACATCCAGGACCTCGCGACCGAGGCGGACGCCGAGATCACCTGGCTCGTGGCCGAGGAGACCGGCGCCGCGTGCTCCCCCGTGGCCCTCGGCGCCCTTCGGGATGCCCGACTGCCGGACGCCGAGCGGCCGTACGTCTGGATCGCGGGCGAGTCCGGGTGTGTGAAGGAGCTGCGGCGGCACTTCGTGCGGGAGCGTGGGATCGACCGGCGCCGGGTCACCTTCGTGGGGTACTGGCGGCAGGGGATGACCGAGGAGCAGCTGCGGGCGGCCGAGTAACTCCCGTCCACGTGACGCCAGTCACCGGTGAGGCAGGTTTTCCCCCGCGCTAATTAGGTTAGGCTTACCTAAGTTGAAGCCTGGGGCCCTGCCCCGCTCCTGCCCCGTCCCGCACGGATTTCCCCACCGGAGGGCCCCCGCATGCGCTCGCACCTGCTCAATGACACGACCGCGGAGAGCTACCGCCGCTCCGTGACCGAAGGAATCGAGCGGGTGGCGGCCAAACTCGCCACCACCACAAGGCCGTTCACCGGAGTCACCGTAGACGGTCTCAGTCCCCGCATCGACGAGATCGACCTCGACAAGCCCCTGCTGGACACCGCAGCGGTGCTCGACGAGCTGGAGGACGTCTACCTCCGCGACGCGATCTACTTCCACCACCCCCGCTACCTCGCCCACCTCAACTGCCCGGTCGTCATCCCGGCCGTGCTCGGCGAGGCCATCCTCTCGGCCGTCAACTCCTCCCTGGACACCTGGGACCAGTCGGCCGGCGGCACCCTCATCGAACGCAAGCTGATCGACTGGACGACCGCGCGCATCGGTCTCGGCGACAACGCGGACGGGGTGTTCACCTCGGGCGGGACGCAGTCCAACCTGCAGGCGCTGCTGCTCGCCCGTGAGGAGGCCAAGGCGAACACGACGGCCGGACTGCGCATCTTCGCCTCGGAGGTCAGCCACTTCAGCGTGAAGAAGTCGGCCAAGCTCCTCGGACTCGGCCAGGACTCCGTGGTCTCCATCCCCGTCGACCACGACAAGCGCATGCAGACCGTCGCCCTCGCCCGTGAGCTGGAGCGCTGCCGTCGCGACGGCCTGGTCCCGATGGCCGTCGTCGCCACCGCGGGCACCACCGACTTCGGTTCCATCGACCCGCTGCCCGAGATCGCCGAGCTGTGCGAGCAGTACGGCGCCTGGATGCATGTGGACGCGGCCTACGGCTGCGGGCTGCTCGCCTCGCTCAGGTTCCGGGACCGCATCGACGGCATCGAGCGCGCCGACTCGGTCACCGTGGACTACCACAAGTCCTTCTTCCAGCCGGTGAGTTCGTCCGCCGTGCTGGTACGGGACTCCTCGACCCTGCGTCACGCCACCTACCACGCGGAGTACCTCAACCCGCGCCGCATGGTGCAGGAACGTATTCCCAACCAGGTGGACAAGTCCCTCCAGACCACCCGCCGCTTCGACGCGCTCAAGCTGTGGATGACCCTGCGCGTGATGGGCGCCGACGGCATCGGACAGCTCTTCGACGAAGTCTGCGACCTGGCCGTCGAGGGCTGGAAACTGCTCGCCGCCGACCCCCGCTTCGACGTCGTGGTCGAGCCCTCGCTCTCCACGCTCGTCTTCCGCTACATTCCGGCCTCCGTCACCGACCCGGCCGAGATCGACCGCGCCAACCTGTACGCCCGCAAGGCCCTGTTCGCCTCCGGCGACGCGGTGGTCGCAGGCACCAAGGTGAGCGGCCGTCACTACCTGAAGTTCACCCTGCTCAACCCCGAGACGACGGTCGAGGACATGTCCGTCGTTCTCGACCTGATCGCCGGCCACGCCGAGCAGTACCTGGGAGAGTCCCTTGACCGCGCGTCCTGAAGTCCAGAACACGACCTACGATTTCGTGGGGATCGGGCTCGGCCCGTTCAACCTCGGCCTCGCCTGCCTCACCGAGCCCATCGCCGAACTCGACGGGATCTTCCTGGACTCGAAGCCCGACTTCGAGTGGCACGCCGGCATGTTCCTGGACGGCGCCCACCTCCAGACCCCGTTCATGTCGGACCTGGTCACCCTCGCGGACCCGACCTCGCCGTACTCCTTCCTCAACTACCTGAAGGAGAAGGGCCGGCTGTACTCGTTCTACATCCGCGAGAACTTCTATCCCCTGCGGGTGGAGTACGACGACTACTGCCGCTGGGCCGCGAACAGGCTGAGCAACGTCCGCTTCAGCACGACGGTCACCGAGGTGACGTACGAGAACGACCTCTATGCCGTGAAGACCGCGGCCGGTGAGGAGTTCCGCGCCCGCCACCTGGTCCTCGGCACCGGTACCCCGCCGTACATCCCGGAGGCCTGCCAGGGGCTGGACGGAGACTTCATCCACAACTCCCGCTACGTTCAGCACCGTTCGGAGCTGGTCAAGAAGGAGTCGATCACCGTCGTCGGCTCGGGTCAGTCCGCCGCCGAGATCTACCACGACCTCCTCGGCGAGATCGACGTCCACGGCTACCGGCTGAACTGGGTGACCCGCTCCCCCCGCTTCTTCCCCCTCGAATACACCAAGCTCACGCTGGAGATGACCTCCCCGGAGTACGTCGACTACTACCGCGAGCTCCCCGAGGCCACCCGCTATCGGCTCACCGCCGAGCAGAAGGGCCTGTTCAAGGGCATCGACGGCGACCTGATCAACGAGATCTTCGACCTGCTCTACCAGAAGAACCTCGGCGGCCCGGTCCCCACCCGTCTGCTCACCAACTCCTCGCTGAACAGCGCGCGTCACGAGAACGGCACGTACACGCTCTCCTTCCGCCAGGAGGAGCAGGAGAAGGACTTCGAGATCGAGTCACAGGGTCTCGTCCTCGCCACCGGCTACAAGTACGCCGAGCCAAAGTTCCTGGCGCCCGTCAAGGACCGCCTGGTGTACGACTCCCAGGGCAACTTCGACGTGTCCCGCAATTACGCGATCGACGTGACGGGCAGAGGCGTCTTCCTCCAGAACGCCGGCGTCCACACCCACAGCATCACCAGCCCCGACCTGGGCATGGGTGCCTACCGCAACAGCTACATCATCCGAGAGCTGCTCGGCACCGAGTACTACCCGGTCGAGAAGACGATCGCGTTCCAGGAGTTCGCAGTATGACCTTCACCTTCCGCCCCCTCGACCCCCTGAAGGACGCCGAGCTCCTGCACGGGTGGGTCACCCATCCCAAGGCCGCGTTCTGGATGATGCAGGACGCGAAGCTCGAGGACGTCGAGCGCGCGTACATGGACATCGCGGCCGACGAGCACCACCACGCCCTGCTGGGGCTCCGCGAGGACGGCGAGCCCGCCTTCCTGATGGAGAAGTACGACCCCGCCCACCGCGAGCTCGTCGGGCTGTACGAGCCCCGGCCGGGCGACGTCGGCATGCACTTCCTGACCCCGGCGACCGACACGCCCGTCCACGGGTTCACCCGGTCCGTCATCACCGCCGTGATGGCCCATCTCTTTGAGGACCCGGCCGTTGAGCGGGTCGTCGTGGAGCCGGACGTCTCCAACAAGGCGGTCCACGCCCTGAACGAGGCCGTCGGGTTCGTGCCCGAGCGCGAGATCCAGAAGCCGGAGAAGACGGCCCTGTTGAGCTTCTGCACGCGGGAACGCTTCTTTGAAATTCAACACGGCGTGGCCGCGACGGGGGTGACCGCATGAGCCTCGCCGACGCCGTGGCCCATCTGTCCCCCGAGCGCTGGGAGACCGCCAACCGCCTGCTGGTCCGCAAGGGCCTCGCCGAGTTCGCGCACGAGCGGCTGATCGAGCCCGAGGAGACCGACAAGGACCAGTACGTCGTCCGCAGCGACGACGGCAAGACCCGCTACGACTTCACGGCCGTCCGCCGCGCCCTGGACCACTGGCAGATCGACGCCGACTCGATCACCCGCCACCGCGAAGGCACCGAACTCCCCCTCGCCGCCCTGGACTTCCTCATCGAACTGAAGCAGACCCTGGGCCTGAGCGACGAGATCCTGCCGGTCTACCTGGAGGAGATCTCCTCCACCCTCTCGGGCACCTGCTACAAGCTCACCAAGCCGCAGGTCCCGGTCGCCGAACTCGCGAAGAGCTCCTTCCAGGCCATCGAGTCCGGCATGACCGAGGGCCACCCCTGCTTCGTCGCCAACAACGGCCGGCTCGGCTTCGGCATCCACGAGTACCTCTCGTACGCCCCCGAGACCGCGAGCCCGGTCCGCCTGGTCTGGCTCGCCGCCCACCGCTCACGCGCCGCGTTCACGGCCGGGGCCGGCATCGAGTACGAGTCCTTCGTACGCCAGGAGCTGGGCGAGGCGACCGTCGAGCGCTTCTACGGCGTCCTGCGCGACAAGGACCTCGACCCGGCCGACTACCTCCTCATCCCGGTCCACCCCTGGCAGTGGTGGAACAAGCTCACCGTCACCTTCGCCGCCGAGGTCGCCCGCGGGCTGCTGGTCTGCCTGGGCGAGGGCGACGACGAGTACCTGGCCCAGCAGTCCATCCGGACCTTCTTCAACCGGTCGAGCCCGGAGAAGCACTATGTGAAGACGGCCCTGTCGGTCCTCAACATGGGCTTCATGCGCGGACTTTCGGCCGCATACATGGAGGCGACCCCGGCCATCAACGACTGGCTCGCCGGGCTGATCGAGGGCGACCCGGTGCTGAAGTCGACGGGCCTCACGATCATCCGCGAGCGGGCGGCCGTGGGCTACCGGCACCTGGAGTACGAGGCGGCCACCGACCGCTACTCGCCGTACCGCAAGATGCTCGCCGCGCTGTGGCGCGAGAGCCCGGTCCCGTCCCTCCAGGACGGCGAGTCGCTCGCCACCATGGCCTCGCTGGTGCACGTCGACCACGAGGGCAGGTCCTTCGCGGGCGCCCTCATCGAGCGGTCGGGGCTCACCCCGACCGACTGGCTGCGCCGCTACCTCCGCGCCTACTACACCCCGCTCCTGCACAGCTTCTACGCCTACGACCTGGTGTTCATGCCGCACGGCGAGAACGTCATCCTGGTCCTGAAGGACGGCGTGGTCGAGCGGGCGATCTACAAGGACATCGCCGAGGAGATCGCCGTCATGGACCCGGAGGCGGTGCTGCCGCCGACGGTCGAGCGGCTGCGTGTCGAGGTCCCCGACGACACGAAGCTGCTGTCGATCTTCACGGACGTCTTCGACTGCTTCTTCCGCTTCCTCGCCGCGAACCTCGCCGCTGAGGGAATCCTGGAGGAGGAGGACTTCTGGCGCACGGTCGCCGAGGTCACCCGCGACTACCAGCACTCGGTGCCCGAACTCGCCGACAAGTTCCGTCAGTACGACATGTTCGCGCCCGAGTTCGCCCGGTCCTGCCTCAACCGCCTCCAGCTGCGCAACAACAAGCAGATGGTGGACCTGGCGGACCCGTCGGGCGCGCTCCAGCTGGTCGGCACGCTGAACAACCCCATCGCGGGCCGGTAGGACGGCCTCGACAGCCAGGCGGGGCCCGGGAGTACGGTCCTCCCGGGCCCTGTCCTTTTCCGGCTCATGAGTGAGGGGGATTCCAGACTCAGGCTGCCTCTGGGAGCAGCGCTCCCGGGGGTCTTGCGCCTTCGGCGTCAGCCGGGTGGAGACCAGCCCGGACGAGCATTGGCACGACGCGCTCCGCGCCCACCAACCGGATACGGCGACGCCTGTCGACCGGGACCGCCGGGAGGGCGGCTGTCTTCGTTCTCGACGACGCCCTGGACGAAGCGCTCGGCGACCGAGTCCCGGATGCCAGAATTTCCCCATGGCGGAAATCCTCCAGAGGGACGGCACTTGGATCTTCGACGGCGACGCCCTGCGGCTGACGCCGGGAAGGGACAAGAGCGTCGGGCTGCTCCGCAGGACGCTGGGTGAACTCGTCGTTCCGCTGGGCGCGTTGGCGGGCATTTCCCTTGAACAGGGCAAGAAGAGCGGCCGGTTGAGACTGCGGCTGCGCGACGGCGCCGACCCCCTGCTGCATGCGACGGGCGGCCGGTTGAGCGAGCCGCACGACCCGTACCAGCTGACCGTCGAGTCGGACCGCTACGGCGTCGCCGAGTACTTCGTGGACGAGGTCCGGAGCGCCCTGCTTCTGGATGAGGTCCCCACCGATCCGGTCACCGAGTACCTGCTCCCCGGCCCGGCCGTTCCCCTGTCCGTCTCCGCCGGTGACGGCACCGCCGCCTTCGACGGCGAGCACATCCGGCTGGAGTGGAACTGGAAGACGGAGGACGCCAAGGCCTCCGCGGGGCCCCGCACCCTGGCCCTGACCGATGTCGTCGCCGTGGAATGGCAACCCGCGGCCGGCCTGGAGAACGGCCACCTGCGCTTCACCGTGCGGCACGCCCCGACGAAGGCCCCGCCGAAGTACGACCCCAACGCGGTGGAGCTGTGGGGCTTCAAGAAGGACCCGCTGATGGCGTTGGTCGCGGCGGCGGTCCAGGCCAGGCTGCCGCACCCGGCGCGGGCCGCCGCCATCGACGTACGCACAACGCGGGACGTACGACCGGAAACGCCTTCTTCTCCGGTCGGCTCCGCCGAGGACGGTCACGATGCCCTCCTGCGCCGGCTGCGCGAGCTCGGTGAGCTGCACCGCACGGGTGTCCTGACGGACGAGGAGTTCACGATGGCCAAGCAGGCGATCCTCAAGCGGATGTGATCCGAGGCGGGTTACTTCGCCCTGCGCGCCACCGTGAAGTGGTCGATGCGGTCACCGGTCTCGGCGATGCCCGACACCTTCAGCTTGGCGTAGTGGCCCCGTGCTGCGGGTTCCACGTCCACGCGCAGGAAGGAGTAGTTGAGGTAGCGCACCCGGGACCAGGCGACGGTCTCGTTGACCTTGCCGTCCTTGGTGTTGATGAAGGAGGCGACGGAGTCCTGCTCGTCGAGGTGGCCCTCGTAGGAGTCCGGCGCGGAGAACGCGTACAGGCTGCGGCCCGCGGCGCCCGCCGTGACGTAGACGACCCCTTCGGTCTCGGAGTAGGCCGTCTCGCCGATCGGGAGCTTCTTGGCGACCTTGTCGCCCTTGATGACGTCGGTGCGCTCGTACTGGTGGTTGTGACCGTTGATGACCAGGTCCACCGTGTACTTCTCGAACAGCGGCACCCACTCCTGGCGCACGCCCCCCTCCGAAGCGTGCGCGGTGGAGGTGCAGTAGGCGCAGTGGTGGAAGAACACGATGATGAAGTCGATGTCCTTCGCGGCCCGGTACTTCTTCAGCTGCCCCTCGAACCAGGTGGTCTGGGTGCCGCCGGAGATGCCGAGGTTGGCCGGGATCTCGAAGGAGACGTCGTTCGGGTCCAGCGCGATGACCGCCGTGTTGCCGTAGACGAAGGAGTACACGCCCGGCAGGTGCGCCGTGTCCGGCCCGTTGTCCGGGAGCGTGAAGCGGGCCTCCTCGCCGCCGTAGCCGTTGGGCGAGTACCAGGCCTCCATGTCGTGGTTGCCGTAACTCACCATCCACGGCACGGACTTGGCCACCGACTCGGTCTGGGCGAGGAACTGGTCCCACACGCGCGAGTCGAAACCCGTGTCGGCGGACTTGCCCTGGCCGGCCGGATCGGCGTAGGCGATGTCGCCGGCGTGCAGGTGGAAGGCCGGGTTCTGGCCGAGGAGCAGGCTGTCGTTGGCCAGGCCGTGGTAGCTGACGCCCTGGTCGCCGAAGGCCGTGAAGGTGAACGGCTTCTTGTGGGCGGGCGCGGTGGTGAAGGTGCCCAGGGTGCCGGTCAGGTGCGGCTCGGCCGGATCGAAGCCCTGGTGGCCGACACCGTAGTAGTAGGTCTGGCCGGGGCGCAGCCGGCTCAGCCTGGCGTGCACGTAGTACTGCGTGTGATCGCCGCCGGCGCCGACGCCGGCCGGGGTGTACAGGGTGCGCACCTCGGCCTCGATCTTGTGGGAGAGGTCCCAGGGGCGGGCGCCGATCCGGATGAACGGCTTCTTGACCGCGACCGGCACCTGCCACGAGACGGTCATCTCGGTGCGCGCGTCGTTGCCGTAGGCGAGGTGACGGCCGAAGGGGGCGACGAGAGCGCCGTCGACGCTCTCGGCGCCGGCGAAGGTCCGGGTCGGCGTGGCGGCCTGGGCGACGGCGCCCGGCACGAACGCGCCACCCGCGACGGCGCCCAGCGTGACGGCGCCGCCTCTGATCATGGTGCGCCGGGAGAATCTGGCGCGCAGGTACTCGTGCTGCTCGGCCATGCTCATGTGCTCGGCGAGCTGGTCGGGTACGCCCATACGAGGAATGTCCATGACGTCTGAAACTCGTCGCCATGAGCAACGAGGTGTAAGACGCAGCATGGACAGCTTGCGAACAGACGTCCATAAGAACATCAACAGCACCTTGCCCGATACCGGGCAGGATTCTTGCGAATCGGCTCGCGGTACCCCAGGATCTACCGGGTGCACGACGACCTGGTTGATCATCTGACGCGGTCCACGCCCCTGAGCCGGGGCGAGGCGCTGCGGGTGATCCAGGACGTGCTCGCCTACTTCGACGAGACGACCGTGGAGTTCGTCCGTCGCCGCCACCGCGAACTCCAGGCGCAGGGTCTGGTGAACACGGAGATCTTCGGACGGATCGAGGCGGATCTGAAATACCGAGCGGTGGCACCGCCCGAGCTCACGCTCAGGCAGCTACGGCGCATCGTCTACGGCTAGGAATGCATACACATGTGCGGAATCGTCGGTTACATCGGGAAGCGTGATGTCGCCCCCCTGCTCCTGGAGGGTCTGCAGCGCCTGGAGTACCGCGGCTACGACTCGGCCGGCATAGTCGTCACCTCGCCGAAGACGGCCGGCCTGAGGATGGTCAAGGCCAAGGGCCGGGTGCGCGACCTGGAGGCGAAGGTCCCGGCCCGCTTCAAGGGCACGACCGGCATCGCCCACACCCGCTGGGCCACCCACGGCGCCCCCTCCGACGTGAACGCCCACCCGCACCTGGACGCCGAGGGCAAGGTCGCCGTCGTCCACAACGGCATCATCGACAACGCCTCCGACCTGCGCCGCAAGCTGGAGGCGGACGGTGTCGAGTTCCTCTCCGAGACCGACACCGAGGTGCTCGTCCACCTCATCGCGCGCTCCCAGGCGACCAACCTGGAGGACAAGGTCCGCGAGACCCTGCGGGTGATCGAGGGCACCTACGGCATCGCCGTGATGCACGCCGACTTCAGCGACCGCATCGTGGTGGCCCGCAACGGCTCCCCGGTCGTCCTCGGCATCGGCGAGAAGGAGATGTTCGTCGCCTCGGACATCGCCGCACTGGTCGCCCACACGCGGCAGATAGTGACGCTGGACGACGGCGAGATGGCCACGCTCAAGGCCGACGACTTCCGCACCTACACGACGGAGGGCACCCGCACGACGGCCGAGCCCACCACCGTCGAGTGGGAGGCCGCCTCCTACGACATGGGCGGCCACGACACCTACATGCACAAGGAGATCCACGAGCAGGCCGACGCCGTGGACCGCGTCCTGCGCGGCCGCATCGACGACCGCTTCTCCACCGTGCACCTGGGCGGCCTCAACCTGGACGCCCGCGAGGCCCGTCAGATCCGCCGCGTGAAGATCCTCGGCTGTGGCACCTCGTACCACGCGGGCATGATCGGCGCCCAGATGATCGAGGAGCTGGCCCGCATCCCCGCGGACGCGGAGCCCGCCTCGGAGTTCCGTTACCGCAACGCGGTCGTGGACCCGGACACCCTCTACATCGCGGTCTCGCAGTCCGGTGAGACCTACGACGTCCTCGCGGCCGTCCAGGAGCTCAAGCGCAAGGGCGCGCGCGTCCTGGGCGTGGTGAACGTGGTCGGCTCGGCGATCGCCCGGGAGGCCGACGGCGGCATCTACGTGCACGCGGGCCCGGAGGTCTGCGTGGTCTCCACGAAGTGCTTCACCAACACGACGGTGGCCTTCGCCCTCCTCGCCCTCCACCTGGGCCGCACCCGTGACCTGTCGGTCCGCGACGGCAAGCGGATCATCGAGGGCCTGCGCAAGCTCCCCGCGCAGATCACCGAGATGCTGGAGCAGGAGGAGCACATCAGGAAGCTGGCCGAGCAGTACGCCGAGGCCCGCTCGATGCTCTTCATCGGCCGGGTGCGGGGCTACCCGGTGGCCCGCGAGGCGTCCCTGAAGCTCAAGGAGGTCTCCTACATCCACGCTGAGGCCTACCCCGCCTCCGAGCTCAAGCACGGCCCCCTGGCCCTGATCGAGCCTGCCCTCCCGACGGTGGCGATCGTCCCCGACGACGACCTCCTGGAGAAGAACCGCGCCGCTCTGGAGGAGATCAAGGCCCGCAGCGGCAGGATCCTGGCGGTCGCCCACCAGCACCAGGAGAAGGCCGACGAGACGATCGTGGTCCCGAAGAACGAGGACGAACTGGACCCCATCCTGATGGGTATCCCCCTCCAACTCCTCGCGTACCACACGGCCTTGGCGCTGGGCCGGGACATCGACAAGCCGAGGAACCTCGCCAAGTCGGTCACGGTGGAGTAGTCGCCCCGAAGGGCCACACCCGCAGAGGCCGGACATGAGGACGGACCCCACGTGATGCTCACGGGGGGTCCGTTTCATCGCCGGGAAGCCGCCCAACTCCCGGCCCGCGCAGCTGACCGGTGGCCGTCACGCCCCGGTCGGCAGCACGCTTCGGTGGGCGCGGCGCGGTGACCGCTATATGCCCTTCACCAGGGCACAAACACCTCTACACACGAGTAGATTCGCCCATCTCACCTGGGAGGAGGGCGAGTTACGGAATGACGACGACGGGCCGCTTCGCCCGCTTGGCGAGCCGCCCCGCGACGGAGCCGAAGATGCGCCCCACGATGCCGTGAGTGGAGCCGACGACGATCGCGTCCGCCTCGTACTCCCGCCCGACCTCCTCGAGCTCGTGGCAGATGTCTCCGCCGCGCTCGACGAGGATCCAGGGCACCTCGGCCAGGTAGTCGGCACAGGCGAGCTCGAGGCCGAGCACCTCGGTGCGGTGATCCGGCACGTCGACGAAGACCGGTGGCTCGCAGCCGGCCCACACGGTGGTGGGCAGCCGGTTGGCGACATGCACGATGATCAGGCCCGAGCCGGAGCGATGGGCCATGCCGATTGCGTACGCGAGGGCGCGCTCGCTGGACGTGGAGCCGTCGAAGCCGACCACGACGCCGTGCTTGAAGGCGGGGTCGCAGGAGTGGCGTGGCTCTTCCGCCGCCAGGGGCTCGGCCGCCGTGGGGTCGGCGACGGGCCGCTTGCGGTCCGCTGGTTCGAAGAATTCGTGACCGGCCATGGCTGTCTCGGCGTTGTGATCCTTGTGTGGGAGGGACGACACTGTGCGGCGGAGCTGTGTCCGGGAATCATCTTCCCAACCCCATACCCCCAAGGGTACGGCGGCAAGCCTCCTTGGCCCAGCGCCCGCCCTCGGTCCGTGGGGGTTCCACGGAGCATGCACGAGGGGGCGCCCGCAACGCAATGGTTGCTGCGCTGTACAGGCGGTTTGCACAGGGTTCACATGGCCGTTCCCGTCCCGGACCCACGGACGGCCCCTCGATACAGTGACCGACCGGTCGAACGCGCGTTGACCTCCGTGAGCCACCCCGCAGGGAGACGCCACAGGGAGCACGCGATGACCGGACACCGACCGCCCTCCGAGGACTCCACCACGGACGTGGTCCGCTGGGCGGCCTTCAGCTGCGTCCTCGTCCCCGTGGTTCTCGTCTGCTACGGCACCTCGCTGGCCGGCGCGGCGGGCACGGCCCTCGGTCTCGCCGCCGTCACGGCCGTCTGCCGTATCCTCCTGCGCCAGTCGGAGCGCGGCGCGGCCCAACTGCGGGCGGAGGAGTGGACACCGCATCGTGGCCGTCGCCACAGGAGCGGCACCGGGGCCCATCGAGGCGGTCGTCACACCGGGGGAAATACACCGGTCGGCTGACCGGTTTTCATGCACCGGGACGATTCTTTTCAGCCAACTTCCGCATTGGGCGTGTCCCTTGGTCCGACCACCCCTCAACCCCCGTTCCACCTGCACGGATAGGGTCTCCGGGGTCCTGCGCACCCTACGTGGATTAGCCACCGCCGCAAGGCGCACTTCCCTGCACGGCCCACGAGTGCAACGCTTCGTGATCGAATGCTTTACGCCAAGTTGCCATGTCGACAATGTGCCGGATGACGAACTGGTCACGCCGACACCACGGGACACAGTAGATTCGATCTTGACGTCTTACGGCGGGGGACTCGTGCAGGACCGAGGGGAAACGTGCTGGAGCGACATGCCCGACAAGTTAGGGGCGCCGCGACCACCGAGGGGGGCTTAGCAGTATGAGCCACGACTCCACTGCCGCGCCGGAAGCCGCGGCCCGGAAGCTTTCCGGGCGACGCCGCAAGGAGATCGTCGCGGTGCTGCTGTTCAGCGGCGGCCCCATCTTCGAGAGTTCCATACCGTTGTCGGTGTTCGGGATTGACCGCCAGGACGCCGGCGTGCCGCGCTACCGCCTTTTGGTGTGCGGCGGCGAAGAAGGCCCACTGCGGACCACAGGGGGCCTGGAACTCACCGCACCGCATGGCCTGGAAGCGATCTCACGCGCGGGCACGGTCGTCGTACCGGCCTGGCGCTCGATCACTTCGCCGCCGCCGGAGGAGGCGCTCGACGCTCTGCGCCGGGCGCACGAGGAAGGCGCCCGCATCGTCGGGCTGTGCACCGGCGCCTTCGTTCTGGCCGCGGCGGGCCTGCTGGACGGCCGCCCCGCGACAACACACTGGATGTACGCACCGACGCTGGCCAAGCGCTACCCGTCGGTGCACGTGGATCCACGAGAACTCTTCGTGGACGACGGTGACGTACTGACCTCGGCCGGTACCGCGGCCGGAATCGACCTCTGTCTCCACATCGTGCGGACGGACCACGGCAACGAGGCGGCCGGCGCGCTGGCCCGGCGCCTGGTGGTCCCTCCGCGCCGCAGCGGCGGTCAGGAGCGCTACCTCGACAGGTCTTTACCAGAGGAGATCGGCGCCGACCCGCTCGCCGAGGTCGTCGCCTGGGCGCTGGAGCACCTCCACGAGCAGTTCGACGTGGAGACGCTGGCGGCGCGGGCGTACATGAGCCGTCGTACGTTCGACCGCCGGTTCCGCTCGCTGACGGGTTCGGCCCCGCTGCAGTGGCTCATCACGCAGCGGGTGCTGCAGGCGCAGCGGCTGCTGGAGACGTCCGACTACTCGGTGGACGAGGTCGCGGGCCGCTGCGGCTTCCGCTCGCCGGTGGCGCTGCGCGGGCACTTCCGGCGGCAGCTGGGCTCGTCCCCGGCCGCCTACCGGGCCGCGTACCGGGCCCGCCGTCCGCAGGGCGACAAGCCGGTGGACAGCGACGCCTCGGTGGGTCAGACCGGTCCCGCGCCCAGCCCGCCGGTGCAGCTGCACCCGGAGAGCGGTCCGGTACCGCTCCAGAGCCGCCGCACCCCGGCCCCCGTGGGCCCGTCCTCCGAGAACGGCCGCGAGCTGTACGTCGGAGGCCGGGCGAGCCTGCCGGGGCAGCGCAGCGGCACGTGACGTCCTGACACGGGGCGGGCCACCCGGCCCGCCCGGTGTCGCAGGTGCTCGCGCCGACGCGGGGCACCCAAAAGCAGACGTCAGCCGTAGGGTGTTCGCATGAACGATCGCATGGTGTGGATCGACTGCGAGATGACCGGCCTCTCGCTGTCCGACGACGCGCTCATCGAGGTTGCCGCCCTCGTCACCGACTCCGAGCTCAACGTGCTCGGCGACGGTGTGGACATCGTCATCCGCCCGCCGGACCAGGCGCTGGAGACGATGCCGGAGGTGGTGCGTCAGATGCACACCGCGTCCGGACTGCTCACGGAGCTGTCCGGCGGCACGACGCTCGCCGACGCCGAGGACCAGGTCCTCTCCTATGTCCGCGAGCACGTCAAGGAACCCGGCAAGGCCCCGCTGTGCGGCAACTCCGTCGGCACCGACCGCGGGTTCCTGCTCCGGGACATGCCCACTCTGGAGGACTACCTCCACTACCGGATCGTGGACGTCAGCTCCGTCAAGGAGCTCGCCCGGCGCTGGTACCCGCGGGCCTACTTCAACAGCCCGGAGAAGAACGGCAACCACCGTGCCCTCGCCGACATCCGCGAATCCATCGCGGAGCTGCGCTACTACCGCGAGGCGATCTTCGTCCCGCAGCCCGGACCCGACTCCGACACCGCGAAGACGATCGCCGCGAAGCACGTACTGCCGGGGCGGTAAAAGCCGGGCGCGAGCACCCCTTCAGACCCTGTACACTTTTTCTCGGCCGGTCAGGGAAACCCGGACAGCCGAACATGGTGGGTGTAGCTCAGTTGGTAGAGCACCTGGTTGTGGTCCAGGTGGCCGCGGGTTCAAGTCCCGTCACTCACCCCACTCACCTCAGCCGGTGATCCTGGAGACAGGGTCACCGGCTGAGGTCGTTTCAGGAGTCGGACGCCTTGAGCAAGGTCCGCGCGGCCTTGCGGAAGGCCGCGACCAACCGGCTCCGCTCCTCGGCTCGGGTCGCGAGGACCACATGGGCCGGGTCGACCCCGTGCAGCGGGACCGCGGTGACGTCGGGGCGCAGCGCACCGGCCCGGGGCAACGCCGTGATGGCCAGGGCCTGCCCGGAGGCGACGAGTTCGAACTTGTCCTCCAGGGCGTCGGCCAGCGGACCGCCGGGTGCCGGGCGGCCGTCCGGTCGGGGGTCGATGCGCCAGTACGCGTTCCAGACCGGGTCGGCCACCCGGACCAGCGGCTCGTCGGCGATGTCGTCGAGGGTGACGGACTCCTTGCCGGCGAGGCGGTGACCGACCGGGAGCACCAGGACCCGGGGCTCGTCGTAGAGGACCGTCACCTGCGCCCCGTCGGTCGGGAAGGGCAGCCGGGTCACCAGCACGTCGACCTTCAGCTCGGGCAGGGCCGTGGTCCGCTCGCCCCAGTCGACGTGCGCGGTCCTGACGTCGGCGTCCGGGTAGCGCTCGCGCAGTGCGCGCACCGCCGGGGTGACGATGATCCCCGCCGTGTACCCCACGGTGATCCGGCTCGGCTCGGCGGCCGCCCGGGCAAGGCTCGCCGCCTGGGCCGCCGAGCGCAGCAGCGCCTTCGCCCGGGGCAGGAAGACCTCCCCCGCCTCGGTGAGGCTGCTCCCCTGCGGGGTCCGCTCCAGCAGTCGCGCGCCCAGTTGCTGCTCCAGCCGCCGGATCTGCCGGCTCAGCGACGGCTGGGTGATGTGCAGCGCGTCGGCGGCCCGGCCGAAGTGCCGGTGCTCGGCGACGGCCGTGAAGTACCGGACCAGCCGGAGGTCGAGGTCGGTCATGCCCGAAGCGTACGCCGGGGTTCCCGACCGGTTCCCGCAGAGAAGGCTGCCACCTGCTGTCATGCCTGATACGTATTGCGCAATGCGGAACAAGCTTTGGACTCGCCCGGTCTCTCCTCCGCACGCTGGGACCCTCACTCGTCACAGCGAAGGATCACCATGCGTGTATTCGTCACCGGTGCGACCGGCTTCGTCGGTTCCGCCGTCACCCGTGAACTCCTCGACGCCGGGCACGAGGTCCTGGGCCTGGCCCGTTCGGACCGGGCCGTGGAGGCACTGAAGTCCGCGGGAGCGGAGGCGCACCGCGGGGACCTGAACGACCTCGACAGCCTGCGCCGGGGTGCCGAGGCGGCCGACGGGGTCGCCCACCTCGCGTTCATCCACGACTTCACCGACCTGACCACCTCCGGCGAGGCCGACCTGCGGGCGATCGAGGCCATCGGGTCCGTCCTCGAAGGCACCGGCAAGCCCTTCGTGGTCACCTCAGGCCTGCTGACGGCACCGGGGCGCCTCGGCACCGAGGAGGACCCGGCCGACCCGGACTCCCCCGCCAAGCACCGGCATGCCTCGGAGTTCGCCACGCTCGCGCTGGCCGAGCGCGGGGTGCGCTCGTCGGTGCTGCGGCTTCCCCCGAGCGTGCACGGCGAGGGCGACATCGGCTTCGTGCCCATGTTCATCGACTTGGCGCGCGACAAGGGCGTCTCGGCCATGGTGGGCGACGGCTCCAACCACTGGGCGGCCGTGCACCGGCTCGACGCGGCCCGGCTGTTCCGGCTGGCCCTGGAGGCGGCACCGGCGGGCGTACGGCTGCACGCGATCGGGGACGAGGGAGTGCCGTTCCGCGAGATCGCCGAGACCGTCGGGCGGGGGCTGGGGGTGCCGGTCACGAGCGTGGCCCCCGAGGAGGCGATGGACCACTTCGGCTGGCTCGGCCGCTTCGCCTCCATCGACATGCGGGCGTCCGGCACGCTCACCCGGAAGCTGCTGGACTGGCAGCCGGAGCACCCCGCGCTGATCCCGGACCTGGAGGCGGGCCACTACTTCAAGACCGCCTGAGCCACTCGGCTACGACACCGCCCGCCACGCCTCGACCAACTCCCTTACGCCGTCGAACCGTTCGCCAGGTTCCGGACGCGTGGCCCGTTCGACGACCGCGAGCTGTGCGGACGTACCGCGAAAGGCGTCCTCGCCCGGGCCGGCGTCCAGGAGGAGGCGGGCGGTGCGCCCGAGGAGGTGGACGGTGGTGCGGAGGTCGATGGTGGCTCCGCGCCGCCACTCCTCGGGGGCCATGAAGCGGGTGGAGCCCGGCAGGCGGTCCTCGGTCAGGACGAACGGGCCCGGGCGGTACTCGTCCAGGTCGATCAGGTGGAGCTCGTGGGCGCCGAAGTCGTAGAGGAAGGCGCCGTCGTAGAGATCCACGGCGACCTGACCCGCGGCCTCGACGGCGAGGTGGGCGTCCAGGATGCGGTCCAGGGCGTGGTGGACTCGGGCGAGGGGCAGGGCGCGGAAGCGGGCGCGCGCGGTGCGGTCGTAGAGGATCTCGCCGTCGTGCCACGGCATGACGACGGCCGTACGGCGGTCTCCCACGGTGATCCGGTGCAGTTGCGGGACGATCGCCGGATGCCGGACCGTGCGGTGGAAGGACCAGGCGCGGTCGAGCGAGCGCCGGCCGCGGTCGGTCGTGGCCTCCTTCACGAACCAGCGGGTGCCGTCGGGGAGCCGGACTCCGTGGGAGAGGCAGCCGGAGTCCTGTTCGCGGAACGAACGGAACACCTGACCCACGGTCCGCAGGTACGGCTCGGTCCCGTGGATCTCGTCGACGTCCAGCAGGGGATGGGCGGTCATGGCCTTCCAGGGTGATCCTTGCGTTCAACCTCTTGATGCTGCTGTGGCGCGTGGTCACCCCCGCCGCGACTCGCCGACGTCAGGACGACGCCCGCGCCACCAGTTCCGTGGCCAGGACCACCTGTCTGCGCTCCAGGCCCCGGGAGACCGCCGGGCGGCGGTCGGCGATCTCCGTGAGGAGGAGGTCGATCATGTGGCGGCCCATCTCCTCGATGGGCTGGCGGACGCTGGTCAGGGGCGGGTCCATGTGGCGCGCTATGGCCGAGTCGTCGTAGCCGATCAGGGCCACGTCGGAGGGGATGCTGCGCCCCTCCTCGCGCAGGACCTGGCGGGCGCCGGCCGCCATGACGTCCGAGCCGGCAAAGACCGCGTCCAGGTCGGGGCGGCGGGCCAGCAGCCTGGTCATGGCCCGGCGTCCGCCCTCCTCGGTGAAGTCGCCGGGTTCGATCAGCCGCTCGTCCACCTCGTGGCCCGCGTCGCGCAGCGCGTCCCGGTAGCCGTCGACGCGGCGCTGGGCGCCGTACACGTCGAGGCGGCCGGTGATGTGCGCGATCGCGCGGCGGCCGCCCGCCAGGAGGTGCTCCACGGCCGAGCGGCCGCCGCCGTAGTTGTCGGAGTCCACGGACGGGAGGGTTTCCGCCGCCGAGCGCGGGCCGCTGATCACCGCCGGGATCTCCAGCTGGGACAGCAGGTCGGGAAGCGGATCGTCGGCGTGGACCGACACCAGCAGGACACCGTCGACCCGGTGCGCCGCCAGGTACTGGGCCAGGCGCCGGCGTTCGCGGTCACTACCCGCGAAGATCAGCAGGAGCTGCATCTCGGTGTCCGAGATCTCGGCGCCCACACCCTTCAGCATGTCCGAGAAGTACGGCTCTGCGAAGAACCGCGTCTCCGGTTCGGGCACGACCAGTGCGATCGCGTCGGTGCGGTTGGCCGCCAGGGCGCGCGCCGCGGTGTTCGGGACGTACCCGAGCTCTGCCACCGCCGCCTCGACCGCCGCGCGGGTGGCGTCGCTGACCCGGGGCGAGCCGTTGATCACCCGGGAAACGGTCCCCCGGCCGACGCCGGCGCGCGCGGCCACCTCTTCGAGGGTGGGCCGGCCACCGCTTCGGCTCCGCGCTCCGTGGCTTGCCATGGGCTCCGCCTTCCCACCGTGTCTCTAAGCTGGCCTGGAATTTAACAGTCCCGTGTGTGGACGTGACGGTCACGGGGGCCGGTGGCCCCGCACCCCACTGCTTTGTGCGCGAGCGCCGGGGCGGGCCGAGTGGTTCCAGTTAACAGGCTGATAACTGAAGGCATCTCCCCTCGCGCACTCCCTTGACACCCTCGCTCCAACCCGCGAACCTTCAACACATCACTTGTGGGAGCGCTCCCACGGTACCTGACACATAAATATCCCGCACGTTCCCCGCCCGAGCCGCAGCAAGAACTAACGGGTCCAACAACGCAGTTGGCCGGGGGGTCGGCACGTCAGGCAACAGGAGGACGCAATGCGCACGACTACCCGCCGGTCCCACCGGCTGTTGGCCCTGGCGGCCGTCGCCGCACTGACTACGGGAGTGCTGGCCGGCTGTGCCGGCGACTCGGACAGCGACGACTCGTCGGGCTCGGGCAACAACTCGGGCGGCGGCAAGACCACGCTGACCGTCGGCACCTTCGGAGTCTTCGGCTACAAGCAGGCCGGTCTCTACGACGAGTACACGAAGCTGCACCCGGACATCACCATCAAGGAGAACGTCACCACCCGGACCGACGTCTACTGGCCGAAGGTCCTCACCCGGTTGCAGGCCGGCTCCGGCACGGACGACATCCAGGCCATCGAGGTCGGCAACATCACCGAGGCCGTGCAGACGCAGGGCTCCAAGTTCGTCGACCTCGGCAAGGAGGTCGACAAGTCGCAGTGGCTGGACTGGAAGAACGCCCAGGCCACGACCGCGGACGGCAAGCTCATCGGGCTCGGCACCGACATCGGCCCGATGGCGATCTGCTACCGCAAGGACCTGTTCGAGAAGGCCGGTCTGGAGACGGACCGCACCAAGCTCGCCGCGCAGTGGAAGGGCGACTGGAACAAGTACGTCGCCGTCGGCAAGGAGTACATGAAGAAGGCGCCGAGCGGCACCAAGTTCGTGGACTCGGCCTCCTCCGTCTACAACGCGGTCCTCAACGGTGAGAGCGAGCGCTACTACGACAAGAGCGGCAAGGTCATCTGGGACAAGTCCAACGGCGTGAAGAACGCCTGGGACGTCGCGATGTCCGTGGCGACCAGCAACATGTCGGCGAAGCTCAAGCAGTTCGACAAGCCGTGGGACCAGGGCTACGCGAACGCCTCCTTCGCCACCGTGGCCTGCCCCGCCTGGATGATCGGCTACATCCAGGAGAAGTCCGGCGAGGCGGGCAAGGGCAAGTGGGACGTGGCGGCCGCGCCGACCGCGGGCAACTGGGGCGGCGCCTTCATCGGCGTGCCGACGGCGGGCAAGCACCAGAAGGAAGCCATCGCGCTGGCCAAGTGGCTGACCGCGCCCGAGCAGCAGGCGAAGGTCTTCGCCAAGCAGGCCAGCTTCCCGTCGGCCCCGTCGGCGTACTCGACTCTGAAGGCGGCCCCCGCCACCACGGAGTTCTTCAGCAACGCGCCGATCACGCAGATCTTCTCCGACGCGGCGAAGACGATCCCGGCGCAGGTCTTCGGCGTCAAGGACCAGCCGATCAACACCGCGCTGACCGACATCGGCATCCTCCAGGTCGAGCAGAAGGGCAAGTCGCCCGACCAGGGCTGGGACGCGGCCACGAACGAGATCAAGGACGTGCTCGGCCAGTGACAAGCCCCAAGCAGGCACTCGCGCATCCCGCGTCGAGCGCCGAGGCCGCGCCCGGCTCCCAGCCGGGCGCGGCCCGGGGCGCTCACGGTCACGGTACGCCGCCCGAGGGCAAGAGCCCCTGGCGCAGCCGGCTGTACCGCTGGGACATGAAAGCGTCGCCGTACGTGTTCATCGCCCCCTTCTTCGTCATCTTCGGGGCGTTCTCGCTGATCCCGCTGCTGTACACGGTCTGGTACTCGCTGCACGACGTGCAGTTGTCCTCGCTGGACACCCAGACCTGGGCGGGCCTGGACAACTACCAGAACCTGCTGTCCTCGGACTTCTTCTGGAACGCCCTCAAGAACACCTTCACCATCGGTGTGATCTCGACCGTGCCGCAGCTGATGGCGGCGATCGGACTCGCGCACCTGCTCAACTACCGGCTGCGCGGCTCGACCGTCTGGCGGGTCGTGATGCTGACCCCGTACGCCACCTCGGTGGCGGCGGCGACCCTCGTCTTCACGCTGCTGTACTCGTGGGACGGCGGCATGGTCAACTGGCTCCTCGACTTCGTGGGCATCGATCCCATCAACTGGCGTGAGTCCGACTGGGGTTCGCAGTTCGCGGTGTCGTCGATCGTGATCTGGCGGTGGACCGGCTACAACGCGCTGATCTACCTCGCCGCGATGCAGGCGATCCCGGCCGACCTGTACGAGTCGGCGGCGATCGACGGGGCCAACCGCTGGCAGCAGTTCATCCATGTGACGGTCCCGCAGCTTCGGCCGACCATCCTGTTCACGGTGGTGGTCTCCACCATCGGCGCGACCCAGCTCTTCGGTGAGCCTCTGCTGTTCGGCGGGGTCAGCGGCTCCAAGGGCGGCTCCGAGCACCAGTACCAGACGCTCGGCCTGTACATGTACGACCAGGGCTGGATCATCGGCAACCTCGGCAAGGCGTCCGCGATCGCCTGGTCCATGTTCCTGATCCTGTTGATCGTTGCCGCGATCAACCTGCTGGTCACCCGACGTCTGAGGAAGACCCAATGACCACCAGTGAACTGACGCTGCCTCAGACAGAACCTCAGGCAGGGAAGAAGCGGGGCGCCTCCCGTCGGGTGATGGGCGCGGGCAAGCAGCTGCACGCGGGCCCGGTGACCTACCTGGTCCTGGCGGTCTTCGCGCTCGTCTCGCTGGCGCCCCTGGTGTGGACGGCGATCGCGGCCTCGCGCACCGACCACAGGCTCGCCGAGACGCCGCCGCCGCTGTGGTTCGGCGGGAACCTGTTCAAGAACATGCAGACCGCGTGGGACGAGGCCGGTCTCGGCACCGCGATGCTCAACAGCGTGATCGTCGCGGGCGCCATCACCATCAGCACCGTGCTGTTCTCCACGCTCGCCGGATTCGCCTTCGCCAAGCTGCGGTTCAGGTTCTCGGGCTTTCTGCTGCTGCTGACGATCGGCACGATGATGATCCCGCCGCAGCTGGCGGTCGTACCGCTGTATCTGTGGATGGCCGACCTCGGGTGGTCGAACCAGCTCCAGACGGTCATCCTGCCCACTCTTGTGACGGCCTTCGGCACCTTCTTCATGCGGCAGTACCTGTTGCAGGCGCTGCCGAGCGAGCTGATCGAGGCGGCCCGGGTGGACGGGGCGAGCAGCATCCGGGTGGTGTGGCACGTGGTCTTCCCGGCCGCGCGGCCGGCGATGGCCGTGCTCGGGCTGCTGACCTTCGTGTTCGCCTGGAACGACTTCCTGTGGCCGATCATCGCCCTGAACCAGCAGAACCCGACCGTGCAGGTCGCCCTCAACTCGCTGGGCACGGGTTATGTCCCCGACCAGGCCGTGATCATGGCGGGCGCGTTCCTCGGCACGCTGCCGCTGCTGATCGCCTTCATCCTGTTCGGCAAGCAGATCGTGGGCGGCATCATGCAGGGCGCGATCAAGGGCTGACACCCGTCCTACGGCTTTTCCGCCATCACTCCTGGGGCCGGGCCGGCGCCGCCTCGGCCCCTTCCCCTCCCCCTCCATCAGTCGCTCTGACGACCTCCAATGGGAGCGCTTCCATGCCTGAGTCCGAAACGCCGGCCGGCCCGGTGACCTTTCCCCCCGCCTTCCTGTGGGGCGCCGCGACCTCCGCCTACCAGATCGAGGGGGCGGTGCGGGAGGACGGCCGTACGCCCTCCATCTGGGACACCTTCAGCCACACCCCGGGCAAGACGGCCGGCGGCGACCACGGTGACATCGCTGTCGACCACTACCACCGCTACCGCGACGACGTGGCGCTCATGGCCGACCTCGGCCTGACGGCGTACCGTTTCTCGATCTCCTGGTCCCGGGTGCAGCCGACGGGCCGCGGCCCCGCGGTCCAGCGGGGTCTGGACTTCTACCGCCGGCTGGTGGACGAGCTCCTCGCGCACGGCATCAAGCCGGCCGTGACGCTCTACCACTGGGACCTGCCCCAGGAGCTGGAGGACGCGGGCGGCTGGCCGGAGCGCGACACGGCCTACCGCTTCGCCGAGTACGCGCAGATCGTCGGGGAGGCGCTCGGCGACCGGGTGGAACAGTGGATCACCCTCAACGAGCCGTGGTGCGCGGCCTTCCTGGGCTACGCGTCCGGGGTGCACGCGCCGGGCCGTACGGACCCCGCGGCCTCGCTGAAGGCGGCGCACACGCTGAACCTGGCGCACGGACTGGGCACTTCGGCGCTGCGCGGGTCGATGCCGGCCCGCAACTCGGTGGCGCTCAGCCTCAACTCCTCGGTGGTCAGGCCCTTCTCGCAGGACGCGGCGGACCTCGCGGCGGCGCAGAAGATCGACGACCTGGCCAACGGTGTCTTCCACGGGCCGATCCTGCACGGTGCGTATCCGCAGACGCTGTTCGCGGCGACGGAGCTGATCACGGACTGGTCGTTCGTCGAGGACGGCGATCTCGCCCTGATCAACCAGCCGCTGGACGCGCTGGGCCTCAACTACTACACGCCGGCACTGGTCTCGGCCGCCGACGCGGAGACAAGCGCACCGCGCGCCGACGGTCACGGCAGCAGCGCGCACTCCCCGTGGCCCGGGGCGGACGACGTCACCTTCCACCAGACCCCCGGTGAGCGCACGGAGATGGGCTGGACGATCGACCCGACGGGCCTGCACGACCTGATCATGCGCTACACCCGCGAGGCCCCGGGTCTGCCGCTGTACATCACGGAGAACGGCGCGGCCTACGACGACAAGCCCGACCCCGACGGCCGCGTCCACGACCCCGAGCGGATCGCCTACCTACAGGGCCACCTCGCCGCGGTCCGCCGCGCGATCGCCGACGGCGCGGACGTCCGGGGCTACTACCTGTGGTCCCTGCTGGACAACTTCGAGTGGGCGTACGGCTACGAGAAGCGTTTCGGCGCGGTCTACGTGGACTACGCGACGCTGGAACGGACACCCAAGTCCAGCGCCCTCTGGTACGGCCGGGCAGCCCGCACGGGCACGCTCCCGGAGGTCCAGAGCATCCAGTAGCCACCGCGGAGACGGGGGTCGGGGAACGGGGCGCGGCAGCCGAGGGGGGTGCCGCGCCCCGGCACATTCGTCACGTCGCGACAGCGCCTCGCCCCATTCCACTCCGTCGTGCGGTGGGCAGGGCTCGTGCGCAGTCCACCGCCCAGTTCGACCGCGGTGCGGCGCCAGCAGAGGTCCTGGCCCTGTTCCTGTGCTCAGATGCGACAAGTCTCCACTCCACGCACCGGCTGCGAGCACGGGCTGTACGACGACAAGGCGTACCGCTCCCCGCAGAGCTTGGACGTGTCGTCGACATCGGAAGTGAGCATGACCACCGGCCGATGCTGCCGCAGCGCCATCTCCGCGACTGCGGCATCGATCGCATACTTGTGGCCGTGAAGACCGGCGTTGATCAAGAGAGCGGAGGCGGCCTTCGCCTCCTCGTCACCGACGGGCACGATCCGCAGCCCGGACAGGACCCACGCAAGCCGGGCCTTGTCCGTCCGTCGATGGACGGCCTCGATGACGGTGAGCGCGCTGATCACCGCCTCCATGCCGCGCTTGCGTGCTTCGGCGACAAGGGCCACGACTCGTTCGTCGTCGCCGACAAGCTTCGAAAGGCCCTCGCGGTCAAGGACGAGTGTGCCTTCGTGGCTCAGCTTGCGGCGGGCCACTGGCCCTCCTCGGCGAAGACCTCGCCGAGGACACGCCGGGCGCTCTCCTGCTCCTGCTCGGAGATCGGCCCGTTGCGATGTTCGTAGTCCGCCAGATACTCGTCGAGGATCTGGCCGCACAGCTCGCGCTCCACGGCCGCGGTGATGAATGCGGAAAACTCTCGCTTGCCGACCCGCTGACGGATCGCCTCAGCCGTTCCCCGCTCTCGTCCTCACGGCTCCCGTACGACCAGGACGTCCCCCGGCGCGACCGTCACCGCGCCGGCCCCGACCGGCTTGCCCGCCAACAGCTCCGTAGCCCCGGCCCGGACCTCGACCTCAGCATCCCGGTCCCCGTGATTGATCAGGAAGAGGTAGTCGGCGTCCTCGCCCCTCCGCAGCACCGCCTCGACACCGTCCGGTGTCTCTCGCACCGGCTCCACTCCCGCCTCCCGGCGAATGCGGTCCAGCAACCCGGCGAGGGTCTCCGGATCCGGGTGGGTCGCCAGGTACCAGGCCACGCCCTCGCCGTAGGTGTACCGGGTGACCGCCGGAACTCCGGTGAGGGGGCCCGAGGTGTACGACGTGACGGTCTCCGCTCCGGCGGGCGCGACCCGCTCCGACCACAGGGACGCCGTACCCCCGCCGCTCAGGCCGAGGGACTCGTCCGGCAGCAGCGGGAACAGTTCGTCCGTGCTGACGCCGAGTGCCTCGCGGAAGGCGCCCGGATAACCGCCCAGGCGGACATGGCAGTTGGTGTCGACGGCCCCGCTGTGGAAGCCGACGACCAGGGTGCCGCCGCCCGACGCGAAGCCGGTCAGGTTCTCCGCGCCCGCGTCGTCGACCAGGTAGAGGGCGGGCGCGAGGACGAGGCGGTACCGCGACAGGTCCGCCGACGGGTGGACGAAGTCCACGGCCACGCCGGAGCGCCACAGCGGCTCGTACCAGGCGCGGACCATGTCGAGGTAGCGCACCGACTCGCTGGGCTGGGAGGGGAGTTCCAGGGCCCAGCGGGCGTTCCAGTCCCAGACGACGGCGACCGAGGCGGGGCTGGTGCTGCCCCGCACCTCCGCCAGTGCCTTCAGGTCCGCGCCCAGCGCCACCACGTCCCGCCAGATCTGGCTGTCGGTGCCGGCGTGCGGGAGCATCGCCGAGTGCCACTGTTCGGCGCCCGCCTTCGCGGCCCGCCACTGGAAGTAGGCGATGCCGTCGGCACCTCGGGCGACGTGCCCCAGGGCGTTGCGGCGCAACTCACCGGGATTCTTCGCCCGGTTGACGGGCTGCCAGTTCACCGCGCCCGTCGAGTGCTCCATCAGCAGCCACGGGCCGCCCGCCAGCGAACGGACCAGGTCGCCGCTGAGCGCGATGTCGATCTGCGACTCGGGGTCGGTGGAACGCAGGTAGTGGTCGTTGGAGACGACGTCCAGCTCCGGTGCCCAGCGCCAGTAGTCCAGCGCGTCGAAGTTGTACATCACCATGAAGTTGGTGGTGGCCGGCACCGCGGGGGCGGCCTCCCGCAGCACCTCACGCTCCGCCTTGCACAGCGCCAGCAGCGCGTCGCTGCAGAAGCGGCGCCAGTCCAGCTGATGGGTCGGGTTGGGCACAGCGCCGGTGGCGCGGGGCGGGATGATCTCGTCCCAGTCGTAGTACCACTGGCTCCAGAAGGCCGTACCCCAGGCGTGGTTCAGGGCTTCCAGATCGCCGTACCGCGACCGCAGCCACGCCCGGAACGCCTCCGCGCTCGCGTCGCAGTAGCACTCCGCGTTGTGACAGCCGTACTCGTTGTGGACGTGCCACATCACGACGGCCGGGTGGTCGGCGTACCGCTCCGCGAGCACCCGGGTGATCCGCAGGGCCGCCTCCCGGTAGGCGGGGCTCGACGGGCAGAACGTCTGGCGGCTGCCGTACGACAGTCTCCTGCCGTCCCTGTCGACCGGCAGCGCCTGCGGGTGCTTGCGGAAGAACCAGGCCGGCGGGGCCGCGGTGGGCGTCGCCAGGTCGGCGGCGATGCCGTTCTCGTGGAGCAGGGCGAGGATCTTGTCGAGGCGCGCGAAGTCGTACTCGCCCTCGCGGGGTTCGAGGAACGCCCACGCGAAGATGTTGACGCTGACCATGTTCACGCCCGCCTCGCGCATGAGGCGTACGTCCTCGGCCCAGACCTCCTCGGGCCACTGCTCGGGGTTGTAGTCGCCGCCGTAGGCGATGCCCTCCGGGATCATCGGGCGTCTCCCGCGAGCAGCCGCCGGGTCGTCTCCACGCCCCACTGGTCCAGCGACAGCAGGCGGTCGCTCGACGCCATCAGGCCGCCCGTCGCCTCCACGTGGGCCGCCCAGCGCTCGCGGGTCTCCACGGCCGGGCGGGCCATCAGGCAGTCCGGGTCGTTGACCCAGAGCCGGCCGTGCTGCCACTGGCGGCCGACGCCGGTGAACTCCGCCGGGTCCTGGCCGGGCTGGCTGTAGTCGTCGGCCTCGGGGCGCCGGTGCGGGGCCGTGTCGGGGCTGACCCGCATCGCGTCGAACAGGCCGATGGAGGGCAGGACGGGCGCGCCGCAGCCGAGCAGGTAGGCGTCCTCGCCGATGGCCTCGCGGATCAGCTCGATCCCGGAGCGGTACGCCGTGAGCGCGTCCTCGGAGGAATGCCGTACGCCTTCCAGCGCCCCCGCGTACAGGAAGTCGACCTTGAAGTAGTCGTAGCCCTCGGACACCAGGGTCCTGAAGACCGACGCCAGGTACTCCGCCGCTTCGGGGCGGGTCGTGTCCAGGACGCACAGGTCGTGGCCCCAGTTGCGGCCGGCGTGCAGGAAGCCTCCGTCGAGGTCCTCGACCAGCCAGTCGGGGTGCTCGGCGGCCAGGTCACCGGCCGGGTCGACCAGGAAGGGGGCCGTCCAGATGCCGGCGCGGCGGCCCCGGGCCCGGATCGCGTCGGCGATGGCCGCGCGGGAGCGGAAGCGGCCGGAGAGGGTGAGCCAGTCGCCGAGGGCCTTCTGGTAGCCGTCGTCGATCTGGACGACGTCGATGGGCAGGTCGAGGGTGTCCATCGCACGGAGGTTCTCGTGGATGTCGTCCTCGGTGACGCCGGTGAAGTACTCGTACCAGGAGCACCAGACCGTGGGCGCCGGGCGCGGGGCCTCGACCCCGAGTCCGGCGGCCCACTCGGCCAGCGCCGACTGGATGTCCGTACCCGTGAACTCCTTCACCGGGCCGTCGGCGGAGACCTCCGCCACGGAGCCTTCGGCGACCAGGCGGATCGACGGGACCTCGTGCAGCGGGTCCGTCGCCGCCCACAGCCGTACCGGCGATCCGTCGCCCGGGTCCAGCGCCAGCAGCCCCTCGCCCTGGAAGGCGCCTTCGGGGACGGTGACACCCGGGCGGTAGCAGACCGTCGCCCAGTTCTCGTTCGTCGGACGGTACGGCTGGTCGCCGAGGGCGTAGACGCCGCTGGGGCTCCAGGACTGCCAGCCCTCCTCGTGGACGCGGGCCTTTCGGGGATCCACGGGCACGGAGGCGAGCGGCGTGAAGGGGTGGGGCACGGTGGTTCTCTCTCAGGTGCGGGCGGTCAGCCCTTGTTGGCGCCGAGGGTCAGTCCGCTGACGAACTGGCGCTGGAGCACGAAGTACACGATCAGGGTGGGGATCGCGGTGAGCAGGGCGCCGGCGGCGACCAGGTTGGGGTCGGTGAAGTACTGGCCGGAGAGGTTGTTCAGGGCCGAGGTGATCGGCATGTTCTCGCCGGTGGAGATCAGCACGATGGCCCAGAAGAAGTCGTTGTAGATCCAGATGGACAGCAGGGTGCCCAGGGCCGCCATCGCGGGCTTGCACAGCGGCAGCACGATCTGCCAGTACATCCGCCACACGGAGGCGCCGTCGACCAGGGCGGCCTCGGTGAGCTCGTGGGGCAGCATGCGCATGTAGTTGGACAGTACGAAGGCGCAGAACCCGGACTGGAACGCCACGTGGATCAGGACCAGGCCGAGTGCGGAGTCGTACAGCTTGCCGCTCATGGTGATGCCGGGCAGGTCGATGAGCAGGTACATGCGGTACAGCGGGGTGATGATGACCTGCTGCGGCAGCAGGTTGCCGGCGGTGAAGACCAGCAGCAGGAAGATGTTCAGCCGGAAGTCGAAGCGGGAGACGTAGAACGCGACCATCGACGACACCAGCAGGGTGACCAGCACCGCCGGGACCGCGATGAGCAGTGTGTTCCCGAAGTAGTGGAGCATGTCGGACTGCTCGAACGCGTTTTTGAAGTTGTCGAAGTTCAGCTTGTCCGGCCAGGAGACGTAGCCCTTGGTGCTGGTCTCGCTGTAGGGGCGCAGGGCCGCGAAGACGGCCCAGAGCAGCGGGGCGAGCCAGGCCAGCGAGGTGCCGATCAGGAAGACGTGCAGCAGGATCCGGGCGGGGCGCAGGGGGGTGCGCTGCTTGGCGCCGAGCGCGACGGTGGGGGTGCTCATGCGCTGCGCTCCTTGCGGAAGGTCGAGATCAGGTACGGGATGATCACGACGAGGGAGATGACCAGCAGGACCACCGCGATCGCGGAGCCGTAGCCGATGCGGCTGGACTCGCCGATGATGTTGTTGGTGATCAGGATCGACAGCAGCTCGGTGCCCTGGGCGCCCTTGTTGAAGACGAAGACCAGGTCGAAGGCGCGCAGCGCCTCGATGATGGTGACGACCAGGACGACGGTGTTGGTGGGGCGCAGGGTGGGGAAGATGACGTTCTTGAACGTCTGCCACTCGTTCGCGCCGTCCAGCGAGGACGCTTCCCGCAGCGAGGGGTCGACGCCCTTGAGGCCGGCCAGGTACAGGATCATCATGTAGCCGGTGTGCCGCCAGGACGCGGCGATCAGCACCGCCCACAGGTTCAGGTGCGGGTCGCCGATCCAGTCGATGTAGTGGCCGGGCTTGTTGGCCCCGATCAGGCTGTTGATCAGTCCGGTGTCGGGGTTGTAGACCAGCTGCCAGACGAACCCGGTGACCGCGAGCGAGACCACGACCGGCAGGAAGAACGCGGTCTGGTAGACCCGGGAGAAACGGATCTTCTTGTCCAGCTGCACGGCCAGGAACAGGCCGAACGGCGTCGGGATCAGGATGAGCACCACGAACCAGATGACGTTGTGCTCGACGGCCGGCCAGAACTGCGGGTTGTCGTTGAACAGCTGCTTGAAGTTGTCCAGGCCGACCCACTTGATGGAGCCGAAGCCGATGCCGTCCCAGCTGGTGAATGCCAGGGCGATCGAGGCCAGCGCGGTGACCCAGACCAGGGCCACGTGCAGGACGGTGGGCACGCCGGCCATGAAGCCGAGCGTGATGCGGTCACGGCGGGTCAGCAGGCGCTTGTGCCCCCGCGGGACCCGCTTCTTGACCGGCGCGGGGCCCGAAGGCGGCACGGCGGCCGCCTCCGGGCTCTTCATGTTCGTGTCGGTAGTCATTTTGCCGCTCAGCTCAGGAGGACGCGAAGATCGTCTTCTTCTGGCGTTCGATCGAGGACAGCAGACTGTCGACGCCCTTGGGGTTCTGCAGGAACTTCTGGAGCGAGGGCTGCATCACCGTCGAGGTGAAGTCGGGACGGGAGTCACGGTCCATGAACTGGGTCAGGCTCTTGGCGCCCGAGATCATCTCGTACGCCTTCTTCTGCAGCGGCGTGTAGGAGGAGGTGTCGGCCTTGCTGGAGGCGGCCACCACACTGGAGTCGGCCTTGAGGTAGATCTGCTCCGCCGCCGGGGTGCCCAGGTACTCGAGCAGCTTGGCGACGCCGGCCTTGTTCTTCGGCGCCTTGGAGACCATGAAGCCGTCGGTGGGCGCCTCCACGGTGTCCTGCCCGTACGCGGAGTTGATCTCCGGGAAGGCGAAGAAGTCCAGGTCGTCCAGGTCCGCCTTGTCGGCGAACTGCTGCGCCACGAACGAGCCCAGCAGGTACATGCCGGCCTTCTTGGACACCAGCGTCTGCGCCGCGTCCTGCCAGGTCCGGCCCATGAAACCGTCCTGGTGGTAGGGCAGCAGCTCGGCCCAGTGGTCGAAGACGGCCTTGACCTTGGCGTCGGTCCACGCGGCCTTGCCCGCCATCAGCTCCACGTGGAAGTCGTAGCCGTTGAGGCGGAAGTTGATCTGGTCGAAGGTGCCCATCGCCGGCCAGGCGTCCTTGTCACCGAACGCGATCGGGACCAGGCCGTCCTTCTTCATCTGCTTGCACAGGGCGACCAGCTGGTCCCACGTGGTCGGAACCTCGTAGCCGTGCTGCTGGAAGACGCTCTTGCGGTAGAAGATCGCCCACGGGTACGTGTACAGCGGCACGAAGTAGTACTTGCCGTCCGCGCCCTTGGACAGCTTCTTCATGGCGTCCGGGAAGTTGCCCCCGATCTTCTCCCACACGTCGTCGATCGGGGAGGCGAGGTTCTTGGCCGCGAAGAACTGCATCCGGTACCCGGCGAACCAGTTGAACACGTCGTCCGGCGTGCCCTGGAGGTACGAGTTGATCTGCTCCTGGAACGTGTTGTGGTCCTTGGTGTTCACGTCGACCGTGATCCCGGACTGCTTCTGGAAGGCCGCGTAGATCTCGGCGAACGCCTTCTTCGGCACCGCGTCCGACGCGTTCGAACCCAGACTCACGGTCTTCGGGTCGCTGGAGCTGCCGCTGCTGCCACAGGCGGACAGCAACGGGATGCCCGCTCCGAGCAGGGCGGCGCCACCCATGCCCTTGAGCAGACCGCGGCGGCTGGGCGAAGGCAGGGAAGACGAGAGATCACGCATGTACGGCTCCTGAAGGCAGGGGTTCGATCATGGAGGGTTTGGAGACCGGTCGTAATCAACCAGAAATCAACTTGACCGAACACGGTGGCGCAATGACAGCGTTATGTCAGGTCATGCGTCAATAGCTATCGGCCCGATTTGTCGAAACGTGACCGACATCCCTGCCTATCGGTGACACAGGAGCCCGGTCGGCGACGGGGTCAGCTGTAGGCGGCGAAGGTCTTCGAGAAGGCGAACGCGTCCTGGACGATCGAGCTGCACGTCGCGTCGGCCGAGGGCTTCGCACCGCCGGAGCACTGCTTGTCCCGCGTGGCGGACCACATCGACAGCCCGCCCAGGCCCTTCGCCTTGGCGAAGGCCACCAGCTGGGAGGCGTCGTCGACCTTGAAGATCTCCGAGGCCACGTCGTTGACCCCGATCATGGGCGTCACGGCGACGGCGTTCCAGGCCGCGCTGTCGGACAGCCCGAGAACGCCCTTGACCTGTGCCTGGGTGGCGGTAGCGGCCTGCTCGGCGTGGGTGCCCATGTCTCCGCTGTACGAGGGCCCGTAGTCCATCGCCATGATGTTGACGGTGTCGATCTCGACGCCGTTCGACTTGGCGTTCGCGAGCAGGTCCACGCCGTCCTGGGTGAGGCCCTCGGGCATGACCGGGAGGGTGAAGGAGACATCCAGTCCGGGGTGCTGCGACTGGAGCTTCGCGATCGCCTGCGCCCGCCGGGTGTTCGCGGCCGTGTTCGGCAGCGCCCCGCCCTCCACGTCGAAGTCGACCTTGGTGAGGCCGTACGCGTCCACGGCCTTCCCGTACGCCGCCGCCAGCGCGTCCGCCGAGGAGCAGGTCGTGGCCAGCTCGGAGCCGGAGGCGCCGCCGAAGGAGACCCGGACGTCCCCGCCCTTCGCCCGCAGTGCGCCGATCTGCTGGCCCACGGCGTCGCTCGCCAGGTCGGTGACCCCGCCCCACTTGGGCGTGCAGCCGCCACCGTCGGTGACGAAGGCGAGGTTGTAGTTCTTGACGCCGGTGGACGCAGCGCTCGCCAGGAGGTCGAAGGCGGGAGAGAGGGAGGTGTCGACGTAGGGGGCGAAGCCGGTGCTCTCCGTGGGGGAAGCGGTGGAGGTGGGTGTGGGAGTGGGTGTAGGAGTGGGCGTGGGGGTGTCGTCGCCGTCGGTTGCGCAGTCGGCGTCGTCCATGCGACAGCCTGTGGGATCGCCCGTGCCGTTGACCACGAACCCGACCGTGACCGACTCACCGGCGACCAGACCGTCCGTGTCCCACCGGGGCGGCTTCACCGTGACGTGCCGCCCGCTCACTCCGGACTCCCCGTTCCACAGGGAACCGAGCGTGGATCCGCTCGGCAGGTCGAACTCCAGCTTCCAGTCCTTGTCCGCCGCACCGCTGTTGTTGGTGACGACGTACTGCGCGGTGTAACCCGTCGACCAGTCACTGGTCCTGGTGTACGCCACGCCGACCCCGGCTGCCTGGGCGGTACCGGTGACGAGGACCGCGCCACCCCCGACCACGGCGGCGGCCACCGCCCCGCCGATCAACTTGTTCCTGCCACTCACCTTGCGCCGATGCATGCTCATGACGCGGCACGCTAGCGAGCCGGAATCGGGCAAATGGCCTGATCAGGACGGGGGTTGAGGATCTTAGGGCGCCCTTAAGGAAGGGATCGGGGTCGGTTAAAGGTCGAGACCAATCTGCCCGTTCGACGTCGGCGCACCCGGTGTCCCCGGCGCACCGGTTCCCGTCCGTCCAGCTGGATCCAGATCCGCACCTCGGTGCCGCCCAGCACCGAGGACCCGATCCGTACGTCCCCGCCGGTCGACTCGGCGAGCCGCCGCACGATGTCGAGCCCGAGCCCGGTCGACCCGGCGCTGCCCGAACCCCGCCCGCGCGCCATCGCGGCCTCGGGGTCGCGGATGCCGGGCCCCGCGTCGGAGACGAGCACGATCACCGCGTCCTCGCCGTTGTGCACGTCGACCGCGAAGGCGGTGCCCTCCGGGGTGTGCCGGAAGACGTTGCCGAGCAGAGCGTCCAGCGCGGCGGCGAGATCCGCCCGGGCCACAGGTATGCGCACCGGCCGCTCGGTGCCGGCCACCCGCCACTTGCGGCCCTCGTCCTCCGCGAGCGCGGACCAGAACCCCATCCGCTCCCGGACCACCTCGGCCGCGTCGCACCCGGCGCCGGGCCCGGCGGCCGCCGTCTGCGGCTTGGCCTCGCGGGCGGTACGGATGATGGTGTCGACCTCGCGCTCCAGCTGCGCGACCGCGGCCCGGGTCTGCTCCGCGGCGGGCCCGTCCCCGAGCGAGGCCGCGTTGAGCCGCAGCACGGTCAGCGGGGTGCGCAGCCGATGGGACAGATCGGCAGCCAACTCGCGCTCGTTCGCCAGCAGTTGTACGACCTGGTCGGCCATGGAGTTGAACGCGACCGCCGCCAGCCGCAGTTCGGTCGGCCCCTCCTCCGGCACCCTCGACCCCAGCTTCCCCTCCCCCAGTTCGTGGGCGCCCTCGACGAGCTTCTGAGCGGGCTGCACCATCCGTACGCCGAGCCGGTCGGCGACCGCGACCGAGCCGACGACGAGCGCGATGCCGACGCCCGCGAGCACCGCCCAGGCGGTCCCGACGCCGTTGCTCACCTCCGACTCGGGGACGTACACCTCGACGACGGCTATCTCGCCGGAGCTGAGCGCGACCGGCTGGAGCAGGGTGGAGCCGCCGGGCACCTCGGTGGTCGAGGCGCGGCCCAGTTTCCGCACGGTCGCGATGTCGGCGGCGGCGGCCCGCCGCCGCCCGATGTCGACGGCCTTCTGACCGCTTTTCCGGTCACCGTCGGCCGGTATGTGGACGGCCATCCCGGAGTCCGAGCCCGCGGAGGCGACGACCCGCTCCAGCTGATCGCGGTCGGTGGTGATGGACAGCGCCGGGGCGACGGCGGCGGCCTGCCGCTCGGCGTTGGAGAACGCGCGGTCCCGGGCCATCTCCCTGATGACCAGGCCGAGCGGGACGGCGAAGGCGACCACGACCATGGTGGTGACCGCCAGGCAGACCTTGACCAGAGCCCATCTCACAGCGACAGCCCCCCGCCCGGTGGTTCCAGCTTCACGCCGACGCCCCGCAGGGTGTGCAGATAGCGGGGCTGCGCGGCCGTCTCCCCCAACTTGCGCCTGAGCCACGACAGATGGACGTCGATCGTCTGGTCGTCGCCGTAGGACTGCTGCCAGACCTCCGCGAGGAGTTCCTTGCGGGGCACGACCACCCCGGGGCGGGCGGCCAGGAAGGCGAGCAGGTCGAACTCGCGGCGGGTGAGGTCGAGTCGGACGCCGTCCAGCTCGGCCTGGCGGCGCAGCGGGTCGACGCTCAGGCCGCCGACGCGCAGCACGGTCTCCGGCGGTCCGTCACCGCCGGCGGCACGGGACCGCCGTAGGACGGCGGCCATGCGGGCGGAGAGGTGCTCGACCGAGAAGGGCTTGGTGAGGTAGTCGTCCGCCCCGGCGTTCAGCAGTCGGACGATCTCCGTCTCGTCGTCCCGCGCGGTGGCGATGATGACCGGGACGTCGGTGATCCCGCGCAGCATCTTCAGGGCCTCGGACCCGTCCAGATCGGGCAGTCCGAGGTCCAGGATGACCACGTCGAAACGGAAATGGGCGACCTCGCGCAGCGCCTCCAGTGCCGTGCCGACACTGCGCACGGTGTGTGCCGCGTCGGTCAGGTGCCGGATGAGCGCCGAGCGAACGAACTGGTCGTCCTCGACCACGAGCACACTTGCCATGCGCGGCACCGTACGCCATGCGGGGGACCTCTTCCGGCGCCTGTGGACAACTCGGTCCGGGTGCGCTCGGTGAGGTGCCTGAGGCAGTATGGCCCGCGATGCGCAGAGGACTCGTACACGTACTGGCTTGGACGCTCGCCACGGGCGCGGCGGTCACGCTGTCGTGGTGGGGCGTCCACACGGTCATGGCGGGCACGGCCTACGATCCGCCGCGCGCCCTGCCCATCACCGCGGCCGAGGCGACGACACAGGAGTCGAAGCCGCTGGCCTCACCGAGCCCGGCGAAGCGGCCGGCCCCGTCGAAGAGCCCGTCACCGGCGCCGAGTGCCACGTCCGCGAGCCCGCCGCCCTCGAAGAGCCCTTCTCCCACGGCTTCCGGTCAGGTCAGGAGCTACGACACCGACGGCGGCCGCGCGGTCTTCGACCTCGGCGAGAAGTCGGCGGCCCTGGTGTCCGCGACGCCGGGCACGGGGTGGTCGATGCAGGTGTGGAAGACGGAGTCGTGGATCCGGGTGGAGTTCACCTCGGGCGCGGACCGGGTGTCGGTGTTCTGCACCTGGCACGACGGACCGCCGCGGGTGGAGATCGGCACGTACTAGTGCCCCGGCAGGTGGTCTGACCCGTCGTGACGCCCGGCACGCTCCCGCAGAGGTGGTGCCCCTACTCGCACCGGACGCCGCGCCTGACGGGCGAACGTCACCTGCCCGGGCATGGGGTCATCTGAAGGCGGAGGCCGGCGGGGCGGGTGAGGCCACCGCTCTGGCGTCCGTCACGGCCGCGGCGCCTCCGGTGAAGTCGAGGAGCGACTTGCCGTGTTCGACGCGGCCGGGGTGCGGGTCGGAGGCTGCGCGGCGGGTCAGTTCCGCGAGCGGCAGGGGGGTGTCGGAGGCGATCAGGACGGCGTTGCCGAAGCGTTTTCCGCGCAGGACCGTCGGGTCGGCCACGAGGGCGAGTTCGGGGAAGCGGGCGGCGGCGGTGGCGATCTGGCCGCGGAGATGGGCGAGCGGCGGTCCGTCGGCGAGGTTGGCGGCGTAGTACCCGCCCGGCTTGAGGGTCCGGCGGACCTCGTCGAGGAACTCGGTGGAGGTGAGATGGGCCGGGGTCCTGGCTGCGCTGAACACATCGGCGATCACGAGGTCGGCCCACCCGTCGGCCACTTTGGCGAGGCCCTCGCGCGCGTCGACGGACCGCACCCGTATCCGCGCGTTCTGCTCCAACGGGAGCTTCCGCCGGACCAGTTGGACCAGAGCGGCATCCCGCTCGACGACCTGCTGGGTGGAGCGGGAGCGGGTGGCGGCGAGATACCGGGCGAGGGTGAAGGCGCCTCCGCCGAGGTGCACGGCGTGCACGGGCTTGCCGGGGGGCGCGACGAGGTCGATGACGTGGCCGAGGCGGCGCTGGTACTCGAAGGAGAGGTGGGTCGGGTCGTCCAGGTCGACGTGGGACTGCGGGGCGCCGTCGATGAGCAGCGTCCACGCGTGTGTGCGCTCGCGGTCGGGGATGAGCTCGGCGAGGCCGCCGTCCACGGGTTCTACGACGGCTTCGGCGGACCTTCTGGACTTTCCCACTCCGCCATTATCCGCAGCAGCGGGTGGTCACGCGGCCGCGGGCCGGTGGGGCCCCCTCAGACCGGCGAACTCACTGGCAATTGTCCGCGGCCTCGATGAGTCTCGCCGCCTCGCCCAGCGCTGCCCGCAGCACCGCCGGGTCCGTCGCCAGGTCGGCGTCTCCCGGTGGCAGCAGCCAGTCCGATCCCGCCACCGGAGGCTCCGGAGCCAGCCGCAGACCCCGGCCGTCCGTCTCCGTGCACGTACTCCCCGGCATGTCCCAACCTGCCGCGGTCCCCGGCGGCACCAAGAATCCCAACGTCTGGCCGCCGTCGTCATGCAGCACCGGCCCGACCCCGTCCCCCACCCCCCGCCGCAGGATGTCGACGGCCTCCAGGCCGTGTCGTGTCGGCACCGTGACCACGTCACAGGACACCGGCGTACAAGGATCGACGCTCTGGCTGATCTCCATCGCGGCCTCCATCAAGGAACCCTCGTCCGACTCCGAGAATTTCAACGCGCGCCCGCGTCAACGGCTACGGCAGAAGTCCGCCGCAAAGGATGGCAGTTCATGGCAGATCCCGGATGAGATATCCGGTTTGTAGCCAAACCCCGCATCGCGACCCGGACACAGCAGGTACGTTCTTGCCCGCCGGAAACAGGGCGTCACACTGACAAACCAGTCAACTCACCCACCTCCGGCATGGTTCGACGGTTCGCACGAGAGGACCCGGCCATGGCGTCGTCAATGGTGACCTCGTCCCAGTCCCCCACCCCACCGCGGCCGAACCTCGCGTTCCGGCGCCTGCGCGGACAGCGCTCGCCGGCCGAGTTCGCCGCGGCGGTTCGACGGGCCGCGCGCGAGATCGGCGAGCGGGTCAGCTGCGACGCGCGCTATGTGGGCCGCGTCGAGGCGGGCGAGATCCGCTGCCCCAACTACGCGTACGAACGGGTGTTCCTGCACATGTTCCCCGGCCGCACACTCACCGACCTGGGCTTCGCGCCCCGCGCCTCCGTACGCGGACGCCGGGCGCGTCCGGCGAGTGAGACAGAGGGGACGTACGAGCCGTATGACCCGCAAGAAACGCAGGACACGCAGGACACGCAAGACCCAGACGAGACGTACGACAACTACGAGGAGAGCGACGTGCTGCGTCGCGCATTCATGACCGGCGGGGGCGCCACGGTGGCCGCCGCCTCACTGGGCCCCCTCGGGCTCGCCGTCGACGCCACGGCCGCCGGACGGCCGGTCCGCCGCGCCGGGACGGGCGAGGCGGGCGCCCTGGAAGAGGCCGTGCGCAGGATCCGGTTGCTCGACGACCGGCACGGCGCGGACGGCCTGTACCGGCGCGCGGCGGCTCCACTGCGCGCCGCCTACGCGCTGCTGGACGCCGGCGCGATCCGGCAGACGACCGCGGACCGACTGCACTCGGGCGCGGGCGAACTCGCCATCTCGGTGGGCTGGCTGGCCCACGACTCGGGACGCTTCGACGACGCCCGCTCGCACTACGCGGAGGCGCTCGCGACGGCCCGGGTGACCGGTGACGACGCTCTGGAGGCGCACGCCTTCTGCAACACGGCCTTCCTCGCGCGCGACGCGGGACGGCCGCGTGAGGCGGTGCGGGCGGCACAGGCCGCGCAACGGGTGGCCCGGCCCCTGGGCTCGCCCCGACTGATGTCGCTGCTCGCGCTGCGCGAGGCGGGCGGCTGGGCGGGACTCGCCGACCGCACGGGATGCGAGCAGGCTCTCGCCCGCGCGCAGGCCTTCTTCGAACGAGGCCTCTCGGACGCCGACCCCGAGTGGATGAGTTTCTACGGCGAGGCCGAGCTGGAGGGTCTGGAGGCGCAGTGCTGGTCGACGCTGGGCGACTGGCGCCGGGCCGCCCGGCACGCGGGCCGGGCGGCGGATCTCCAGGATCCGCACTTCACCCGCAACATCGCGCTGTACACGGCCGAACTGGCCGACGACCTGGCCCGCGGCGGCCACCCCGACGAGAGTGCGGCGGCGGGGCTGCGGGTCCTGGATCTGCTGGGCGAGGTCCAGTCGTCCAGGATCCAGACGATGCTGGCGGGAACGGCGAGGGTGCTGCTGCCTCATCGGCGGGCGTCGGGGGTGTCGGCGTTCCTGGAACGTCATGCGTCGATGCCGAGGACCGCGTGAGCGGGTCGTTGTCCGGCTGCGAGCCGGTGGGGGCTGGTCGCCACGGCGGATCCGCGCCCGACTACGAGCCCAGATGCCCCAGGTCGTTCCAGCTCTCGATCGCCGGCTCGTCATAAGCCCAGCCCAGCACCGAAAGGGACGTCGGATTCAGCCGCACCCGCGCCGCGAAGTCGATCGGCAACCCCAGCCACCGCGCCCCGATGGACCGCAGAATGTGCCCGTGGGCGAACACCAGCACATCCCGGTCGGCGGAACGCGCCCAGGCGACGACCTCGTCCGCGCGCGAGGTGACCTCCGCCAGGGACTCCCCGTCCGGCACACCGTCCCGCCAGATCAGCCACCCCGGCCGGACGGCCTGGATCTCGTCGGGGGTCATGCCCTCGTACGCGCCGTAGTCCCACTCCATGAGCGTGTCCCAGGTGGCCGCCCGCTCCGCGAACCCGGCGAGTTCACAGGTCTCCCGCGCGCGTGCCAGCGGGCTCGTGCGTATCTCCACCCCGGGGAGACCGTCGTGGGGGGCGCGGTGCAGCCGCTCGCCGAGCAGCTTGGCGCCCCGCCGTCCCTCCTCCAGGAGCGGCACGTCGGTCCTGCCGGTGTGCTTGCCGGACAGCGACCACTCGGTCTGTCCGTGCCGGGCCAGCAGGATGCGCGGAGCCATGAAGAGACCTTTCCGGGGGAAAGCGGAGGCGGAACCCCTCCATCATCGCGCACGCTGTGCAGGAGCAACCCGACGGGCGATCTCAGCGTCTTTGAGGGCCGAAGGCGCTGCGTGGGGGCACTCCACATGGGCCCGCACATACGCCGTAAAGTGGCACGACCGGTCAAGGACCGCCGGACGCCGCGCGAAACGAAGGGGGACAGGATCGGATGCCGCTGACCGAGACACCAGGCACCGAGGCAGTCCCGGACACGCGGCTGCGCTGGTGGACCGAGCTGCCCCTGATCCTGTTGGTGTACGCCTGCTACAGCGCCGGCCGGCTCCTCGCCAGAGGCGATGTCACGGGCGCCGTCGACCACGGCCTGGCGATCCTCAAGGTCGAGAAGTTCCTCTACCTCAACGCCGAGCATCCGCTCAACCGGCTGTTCACCAGCCAGACCTGGATCGGCGTACCGGCCGACTTCTGGTACGCCTCGCTGCACTACCTGGTCACGCCGGCCATCCTGGTCTGGCTCTTCCGCTCGCGCGCCCTGCACTACCGCGCGGCCCGCACCTGGCTGATGACGTCCACGTTCATGGGTCTGATCGGCTTCACCCTGCTGCCGACCTGCCCGCCCCGCCTCCTGTCCGCGAGCCACGGCTTCGTCGACACGATGGCCCAGTACAGCTCGTACGGCTGGTGGGGCGGCGAGGCGAGCGCCCCGCGGGGTATGGGCGGCATGACGAACCAGTACGCGGCCATGCCGAGCCTGCATGTCGGCTGGGCCCTGTGGTGCGGTGTGATGCTGTGGCGCTACGGCAGGACGCGTACGACGAAGGTCGCGGCCGTCGCCTACCCGCTGATCACCACGATCGTGGTCATGGGCACCGCGAACCACTACTTCCTCGACGCGGTCGCGGGCGCGGCCGTGATGGGCGTCGGGTTCCTGCTCGCCCCGTACGTCACACGGGCCGCGGAGCGGGCCACGGCGGGCGTCCGGGCCCGGATAGCCCCCGTCACCGCCGTCTCGCGGGACGCGGAGCCCTCAATTGTCAGTGACGGATGCCAGACTTCCGCGGGTGAGCACATTCCACGGCAGCGCGAGTCAGGCTTCGGAAGCGGAACCGAGCCGAGTACCTCTCCCGCGGAAGCGGGGGACGGCGCTCCGGCAGCGGCTCGCTGAGCTGCGCGGGCCCGAGGTAGCGGCCAAGGCACTGGACGCGCGCGCCCTCGCGGCCCTCGCCGCGAACCCCGGGTGCAAGCGGCGCGCGATCCTCGACGGCGCCGGGGTGAACAAGACGGCGGTGGCGAGCGCGCTGGGCGCGCCGTCCGCCTTCGGGCAGTCGCAGTTCGCCCTGACGCGGGGCAACGCCTTCGAGGCGAAGGTCAAGGCGGACGGCGGCGCGGAGCTGCTGCGGCTGGTGCACGAGCGGCTGGACCGCACCGCGCAGCCCCCCGCCGACGCCCGGGTCCCCGACCTCACCGCGATCGGCCCCGAGGGCCGTACCGCGCGTACGGCCCTGGCCCTGCGCGAGGCCACAGCGGCAGCAGGCACCTGGACGCTGCTCGACCACCCGATGCTCGCGCTCGACGTCGCCGGCTCCCCCGCCTTCCTGGAACCGGACGCGGTGGTCGTGCACCCGGACGGCAGCTGGACGGTCGTGGAGATCAAGTCCTTCCCGATGCTGGACGGTTCTGCGGACCCGGCGAAGGTGGGCGCGGCCGCCCGCCAGGCCGCGGTGTACGTCCTGGCACTGGAGGAGGTCGCCGCCCGTCTGGAACCGGCTCCGAGGGTCCGCCACCGGGTTCTGCTGGTCTGCCCCAAGGACTTCTCCAACCTGCCCACCGCCTCGGCCGTCGACATCCGCAAGCAGCGCACGGTCACCGCCCGCCAGCTGGCCCGTCTCACCCGCATCCAGGACATCGCCGACGCCCTGCCCGACGGCACCTGCTTCGACCCCGACCAGCCCGCCGCCGAACTGACCGCGGCCGTCGAGTCGGTCCCGGCGACCTACGCCCCCGAATGCCTGTCCGCGTGCGAACTGGCCTTCCACTGCCGGGACCGCTCCCGCGCGGCCGGCGCGGTGACCTCCCTGGGCCGCCCGGTACGCGCGGAACTGGGCGGCCTGACGACGGTCGAGGAGGTCCTGGCCGCGGCCCGCGGCGAGGCCGGCGATCCGGACGATCCGGCGGTGGCCGCCCTGCGCAGGGCGGCCGACCTGCGCGCGGAGGCGCTGGGGGTGACCGCGTGTCGCTGATCGCCACCCTCGCCCGCCTCGAAGCCGTCAGCACCGGCCGCGCCCAGCCCGCCGCGACCGTCCTTCACCGCCACCTCTCCGACCGCCCCCTCGTCCTCGTCCCGCTCACCACCGCGGGCGAGGCCGGTGCCCCGCTGGGCGCGCTCGTGGGCACCGACCGGGACGCGCCGCAGCTCCTGGTCGTACCGCAGCCGCGGGACCGGGAGCTCAGGTTCGCGTTCCTGGCCGAGCTGGCGGACATCGTGCTGCCGTACGTCGACGGATACGCCGAATCGGTGGAGTCCGCCGAGCGCAATGAGACCGATCCGGAGACCGGCAAGCGGGTCAAGGTCGAGGTCGAGCTGTGCGCGGACGCCCCGCAGCTGATCCTGCCGAGCCGCGCGGGCATCGATTTCGTACGGCTGCTCGGACGCTCCATGCGTTTCCGGCGTACGGCGGAGCAGGACCCGGAGACCCCGTATCCGGCCCCGCCCCGGGTGCCGTTGCTGGGCCGGTGGCTGACCCACTTCGGGGAGCGGGCCCGGGTGCCCGGCTCCTCGCTGCTGCTGGCGATGACGGACGTACTGGGCCGGCACTGGTCCACCGGCCAGTCCACGCTGGAGGACCAGCACCTGGGGGCGCTGCTCTCGTGGATCGACCCGCCGCAGGGCCGCTCGGGCGCCGAGGCCGCGCTGGAGGCCGAGCTCGCCCGGGACGACCACGGCCAGCTGCTGCACCCGCCCGCGGGGCCCGCCACCGACCCGGCGTTCGACAACAAGCTGCTCGCCCCGGCCCTCTTGCGCTACGACCGCGCGCGTACCGCCCTCGCCGCCGCCGAGGACGGTCTGGAGGCCGACGACCGGCTCGGCGCGCTCACCGCCGCCGAGCAGGAGATCCGGGCCCTGGTCGCGAGTCGCACCCGGCCGACCTGGGACGCGGTGTGGCGGGGCATCGACCTGCTGCGGACGCTGCCCGAGGGGGCGCACGCCGAGGAGCGGTGGACGCGCGACCGCTGGTCGTTCACGAGCCACCGCGACCGGGTCGTGGCGGGCGAGCCCCCGCAGCCGCGCCGCGACGACGCGGTCACCGCCGCCAACAAGCTCGCCGCGCGCGAGCGCGAACAGGCTCGTCTGGAGGCGCAGGAGGCGCTCGACGACCCGCTGGTGATGGCGGGGCGGCGGCTGGCCGGGGAGGCGTTCGCCGGGGAGGTCACGGACGTCGTGATGACGTACAGCGAGGGCAAGCGGCCGAGCCCGCGCCCGCTGGTGACCGTACGGACCGACGACCGGCCGCATCTGGGCGAGCGGGCCAAGGTGTACCGCGCGCTGGGCGGGAAGCCACAGTCGGCCGAGTTCGTGGGGTACGAGGAGGAGGGCGCCCTCGTCGTCCTCAAGATCCTCGACAAGATGGGCCGCGGCAAGGAGCCCGAGACCGGGTCCGTGCCCGAGAAGGGCGACCGGGTGTGTTTCACGCTCTTCGAGCACGAGCAGCGCGGCGGCGCGAAGCTGCCGGACCCGGAGGACACACCGTGGACGCACGGCGGGCCGCCGGGTGAGGCCGTGCAGGAGACCGCCGATCCCCTGACCCCGGAGGACCTCCTGTGACCACCCGGACCTTCGACCCCGGTGCCGAAGCCGCCCGCGCCACCGACGCGATCCTCCGCGACACCCTGCACGGCACCCACCGAGGTGTCGTCGTCGACTCCCCGCCCGGCGCCGGCAAGTCCACCCTCGTCGTCCGTGCCGCGCTGGAACTGGCCGACGCGGGGCGCTCCCTGATGGTCGTGGCGCAGACGAACGCCCAGGTGGACGATCTGGTCCTGCGGCTCGCCGAGAAGAATCCCGAACTGCCGGTCGGGCGGCTGCACAGCAGTGACGCCGACCCGTACGACAAGGCGCTGGACGCGCTGGCGAACGTACGGAAGTCGGCGAAGGCGGGTGATCTGACCGGGCTGCCCGTGGTGATCTCCACGGCCGCCAAGTGGGGGCATGTGAAGGTCGACGAGCCGTGGGCGCACGCGATCGTGGACGAGGCGTACCAGATGCGCTCGGACGCGCTGCTGGCGGTGGCGGGGCTGTTCGAGCGGGCGTTGTTCGTGGGCGACCCCGGGCAGCTGGACCCGTTCGCGATCGTGGGCAGCGAGCAGTGGGCGGGGCTGTCGTACGACCCCTCGGCCTCGGCGGTGACGACCCTGCTGGCCCACAACCCGGAGCTGCCCCAGCACCGCCTGCCGGTGTCCTGGCGGCTGCCCGCCTCGGCCGCGCCCCTGGTCTCGGACGCCTTCTACCCGTACACGCCCTTCCGCAGCGGCACGGACCACGGCGACCGCCGGCTCACCTTCGGCGTCCCCTCTGACGGCTCGGGCCCGGACCGGGTGATCGACGCGGCGGCGGAGTCCGGCTGGGGCCTGCTGGAGCTGCCCGCGCGGCACACTCCGCGCACGGACCCCGAGGCGGTACGGGCCGTCGCGACCGTCGTGCGACGGCTGCTGGACCGGGGCGGGGCGGCCACGTCGGAGCGCTCGCCGGACCCCGCGCCGCTCACCGCCGACCGCATCGCCGTGGGCACGGCCCACCGCGACCAGGCGGCGGCCGTCCGCGCGGCGCTCGCCGACCTCGGCGTCATGGACGTCACCGTCGACACCGCGAACCGTCTTCAGGGCCGCGAGTACGACGTCACGGTCGTCCTCCACCCCCTCTCCGGCCGCCCCGACGCCACCGCCTTCCATCTGGAGACGGGCCGCCTGTGCGTCCTGGCCTCCCGACACCGCCACGCGTGCGTCGTGGTGTGCCGCGCGGGCGTGAGCGAGCTCCTGGACGACTACCCGTCGACGGAGCCGGTCCAGCTGGGGACGCTGGTGAAGTTTCCGGACGGCTGGGAGGCGAACCACGCGGTACTGGCACGGCTGGCGGAGCACCGGGTGGCCTGGCGACCGTGAGCGGGAACATCGCGCGGGCCGTAGACCTTGGTACCGCCGGAGGCGCCCCGCCCTCTTGCATGGGCGCGGGACAATGGACGGTGGCCCATGCACAGACGGGCCGCCGGTACGGACGACGTACGAGGAGGATGAAGACATGGCGGAGCCCACGCCGCGTCGGAACGAACCGCGGCTGCGCCCCGCGCCCCTGCTGTTCGAGCCCGCACAGGTGGCCGACGACCCGGAGCACTTCTTCGACCTCGAGTCGATGGACGACCCGCGCGCGCTGCTGAGCCGGTCCACCGAGCTGGCGCACGCCTTCCGTGCGGCGGCGGACCGTGCCGTGGAGTTCCAGGCGATGGCGGCGGCGCAGTTGGCCGACCCCAGGCGCTTCGACCGGCTCACGACGGCCGACATCGCCGAGCGCGCGGAGTGGACCGAGGACTACGCCAAGAAGATGGTCGAGTTCGGCCGGGATCTGCTGCGGGGCGCGGAGGGCGGAGCGGGGCACGCCGACCCCGTGTGAGCCACGGGCACCGCCCTCGCCGCCGCGCCATAGCCGCCGAAACAATCCCTGGCATATGCCAGGCAGGCAAGATACCCCTCCTCGGCCCCTCCTGTCCCGATTTTCCGCAACCCTGTGGAACGGCCTGCTCACGCCCGGTAGATGTAGGTGGCATGAGCACTCGCGACGAACCGCTCTCCGACACACGCTTCGACGTCTCCGGCGTCACCGCGGAGGGAGCCGCCTGGCTCGCCTCGGCGGGCACGTACCCGCGCAGCACCCTCGCGCTGTGGGAGGAGCGCCCCGCGGCCCCGGTCGTTCTGCCCTGCGGCACCGCCTTCGACGTGGTGAGCGCCCCCGCGATCTTCGGACGCCGGATGCTCGACCGGCTCTGGGAGGAGGGGCCGGGCTCGGGGCCGGTGGCGACACTCCGGGCGCGAATGCTGCTGTTCGCGGCGCCCGGCACGGCTCAGCGGCTGCCGTCGCTGTTGCGGTGGGAGGAGATCGGCCGTACGGCCGCGATCCCGCCGCTGCTGTGCCACGGCATCGGCGACGCGGTCACCGTCCCGGCCCCGCTGAGCGCCCCGGAATCCACGCCGACCTCCCGCTGGCTGGTCGCCCCCGACACCCGCCACCCCTGGCTGCCGGGCCCGGAAATCCTGCTCTGGGCGGCGGTACGAGCGGCTCGCGCCGCCGTGCGGATATCGATTTTTCCCCCCGCCGATCAGGATGCTAAGGTCTACGACGTCAGCAGGCGCCGCTAGCTCAGTTGGTTAGAGCAGCTGACTCTTAATCAGCGGGTCCGGGGTTCGAGTCCCTGGCGGCGCACAGACAGTGAAGGCCTCTCGCAACTGCGGGGGGCCTTCATTCTTGACGGCACCGCAGGGCGGCCGGGGGTCCGGGGGTCGCCCCCTGGAAGATGCAGCATCAGCGGGTCCGGGGTTCGAGTCCCTGGCGGCGCACGATGTCGAGGGCGAGGCGTGTTCGCGGAAAGCGCGAACCGGCCTCGCCCTCGACGTTTCTGCGCGGCTGCGCCGCGCGTTGTGGGGGCTCCGCCACCCACACCCCGTGGCCCACCGCGCCGTCGGCCGGGAAGTCACCCGAGCGCGATCTCCACGTGCCACGCCCCGGTGGCCGTTCGTCCGGTCACCTTCACGCGTACGTGCTCGCCCGGGACCGTGAAGGTCTCGCCGATGTCGACGGGGGCGTCCGCGAGGGGTGGGTAGACGGAGTTCTCCCAGCAGGCCTCGGTACGGGGGTGGGCGTCGATCACCTGGATCGGGCCGCCGCCGGACGCGGCGCCGCTGTGGACGCGGTAGATCAGTACACCCTGCCGGCAGGCCGCCGCGTCGTCGCCCATCGCCGCGCGTCCCTCGAAGGCGAGCGCACTGTCGGCCCCGGTACGCACGACCGCGAGCTTGGTGCCGCGACCGGGCCCGAAGATCCCGGCGTTGCCAGGACCGGCCCCCAGCGGCTCCAGCGTCAGCCGCGTCGGTTTCGGCCCCCGTACGCACACCACCTGCCGCCGCTCCAGCCAGCCCAGCTTCCACTTGTGCCAGGCGAACAGATCCGGGGCGAGCCCGAACTGGCTGCCCATCAGGTCCCAGTCACCGACATAGGTGTCCCAGTCGCCCTTGCCGTCCATCGGCCGGTGGTAGAGATCCGGCAGGTCGAACACATGCCCCGTCTCATGGGCCAGGACCAGGCGGTCCGGCGGGTGCTTCTCGAAGACGGTGACCACCCGGCGGATGTCCGTGCCGTCGGCGCGCAGCGGTACGTCCAGGTTGACGACCTTCGTGGCGTCCGAGTCGACGCCGGGCGCGTCCGGGTCGGCGACGAAGTAGACGACGTCATAGCGCGAGAAGTCGACCTGCCCGTCGGCCGCGGCGAGCGCGTCGCGCAGGTAGGCCCCCCGGTCCGCGGCGCTCCAGTCGCGCTGTATGGCGTAGGCCGTCGACGGGCGCGGCATCCGGATCCAGTGCCGCAGCGGGTGCGGGCGCAGGGTGAAGCGGCCGTAGGAGGCGTGCTGGAAGAAGCGGGTGGTGGCCGGGAAGTGATCGGCGGCCAGCTGGGCGGGGGCGGTCACCGGCGAGGCGTCCGGGAAGGACAGGAAGACCATGACCGCGTCGAGGGCGCGGGCCGGGCGCGGATAGGCGGTGTTCCAGGTGTCGAGGCCCTCCGAGTGGTGGGCCTCGGTGCGCTCCAGGGTGCAGGGCTCGGACGAGAAGGGTTCGGCGGCCGAGGGGCCGGTGACGAGGGAGGTGGAGGCGAGGGCCGCCATGGTGGTGAACACGGCGGCGGTGCTGCGCAGTCGGGGGCGCGGGAGTGTGCGCGGAAACGGGCGCGGCAACGGGACCTCCGGGAGCGGTTTCACGGGATACCGCACCCAGCCTGTGTGGTTTTGCAGTAGTACGCCCTGTTTATCTGCACCGGACGAGTGAGATGGCGCGACCTGCCGGACCGGCCGACACCCCCGAATCGCTCACGGAACGTCACAACCGGTCCCAAGACCCAAGAACCCGTCCAGCTGCGGGCAGAAACGATCTGCCAGAAGGGGTTGCCGGTCCTCCGGAGTGGGCAATGGCTGGAAGGGCCCGGGGGCAGCCTCTATGATCGGCACACTTTCCTGCGCGGACAGCGATCGAGTGCACTGCGGGAGCTAGCGGTGAACGGAACGTCCGAAGGGCCGGCGCCCGCGGCAGACCCCGACGGGTCGGCCGTAACAGAGAGTGATATCACGACACCTGCTCGCACGGAGCCCCCGACGCACCGTGCCGCGTTCGAGGCGGCGCCGCTGGCCATGGCCGTAGTGGACCGCGAGGGCACGGTCGTCGACGCCAATCCCGCCTTCGGCGAGCTGCTCGGCGCCGTACCGGAGGAGTTGGCCGGGGCCCAGGCCGCCGACCTGGTGGATCTGACCTCGGACGCCCGCACCTGGCATTCCTACCGCGAGGTGCTGCGCGGCCGGCAGGCGAAGCTGCGCTGCAAGCGGCGGCTCAAGCATCCCGACGGGCACTCGGTGTGGGCGCAGATCACGATCACGCCGCTGGCCGAAGGCTCCCAGGGGTCCCCCGGCGTCCTGCTGTCCGTCGCCGACATCACGGCCCGTCGTGAACTCCAGGCCCGGCTGCGGCACTTGCAGATGCACGACCCGGTGACGCGGCTCCCCAACCGCACGCTGTTCTTCGAGCGGCTGACGGCCGCGCTGGAGCCGGAGTCGTACGAGCAGGGCGGCACGGGCCGGATCGGGCTGTGCTATCTGGACCTCGACGGGTTCCAGGCCGTCAACGACACCCTCGGCCACCGGGTCGGCGACCGGCTGCTGGCCGCCGTCGCCGAGCGGCTCACGCGCTGCGCGGACGAGGCCGGCCAGGGGCGGGCGACCGCTCCCCTGGTGGCGCGGCTGGGCGGTGACGAGTTCGCGCTGCTCGTCGAGGACTCCACCGGCACCGAACAGCTCGCCGACCTCGCCGAGTCCCTGCTGAAGGCCGTCCAGGCGCCCTTCGACGTCTCCGGCAACCGGATGTCGGTGTCGGCGTCGATCGGGGTCGTCGAGCGGCGGGCGGAGGGCACCTCGGCGACGTGTCTGATGCAGGCCGCCGACACCACGCTGTACTGGGCCAAGGCGGACGGCCGGGACCGCTGGACGCTCTTCGACCCCGAGCGCAACGCCCACCGCATGACGCGCCAGGCCCTGGCCTCCACGCTCCGTCCCGCCATCGAGCGCGGCGAGTTCCAGCTGGAGTACCAGCCGCTGGTGAGCATGGAGGACGGTCGGTTGCGCGGGGTCGAGGCGCTGGTGCGCTGGAACCACCCGCAGTTCGGGATGCTGACGCCGAATCGGTTCATCGCACTGGCCGAGGAGGACGGCTCGATCGTCCCGCTCGGCCGCTGGATCCTCGACACCGCCTGCCGCCAGGCCCGTTCATGGCAGCTCGACCACCCCGACGAGCCGCCGATCTTCGTCAGCGTCAATGTGGCGGTCCGTCAGGTCTGGGACTCCGACCTGGTCGCGGACGTGGCGAAGACCCTCGCGGAGACCGGCCTGGCGCCCCATCTCCTCCAGCTCGAACTCACCGAGTCGGCGGTGATGGGTTCGGCGGGCCGCCCGCTCCAGGCCCTCCAGGCGCTGAGCGACATGGGCGTCGGCATCGCGATCGACGACTTCGGCACGGGCTACTCGAACCTCGCCTATCTCAGCCGCCTGCCGGTCTCCGTCCTGAAGCTGGACGGCTCCTTCGTGCGCGGCTTCCAGTACGAGGGCGAGGGCGTCCCCCCGAACCCGGCCGACGAGGTCGTCGTCGAGGCGATGATCCAGCTCGCCCACCGCCTCGGCCTCACCGTCACCGCGGAGTGCGTCGAGACCTCGGCCCAGGCCACCCGGCTGCGCCGGATCGGCTGCGACACCGGCCAGGGCTGGCTGTACTCGCGGCCGGTGTCGCCGGATCGTATCTCCGGGCTGATGGGCGTGAAGGCCTAGCGGGTCGTGGGCAGTCCGTAGGCGTCCGCGACGAGCTCGTAGGAGCGCAGGCGTACGTCACCGCCGTGCGCGTTGCCCGTGAGCATCAACTCGTCGGCGCCGGTGCGCTTGTGGAGGTCGTCGAGGCCGGAGCGGACCTCGTCGGCGGTGCCGTGGATGACGTTGGCGTTCCAGGAGCTCGCGAACTCCTCCTCCATCGGGCTGAATTCGTGGGCCTCCGCCTCCTCGGGGGTGGGGACCAGGCCGGGGCGGCCGGTGCGCAGCCGGATCATGCTGAGCGCGGCGGCGCGGACCTGGCGGCGGGCCTCCTTCTCGTCGTCGGTGGCGAGGGCGGAGACTCCGATGAGGGCGTACGGCTCGTCGAGGACCGCGGAGGGCCGGAAGGACTCGCGGTACAGGTCCAGGGCCGGGATGGTGTTCTGCGCCGAGAAGTGGTGCGCGAAGGCGAAGGGCAGGCCGAGGGAGCCGGCCAGCCGGGCGCTGAAGCCGGAGGAGCCCAGCAGCCAGAGCGGCGGGCGGTGCGGGGACTGGACGCCGCCGGGTGAGGTCGCCTGGACGGGGCCGGGTACGGCGTGGATACGGCGGTAGGGGTGGCCGTCGGGGAAGTCGTCGTCCAGGAAGCGGGTGAGCTCGGCGAGCTGCTCGGGGAAGTCGTCGGCGCCCTCGTGCAGGCTGTCGGCGCGGCGCAGGGCCGCGGCGGTGGCGCCGTCCGTGCCGGGCGCCCGTCCGAGGCCCAGGTCGATCCGTCCCGGGGCCATCGCCTCCAGCGTGCCGAACTGCTCCGCGATCACCAGCGGGGCGTGGTTGGGGAGCATGACGCCGCCCGAGCCGAGCCGGATGCGGGTGGTGTGGGCGGCGAGGTGGGCGAGGATCACCGCGGGGGACGAGGACGCCACGCCCGGCATGGAGTGGTGCTCGGCGACCCAGTAGCGGTGGAAGCCGCGGGACTCGGTGAGCTTGGCGATGGCGACGCTGGTGCGCAGGGCGTCGGTGGCCGTGCGTCCGGCGCCGACGGTGACCAGGTCGAGTACCGAGAGAGGTACGGGGGCGGTGCCCTGTGCAGTACCTCGGATCTCGTCTTCCGCCACGGTGGGGTGCCTCCTGCTCATGAGCCGTGCGCTGTCAGTCAGGAGATAACAGGAGAGTGTCCCCGTTTATTCCCGGACGGGACCGAGGATTCCTGGAGCGTCGGCTTCCACATCCCGACCTGCGTCGACCGCTTGCCGCACCGGCCCCCGGGTACTCAGAGCGCACAAATCCACAATTCGGGAGGGATCGCCATGACGCGAGAGAACCCGTCGCGGCCGTCGGAACTCGGACCGCTCGAACCCGGCACCAGACAGCGCGCCCAGTTGTCCATCCGTATCGCCGACATCGCGTGGACCGCGCTGAGTGTCGTCGCCGCCCTGTGGGCGGTCCTGGCCGCCGTCGACGCCGTGCGCGGCACCGGCTCGTGGGCCTACTGCGCGGTGGCCCTGGTGCTGCTGGCCGTCGGCCTGACGATGCGGTTGCGTGCCGTCCGCCGCCGTGACCGGATGTGACGGGGGAGGCAGGCCGTGGAACGCGTCAACTCCTTTCTCGGCAAGCACGTGTGGGTCCAGGTCGTCCTGTCCCTCCTGGTCGCGTGCGTCGTGGTCCTGCTGCTGTCCCCGGAGCGCTCGATCGCCTCCGCCCTGCGGTACGTGGTGTTCGGGTCGGTCGGCGGGATCGGCGTCATGCTCGTCGTGCGGCGCCGGGAGAAGCGGGCCGCCGGAGGCTCCGTGGACGGCCTGGTGTCGCTGGACCGGAAGCTGCGCCGGGGAGAGGTCCCCACGGCGCCGCAGGAGCGGCAGGCCATGCGCGACCTGGTCGAGCGGCGTCTGCACCGCACCCGCCACCGGGTCGCCGCCCAGGTCGTCCTCGCCGTCCTGTCCTGCGCGGTCGTGGTGCTGACGGCCCTGACCGCGACCCTGCCGCAGACCCTCGGCATGTTCCTGTTCGCCGCGGTCTTCCTGGGCTGGCTCGTCCTGTACGGAAACCGTCAGCACCGGCGACTGCGCGCCATGCACACGGAACTCACCGCCGAGGCCGCCCAGGACCGTCGGCGGTGAACCCTGAACAGGCGCGTCTCACACCTGGACGATCGGCTCCCTGGTGAACAGCGCCCCCAGGGCCGAAGCGTTCACCCGGCGGTCCGTCAGCCGCAGCCCCTCCCAGACCGTGACCTGGTTCGCGGTGAGGACCGGTTTGCCGAGCTCCTTCTCCAGGGCCGGGATGTGGCTGGCCGTGTGGAGGGCCGTGTCCGGGAGGAGCACCGCCTCGGCGTCCGGTGAGTCGGCCTCCCGGGCCAGCGCGAAGACCTCCTCCTCGCCCCAGGTGCCGACCTCCGCGGCGGTGATGATCCCGGCGCCGCGGACCTGGAGGACCTCGACTCCGCCCGCCCGCAGGAACTCCGCGAACAGGCCCGCCACGTCGTCCGGGTAGGTCGCCGCGACCGCCACCCGCCCGGCCCCGATCTCCTGGGCCGCGTGCACGAAGGCGAACGACGTCGAGGACGCGGGCATGCCGGCCGCGAGGGCGAGGGTGCGCACCTGCTCGTGGGCGCCCTCCCAGCCGTAGACGAAACTGCCGCTGGTGCAGGCCCAGACGACGGACTCGGCGCCCGACATGCGCAGTCCCTCGACGCCCGCGGCGAGCCGTTCGGCCGAGCCCATCTCCAGGAGGGCGTCCACGCGGTGCGCGTCGGTGCCGATGTCGGTGTGGACGACGTCCAGGCGGATGTCGCTGCCCAGGAGCTGTTCGATGCGCGGATAGTCGTCCTCGGCGGAGTGGCCCGGGTAGAGGAATCCGAGAGCGGTCATGTCCAGCCTTCCTGCTGCTGCTCTTCGTCCGGCAGGCCCCGGACTTCCGGCAGTCCCGGAATCTCCGGGCGCACGGGGCCGCACCTCGCCGCCGGATCGATCAGCGCCTGGTACGGTCCCACGGCTCGGGTACCCAGTCGGCGCAGCGCGGCCCACATCGTCACCTGGTTGGCCGAGATCACTGGTATGCGCAGTTCCGCTTCCAGTTGCGGGATGACGTCGTACGTCGGCAGGTTGGTGCAGCTGATGAACAGCGCCTGGGCGTCGCCCCGTACGGCCTTGTGGGCCATCTCGGAGACCTGGCGGTAAGGCACCTTCCAGATGTGCCGGGTCAGGCCCATGTAGGCGCATCCGGTGACCGAGACGCCCGCCTCGGCGACGTACTCCTCCAGCGACCTGGTCACCGACACCGTGTACGGCGTCACCAGCGCCACCCGGCGGACGCCGAGTTCGGCGAGGGCGTCCAGGAGGGCGCCGGACGTGGTCAGCGACGGGACCGCGCCCGCCCTGGTCATGGCCGCGCACATGGCGCGTTCCCCGGCGATCCCGCCGACGAAGCTGCCGGAGGTGCAGGCGTAGGCGACCACCTCGGGGGCGATGGCGTTGAGCGTGCGCACCGCCTCGTGCAGGGTCTCGTGCTCGCTGACCAGACGGGCCAGGTCGAGGCTGACCTCGACGGGAACGTACGGGGTGCGGGTCAGATGGAGCGAGATCTCGTCGGGGACCCACCGCCACAGCTCGCGATCCAGCGCGAAGTCGAAGGGGGCGACGACACCGACACCGCGCTGGGGGCGCGGACCACCTAGAAAAGAAACGTCCATGGCAGAGACCGGCCTCACGGTGAGAGACGGGGGGACAGCGGAACGTGCACAACGCCCGTGTTGACGAAGGTAGGTTCGGGTGCGAGCGTGGTCAATCCGCCCATGTCACGCTCACGTCACACCGGTGTCACCGCCGGCGTTCCCGCCCATGTCAGACGCCCGGCAGCCCCCGCGATAATCCGTAGAAACGGTGCCTCGATGTCCGTCCCCACCCTTCTCGTCCTTGACGCCGACCCCCTGCCCCGGCTCGGAACGCTCACCGGCCGGGCCCGGATCGAGCACGCGGACGGGACCACGCTCGCCGAGCGGCTGCCGTCCGCCGACGTGCTGCTGGTCTGGGACTTCACCTCGACCGCGGTGCGTGACGCGTGGCCGGGCGAGGGCCCGCGGCCGCGCTGGGTGCACACGGCGAGCGCGGGCGTGGACCATCTGATGTGCCCGCAACTCGCCGTCTCCGACACCGTGGTGACCAACGCCCGCGGGGTCTTCGACCAGCCGATCGCCGAGTACGTCGCCGCGCTGGTCCTGACGATGGCGAAGGACCTGCCCCGGACGCTGGAGCTGCAGCGGGAGGGCGTGTGGCGGCACCGGGAGTCCCAGCGGGTGGCCGGGACCCGTGCCTGTGTGGTTGGTTCCGGGCCCATCGGCCGGGCGATCGTGAGCACCCTCAAGGCGCTCGGTGTCACCACCGCCCTCGTCGGCCGGCGTTCCCGCACCGGGATCCACGGCCCCGACGACCTCGACCGTCTGATGGCCCGCGCCGACTGGGTGATCGCGGCCGCCCCGCTCACCGCGGACACACACGGCATGTTCGACGCCCGCCGCTTCGGGATGATGCAGCCCTCCGCGCGGTTCATCAACATCGGCCGGGGCCAGCTGGTCGTCGAGGACGCGCTGGTGGAGGCGGTGTCCAAGCGGTGGATCGCCGGGGCCGCCCTCGATGTGTTCGACACCGAACCGCTGCCGTCCGACAGTCCGTTGTGGCAGGTGCCGGGCCTGATCGTGTCCCCGCACATGAGCGGTGACACGGTCGGCTGGCGCGATGAACTCGGCACGCAGTTCTTGCAGTTGTACGACCGCTGGGAGGCGGGCAGATCACTGCCGAACGTGGTCGACAAGCAACGCGGGTACGTGCCGGGGCACTGAACGTCGAGCGGAGGGGCACATGCAGGACCTCACCGAACTGACCGCCATACAACTCGTGGAGGGCTACCGCAAGGGCGAGTTCAGCCCCGTGGAGGCGACCCGGGCGGCTCTGGACCGGGCCGAACGGATCCAGCCGGAGGTGAACGCGTTCGTGCGGCTGACCGGCGAGGAGGCCCTGGCGCAGGCCCGCGCCTCGGCCGACCGCTGGCGACGGGGGGAGCCGTCCGGGGCGGTGGACGGTGTCCCGGTCACGGTGAAGGACATCCTGCTGCTGCGCGGCGCCCCGACGCTGAAGGGCTCCAGGACGATCCCGGAGAGCGGCACCTGGGACGAGGACGCGCCGTCCGTCGCCCGGCTGCGCGAGCAGGGAGCGGTCTTCCTCGGCAAGACCACGACCCCCGAGTTCGGCTGGAAGGGGGTCACGGACTCGCCGCTGTCGGGCGTGACGCGCAATCCCTACGACCCGACGCGCACCGCGGGCGGTTCCAGCGGGGGCGCCGCGGCGGCCGTGGCCCTGGGCGCGGGGCCGCTCGCGCTCGGCACGGACGGCGGGGGCAGCGTCCGTATACCGGCCGCGTTCTGCGGGATCTTCGCCCTCAAGCCGACATACGGCCGCGTGCCGCTGTACCCGGCGAGCGCCTTCGGCACCCTCGCCCACGTGGGCCCGATGACCCGCGACGCGGCCGACGCGGCACTGCTCCTCGACGTCATCGGGGTGCCGGACTCCCGTGACTGGTCGGCACTGGGCCCGGCGGCCGGTCCGTTCACGGCGGCCCTGTCGGGCGGGGTGCGCGGGCTGCGGGTCGCGTACTCGCCGTCCCTCGGCGGCCAGGTGGCCGTACAGCCCGGGGTGGCCGCGGCGGTACGGCGGGCCGTGGAGCGCCTGGCCGGACTCGGCGCGTACGTCACCGAGACCGATCCCGACTTCGCCGACCCGGTGGACGCCTTCCACACCCTGTGGTTCAGCGGGGCGGCCCGGGTGACCCAGCATCTCGGGCCGCACCAGCGGGAGGTGCTGGACCCGGGGCTCCGGGCGATCTGCGGCCTGGGGGCGCGCATGAGTGCGCTCGACTACCTGGCCGCGGTCGACGTCCGGATGGAACTCGGGCGCCGGATGGGCCGCTTCCACGACTCCTACGACCTGTTGGTCACTCCGGCCCTTCCGATCACCGCGTTCGAGGCGGGCACGGAGGTCCCGAAGGGCTCGGGGCACCACCGGTGGACGGGCTGGACGCCCTTCACCTACCCCTTCAACATGACGCAGCAGCCCGCGGCGTCCGTCCCGGTGGGGACCGACGCCGACGGGCTGCCGGTGGGACTCCAGATCGTGGCGGCCCGGCACCGGGACGACCTGGTGCTACGGGCGGCTCACGCACTCTACGAGGCGGAAACGGCAGGCATCCGGCCACCCGCCCCGGTCGGCGTAAGGAGCGTCACGCCCGGCTGAAACGCAGGCTCTCGCCGAGGGCGCCCGCGCGCCAGAGGTCGTTGCAGCCCTCGGCCAGGGCGTCCAGTCCGTCCACCACCTGGCCCCAGACGATCCCCGGCACCCAGCCCACGTCGGCGTTCAGGAGCAGGTTGTTGCGTTCGTAGAACAGGGCCAGGTCGACGACGGTCGTGCCGGCACGGACCTCGCGGTCGTAGCCGTAGGACTTGGTGCCGAGTTCGGTGCCCGCGAAGGAGAAATAGCAGAGATCTCCGGGAATCGGAGTAACTGTCGGATTTTCCAGGGGTGGTTCTGATTCTGCGAAAGGCGGGAAAAGGGCGTAGATCTCGTTGCGTGCGTACTTCGCGTGATAGACGTCACCGGCGAGCGGGAGGGCATCCCATACGGCCGCGCAGGTGATCGGCGCCCGATCGTCCAGGAGCTTTGCCGTGGCGGTGATTCCCCGCTTGACCAGCGAGACTTCGATGTAGCGGTCAGCCATGCATTCCATGGTCCCCCGCCGGTCAAGAGGGCCTCGGTCCGGAACGGGGCTCAAATCGATCTGCATAAGTCGCATCCGGTCGGGTAGCCGCGCCGCCATGGCTCCACCACTGGAACATGGCGAACACATATCCGGGACCACCCGCCGATCGCTGCTCGCGGGGGTAGCGGCGCTCGGTGCGCTGGGCGCCGCGGGCTGCTCACGCGTGGCCACCGCCTCGACCACGGGAGGTGGTGAACTGCTCGACCGGCTCAGGGCGGCAGGTGTCGTACGGCTGGGAATCGCGGGTGAGATCCCGTTCGGATACATCGACAAGAACGGCGACCTCACCGGCGAGGCACCAGAACTCGCGAGGGTCATATTCAAGCGGCTCGGGGTGGACAAGGTGCAGCCCGTGCCCACCGAGTTCGGCTCGCTCATTCCCGGGCTGAATTCTCAGCAGTTCGATGTCGTGGCGGCCGGGATGTACGTCACCCCGGAACGCTGTGAACAGGTGATCTTCGCCGATCCCGACTACCAGATGCTCGATTCCTTCATCGTGCGCAAGGGAAATCCCAAAGGTCTTCACAACTACAAGGACGTCGTCGAGAAGAAGGCGAAGTTCGCCACCGGGACCGGCTACGCGGAGATCGGGTACGCCGTCGAGGCGGGATACAAGGAAAGCGACATCCTGATCGTGCCGGACCAGGTCGCGGGGCTGAACGCCGTGGAGGCGGGACGCGTCGACGTGTTCGCCGGGACCGCGCTCACCACCCGCGAGGTGGTGAAGAAATCGGCCAAGGCGGAGGCCACGAAGGCCTTCACCCCGACCGTCGGCGGCAAGCCGCACGTCGACGGGGGCGCCTTCGCGTTCCGCCGGACCGAGACCAACCTGCGGGACGCCTTCAACGCCGAACTGCGGAAGCTGAAGAAGAGCGGGGAGCTGTTCCGGGTCCTCAAGCCCTTCGGGTTCACGCAGGCCGAGATGACGGACCTGACCGCGAAGGAGCTCTGCGGCGGATGACCTCCGGACTCTGGGAACTGGTACTCAAGGGCATCTGGACGACGGTCCAGCTGCTGTTCTTCAGCGCGATCCTCGCCGCCGCCGTGTCCTTCGTGGTCGGCGTCCTGCGCACCCACCGGCTGTGGATCGTCCGCTTCCTCGCGGGCTTCTACACCGAGGTGTTCCGCGGGACCTCGGCGCTGGTGATGATCTTCTGGGTGTTCTTCGTGCTGCCACCGGCCTTCGGCTGGCAGCTGGTGCCGATGTGGGCGGGCACCCTCGCACTTGGACTGACCTACGGGGCGTACGGCTCCGAGATCGTGCGCGGGGCGCTCAAGGCGGTCGACCCGGCGCAGCAGGAGGGCGGGATCGCACTGAGCTTCACGCCCTGGCAGCGCCTGCGGCTGATCCTGCTGCCGCAGGCGGTGCCGGAGATGATCCCGCCGTTCTCCAACCTGCTGATCGAGCTGCTCAAGGGCACCGCGCTGGTGTCCGTGATGGGCATGGGCGATCTGGCGTTCAGCGGCAACCTGGTGCGGCTCGCGCTCCAGGAGAGCGCCGGGATCTACACGTATCTGCTGCTCATCTACTTCGTGATCGCCTTCCTGCTCACCCGGTTGATGCGGGGCCTCGAGAAGAAGCTCAAGGCGGGGGTCGGCAAGGAGCCCACGCGTGAGGTCCAGGTGCCCGAGCCCGTCGGAGGTGGTGTCGGATGACATGGGACTGGAGTGCCGTAAGCGACTTCATGCCGCAGTTCCGGGACGGGCTGCTGGTCACCCTTCAGGCCCTCGCGCTCGGCTCGCTGATCTCCTTCGCGCTCGGCCTGGTCTGGGCGCTGCTGATGCGCGCGCCCTCACGGTTCGTGCGCTGGCCGGTCGGGGTGGTCACGGAGTTCGTGCGCAACACCCCGCTACTGGTCCAGCTGTTCTTCCTGTTCTATGTGCTGCCCGAGTGGGGCGTGACCCTCTCGGCGCTGGCCACCGGTGTCATCGGGATCGGGCTGCACTACTCGACGTACACCATGCAGGTCTACCGGGCCGGTATCGAGGCGGTACCGACCGGCCAGTGGGAGGCGGCGACGGCGCTGAACCTGCCGCGCGTGCGGACCTGGCAGGTGGTGATCCTGCCGCAGGCGATCCGCCGGGTCGTGCCGGCTCTCGGCAACTACGTGATCTCGATGCTCAAGGACACACCGATGCTGATGGTCATCACGGTCCTGGAGATGCTCGGCCAGGCGCGGCTGTTCGCCCAGGAGCACTTCCAGTTCACCGAGCCGCTGACCGTGATCGGCGTGGCCTTCATCGTCATCTCCTATCTGGCCTCCCTTCTTCTGCGATCCCTGGAGCGACGTCTTGTCCGCTGACACTCCCCTGATGAAAGAACCCGACGCAGGCGCCAACCCGCCGGTGGACGGCAGCGAGCTGATCCGCTTCGAGAACGTGACCAAGCGCTTCGGGTCGAACACCGTCCTGGACCGGCTGAACTTCTCCGTGGACTCCGGCAAGCATGTGACGCTGATCGGTCCCTCCGGGTCCGGCAAGACCACGATCCTGCGGATGCTGATGACGCTGACCAAGCCCGACGAGGGCACGGTCACGGTCGACGACCAGACCCTGTTCCCGGCGCCGGAGAAGCAGCTGCGCGAGGTGCGCAAGAAGATCGGGATGGTCTTCCAGCAGTTCAACCTGTTCCCGAACATGACGGTCCTGCGCAACATCACCGAGGCGCCCGTCACCGTGCTCGGCATGTCCAAGGACGAGGCGGAGGCACGCGCGCGTGAGCTGCTCGACCTGGTGGGCCTCGCGGACAAGGCCGGCGCCCGGCCGACCCAGCTCTCCGGCGGGCAGCAGCAGCGGGTGGCGATCGCGCGGGCGCTGGCGATGCGGCCGCGGGTGCTGCTGCTCGACGAGGTGACCTCGGCGCTCGACCCGGAGCTGGTCGCGGGCGTCCTCGACGTGCTACGGGACATCGCCCGCACCACCGACATCACGATGCTCTGTGTGACCCACGAGATGAACTTCGCCCGGGACATCTCCGACCAGGTCCTGATGTTCGACTCGGGCCGCATCATCGAGTCGGGCGCGCCGGAGAAGATCTTCAGCGAGCCCGAGCAGGACCGCACCCGGGAATTTCTCAGCGCGGTTCTCTGACTACAAGAGGTGAACGGCGTTCAATCTTCGAGGTCCCGGACCCGGGTCATGTCTCTGGCATGTGCCAGGGTGTCAGCGCCCCTGCTGAGAGGCCCGACCCGGGGACGGAATCTCGTCAACAGCCGCTCACTACAAGTCTATTGCCGGTTATCGTGGAGGGGATCGCTGTCTGGATTACGGCCCAGTAGTAGTGCGACCGAGCGAGCGCAGGGGGAAAACCGTGGCGCTGAAGCACGAACCGACCGCGCCGTACCACTCGGCCCAGGACGCACTACGCGTCCTGGAGACGGTGGCGCGGCACACCGCCGGAGTCACCGACGTCGAACTCGCCCGTACCACCGGCCTCGACCCGGAGCGGCTGACCACCCTCCTGAGGATGCTGCGCCGCGAGGGGTACGTCGAGCAGGTCGCCGACGGCGCGTATGTGACGGGAGCCGCCCTGACCAGGCTGAGCTCCGCGCACGACCGCGAAGAGGCCCTTCGCGACAAGCTCCAGCACACCCTCGACGAACTGCGCGACTCGATCGGCGCGGCCGTCTACATCAGCCGGTACGTCGACGGCGAGGTCACCATCGCCCAGTACGCCGACGGTCCCGCCACCCCGGCGGTCAACGAGTGGGTGGACTTCCGCTCCTCCGCCCACGCCACCGCCCTCGGCAAGAGCCTGCTCAGCCAGCTCGACCACAACGGCCGCCGCGACCACCTCTCCCGGCACCGCATGACCCGCCTCACCTCGCGGACCATCACCAACGACAAGCTGCTGCTCTCCCGCCTGGAGGCCCAGCCGCCCACGGTCCCCCATCTCGACCTCCAGGAGTACGCGGTGGGCACGGTCTGCGCGGCCGTCCCGATCACGGCGGGTTCCGCGGTGGGCTGCCTGGCGCTGTCCCTCCCGATCCACCAGGCCCACCGGCTCCGCCAGGCGACGGACCGCCTGAACAGGGGAGCGACGCCGGTACTGCTGTCCCTGGCGATCTGAGAGCGGCCGTCCGAGGTTGGTCAGAAGCACCCCTCGGGACCAGGTAGTATTTTTCTGTCGCCAGCCGCCGAAGGCGGAGGGCGAGAGTCATGCGCCGCTAGCTCAGTTGGTTAGAGCAGCTGACTCTTAATCAGCGGGTCCGGGGTTCGAGTCCCTGGCGGCGCACCGGTGAAGGGCCTCTCGTGGGAGCGAGGGGCCCTTCGAGGTTTTCAAGGTGCCGCGAGGTCGGCTGGGGGTCTGGGGGTTATCCCCCAGAGGGATGCAGCATCAGCGGGTCCGGGGTTCGAGTCCCTGGCGGCGCACCGGTGAAGGGCCTCTCGTGAGAGCGAGGGGCCCTTCGGCGTCTTCCAGTCTCCGGTACGTCCGTGTCCCGGGTGGCCGCCACCACACCGGGTCCGCGCACCGCACGCCCTCTTTCCTGAGCCGCGCCCGGTGGATCTTGTTCGTGGCGGTGACCGGCATCCGCTCCACCACCCGCACGAACCGGGGTGCCATCTTCGTCCCGAGATCCGGCTGGGCTTCCAGGAAGTCCACGAAGGCCTCCGGATCGAAGGTCCCGGCGATGGTCGCCATCACCTGGTCCCCGGTCACCGGATCCGGCACCGCGTACACGGCGGCGGCCACCGCCCCCTCGTAGCGCGCGAGGATGTTCTCGATCATCGCGGCGGCCAGGTTCTCGCTGTCGACGCGCAGCCGGTCGTCGGTACGGCCCGCGAAGTAGAGATAGCCGTCGGCGTCCCGGTAGAAGAGGTCCCCGGTCCAGTACCAGCCACCCCGGCGGCGCTCGGCCTCCGCCTCCGGGTTGCGCCAGTACCCCTCGAAGGGGTTCGGGGCCCGGTTCACCAGCTCGCCTATCGCCTCGTCCCCGTTCAGCAGCCGCCCGGCCGCATCGAATCGTGCGGGGGGACACTCCTGCTGAGTCTCCTGATCGAGTACGACGAGCCCGGGTCCCGCCCGCCCGACCGCACCCTCCGGCGTGCCGGGCGCCCACTGGATCGCCGCGCCACCCTCGGAGGACCCGTACCCCTCGACCAGCCGGACCCCGAACCGCCGCTCGAAGGCCGCCGCGTCCACCGCCCCCGCCTCGGTACCGAAGCCGAGCCGCAGCGGGTTGTCCCGGTCGTCCTCGCGGGGCTCGGTGGCCAGGACGTACTGGATCGCCCGGCCGACATAGGTGAAGTACGTCGCCCCGTACGCGCGCACGTCCGCCAGGAACCCCGACGCCGAGAACCGCCGTCTCAGCGCGACCCCCGCCCCGCTCGCCAGCGCGGGCGCCCAGTCGGCGATCACGGCGTTGCCGTGGAACATCGGCATGCAGAGGTAGTGCACGCCGTCGGGACCGAGCCGGAACTGGTCGGCCAGCGACCTCCCCGCCGCGGCCAGGCGGCCCTGGGAGCAGAGCGCGGCCTTGGGGGCGCCGGTCGAGCCGGAGGTGAAGTAGAGGAGCAGCCGGTCGTCGGGTGTGGCGTGGGAGGCGTCGGGTTCGGCGTCGGCGTAGGGCGCGAGGAGGGTGTCGCACTCCTCGGTGCCGGTCACCAGCAGACGGACGCCGGGGAGGTCGAGGTCCCGCAGCAACGGCAGGTGGGACGCCTCGGTGATCAGCAGGCGGCACTCGGTGTGCAGGATGTCGCGGGCCAGTTCGGGGCCCCGGCGGGTGGGGTTGACGCCGGCGACGGCGGCACGGGCGAGGGCGGCGGCGCTCAGCCACAGCGGGTACTCGGGCGTGTTGTCGAGCAGCACACCGATGTGGGCCCCGGCGCCCGGCAGCAGATCGGTGAGCAGTGCCGCCCGTGCGGCGGCACCAGCGGCGACCTCGTGGTGGGTGAGCGCCCGCCCCTCGAACCACAGTCCGGGCCGGTCGTCACCCCACCGGTCGGCGACGAGCTCCGCGACCGTACGCCTCCTGGATTCCATGGGCGTGTACGGTAGTTGACGAGCCGTCAGATGTGGAGGGTCTAGGACAGCGCGGTGAGGGTGACCATGACGACCATGCAGACCAGTACGACCACGACGGCGCAGGCGACCACCGCGCAGGCGGCGCACCCGTGCCCGCCACGGCCCGGGCGGGCCGTGGCCACGACATCCGGGCCGTCGGCGTAGTGGACGGTGACGATGTCGCCCTCGAGCGTCGTCCCCGGACCGCCCTCCTCCTCGAACCGGACGACCCGGCCGTCACGGGCCCTGAACTCGTACACATGGCGCAGGCTGGTGTACACCCGGGAGTCACCGCCCCCGTGCGCCGTCGCGTACACCCGCAGGCACCGCGCCTCGGCCGTCAGCCCGCTCCTCCAGGCACTGCGCGCCCGGTGCCAGCGCCGCACCCCGAGGTACGCGCCGAACAGGGCCACGGCCATGATCTGGACGGGAATGAGGTAGAAGAAGGCGTCCATGACAGATCCCCCGAGGTCAGGCACCGATCGCGTGATCGTGTGGGGAACCTACCCCGGGGGACACCTGGACTGTCTCAAGTGATGCTCAGAACGTGACGTCCGAGCAGGCGTAGAAGGCGTTCGTCGTGTCGGCGATCGTCCACACCGCGACGATCACATGCCGTCCGCTGAGCCCGGACGGCAGGGTGCCGCTGTGGGAGAGGGTCGAGGGAGGTCGCTGGCCGTTGTAGGGGACGGTCAGGAACGGGGTGAGGTTGAGGTCGGAGCGGGCCAGGTTGTGGTTCTGGTTCCAGCCCGCCTTGGTGACGTAGTACTTGAAGTCGGTCGTCGCGTGCATGGCGGTGAACTGCCAGCGGAAGGTGTAGCTCTGGCCGCCCGTCACCTTGGTCGCCGGCCAGGCGCTGCCGGACGGCGTCCTCGGCGCGCTGAGCTGGCTGAAGCGGCTCACGCCGCCGTTGCATATCTGGCCGTCGGCCGGACCGCCGGCCGGGAAGCCCTTGGGGCCCTCGACGCTCTGCGGCTCCCACTGGATGTCGCCGCAGTTCGTCACGGTGCCGTTCTGGCAGAGCTTCTGCCTGCTGATGGGGAGGTCGGTGTAGCCGTGGCTGCTGGCGCCGCCGGAGGAGAGCACGACGGCTCCGGTGGTGGCGAGGCCCACCACGGCGGCGTACCACTTGGTCTTTTTGCGCATGCTGCCGCTCCTGGAGAACGTGGGGGAAGTTCAGTGAGCTTGCAGGTCTAGACCAAGTCCCAGATTATTACCGTGCGTTGACCATGTCCATACCAATCACGCGCCCTGTTCGCCACGCCCCGCGCAGAACGCCACCGTCAAGTCCTTCACCAGCGCCTTGCGTTCGTAGTCGTCCAGTTCCACCAGGCCCCGCATGGTCAGCCGGGTCACGGTGTCCTCCACCGAGTCCACGACCGAGGTGAGCATGGTGGCCCGGTGCTGGGCGTCCAGCGCGGCGATGCGGCGGCGGTGCATCGCCGCGGCGACCTCGGGGGCGTACTCGACGCGCAGCGGCTGGACCGAGAAGACCTCGACGCCGACGGGCGCGGTCTCCGCGGCCACCAGCCGGGTCAGCGCCTCCCCCGCCGCGTCGACCGAGCCGCGGCCGGAGCCCGGCGCCTCCACCGGGACCCGGGCGAGCGCGGCCTCCACGCACTCGCGCAGAAACCTCTCGTGGTCGTCGACGCCCAGCGTGGCCCGCGCGGTGTCCCGCACCCGCCACACCACGAGGACGACGACCCGCAGCGCGACCCCGCTCGCGTCGGCGGCCGGCATCGGCTCGCCGCGCCAGTGCCGCAGCCGCACGTCGACCCGGCGGCGCAGCAGCAGCGGGTTGACCCACATCAGGCCGGTGCGCCGGACGGTCCCCCGGTAGCGGCCGAACATCCCGAGCACCCAGGCGCGCCCGGTACGACCGCAGGCCAGTCCGCCGAAACCGAACAGGCCGAGGGCACCGGCTCCCGCGTACGCCGCCCACTGCGCCGGGCCGAGGCCCGCGCCCGCGAACTCCGGGATCCTGAGAGCCTTCAAGGCGAGCGGCGGCAGCAGCCCCGCCCACCATGAGGTGACCGCGCACCCGGCCAGTCCGCAGGCGCCGGCGAGAACGCCCGCCGAGCCCGGCAGCACCCGCGCGGGGCGCTCGGCCAGCCCGGGGTCGACGTCGGGGGCGGGACGCGGGGTGGCCTGGCCGGTTCTGCGCAGGCGGGGCTGCTCCCCGGTGCCCTGCCGGCGTGCCACCACCGCGGGCCTCAGCGGGACCGACACCGGGTCCGGGTCGTCGCGGAAGAGCAGATGGACGGGGATCTCGGTGGTCGCCTCGTTCTGGATGAGCCGGGCGGGCCGTGACGGCCCCTCGGACTCGGGGGTGTGTGAAGTGGTCGCGCTCATGGGTGCCTCCAGCCTCCGCGCCAGATGCGTCACAACAGGTGATGACCGCCAGGTGATGACGAGCCAGGTGATGACGAGATGACGCGCCGGGTGATGACGCGTCGGGTGACTACGAGAAGAGCCGCCGCCAGGTCTCCGGCCCCGGATAGCCGTCCGCCGCGCCGCCCCGCCAGCCCTGGGCACGCTGGAAGGCCTCGACGCCCCGCCGGTCCGGCTCGCCCCAGCGCGGTCCCGGCCTGGTCGTGTAGTACTTGCCGAACCCTTTTTTCACCAGCTGTCTGCCGAGCTGGGTGACGTACTTGTTGGTCGCCCCGGGGCGGAACATCGCACGCCCCGGGTAACCGGGAACGCCGTGCGAGGAAGGCGCCTGCAGACCCGCCGCCCTCGTCCGACCGCCCGCCTCGATGTCCTTGCCGCCGCCCGTCACCAGCAGCGTCCAGGTCCGCGCCCTGGGCAGCCCGTCCGCGTCCTTGCCCCGCCACCCCTGCGCCTGCTGGAACGCCTGGGTGGCCCTGCGGTCCGCGTCCGCCCAGCGGGGTCCGGGACCGGAGGTGTAGTAGCGCCCGGCGCCGCGTGCGACGAGCATCCGCCCGAGCTGGGTGACGTACTTGTTGTGGGCCCCGGGCCCGAAGTAGGCACTCCCCGGGTAGGGCGTCACGGCCGGTGAGCCCGGCTTGGCGTTGTCGGGCTCGGCGGGATCCGTCCCGGCGCCCGCGGTGCCGTCCGCGAGCCCCTTATACCGGTAGGCGACGTATCGGTCCGAGTTGCTCCAGTAGGCGTACGGGGTGGCCTGCTCGCGGGCGTGCGGGCGGGCCTCCTCGTAGGCGACGTAGTAGGTGCGCGTGTAGTCCGTCCAGCCGCCGAAGATGACAACGTGGGAGCCCTGCTCGGGGTTGTCCGTGTTGTGGAAGAGCAGGATGTCGCCGGGTTGCAGGTCGTCCTTGGCGATCTTGATCCCGTACTGGCCGAGGCTGCCGGTCCACTCGTTGCCCGGCAGGTTCCAGGCCATGGACACGAAGCCCGAGCAGTCCTGACGGTAGCCGTCGCTCCAGTACTCGGACATGCTGTACGGCACCTTCGCGGCGACCCACTGCTTGGCCCGTCTGATGATGTCGGCGCGGGTGATGGTCGTCGCCTTGACGACCGCCGGCCTGCCGCGGGGGTCGTCCAGCGGAGCCTTGCCGCCCTGCGGGGTGTCGGGCTCGTCACCCGCGGGAACGCCGGGAACGCCGGGGCGGGCGGGATCTTGGGGGGCGGCGAAGGCCGGGGCCGCGTGGACCGCGCCGAAGGCGGTGGAGGCCGCGGCGGCCAGGATCACGACTCGGGTGGCGGCCGGGTGACCGCCGGTCGAACGTGGGAGAACGCGACGCCAGTGGACGCATCCAGGGCAGTCGCAGTCGCTCGCGGGATCGATTTCCTCGAATACCGGAGTCCCCATGCGACGCCCCTCACGCTCCAGGTAGATATGTCCGCAACTGTGCACATTCGTCAGTTTCTCAACTGTCGCCCGGACGCGCATGCTGACGGTCCGAACGATGTACCGGGGTCCGGAGCACCCTCCCGCTTCCGGTAGAGTTCTGCAGGTCAGCAGGCGCCGCTAGCTCAGTTGGTTAGAGCAGCTGACTCTTAATCAGCGGGTCCGGGGTTCGAGTCCCTGGCGGCGCACCGACGATGCCAGGCCCCCCACGAAAGCGGGGGGCCTGACATGCTTGGGCGAGTTGCCCCGGCACACCAGGGCGACCGGGGTTCGACAGGGGTGGCTGGGGGCCCGGGGGGTCATCCCCCGGGAAGACGCAGCATCAGCGGGTCCGGGGCTCGAGGCCCTGGCGGCGCACCGACATGGGAGGCCCCTCGCCTGGGCGAGGGGCCTTCTTGTATGACAGGCGCCACATTGATCGCGTATGACCGGTAAACACCGCGTTTCGCATCTTGCGATCATGATGAGCACCGTAGAACCCTGGTTTTTCAAGATGCTGCGGATACGCGGCAGTTGGGGGGCAAGGATCCGGTTGCCGGTGTTGCGGGGAAAGGGGCCCCGCTTCGGAGGACGCCGAGGGGGGCGTCTGCAACCGGAAGGTCGCTGTTACCTGTCTAATGCTGTGAAGATTGTGGTGACTGCGGCCCACCACTGATACGTCTGTGAAGGTCGAGGGGGACCAGAGCAGGCGTAAGGAAACGACGACACGCGGCTCGTCCGCGTGTGGGGGGATGACTCATGACGTCGACGCCGACGGGCGCCCGGCAGAACTTCGACCCGTCCGACACCACTCAGCTCAGGCTGCCTTCGCATCGGACCGGCACACTGCGCCGGATAAAGAAGACGCTTCCGAAATACGACTACGAGCACTACAGCAGACTGGCCGGCCCCCTCACGCAGCCCGATCCGGGCCGGCCCTACAAGGTGCAGTACCGCTCGCTGATCTCGCAGGAACCGCACCGCATCCGGGTCGCCCTGATGCTCGCCGCGGCGCCGCTGCTCTCACTGGTCCTGCTGGCCTGGCTGCTGCAGCCCGAGCACTGGACCGAGCGGGAGTACCCGGCCTTCTCCTGGCTGCCGGCGCTGGACATCGTCATGCTGGTCTCGATCGGCCTGATCGAGTTCTTCCGCTGCATGAACGTCCTGTCCAACGCGCACGCCACCCTGGTCGCCCGCGACCCGATCCCGGTGGTGCCCGAAACCGGCACCAGAGTCGCCTTCCTCACCTCCTTCGTGCCCGGCAAGGAGCCGCTGGAGATGGTGACGAAGACACTGGAAGCCGCGGTGAAGATCCGCCACCGCGGCCTCATGCACGTCTGGCTCCTGGACGAGGGCGACGACCCCGCGGTCAAGGAGGTGTGCGCCCGGCTCGGCGTGCACCACTTCTCCCGCAAGGGCGTCGAGAAGTGGAACCGGCCCAAGGGCCCGCACCGCGCCAAGACCAAGCACGGCAACTACAACGCCTGGCTGGACGCGCACGGCGACCAGTACGACTACTTCGCCTCCGTGGACACCGACCACGTGCCGCTGCCCAACTACCTGGAGCGGATGCTCGGCTACTTCCGCGACCCGGACATCGGCTTCGTGATCGGCCCGCAGGTCTACGGCAACTACGACAACTTCGTCACCAAGGCCGCCGAGTCCCAGCAGTTCCTCTTCCACGCGCTGATCCAGCGCGCCGGCAACAAGTACGGCGCCCCGATGTTCGTGGGCACCTCCAACGCCGTACGGATCAAGGCGCTGAAGCAGATCGGCGGGCTGTACGACTCGATCACCGAGGACATGGCCACCGGCTTCGAGATCCACCGCGCCAAGAACCCCGCGACCGGCAGGAAGTGGCGCTCGGTCTACACCCCGGACGTGCTCGCGGTCGGTGAGGGCCCCAGCGCCTGGACCGACTTCTTCACCCAGCAGATGCGCTGGTCGCGCGGGACGTACGAGACGATCCTCAAGCAGTACTGGAAGGGCTGGTACTCGCTGCCGCCGAGCAAGCTCTTCAACTACACGATGATGATCATCTTCTACCCGATGTCCGCCCTCAACTGGATCCTCGCGGCCCTGAGCTGCGCGCTGTTCCTGGGCCTGGGCGCCTCGGGTGTGAACATCGACCCGACCGTGTGGCTGATGCTCTACGGCAACGCCTCCGCGCTCCAGATCGGCCTGTACATCTGGAACCGCCGCCACAACGTCTCCCCGCACGAGCCCGAGGGCTCCGGCGGTGTCGCGGGCATGGTGATGTCGGCGCTGTCCGCCCCGCTGTACGCGAAGGCGCTGGTCGACTCGCTGCTGCGGCGCAAGAGCAAGTTCGTGGTGACGCCCAAGGGCGACTCGGCCAGCCCCGACCGGTGGTTCGCGACCTTCCGCTACCACTGGTACTTCATCCTGATCTTCGGTGGCTCGATCGGTGCCGGTGTCGCCCTCGGGCACTCGCACCCCGCGATGATCATCTGGGCGACCTTCGCCATGCTGATCACCGCGACACCGATCTTCACCTGGCGGCACATGCTGCGACAGGCGAAGAAGAAACCCGCCGCGACCGCCGAGGAGCCCCAGGGGCCGGTGATTCCGGCTCAGATTCCGGCGCAGTACCAGCCGCAGCCGCTGCCTGCCCAGCAGGCCCCGGCCCCGCACGCCCCGGCCCACAAGCCGACCTGGGCCGCCGCCTCCAACCCGGGCACCGCAGGCGACGGGGGCAACGACCAGACCATGCAGATCGCCCTTGGTGGACTTGGGGGACGTAAGGAATGAACGACCGTGCAGGCCGCCGCCGCGCCCGTCGACTCGCGATCGGTACGGCGGTGGTGCTCGCGCTGGCCGGGATGAACGGCCCGTGGCTGTACCGCTTCGGGACGGAGAAATACCACCAGTACCAGATCAACAAGCCCGAGTACAAAGCCGAGAACGGCAAGTGGGAGATCGTCGACTTCCCCGAGAAGTACCGGCAGAACACCATCCACGCGGCGCTGCTGCGCACCGGGAAGGTGCTGCTGGTGGCGGGCTCGGGCAACAACCAGGACAACTTCGACGCGAAGAAGTTCGACACCCGGATCTGGGACCCGGTCAAGGGCACGATCAAGAAGGTGCCGACACCGAAGGACCTGTTCTGCACCGGGCACACCCAGCTCGCGAACGGCAATCTGCTGATCGCCGGTGGCACCAAGCGGTACGAGAAGCTCAAGGGTGACGTCACCAAGGCCGGCGGCCTGATGATCGTCCACAACGAGAACCCGGACCAGCCGATCACCTTGCCGGCGGGCACCAAGTTCACCGGCAAGGAGAACGGCAAGACCTTCGTCTCCAAGGACCCGGTCGTCGTGGAGCGGGCGACGAAGGTCTTCGACAAGAAGACCGGGAAGTTCCTGCGCAACGACCCCGGCCTCGGGCGTATCTACGTCGAGGCGCAGAAGAGCGGTGCCAAGTATCAGACGGGTACCCAGGACAACTACCGGATCCAGGGTCTGACCGGGGCCGATGCCCGTAACACCTACGGCATCGCGCAGAAGATCGCGCTCGACAAGAAGGACTTCCAGGGGATCCGGGACGCCTTCGAGTTCGACCCGGTCGCCGAGAAGTACATCAAGGTCGACCCGATGAAGGAGGCACGCTGGTATCCGACGCTCACGACCCTGAGCGACGGGAAGGTCCTCAGTGTCTCCGGGCTCGACGACATCGGGCAGCTGGTGCCGGGCAAGAACGAGGTCTTCGACCCGAAGACCAAGAAGTGGACGTACCTGCCGAAGGTCCGTCAGTTCCCGACGTACCCGGCGCTGTTCCTCATGCAGAACGGAAAGGTCTTCTACTCGGGGTCGAACGCGGGGTACGGGCCGGACAACGTGGGCCGGGTGCCGGGCATCTGGGACGTGGACACCAACAAGTTCACGAAGATCCCCGGGCTCAGCGACGCCAACGAGATGGAGACCTCCGGGACCGTACTGCTGCCGCCGGCACAGGACGAGAAGTTCATGGTGATCGGAGGCGGCGGGGTCGGCGAGTCCAAGCTGTCCAGCAACCGGACGCGGATCGTGGACATGAAGGCGGACAGCCCGAAGTTCGTGGACGGGCCGACGCTGGAGAAGGGGACGCGGTATCCGCAGGCGTCGATCCTTCCCGACGACAGCGTGCTGGTGTCCGGGGGGTCGGAGGACTATCGCGGACGCGGTGACTCCAACATCCTTCAGGCTCGGCTGTACCACCCCGACACCAACACGTTCGAGTCGGTGGCCGACCCTCTCGTGGGGCGCAACTACCACTCCGGGTCGCTGCTGTTGCCGGACGGGCGGGTGATGTTCTTCGGGTCGGACTCGCTGTACGGGGACAAGGCGAACACCAAGCCGGGTGTCTTTGAGCAGCGGATCGAGATCTATACGCCGCCCTATCTGTACCGGGATTCGCGGCCTTCGCTGTCCGGGGGGCCGCAGACGATCGCTCGGGGTGCCTCCGGGACGTTCACCTCTCCGCAGGCTTCTGTGATCAAGAAGGTGCGGTTGATGCGGCCCAGCGCTTCCACTCATGTGACCGATGTGGATCAGCGGTCCATCGAGCTGAAGTTCACGGTCTCCGGGGACAAGGTGAAGGTGACTGTGCCGGAGAACAAGAATCTGGTGCAGTCCGGGTGGTACATGCTGTTCGTCGATGACGATCAGGGGACGCCGTCCAAGGCACAGTGGGTTCGAGTGCCGTAATACCAAAAACGCTCCCGCACCTTTGCTTTTGGGTGCGGGAGCGTTTTTTTGGGCTGGTCGCGTCCCTAGGTGTCCGACCCTCGCGCCAGTTTCAACGCGTACTGAGGCCACCACTGACCCGCCTTCGGGCCGCCCTTGCACTCGCCGTCCGACTCTCCCGGGCGCTTGACCCACAGGTAGGCGTCCACCAGCGGGTCCGCCGTCTGTGTCGTCGGCGTCTCCCCCAGCGCTCTGCCCGGTGGGTTGCACCAGCGTTCGTTCTCGTCGCCGCCCTTGTACGGGCCGTTGCCGTTGCGGCTGGTGTCGATCACGAAGTGTTTGTTGCCCACCTTGGCGGAGAGCTGCTTGCCGTAGGCGATGGAGTCCTTGGTGGAGTAGAAGTTGGAGACGTTCACCGAGAAGCCGTCGGCCTTGGCGACGCCGGCCCACTTCAAGGGCTCGAAGATCTCGTCGGGGTGGCCCCAGCCCGCGTTGCCCGCGTCCAGGTAGACCTTCGTGTCCTTCAGGGACTTGAGCTTCTCGATGGCGCCGGTGAGCAGGTCGTAGCGTTCCTCGTGGAACTCCTCCTTGGTGCAGCCGTCGACCAGGTGCAGAACCGCGTCCGGTTCGAGGATCACCGTCGCCGAGCGGTCACCGATGCCCGCCGCCACACCGTCGATCCAGGTCCGGTAGGCGTTGCCGTCGGCGGCGCCGCCCTGGGAGTACTGGCCGCAGTCGCGGTGCGGGATGTTGTAGAGGACCAGAAGGGCCGTACGGCCGGCCTTGTCCGCGGCCTCGGTGAAGCCGCGTGCCTCCTGCTCCGGGTTCTCCGGACCGATCCACTCGCCGGTCGGCTGCTGGGCGATCTTGCGGATCTGTTCGGCCTCGTCGTCCTTGCCGCTCTTCACATACGCCGCGACCTGCTTGGCCGCGTTGCCGTCCGGGTTGACCCAGAACGGGTCGGCCTCCTTGGGCTGCTGGGTGATTCCGGCACCGACCTTGTCGCCTTCGCCCCCTTTGTCTCCTTCTCCCGAGGACGAACACGCGGCGAGCAGCAGTGCCGCCCCCAGCACCGCCGCGGAAACCCGTGCGCGGGTCGCCCTCCTGGCCCCCCTGCTGACGTACATCCAATTCCCCCCTGGGTGCACCGTGGAAAGTCTCAATCGTGACACACCCGTCGCGCCGCCCACGAGGTCGCCGAAGCCTTGTCCACGAGCCGTTACACCGTTCCTAGGGGCTGAGCGGGAGTGATTCCTGTTGCCAGGGTTCATGCTCAGCCGAACGCCCCGAACGGTGTTGGGCGTTCTGGTCGCCCGCTTTCGCTCCGCGGTCCGGCGGCACGCATCGTGTGCGTGGTCCGGGAAGGGGAGGGCGGGGTCCCTCGCGCCCGGGGGCACGCCGGTCGGCCTGGACGGTCCGATGCCCGTGCACATCGCTCTGGTGTGCACGGGGCGGTGTCGTCCGTCGCCGGATCGGGTGTCCCCGAGCCACGAGCACGGTACTTGGCGTCCATCGGCCTCTAGGCCCGGGCGCTCGTACGTTCTAGAGTCGCCTCATACGGACACGGCCCCAGCCCCCTGGCCGCAGTCAGCACCCACCGTGCCTCCCAGGCCTCCCGCGCCGTCGTCGGGTTACTCCCGCAGCCCGAGCGTGCGTGGTCGAGGACCAGCCCGGTCGGCGACTTCGGGGGAGCGGGTCGCCGACCGGGCCAGGTGCTGCCTCCCGGGTTCTACAGGCCCGTCCCCGTCAGATACGCCGAGACGATCACGTTCGCCGTGTAGCTGCGGGTCGCCCGGTCGAAGGTGCCGCCGCAGGTGATCAGGCGCAGTTCGGCGCGGCCCGACTCGCGGGGGCCGTAGGCCTGGCGGGCGTCGAAGCTCTCACGGCTGACGACCCGTACGTCGTCGACGGTGAACTCGGCGACCCTGCCGTCGTCGCGGATCACCCGGACCGTCTCGCCCGGCTTCAGGGTGCTGATCCGGTAGAACACCGCGGGCCGGGTCTCGGTGTCGACGTGTCCCACCATCAGCGCGGTCCCGGCGGCCCCCGGTTTCGCGCCGGCCGCGTACCAGCCGACGATTCCGGGCCGGCCGAAGGGCGGCGGGTCGAGGGCGCCCTTCGCGTCCAGTCCGCGGGTCACCACGGGCGCCTGGACCCCGAGGTCCGGGATATCGAGGCGCTGCGGCCGTGCTCCCTTCAAGGGCCTTGCGGCGGGCGGCAGTTCGACGGCCCCGGGCAGGCGCCCGACCGCGGCCACGTCACCGGTGGTCGGCGCGGACATGCCGTGCCGTACGTCGGTCACCTCGCGGCCCCACAGCCACAGCCCGAGCAGCAGCACCGCCCAGGTCACGCCGGCCAGCAGCCGTCCGGTCCCGGAGACGTGTTCGCGGTGGGCGGGGCCGCCTTCCGGGTCGGAGAAACGGTCGGACATCTGCGGTCAGCCCGTCTCCCGACTCCGGCGGCTGCGGCGCAGCACTACGGCGACCGCCGCGACCCCGGCGAGCACCAGGCCGGTCACGGCCTGCCCGGTGCCGGGTCCGGTGGGTTGGGGCTCCATGGCGGAGAGGTGGGTGGCGGTCCAGCCGCCGCCCGCGTTCACCGGGGCGACAGGGGTCGCGAGGGCGTTCGCGGAGGCGGTGGCGCCCTTTGCCGTTACGACCGTGATGCGGCCCTTCACCTGGAAGTCGGCGCAGGTGATCTCCACGTCGTAGGGGCCCGGTTCGATCGAGGAGCGGACGCGGGTCTCGCCGGCGAGGCTGCCGTCGGCCCCCGTCAGCCGGGCGTCCGCGACGAACGCGGCCGAGGCGGCGGTGGCCGTCTTCCCCGCGCAGCCGGTCACCCGCAGCGTGAGGTCGGCGCCGGCGGCCGGGGAGGAGGGAGTCACCGAGACGCTGCCGCCGTCCGCCGCCTGCGCGGCCGGGGCGAAGGCGGCGACAGCCAGAACAACGGTACAGAGAGTGAGGCGTACTGAACCCATCGTGAACCTCCAGATACCTGGAGGGTCTCCCGGGAGGCCCGGGTCCGCATCCCGGAGGAGGTGCCGTGTGCTCCGTTCGGGTCCGCCTCAGATCCGGTCGACGAGGTCCGCGATGGAGTCCACGACCTTCGAGGGCCGGTACGGGAAGGCCTCGACCTGCTCGGGGCGGGTCAGGCCGGTGAGCACCAGGAAGGTCTGCATGCCGGCCTCCATGCCGGCCAGGACGTCGGTGTCCATGCGGTCGCCGATCATCGCGCTGGTCTCGGAGTGCGCGCCGATGGTGTTGAGTCCGGTGCGCATCATCAGCGGGTTGGGCTTGCCCGCGAAGTACGGCTGCTTGCCGGTCGCCTTGGTGATCAGGGCGGCGACGGCGCCGGTGGCCGGCAGCGCGCCCTCCGCGGAGGGGCCGGTCTCGTCGGGGTTGGTGCAGATGAAACGGGCGCCGTCGTTGATGAGCCGGACCGCCTTGGTCATGGCCTCGAAGGAGTAGGTGCGGGTCTCCCCGAGAACGACGTAGTCGGGCTCGTGGTCGGTGAGGATGTAGCCGATGTCGTGCAGCGCTGTGGTCAGACCCGCCTCGCCGATGACGTACGCCGTGCCCTCGGGCCGCTGGTCGTCCAGGAACTGGGCGGTGGCCAGGGCGGAGGTCCAGATGTTCTCGATCGGAACGTCCAGGCCCATGCGGCGCAGGCGGGCGTGCAGGTCGCGCGGGGTGTAGATGGAGTTGTTGGTCAGCACCAGGAAGGGCTTGCCGGACTCGCGGAGCTTCTTCAGGAAGGCGTCGGCGCCGGGGATCGGCACGCCCTCGTGGATGAGCACACCGTCCATGTCGGTGAGCCACGAATCGATGGGCTTGCGGTCTGCCATGTGCGGGGTCTCCTGCCGTACGCGTGTACGCCGTGCTGCGTCGGCCCCAGCCTAGACAGTGGCCGGATCTTGGGGGAATGGCCAGTTCGGGACAGGTCTCGGAAGGTTCGGGGTCAACGGCGGCCGCGGGCTCGCAGGATCGCGCCCACCGTGACCAGGAGGAGGGAGACGGCCGCGAGGGCGGCGGCCACGCCGGGGCCGGTGCTGGCGAGTTCCTCGACCGCGTCCGTGAAGGGGAGGCCTTCCGGGGTGGCCGGGTCGGGGTGCGGGCTCGAGCTCGGGCTCGGGCTCGGATCGGTGTCGATGCCGGCGCCAGTGCTGGTGCCGGTGCCGGTGCCGATGCCGAAGCGGTAGTCGTTGGACTGCCCCACCCAGTCGCCGTCATCACCGTGCCGCTGGACGACGGCCGCGTTGACGGTGACCTCGTTCGGCACGGCGTCCGGGGTGAGCGCGAGCCGGACCTTCACGGTGACGGTCTTTCCGGGGCCGACGGTGAACCCGGCTCCTCCGAAAGCCCCGACGAGTTCGTCCTCGTCGGTGCTCTCGAAGCGGACGGCGCGGGTGCGGGGGCCGTCGTAGAACTCCAGGCGGGGCTGGGAGGGCTTCAGGACGTGTCGCTCGTCGACGAGGACGACGACGGGGTGGACTGCTGCGCAGGTGCGCCGGGTCGTGTTGGTGAGGTCCAGGTACCAGATGCTGTAGCCGCCACCGGCCTCATAGACGGCGGGACCGCCGTGGATGCGGGTGGTGAGGGGGAAGACGCGGCCGGTGGGGGCGCAGGAGTCACCGACGCGGACCACGGGGGTGGGAGTGGCGGGGGCCCGGAAGGCCGCCGCCGGGGGTGCGGGGAACAGGGCGGCTGCCGCCGCGAGGCCGAGGAGGGCTGGCGTATAGGCGTGCACATACCGTCGCATGAACACATGACCCTGTCGGGCGCGGGCGGCCGGCCGGGGATGCCGCTCCGTGAGGTCCCGGAAGTCCCCTCGATCAGCGGACGTCAGGCGTCGGCTCGTCCGAACAGCGGGCCCAGCACGAGCTGCGCCGCCCCGTCGGCGACCTCGCCGGGCGCGGCTCGTACGGGGACCGGCTCCTCGCCTGCGCGCCGGGCGCGTTCGTCGAGGACGGCCGCGACCCCTCGGAGGAACGCGTCCGGGGCGGTGGCGATGGTACGGCCGCCCAGCAGGACCACGTCGATGTCGAGCAGGGCGACGAGGTTGCCGGTCGCGATGCCGAGGACCCGTGCCGCTTCGGCGAGGTTGCCGCGGGCCACCGCCGCCAGGCACAGCGCCTCGACGCAGCCCCTGTCACCGCATCCGCAGGGCGGCCCGTCGAGCTGGACGACCTGGTGTCCGAACTCCCCTGCCCCGGTCCGCGCACCCCGGTGCACGGCCCCGTCGATGACGAGCCCGGCGCCGAGGCCCGTACCGAGATGCAGATACGCGAACGACCCGCGCTCCCCCGCGACCGCGAGCCCCAGCGCGGCCGCGTTGGTGTCCTTGTCGACGACCACGGGCACCCCGAGCCGCCGCGCGAGCGCGTCCCGCAGCGGAAAGCCGTCCCACTCGGGGAAGCCGGTGACGCGGTGCAGCACACCCCGGCTGTGGTCGAGGGGACCGGGAAGGGCGACGCCGACACCGAGGAGGGCGGGGAGGAACTCGGCGGGGAGCTCCGGGGTACCGGTGGATGACCGCGTGTCCGCACCGGCCGCCCCCACCTCACCCGGACCCTGAACCCCCTCCACCGACGCCGACCCACCGCCCGGCAACCCCGCGGCGCCGGTGGATGCACCCGTGTCCTGCCCAGCGGCCCCCGTCCCGTCCCCTGCCCGCACCCCCTTCGCCAGCGCCTCCACCTGCCCCGCGACCACCGCCACGACAGCCTCCGCCCCCGCGCCCAGGTCCAGCGCGGCGCAGCGCTCGGCCACCACCGTTCCCGCCAGGTCCACCAGCACGGCCCGCAGTGCGTCCCGGTCCAGGTGGACGCCCACCGCGTGGCCCGCGCCCGGCACCAGTCGCAGTACCGTCCGCCGCTTGCCGCCCGTCGAGGCGCGGTGTCCCGCCTCCACCGCGAGGCCCTCCTCCCGGAGCCGGGCGGTGATCTTGCTGACGGCCTGGGGGGTGAGGCCCGTGCGGTCGGCGAGTTCCAGCCGGCTGATTCCCTCTGCGCCCGCGCCCCGCAGCAGGTCGAGCACGAGCGCGGTGTTGTGGCTGCGCAGGGCCAGGAGGTTGGCGCCGCCGTTCGTCCTGTTCACGTCTGCCATTCTCCGCCACGCTTGCACTTTGGCAACAGCGTTGCCAAAGTGGGAGGCATGACTGCTGCTGACCTCCGCGTGGGCCTCGTCGGCTACGGCCTCGCGGGCTCCGTCTTCCACGCCCCGCTGATCGCCGCCACCGAGGGCCTCACCCTCGACACGGTGGTCACCTCGAACCCCGAGCGGCAGGAACAGGCCCGCGCCGAGTTCCCGGACGTGCGTACGGTCGCGGGCGCCGACGAGCTGTTCGCCCGCGCCGCCGACCTGGACCTCATCGTCATCGCGTCGCCCAACAAGACGCACGTCCCGCTCGCCACCACCGCCCTGAAGGCGGGCCTGCCGGTCGTGGTCGACAAGCCGATCGCAGGTACGGCGGCCGAGGCGCGGGAGCTGGCGGCGCTGGCCGAGGAGCGCGGCGTGCTCCTCTCCGTCTTCCAGAACCGGCGCTGGGACAACGACTTCCTGACCCTCCGCAAGCTCCTCGACGAGGGCGAACTGGGCGACGTATGGCGCTTCGAGTCCCGTTTCGAGCGGTGGCGGCCGCAGCCCAAGGGCGGCTGGCGCGAGTCCGGCGACCCCGCAGAGGTCGGAGGTCTTCTCTACGACCTCGGCAGCCACGTCGTCGACCAGGCCCTGACCCTGTTCGGACCCGCCGCCTCCGTGTACGCGGAGGCGGACGTCCGCCGCCCGGGCGCCGAGGTCGACGACGACACGTTCATCGCGATCACCCACGCGAGCGGCGTCCGCTCCCACCTCTACGTCTCCGCCACCACCGCCCAACTCGGCCCCCGTTTCCGGGTGCTGGGCTCCAAGGCGGGCTATGTGAAGTACGGCCTCGACCCGCAGGAGGCCGCGCTGCGGGAGGGCGAGCGCCCCAACGCGGCGGCCGGCTGGGGCCGGGAGCCGGAGTCGCTGTGGGGCCGGCTCGGCTCGGGCGAGTCCCCCGTGACGGGCGGCGGCAGCCCCGTCCCCACCCTTTCCGGCGACTACCCCGCTTACTATGCGGCCGTGGCCAGGGCCCTTACCGGCGCCGGCACCAACCCGGTGCCCGCACTGGAGGCGGCCGCCGCCCTCGACGTACTGGAGGCGGCGCGCCGTTCGGCCCACGACGGAGTGGCGGTGGAGCTGTGACGCACAACACCGAGCTGACCCCGAAGTTCCATCCGGAACTGACCCCGCCCCTTGAGGAGCTCGAGGCGCAGGAACGCCGCCTGGTCTTCCGGCAGTTCACGTACGACGACGCGTGGGCGCTGGGATCCCTGCTGGTCGAGCTGGCCCGGGAGCGGCAGGCGCCGGTGGCCATCGACATCCACCGCGGCGGCCAGCAGCTCTTCCACGCCGCCCTGCCGGGCTCCACCCCGGACAACGACGCCTGGATCGACCGCAAGCGCCGGGTCGTGGAGCGCTACGGCTCCGCCTCCTACCTGGTCGGTGCCCGCTTCCGCGCCAAGGGCAGCACCTTCGAGGAGTCCTCGCGGCTGGACCCGGACGAGTACGCGGCCCACGGCGGCTCCTTCCCCATCACGGTGGAGGGCGTGGGCGTCGTCGGCACGGTGACGGTCTCGGGCCTGCCCCAGCTCCAGGACCACCGTTTCGTGGTCGAGGTGCTGGAGGAGTTCCTGAGCAAGGACCGATAGTCCGGGACAGGAATTATCGCCGGGGCCTCCCACGTTGGCACCTGCCATGAAGGAGACCATCGGAAAGTACGGCATCTGGAACGGCGGCGGCCTGCGTTCGGAGGACCCGTCCCAGCGGGGCGAACGCGCCGAGGCCGCCGCCGAGTTGGCGGAACTCGGGTTCGGCGCGATCTGGCTGGGCGGCAGCAGTTCGGCCGCCAACGCCGCCCCGCTGCTCGAGGCGACCTCCCGGATCGCCGTCGGCACCAGCATCCAGAGCATCTGGGACCACGAACCGGAGTCCGCCGCCGCGAGCTTCACCGACCTGAACGCCGCCCACCCCGGCCGTTTCGTCCTGGGCCTGGGCGTCAGCCACGCCAAGCTCGCCGACCAGTACCGGCGCCCGTACTCGGCCCTGGTGGCCTACCTGGACGCCCTGGACGAGGCGGGAGTCCCTGCCGAAAGCCGCGTGCTGGCCGCGCTGGGCCCCAAAACCATCGCGCTGGCCCGGGACCGCGCGGCCGGCTCGATCCCGTATCTGATCACCGCGGAGCAGACGGCACGGTCCCGCGAACTGCTGGGCGAGGCACCCCTGTTGGCACCGGAGCTGAAGGTCGTCCTCGAATCCGACCCCACCAAGGCCCGCAGCGTGGCCCGCGACTACCTCGCCATCTACCTGGGCCTGCCCAACTACACCAACAACTTCCTCCGCAACGGCTTCACGGAGGACGACCTGAAGGACGGCGGCAGCGACCGCCTGGTCGACGCGGTCTACGCCTGGGGCACGGACGAGAAGATCCGCGCCCGTATCGACGAGTTCATCGAGGCGGGCGCGGACCATGTGGCCCTGCAGATCGTGGACGGAGGCCCGCGCTACGACCTCCCGAGGCAGGCCTGGCGCAGGCTGGCGTCGCTACTGGGGTGACTGGACCCACCCAGGGGCGCGGGACTGTGTCCATGTGCGGCTCCGCCGCGTGGGCGCGACAGGCCGCAGACGGCCCGCGGTCGCCGGACAACGCGCAGTCCCCGGCTCTCCCAGCGGAGCGCCTACGCGTCCTTGAACTCCTGGCGCTGACGCCCGAGCCCCGAGATCTCCAGTTCCACCACATCCCCGGACCGGAGATAGGGCTTGGGCTCGGGCTCCCCCATCGCGACCCCGGCCGGTGTGCCGGTGTTGATGACGTCTCCGGGGTACAGGGTCATGAACTGGCTGACGTACCGCACCACTTCACCGACCGGGAAGATCTGCTCGGCGGTCGTGCCGTTCTGCTTCTGCTCTCCGTTGACCCACAGCTTCAGGGACAGATTCTGCGGATCGGGAACCTCGTCCGCGGTCACCAGCCAGGGCCCCAGGGGATTGAAGGTCTCGCAGTTCTTCCCCTTGTCCCACGTCCCCCCGCGCTCGATCTGGAACTCCCGCTCGGACACGTCGTGCGCCACCGCGTACCCGGCGACATGGGCGAGCCCCTCCGCCGCGGACTCCAGGTAGCGGGCCGTACGCCCGATGACGACCGCCAGCTCGACCTCCCAGTCGGTCTTCACCGACCGCCGGGGCACCAGCACCGTGTCGTAAGGGCCCACCACCGTGTCCGCGGCCTTGAAGAAGATCACCGGCTCGGCGGGCGGCTCGGCCCCCGTCTCGCGCGCGTGGTCGTGATAGTTGAGCCCGATGCAGACGATCTTCCCGATCCGGGCGATCGGCGGCCCGACGCGCAGCCCCGTGGCGTCCAGCGCCGGCAGTTCCCCGGCCTCCGCGGCCGAACGGACCCGGCCGAGTGCCGCGTCGTCGGCGAGCAGCGTCCCGTCGATGTCGTCCACGACACCGGACAGGTCCCGCAGGACCCCGTCGGCGTCGAGCAGCGCGGGCGTCTCCGTTCCCGCCGTACCGACTCGCAGCAGCTTCATGATCACTATCTCCCTCGATTGCGGGGCGCCAGCCGACGGGTGCAGCCATCGGATGACTGGTCGATCCTCCAAGCTGAGTGTCCAGTCCGCAATACCTGGTTCACGGACTGGACCGGTCAGCGGTAGAGGGCCGCCCTCTCGACCGCGGCCCACGTCGAACTGGTCACCACATACAGCGCTGCCGCCAGGGGCACCACGGCCACGGTGAAGAGGGTGAAGAAGGACATGAACGGCATCACCTTGCTCATCGCGCCCGCCCCGGGCACCGGCTGCCCGTCCGTCACCGGCATGACCGGGTTCGCGGCCATCATCCGCTTCGTGCGGCGGTAGTTGAAGGTCGCCACCACGATCACGAACGCGAACAGGCAGACGTACACGAGCCCCGCTCCCTGGAACATCCCGCCGTCCCCGAGCGCGTCCGCCCAGCGCCCGCCGAGCGGTGCGGCGAACAGCTCGTGGCCGAGCAGTTCGTTGGCCTTCCCGCCGATCGTCGTGTTGGAGAAGAGGTGGTAGAGCAGGAAGAACGCCGGCATCTGGAACATCACGGGCAGGCAGCCGGTCAGCGGTGAGACCTTCTCCTCGGCGTGCAGTTCCAGCATCGCCTTCTGGAGCTTGTCGGGGTTGCCCTTGTGCTTCGTGCGCAGCTCGGCGATCTTCGGCTGGAGCCTGGTGCGGGCCTTCTGACCGCGGGCGGCGGCGCGGGACAGGGGGTGCACGAGCAGTCGTACGAAAGCGGTGAACAGGACGATCGCGGCGGCGGCCGCGGTGGCGCCGAACAGGGGGTGGAGCAGGTCGGCGAGATGCTGGACCAGATCAGCGAAGACGGACATGGGTGAGCCCTCCGGGGGGTCTCGTCGTGCCGGGAGTGGTGCGAGGCGGCATGACGACCCGCGCGGGGTGTCCTTACGAGAAGTGAGTCCCTACGCGACGGTCGCCGGGAGGGCGTGTCCGGGCGCTCGGGGGCGGGGGCGGCCCTTGGCGTCGGGGTCGCGTTGCGGGAGGAAGGCCGTGCGGCGGGCGCGGTCGCGGATGGCCGTACGGACCCGGGTGGGCGGTACGGCGGGCGCGCAGCGCGAGGCGATCAGCGAGCAGGCGGCGAAGGCGGAGCCGGCCGCGGCGGTCGCGGCGAGCGCGACGGCGGCGGAGAGGCTGCCGGTGTCGAGCAGGACGACGTCGAGGACGAGGAGCAGGAGCACGGCGGCGGGCCGCACGCCGGTCCAGCTGCGGATCACGGCACTCCCCCTCTCCCTGTTGTCGTTGTCGGTCCTCCCCCGGTTATACCTGATCGACCACGACGGGCTGCAAGAGCCTCTTCGGCTTGAGCAGGGCCCGGCTGACCGGATCCGCCGGGTGGGGATCGAGTCCGGGGCCCGGCAGCATCAGCACCTCCTCGACCGGTACGACCCTCGCGCAGGCGGGGCATTCGCCGTAGGAGCCGATCTCGGTGCCGCACTCGGTGTGCTGGAAGGTGCGCAGCACGGTCTTGCCGTAGTGCTCGCGGCCCCAGCGGCCGAGGGCGCGCAGGGCGGGCCACAGGGCGATGGCGCGGTCGGTGACGACGTACTCGTCGCGCGGCGGGGACTCCTGGTAGCGGCGCTTCTCGAGGATCCCCTCCTCGGTGAGCATCTGGAGGCGGGCGGCGAGGACCGCGCGCGGGATGCCGAGGTGGACGAGGAAGTCGTTGTAGCGCCGGACGCCGTAGAGGGCGTCGCGGACGACGAGGAGGGTCCAGCGTTCGCCGACGATCTCCAGCGCGCTGGCGATCGAGCATTGCTGTGTCGCGTAGTCCTTACCCAGTGCCATGGCGCCACTGTAACCATTTTCCGGCAGTAGGTTCAATGACCGAACCTACTCTGCTACGGTTCTCGGCATGACTAGGTTCAGTGAACGAACTCTCAGGGAGGCGAAGGTGTCGGCCGCCCCGGCCCCAGCGTCCCCGCGCCCTTCCGCGACCCTGGCCCTGACCAGCGCCGCCACCGCCGTGGCCCTGATGACGTACACGGCTCCGATGGTCACGCTCCCCGATGTCGCCGCCGACCTGCACACCCCGCTGTCCGCCCAGGCCTGGCTCCTGAACGGCACCCCGCTCGGCCTCGCCGCCCTCCTCCTGGTCGCCGGCAGCCTCGCCGACGACTACGGGCGCCGCCGGATCTTCGTCGCGGGCACCCTGGCGCTGGGCCTCACCACGGCCCTCGGCGCGCTGACCTCGTCCACCTGGCTGTTCACCCTGGCCCGCATCGCCCAGGGCGCGGCCAGCGCGGCGCTCCTCGCCAGCAGCCTCGGCCTGATCGTCCACGCGTTCCCTTCGCCGAGAGGGCGCCTGCACGCGACCGGGGTGTGGGGCGCGTTCGTGAGCGGCGGCATCGCGGTCGGCCCCCTGCTGAGCGGCGCGATGCCGAGCTGGCGGGTGTCCTACGGCGTTCTCGGCGCCGCGGCCGTGCTCGTGGCCGCCCTGTCCGCACGGCTCCTGACCGAGTCCCGGGCCCCGCGCGGCGGCCGCCCCGACCTCGCCGGAGCCGTGACCTTCGGGCTCGCCCTGGTCGCCCTGGTGGCAGCGCTGACACTGGGCCGGGACGGCTGGCTGCGGGCACCGGTCGCGCTGTTGCTGCTGGCGTTCGTGGTCCTGCTGGCCGGGTTCGTCGCGGTGGAGCGGCGCGCCCGGACCCCCATGATCGACCTGGGCCTGCTGCGCCACCGCCGGTTCCTCGCGTCCTCCTCCAGCGGCCTGTTCACGGGTCTCGCGGTGATCGGCCTGTTCAGCTTCCTCCCGGCCCTCCTCCAGCAGACGGTCGGCCTGTCCGCGATGGACACCGCCTGGCTCTTCCTCCTCTGGTCCGGCCTGTCCTTCGCGGTGGCCCTCCAGGTCCGGCGCCTCGCGGGCCGGGTGCCGCCGCGATGGCAGCTAGCGATCGGCTTCCTGCTGCACGCGGCGGGCGTCCTGACCATGCTGGGCTCGCTGGACGCCGGTTCCTGGGTACGGCTGCTCCCCGGTCTCGTGGTGGCCGGCATCGGCAGCGGCCTGCTGAACGCGGCACTCCCGCTGCTCGCGGTGGAGTCCGTCCCGGCCGCCCGGGCGGCGATGGGATCGGGCGCCCAGCAGACCTTCCGCTACATCGGTTCATGTGCCGGAGTCGCCCTGACGATCGCGATCGCCACGTCCTCCGGCGGCGGCCTCGCCCACGGCGCGGACATCGCCATGCTGGTGTCGGCTGTGCTGGCGCTGGTGGCGGCGGGGAGCGTGGTGGCGCTGCGGGAGCAGTGAGCCCCCTCAACGCGACCACCCCGCTGCTCGCCGTGCAGTCCTTCCCCGCCGCCCGGCCCGCGACGGGATCGGGCGGCGGGGAGACCTTCCGCCACATCGGCCCGCGTGCCGGAGTCGCCCTGACGATCGCGATCGCCACGTCCTCCGGCGGCGGCCTCGCCCACGGCGCGGACATCGCGATGCGCGAGTGCTGAGCCCCTCAACGCGGCCGCATCGACACCAGCTTGCCCCACACCACCAGCCGGTACCGGGACGTGTACTCCGGGGTGCACGTGGTGAGGGTGAGGTAGTAACCGGGCGCGGTGTAGCCGTAGGTGGGACGGACCGTCGAGCGCGGGATCGGGCGGATCACTCCCGAGTCGCGGGCCGAGGTCTGGCGGAGGGTCCTGTCCACGGCGTACGTGTAGACCGCGCTGCGCGTCTCCACCCGGACGGTGTCCCCGGGCGCGAGGCGGTTGATGTACCGGAAGGGCTCGCCGTGGGTGTTGCGGTGCCCGGCGAGCGCGAAGTTCCCGGCCCGGCCCGGCTGTCCGGTGCCGGGGTAGTGACCGACGTACCCCTTGTTGAGCACGCTCCGCTTGCCGACGCCCTCGGCGACGGGGACGCGGAGGTGGAGACGGGGGACGGTGAGGATGGCGTACGACTGGGACCGGCCCGGCGTCAGGGCGGCGGGGTCCTGGGCGGCGGCGCGGAGATCCCGCTCGGCGCGGGAGCCCGGAGACGCCGTAGAAGAGGACGCGGACGGGGACCCGGAGCCGGCGGCCGTACCGGAGTCGGCTCCCCCGCCCCGTCCCCACTCCCGCTCCAGCGCCTCGACCCCGTCCTGAGCGCCCTCCCTGGCCTCCCGGTTGGTCCACCACAGCTGGTGCACGACGAGCAGCAGCAGGACGACGCCCACGGTGACCAGAAGTTCGCCACCGGTCCACACCGCGCGGCGGCGACGCTCGCGCCGGCGCCGGGCTCCGTGGTGCATGACGCGCTGCCGCATACCTCACGCCTCCTCGGACAGGGCCGCCCGCACGATAAGGGCCGGGCCTTCAAGTCACCAGTGCCGAACGCCTCGTAGAGCGGGCGGAGCGGTCGACGGGAGTCGGCGGGGAGTCGGCGGAGCGGTCACGGGAGCCGGCGGAGGGGTCGGCGCGTCCGGCATACCGAACTTCCTCCACAGGTTTTAGGAAGGGCTGTCAGAACTCTCGACAACCCCACTGGCCACACCCGATGCTTCCTCGTGGCATGAACGGGGCAGGCCACGACGCGGGTCAGAAGGCCGCGTCGATCCATCGGAGTTCGGAGTAGCCATGATCCGACGCAGAACGCTGCTGACAGCCGCAGGAGGCACCCTCCTCGGCAGCGCGCTGGCCACCGGTACCGCCCGCGCGGACGCCACGATCGCGGTCAGCCCGGGGACGTCGTACGGCACCTGGGAGGGCTGGGGCACCTCCTTGGCCTGGTGGGCCAACGTGTTCGGCGCCCGGGACGACTTCGCCGACATCTTCTTCACCACCAAGTCGACGTCCTACAACGGCACCACGCTCCCCGGCCTCGGCCTCAACATCGCCCGCTACAACCTGGGCGCGTCCAGCTGGAACACGGTGAACGGCTCGTCGATGGTCGCGTCACCGAACATCCCCGCCTTCAAGCAGATCGAGGGCTACTGGCAGGACTGGAACAACGAGGACCCGACGTCCTCGGCGTGGGACTGGACGGCCGACGCCAACCAGCGGGCGATGCTGGTGAAGGCGACGTCGAGGGGCGCGACCTCGGAGCTCTTCGCGAACTCCCCGATGTGGTGGATGTGCAGCAACCACAACCCCTCGGGCGCCTCGGGCGGCGGCAACAACCTCCAGACCTGGAACTACCGCCAGCACGCCTCCCACCTGGCGGCCACGGCCCTGTACGCCAAGAACAACTGGGGCGTGAACTTCTCGACGGTCGACGCCTTCAACGAGCCCTCCTCGTCCTGGTGGACGGCGACCGGCACGCAGGAGGGATGCCACATGGACGCGACGGTCCAGTCGGCCGTACTGCCGTACCTGCGCAGCGAGTTGAACAACCGCGGCCTGACCGGCGTGAAGATCTCGGCCTCCGACGAGACGAGTTACGACCTCGCCCGCACCACCTGGAACTCCTTCAGCTCGACGACGAAGGGGTACGTCAACCAGGTCAACGTGCACGGCTACCAGGGCTCGAGCGGCCGCAGGGACCTCCTGTACACGGACGTCGTGACCACGGCCGGCAAGAAGCTGTGGAACTCCGAGACCGGCGACAGCGACGGCACCGGCTACACCATGGCCTTCAACCTCCTCTACGACTTCCGCTGGCTGCACCCCACGGCCTGGGTCTACTGGCAGGTCATGGACCCGTCGACGGGCTGGGCGATGATCGCGTACGACCAGAACACCCTCCAGCCGACCGCGGTCCAGACGAAGTACTACGTCATGGCCCAGTTCGCCCGGCACATCCGCCCCGGGATGAAGATCATCGACACGGGCGTGAGCAACGCGGTCGCGGCCTACGACTCCTCGGCCAAGCGCCTGGTCATCGTGGCCCTGAACACCTCCACGTCGGCCCAGACCCTGACCTTCGACCTGTCCCGCTTCACGACGGTCACGGGCGGCTCCGGCGGCCTGGTCCCGCGCTGGAACACGGTGACGACGGGCGGCGACAAGTACGTGTCGTACTCCAACACGTTCCTGAGCGGAAAGTCGGTGGCGGTGCCGTTCGCGGCCAAGGCCGTGCAGACGCTCCAGATCGACGGCGTGACGATCTGAGGCCGGGGGTGCGGGCCGGGCCCCGGGCTCTTCTCCTGTTAACCGGGCCCTGGCCTGCACCTCCCTCTTCTTTGCCACTGATCGGCAGTACGGTGTCACCCATGCGCCCCGACACGCCTGCCGAGAACGTCGACCACAACGCCGAAGCGGCGCGCCTGGAGCGGACCGCCGACCGGTATCCCGAGGACGCCGAAGCCCTGCTCCTGCAGGCCGCGGCCCATCTGGAACTGGCCGGCGACCGCCCCGCCGCGTCCTCCCTCTACGACCGGTTGCTGTCCTCGTCCCAGGGCCTGGAGAACCCCCATCTGGTACGAGCCCTCAAGGCCGCGAACCTCTGGGAGTACGGCCATGAGGCCGAGGCCCGCGCGATCATCGAGGGCGTCCGTGTGGCGTCACCCCGGGACCCGGCCCCCTGGGTGATCGTCGCGGAGGCCCTGGAGTCCCACGACGAGCTGGAGCAGGCGCAGGAGACGTTCACGGAGGGGGCCAGGGTGCTCCTGACGGACGTGGCGGAGCCGCCGTACTCCACGCATCCGCTGCTCTTCGGCCGCCACCGCGTCCGCCGCATGCTGGGCCTGGCCCACGACGACTGGGACCTCCTGGCGGACACCGTCAACTCCTCCCCGGTCTCCCTGGACGAGCTGCACGACCCGAAGCGCGTCTGGTCGCTCGGCTCGGAGAACCCGGCGGAGCTGGAGGCGGAGATCTCCCGCCTGCGCGCCGAACTCGGCACGTTCAGGGAGGCGCTGTCCCGCCCTTTCCCGGTGGCGGTGCTGCACTGGCCCGCGTCGGAGCTGTCCGAGCTGGTGAGCGGGTATCCCTCGCTGGCGTCGGAGTACCCCTCCCACGAGGAGCACCTGGCGACGATAGAGGCGTCCCTGCGCGAGCTGTCCGCCTCCGGCACGGCGAACCTGGGCATCGTGACGGGGACGGTCCCGTCGTACGAGGCCTTCGCGGCGTCGGAGGGCATGTCCCCGGCGGAGATCTCACTGCTCCCCCAGTACGCGACGACCCTGGCGGCACGGGGCCGCGCGGTGGAGTGGCCGCCGCAACGGGGGACGGCGTGCTGGTGCGGGTCGGGGCGGGTTTATGGGGAGTGCCACGGCGAGTGACGCGGAGAGGGGCCGAGTTGATTCCTCGGCCCCTTGCTGCTTGATGGCGGCGTTGGTGTGCCCTTTTCACCCCACCCGAGGCGCGCCCGCGCTCCCACCGGCCGCAAGCCGCTAGGCAAACCGGGCGTGCCACCGAGACGCGACCGCGCAATCCAACCCCACTCACAGGGCAGCTGACTTACCCCCAACTCACCTGGGCCACCCGCCCTTGAGGCAGTCCGCGGAAGCACGACACTGGCCAAGAAGCGGGCGGCCCGACGGCACCTATGAAGTGAGCGGTGCCGACCTATGAAGTGAGCGGTGCCGCTGGACGGTTCAACGCCACTGGATCAGCCGCACCGGATGTCCGGGGTGCTGAGGGTGTACCTCACCCCGCCCCGGATCAGTGACCCGCTCAGGTGGATGCACTCATTGGTCGCGTCGAACCAGGTGTAGAGCGGCCCGGCGTAGTAGTGATAGTTCGCCGGGTGCTCCGGCGGCGGGTCGGCGACGTAGTCACCGCTCTCGTCGTGGAGGTACAGCGTGATGTAGGACGCCAGACCGTCGTAGGGGCTGGAGAAGAATTTCGCGCAGTTCCGCTTGGTCGAGGCGTTCCAGTAGGTGCGCGCGTAGCCGCCCCCGTTTGTCCCCGAAGGGCTCTTGGCCCAGTACGACTTGCCGTCCCAGCTGCCGCTGCACTCAACGGCCGCGGGAGCGGCGGCAGTTGCTACCCCGGCCGGTGCCGCCTGCGCGGTCGGGGCGGCGACCAGACCGAGCATCAGCGCCATGACACCGAGGCCGAGCAGCTGTGTTCTCCGTAAACGCTTCATCCGCAACTCCTGTGGTGAGATGTCGCTAATCCGGTACATGACAGGTTCGCACCCAGATGTTCTGCCTGTCGCGGAGTCAACACCCGGCTTTTCACGAAATCTCCGCCTGACTACGTCCGGCGGACCGGCTCGACCAGCACGGCCCCGGCGTGCAGGACCATCACGACCGCCGCCCTCGGCGGACAGGTCCTGGGCGACGCCCCCCGCCCGCGCCGGGAAAGACACACTATTTACCCAAAGGATCTTCACCGATCCCGAACTGAGTCCATATGATCCGGAGATCAACAGGCCTGGCCAAGGAGGGACTTGGGCGGGCCTCTCAGATTCCCGTGGGGGATTCATGCGTATACGCGTTGCGGCCACCGTCATCTCCGGCGCCGTCGTTCTGTCCGCACTCGCTCTTCCGGTGGCCGCCCAGGCGGCGGAGCGGACGGGTGCGGCGGCGAAGCTCGGTTCCTTCGCCTCGAAGTCCGTTCAGCCGAGAGACTCGTTGGGCAACACCAAGTTCTCGCACGCGGTCATCAACGGGGGCAAGGACATCGTCCTCGGCACCACCGGCACGAAGTCCGTCACCGTCACGTACACCGCCACGGACCAGAACGGCGTCGCCCTCACCGAGGCCTTCCTGTGGCAGGGCACCGACAGTTCGACCACGGACGGCATCACCGGCGGCCTGGGGACGGACGACGACCCCGTTTGCACGGAGACGGCGACCCAGGGCACCTACACCTGCAAGGCCGTCTTCAACATCCACCCCGCCACCGACATGAAGGACAACGGCGTGGCCGGGACCTGGAAGCTGTTCCTGGGCGCCTGGGACCTGTACGCAAACGCCAGCTACAACGACGACGTCGCCACCGTCGCGATCAAGAAGGCCTCCACGCTGACCGCCAACGCCACGCCCGAACCGGTCAAGAAGGGCAAGACCATCACGGTCACGGGCAAGCTCGCCCGCGCGAACTGGTCGACGGGCAAGTTCGCGGGCTACGTGTCCCAGCCCGCGAAGCTTCAGTTCCGCAAGAAGGGCAGCAACACCTACACCACGCTCAAGACGGTCAAGACCAACAGCACCGGCGTCCTGAAGACCACCACCAAGGCCACGGTTGACGGTTACTACCGCTACGTCTTCGCGGGCACCGCCACCACCGCCGCAGCGACGGCGCCCGGCGACTTCGTCGACGTCAGGTAAGCAGTTCGGTAGCACCGCGAGTCTTTGCTGGTGAGCGGTGGTTGCTCGCTGTGATCCGGATGCCGGCACCGCGGAGCCGTGGCATCCCTTTGCCATGGGCCGCCTGAGCGAGGGTGTTGTCAACCGCCAGCTCGGCCACCGTCTGGTGATCGGGATCCGTCGCTACTCGAGCTCATCGGCCGTGTAGTAACCGTCCCGGATCAGAACCTCATAGTTGGTCTTGTCGAGGCTCTGCGGCTGCAGCAAGTAGGCGGGCACGTCCTTGACGCCGTTGTCGTAGTCGCGTCTGTTGTTGACCTGCGGCAGCCTGCCCTTGAGTAGGTCGTCGACCATCTCTGCCGCGGCGTCGGCGAGTTCGCGGACGTCCTTGTAGACGGTCTCCGACTGCTGACCCGCGATGATCGACTTCACCGAGGCAGGCTCGGCGTCCTGACCGGTGATGACCGGGAGCCCGCTGCCGGAGCCGTAGCCGTCCGACTTCAGCGCGGACAGGACGCCCCTGGAGATGCCGTCGTACGGCGACAGGACCGCGTCGACCTTCCTGCTGCGGTACCACGTGGCGAGGATGCCACTCATGCGCTTTTCCGCGGTGGGCCCGTCCCAGCGCAAGGTGGTGATCTGGCTGAGCTTGGTCTGACCCGACGGGACGACCAACTGCTTGCTGTCCAGGAACGGCTGCAAGAGCGCCATCGCACCCTCGAAGAAGTATTTGGTGTTGTTGTCGTCGGGGGAACCGGCGAACAGCTCGATGTTGAACGGGCCCTTGCCGTCCTCCAGTCCGAGCTTCTTGATGATGTGGTTAGCCTGCATCCGGCCGACCATCTCGTTGTCGAAGGAGACGTAGTAGTCGACGTTCTTGGTGCCGAGGATGAGCCGGTCGTAGGAGATCACCGGAATGTGCGCAGCGGCGGCCTGTTGAAGCACGCCGTTCAGCGACTTGGCGTCGATGGCCGCGATGATCAGTACGTCGACGCGCTGCTTGATCAGGTTCTCGATCTGGGAGACCTGGGCTTTCGGGTCGTCGTCGCCGTAGACCAGCTTGGCCTTGTACCCCTGGCCCTTCAGGTCCTTGACGATGCTCCGGCCGTCGGTGAGCCAGCGGTCGGAGGACCGGGTCGGCATGGCGATGCCGACGGTACCGCCCTCGGACGTGCCCTCGGAGCTGCGCACGCTGCTCTGGCCGCAGGCGGACACGGTGAGGGCGAGGGAGGCGGCTCCGGCGAGGGAGGCGAGGGCGGTTCTTCGGTTGAACACGGTGATCGTTCCTTGTCCTTCTCATCGTTGAGGAATGGCGGCGGATCAGACGTCGAGGGGGAAGTGGTGGAGCGGGCCGGGCGCTCGGCAGGCAGGTCGAGAGCGAGTCGGTGCGCTGTTCGCGCTCCCGGGCGCTGTGCCAGGGTCAGACGTCGCAGACGAGTGCTGTACGGGTAGATCCCCGGGCGGACCGGACTTCGGACTGAGCGGTGCACCGGGGCGGATCAGTTCGGCGCCCTTGCCGATCCGAACGCAGCAGCCGAGGTCGTCGGGGTCTTGGTGCACGGGTTTCAAAGCGAGTGAGCAACTGGCGGACCCCGCTCGCACGGTTGAGGTCAGGCCGGCCCGGCACGTTGCTCGAGTCGGTGCTCAGACCCCTCGGCATCCCGCACATCGCCGATCATTGCGTTGCTACGGTCCGGCATCGCCGACTCTCATGCTCCCTTTGCCGGCGTGCTCCTGTACCTACGTCGGGCTGCGCCACGGCGTTCCGGCCACGTGCGTGTTGATTCCGGGGGTGCACAGGGCAATCGCCTTTCACATGTTCGAAATCTCGCCAACTGTTCGGAAGTTGGCGTGACAGTAAGCGGCCGTGTACGGGGTGTCAACGGGGCGAACTGGAACGGTTACAGAAAGATGTTTGAAACTGCTTTCGGCCTCCACGCGGAGCAGAGGGGGCGAGGCGCCTGGGCGGGACAGGCAGTTGTCGAGGAGGGGGTGAGGCGGGTGTAGAGGTCGTCATGGGTGGACATGGCGTCGAGGCCGGCCCAGGTCTCGTTGTCGATGAGGAGGAACGGGAACTGCTGGGGCGTGATGAGTGCGGCCAGGAGTGGCAGGAGTTCCCATCCGTGGTCGAGGCGGTCGCGTAGCCAGGTGCGGATGCCGGCGGGGTCGGTGTGCGCCACATCCAGATCAGCAGCCTCACCAGCCCCCACCTGCGAGCCGCTCCGGCGACGACGGCTTCCCTGCCGACCAGCCGCTGGGACTGCTGACCACTATCGGAAATCCGAGCCTCGGCGGAAAAGACAGCCGTAGTGGGTACGCAGCCCCTTCCTGCCAGCCCCTTGGCCCTGCTCGGCGATCTATCGGCCGCCCACCTGTGCTGCAAACGGCTCGGCATGCGTCGGCACTGAGGCCACCAACGCGATCCACGACCCGTCCGCGAACACCAGCTCGAAGCGGCCGCGCTGGAGTACACCCTTGGGGTTGGCCCGGACTCCGAGGGCAGTGGAGCGCGGAGCCTCCCACTGCGGCTCGAACACCTGACTGGTCTGCCAGAGTTTTGCGCGGTCCGCCAGTACGAGCACCCGACGGTCGGTGAACGCGACCACCAGCGTCGAGGCGGGCGCGGCGCTGTAGTGCGTCACCAGGAACTGCCCGGCCTGGCTCTCCCATCCGCCATGCATACCCTTGCCGTGAGCTGCCTGCGTGAGGGCGTTGTCGACAGCCAGCTCGGCACCTTCCATCCTCCGTTCCACCCGCCCGACGGGCTTTGGTTCACTCGGCCGCAGGAACCTCTGTACCGCCCCGGGGAGGCGGGACTTGATCCGTCGCTCCAGTTCCGACTCCTGCGGTGGCTGTCTCAACCAGACCGGCCGCTCAGGTACCCCGGGAGCCATGTAGCACTTGCAGCCTGCGATCAGCCGCTCCCCGGCCTGGAGGTGCGGCTGGACCTGGTCGCGGCAGTCGTCGTTCATTCCCGTGTCTCTCTGATCGGACGAGTCGTCAGCCGAACGGATTGTCCCGGAACCGGGGTTCCACCGTCTGGTGATCGTGATCTGACGGGTTGGCGATGCCGAGGTCCTCACGAGCCGCCGTGCTGGGATTACGGTTCCCCGCCAGCCGGTCGTCGGCTTCGTCGGCGCCGATGCCCATGGCGCCTTGCATGCCTTCCTGATGTGTCTGCCCGACAGGGTCACCTGTGAGGCCGACCGCGCCGAGTGCCGCCTTTCCCGTGGTCTTCACGACCCGATGAGCGACGAAGGCTCGAAGCCCGTCGGGGGTCTGCAAGTCGCCGACGTGCTTCCAAGTCCACGGCTTGGCCGTACTGAACCTGTTCGTCTTGGCGAGCACGCTGAGCGCCCTCATGCGCTCCGCGATCTTCTCCAAGGCTCTGGCGAGCCGTGCCACCAGGCTCGCGATCCGGGTGGCGGCCAAGGAGCCCTCAGCGGCGGCCGCGGCGGCACCGGCGGCCGCGGAAACACCCGCGGTCAGCGCGGCGAAGGCGGCGGAAGCAGCGAGAGTGATCAGCGCCCATTCGATCAGCTCGCGGATGACCGTCTCGACCATCTCCTGGACCACGCGGCACTCTTCGGCCGCTTCCCGGAGCAGCTCGGCCGTTCCCTCCATGTCCGCGGCCTCGGCCTCGAACTCCGCTTCCAGGTCGATGAGTTCGTCGAAAAAGGCGTCCGCTGCCTCACCGGACCATTCATGAGCGAGATCTGCGCGATCACGACGCTGGTCGGCCAGGAGATCGCGGAGTTCACCAGCCTGCTTGGCCCACAGATCAGCAGCGTTCTGGAGGCCTTCGGGGTCGCCGGTGACGAATTCGAGCTGCTCGGCCAGCGGTTCCACCACCGGGCGCATCAGCTCGTCCAGCAGCCCGCTGAGCGGACTCATCCAGTCGTTGACCTTGCCGTAGGCATCGACCGCCGCACCTGCCGGCCCGCTCACATCGTCCCCCGAGCCTGGGCCGCGATGCTACGGACCTGGTCCACCGTGTGGTCCTCCACCGCCTGGTACGAGCGGCCGGTCCGCTCGATGAACTCGGCGATCTGCTCCTGCTGTCCTACGGCGAAGTCGAGATTCTCCAGCGTGGCGTCGACACGCTCGCGGTAGTCCTGACCAGTCTCCTCGGACTCCGGGAGCTTGCCGAAAGCGTTCGCACTGGGAGAGTGCGCGCCCAGCGCCTCCTGGATCCGCCGCAGCCGATCAGCGCGGTCCTGCGCAGTCCTTGAGAATCGGGTCAGTGCGTCCTGAGTGACCGCATACTGTGACGCCATGCATCCCCCGTGCAGCGCGTTGTGTTGGTCAAGATTCTCAAAATTCCTAGCACAAGGCCGCCTTGGAGCCAACAGGGCCATCCTTCAAAAGCCAGGCGGGACAGCTTGACCGCGCCAAAACGACCTTGGTTCCTCAAAGTCTGGTTGAGCTGCCACATCGTTCACGCCTGGGCCCCAGCTCCGCCCTCACCCTGGACTGGCAGCGCTGAAAGATCTCAGCCGCCGAGCGTCAAACCGAGGAGCTCGCGGCGGGACTGCCGAGCGAGGGGCGACCGTTGCATCCTGGCCAACATCAGAGCACTTCGCGCCGAACGAAATCGACGCGTCGATGACGCACGAGCCGATCACAACTATCAAATAAACATACAAAAAGGACATTATTTACGCCATAGGTCGCGAGATCGTCACACCCCGCTCCTATGACCCTGCGGCCCTTGAGGAATGATGCCGGACTCGACTGCGCACAGGACCTTGGAGTCCTGCGGTCGAGCTTCGCAGCCCATCGCCGCAGGGAGTGCGTCACCTTAAACTGGCTGATCCCAGAGCAAGAAGCCTACCCGTATGGGTAATGTCCCCGACAAAGGCGCTCTGTGCACCAACTCACGCCAACGCCAATCCACAGCAGAGGAACAGACTGTGCTCCCCCTGGACGACATCGCAGCCGCGATCAACATCAGCGCCCAGTCTGCCCTTCAACACGATCCTGCACTGATTGCCGTCCGTGATCACATTTGTCGACTCGACCCCACCGGCAGACGTTTCTCTGTGGTCCTGCGCGACACAATCGACCAGTTGCTCAACGGTGAAGTTACGGGCAGATTTGACTGGAAAACCCTTTTTAAAACAGAAAAAACTCACGCTGGAACCCTCGTAGAAATTAACCTGCAGCGCGAGTTCAAATTCAGTGACGGTATTGATATGGACTACCGGATAGCGGGCGTCGATGTTGATTGTAAATATTCTCAGCAGTTCGGCGGCTGGATGATTCCTCCCGAAGCGATCGGACATCTGTGCTTGCTGGTGTGGGCAGACGATTCTAAGGGCCTCTGGAGCGCAGGACTGCTCCGCATACGCCGCGAATGGCTCAATGGCGGAAATAACCGCGACTTGAAACTCACAATCAAAGCCGAGCACCGCAGCAAGATATTCTGGCTTTGGCGTGATGCAGTGCTACCTGAAAACGTCTTGCTTCACATGGATCCAAAAGATCGGGATCGCGTCTTCTCGCATAAATCCGGACAGGCGCGGCTCAACGAGCTATTTCGCCTGGTTCAGTCCCGGCGCATTGGGCGCAACGTCGTACGTACCGTCGCCCAACAGAAAGACTACATGAAGCGCGTGCGAGGCAACGGCGGCGCCCGGTCCGCGCTCCAGCGTGAAGGAATCATAATCATGGGGGATTATGCCAGCCACCAGGAAATCGCAGCCAAACTGCAGGTACCCGTGCCTGAGGAAGGAGAATTTGTTAGCGTACGTGTAGTCAAAGCTGGTCCTGGTGACGATTCCCAGCCACAAGTGAACCTCGATGGCGGATGGTGGAAGCCCGCAGGCCCTGGCGACCCGCATGAATGGGGGCCTTTGCTTCCGAAGCACACCGTCTAACACTGATCAATCGAATACACCTATCAGCAAGGGAGCTAGCGGGTGAAAGGCCCGGAGGGCGAGCTGCCACTGATCAGGCAGTACAAGGACTGGCTACAGGGGAATCCAGCCGAAGACAGCCCGGACCGACCAGAATTCTTCACGCACGGGATTGTCGTACTCGACACGAACGTCCTTCTCAGTCTGTACGAGTACACACCCTCGGCTCGCGAGCAAGTCCTCAACGCACTCAAGAGCGTACAGAAGCGTCTCTGGCTCCCCCATCAGGTCGGTCTTGAGTTCGTGCGCGGTCGCCATCGAGTGATTGCCGAGAGAGCGAAGGCGCTCAAAGACGCTCCTAATACCCTCAACCGCCGATTGGGAGAAGCCAACAAGGCAATCATAGGGGCGAGGGAATTTGTTCAGGAGCTCTTGATCAAATATGCGCGTGACACAGAAACCAGTGAGATCCTGGCATCTAAAATCTCAAGCCAAGCGGTCGATATGCTGTTGGACGACTGGAAAAAGGAACTCATAGCTCTCGTGAAGGGCCTAAAGCAGCACGACCTTGCGCCGTCCTCTATGGATGCCAACGATCCCGTGCTCCCTCGGGTTGCGGAGCTGTTTGGATCCAACATAGCTGAGGCCCCCGATCCCGCAGAGATCCGGGTCCGCGTGGATGAGGCATCTTCGTACAGGTTCCCAAATCAGATTCCTCCAGGTTTCTTCGATGCAGGAAAGACTACTCCGCTGTCCGCTGCTGGAGATTATCTCCTCTGGGAAGAGGTTGTCCGCTTCATTGCAGCCTCATCTGATCGAGACCGGCTTCTCTTCGTTTCCCGTGATACGAAAGAAGACTGGTATGAACCCGAGGAGCTCGGCCGAGGTCGACGCCCCTGGCCGTCACTAGCGAGCGAGCTAAGGGCGCGTGCGGGAGCAGAACTTCGTATTGAAACTCCGGGCCAGTTTTATCGCGGCGTGAATCGTTTCCTGGACGCAGAAATTGCTGCCGAGACGTACGAAGAGATCGACCGAGCAGCCGAGAATGCGGAAGAGATCATCGTCACCGAACGGGAGGCAGCACACACTGAGCCGCCCACCGACCTGACGCTGTCTGCGTACAGGGCCGCTGGCTTGCATATTCCGCCATTTCCCAACTCTTTTCCAAATATATTGAGCTGGTGGCTGATCGGAGTGACTGCACAACTGGGGCGCCGACCGCCCCTTGACGGCGAGCCACGAGTATCAGTAGCTGTCGCTACTCGTTCAGCACTTCCGCCTGCCCCCGAATGGCTTCCAGGAAACTGTCTCCGACTCGGCGAATGGCCGTTTCAGAGCTCATCTTGGATTGCACCATGGTTTGCTCAAGTCGTCAATAGCACGCCCCCGGCTGACAGGCGCATTCTCCAGCGCCTCGCCGCACAACAGCTAGACGTAACGGATTCTGAATAGCCTCCCACGAAAATCGCTATGTTTGCCGAACGGAGAATCATATGCCCGACCAGGCCCCTTTCGAGGGCGAGTGGAAAAATCTCAAATCCGACGCCGAGCACGCTCTCCAAACGCTGCTTTCCCAGATTAACAGGCACACGAATCCTCAGGAGCTATTCGAAGCGTACACTTACGCCAAGCGAGTGACGGCAGATGCCTTGAAATCTCGGATGCTCATGCATCTTCCGGCGGAGAATTCCAAGTTCCGGGAACTGTATGCAAAGGTACAGAAAGAGCTTAACGTCCAATACGGGGAGTTTTTCCCTGACGGCTTCCTTAAGGCACCCTACGGGAATCAATTGCACGAGCGCCTGTTCTCCCTGCTTGAGGAGAATTTTTCACAACCGATAGAAGCGGCAAAGCTCCGTATCGTCACCGCCGACGGAGTCCACACGGAACGACGCACGCGCGAGCTGAGGGAACTCGGAATGGATGTGGATTGGTACGAAGAAGACGGCCTTGACTTTTACGTACTACGGTCTTTCGATTTGAACTTCGAAGTGCTTCCTTCACTAGTCAGGACCATTGTGAGAAATAAAAGGAAGTCCAAGGCCGAAAGGGAGCGGCTCCTAAGAAATGCAGGAATCCCAGTAAAATGAGTAAGGAAACCGACTGGGAGCCACCGCAAGGGTCATGGGCTTCATCGGCGGCCAGGCGACGGAACATGCAGGCCATCCGCAGCCGGGACACCAAGCCGGAGCGATTGGTCCGCAGCCTGTTGCATGCTCAGGGGCTGCGTTATCGCGTGGCTGCCAAACCTCTGCCAGGCCTTCGCAGAACAGCTGACATCGTCTTCCGGCCCACGAAGCTGGCTGTGTTCATCGACGGCTGTTACTGGCACGGCTGCCCCGAGCACTATGTGCCCCCCAAAACCAATCAGGGCTACTGGTCGGACAAGGTCGCCCGGAACATGGCTCGTGACCGCGATACCGATGAGCAGCTCCTGGCCGCCGGCTGGACCGTGCTCCGGTTCTGGGAACACGATCCGGCCGAGGAATGCGCTGTGAAGATCGCCGCTACCGTCAGCCGCTTGAAGAATCCCAAGAAGGGGTGAGGCTCCGCCTCAGTTCTTCTTCGCCTTCTCAGCAGCCTCGAACGCAGCGTAGATCTGGTCACCGACAGCCTGGGCCACGGGGGGCGGGAAGGCGTTGCCGACTTGCCGGTACGCCGCTGTCTTGCGGCCGGTGAACTTCCAGTCCTTCGGGAAGCCCTGGATCAGGGCTGCTTGGGTCACGGTGAGCTTGGGACCGGCCGGCGCGAAGAGATCACGCTCCACGTCTTTGGTTTCCTCTGGCTCGTTGGCGACCCCCATCCCGCACACACCCAGTTCGGCCCAAGCCCGCTTGGCACGCGTTGGGCCGAGGTCAGCGCCGCCATGCTTCTTCGAACCACCTACGACCGTGGGTGCCACACCTTCCAGCGCCTTCTCGTACCAGTTCTTGAAGGCCTTCTCAGCCCTGGGATCATTCGCAACTGCGTCGTACCGCTCCCTCATGGAGTCTTCGAGGGCCTCGCCTACGGTGACTACCTTGGTCTCTGCAGGCTTGTGGTGCTCAAAGTAGCGGGCGTACTCGGGCTTCATTGCGACCAAGATGGCGCGGGGACGAAGCTGTGGCACTCCGTAGTTCTTGGCCTCCAGGATGTCCCAGTAGCACTCCTCATACCCCAGGGATACGAGCTGCTTGATGATGTCCTGGCGGTACTCCACGAACTTCGGATCAAGCAGTCCGCGTACGTTCTCGATCATCACGGCCTTGGGCTCAAGATGCTCGACGAGCTCCAACATCGTGGGGAAGAGGTCCCGTTCGTCATCCCGGCCGAGTTGCTTGCCTGCGGCCGAGAAGGGAGGGCAAGGTACTCCGCCAGCCAGAAGATCAAGCTCTCCAGACTCAAGCCCCAGGACGCCAGGGTCGAACTGCCGTAGGTCAGCTTCGATGACCTTGCAGGCTGTCCACTCCGGGTTGCCCTCAGTGTTGGCCCTGAGCGTCTCGCAGGCGTCCTTGTCGATCTCGATCAGGGCGACATGCTTGAAGCCCGCGTTGTGCAGTCCGACGGCCTGCCCTCCGGCTCCGGCGCAGATTTCCACCGAGGTGTACTTGCGGTCCTTCGTGCGGGTCATGCCCCCTCCTTACGGTCGTACAGCGGCAGACGCATCTTGCTATCCACCGTCACTGAGGGTGACAGACCCCACTGACAACGAGACCTCACCAAGTTTGCAGCACGTTCCATGGTTCGCTGAACGCACCCTGCGCTACGCCGAACACTCATACGATATTGCACATGCGGATACCTGCCTGGGCCGAGGACGAACTTGTACTGGCCGGAGCCCTGGTCGTGAAGAACGGCTGGCGCGAGCTGCGGACCAACGACCAGGAGGTCCAGGACCTGTCGGAGCTGATCCGCTCGCTCCCGATCCACTCGCCGGAGCAGCGAGCCCTTCCGGGATTTCGGTCTCCTGGCAGCGTGAGCCGCAAGACCACCGACTTCATGTCGAACCACAGGCTGTACTCCGGCAAGGCCACCCGCTGCGGCAAGCCCACTCTGCTCATGATTGATGCGTTTTCGACCCGAGAGGCCGAGATGCTTCAAGCCGCCGAAGCGCTTGAGGAAGGTATCTCCTCTGGGGAACTGCACCGCATCCCCGAGCAACCCGATGAAGTCGACGAGAGCGGCGCATCCGCCATCGAGGGACGCCTCCTTGTCCGCCGTGCGCTGGCCCGTGAACGAGACCCGAAGCTTCGCGCGCTGAAGATCAAACAGGTTCAGCGTCGCGGGCGTCCACTCCGGTGCGAGGTCTGCGACTTCGACTTCGCCCGCGCCTACGGGGACTTGGGCGAGGGTTATATCGAAGTGCATCACGTCACTCCCCTTTACGTCTCCGGGACACGGGAGACCAAGCTCGACGACCTCGCATGCGTGTGCGCCAATTGCCACCGCATGTGCCACAGGAGCCGCCCCGGAGAATCCTGGCGCACGCCGGCCGCCCTCCGGGAGCAGATACGGAAGTCCGCTCAGAGTGCCTGCCACTAGGCTGCGTCCGCTTCAGCCTCGTAGTGCACCTGAGCGCGGTCGAGCATGTCGTCCGGATCATGGCCACGGGCGGCGGTCCAGTGAAGGAGGTCCGCGATCAGCTCGATCGCTGACTCCTCCAGAGCCCTATCCCGCCTCCCTCCGCACAGACCAAGGCCACCGATGCGTCCCTGGTATCGCTCAAGCGCCTCAACGGCCCGCTCGATGCGTCGGCATGCCTGTCCCGAGCTGATCGCGATCTCACACCAGACCGCCTTGCCGACGGCGGTCAGGACAGTTCCCCAGTCCACCGCCAGCGCCGCGAGAAGGTGCAGACCGCGGCCACACTCCTCGTCACAGCCTCCCGACTTGGATGTCGGCACCGCCTGACTTTTGTCGTGGACCTCCAGCCTCAACCGCTCTCCCCTCCGTTCAAGGATCAGAGTCGCTGAAACGCCTTCGCCTACATGTTTGAAGACGTTCGTCGCCAACTCCGTAACGAGCAGCTCTGCCTCATCCGTCGCTGTGGACACGCCCCACAGGTTCAGCTGCTTGGCAGCGGCCTTCCGGAGAAGGCGCACTTCCGCTGGTACCGCCTCGAAGGGCAGGACACAGCGGAGTTGGGGCTCGGACATCTCGTAGCCGGGCATGGCTACTCCTCCCTCCCAAGCCACACAGATGCTGCGCCTGCCGTGTTCACACGACTGCACTGTGTAGCGGTCTGAGGGCGAGCATGGCACAGAGAAGTCTCACTGTGTAACTTCTCATGAGAACCCATCGGGTGAATCTGATGGTGGGTCCGGCTGCTCCCTGCCTAGCCTGATGGGATCTCCGGGCCTGACGACCCGGTACTTGGCGGAGGAGCCACATGCCTGAACGCACCACAACCCGGCGTCGTCAACTAGGCGCGACGATGCGCAAGTTGCGCGCCCGCAAGGGCCTGACGCTTGAGGAGGCCGGAAAACTCGTCGGAGTTTCCAAGGCAACGGTGAGCAGGTACGAAACCCAGGCCGGACCGGTCAAGTGGATCGTCGTCGATGCACTTTGCCGCGAGTACGGGGCAACCGACGCCGAGCGTGCGGCCATTGTCAGGCTTGCCAAGGACGCCAAGCAGCAAGGCTGGTGGAGTTCCTTCGCCGACGCCATCCCCGAGAGCATGAACCTCCTGCTCACCCTGGAAGATGAGGCGGTACACGAGAGTCACTTCGCGTGTGTCTACGTCCCTGGCCTTCTGCAAACCCGCGCCTACAGTACGGCTCTGCAGAAGGCCAACGAGGTGCCGCTGGAACCCGCGGAGATCGAGCGGCTGGTCGACATCCGCATGAAGCGGCAGGACATCCTCTCCCGCCCGAAGCCGCCACGCCTGTGGGCCATCCTCGACGAGTCTGTGATCCGCCGTCTCGTCGGATCGTCGGCGACCATGAGGGAACAGCTCGACCGCCTGCTCGAAGCCAACGAGTCGCCTCACATAACGCTCCAGGTTTTGCCCTTCTCCAAAGGAGCCCACGCTGCCGCTCTGGGAAGCTTCGTCGTCATCGGCGGTGCCGAATCAGGCCTGGATGTCGTGTATGTCGATTTCCACACAGGCTCCCTCTTCCTGGAGAAGGACGAGGAACTGGACCGATACAGACTTGCGTTCGAGTACCTCCGCGCACAAGCGTTGGACATGGAAGCCTCCTCCGCCATGATCCATCGCGTCCGCAAGGAGCTGTGAATGCCCGTCGGCCCTCAAACCACCTCCGAGCCTGCCTGGTTCAAGTCGTCGTACAGCGGCGGCAACGCGACCGAATGCGTCGAAGCCGCGTTCGTCCCCTCCGGGGTACTCATACGGGACTCGAAGCGCCCACAGCATCGGCACCTCACAGTGTCAGCACTGTCCTGGGCCGAGTTCCTGACGAGCAGCATCTTGCAGCAATCAGCGATCAACTCCGAACCGACCTGATCACCTGTTGGCAACCTCCTTCATCCCTGCAAGAGTTGAGCAACATTAGCGAGGCTCAGGGGACACGGAGCGACAGTGCAGGTATGGAGACAGATCTGGCTGTTCCTGTGCGCCGTGGGCCTCGCGTTCGTCGCTCTCGCCTATCCCCGTAGTCACGACGACGTCGTCGACGCGACCCAGTTCAGCATCGCCTTCTTCGCGACGCTGCTGACCGGTGAGGCGGTCATCTTCGCGCTCACCTTCTCTGCGGCGAGTTCGTGGCCGTCGTTACGGGCGATCGACGGGCACATCGCGTTCCGGGAGTGGGTGCTCATCGGATGGTTCGCTGCGCTGTTCACCGGCTGTGGACTGCTCGGCGACAACGCCACCAGTGCCACCTACGGCGCGCTGCTGTTCCTGCTGGCGAACATCTACGGAGTCTTCTCCTTCGTACGGCTCTTCGGGCTGGCCAGCATCGGTGGCCGAAACCGGCTGCTGCGCCACACCCTGGCTGACGCGCTGGCTCGGCAGGGAGAGAGCAGAGGCAGCAGCCGTCTCGGCTCGCTCTCCGCCTGGCTTGAGCACGATCCCATCGTCAACTCCTATCTAGGGACCGTGAGTCAGGCCTCAACCGGCAACGACCCGACAGCCATTCGGCATCTCGTCGACCAGTTGGTGGAGGCGGAGGTGCCGGTCGAGGGCGTCGACGACACCATCACCGTTCATCTCGACGTACTGCACCGCCTCGTTCGGGCCACTCTCGCCGGCGGTGCCGATCCGATCCAGGTCGTCTCCTGCGCCCATGCGCTCATCGACTCGGTGATCGGTCACTGCCGACGGCTGTCCGACCCCGCACCGCCGCTCGGCGCCCTCAGCCGCTACCTCGCCTGGCTCGCCAACACCGCCCTGCTGATGTCGGTACGTGGCGTCGCCTCCAGCCGGGCCGCCCGTGAGCTGGCCGCCCTCACCACCGACGCCCGACTGAAGATCCTGCGCTGTGTCGACCCCGACCCCAAGTCCGCCGCCCACCATGACGAACTCGGTTCCATTCTCACCAGCCCGCTCCAAGTGCTGCTGTGGACCGGCGACTTCACCGAGTTCCACGGCGCCCATCAGGCCAGCGCGCTGTACGGGACGTACGAGATCCTCACCGGCACCAAGTTCATGGGGAACTACTGGGACGGGGCCTCCATCCTCAGTCAGCTGCGTCAGTCCCTGTACGGCGATCAAGGCCGCGTCTCCACGCCCGAAGCCGACGCCGCCCGACGGGCTCTCGGTTCGGTCGAGGACTACGACCACTTCTGGGCCCTCGTCTCCGTGACGGCGCTCGCGACCCTGCGCGATGCCCGGCTGCCCCACCCACCGGAACTGATACGGCCCGAATTCACGCCCGACCACCAGTTGTTGGGTGCCTACCTGCGGACCTTCGCCACCCACCGTTACTTCACCACGGCAGCCGGGGGCCGCGAGGCCCTCCTGGGTCTTGTCTGCCGCGCCGACCCTCCCGGTTCGGCCACCGCGGAGATACGGCATGCCCGAGGCGGCCGCACCTACCGGTTGCCTGTCCCGCTGGTCGAGCCCCAGCGGCGGCCCGCCGCCATGGTTCTCGCCGTCGCCTGCCGCCTGGCCCCGCTCACTCCCGCCGAGAGCGACTCCGAACTGCGTGACTTTCTCGCCGTACTCCCCGCTCCTGCCCTGCAGGCGACCGCCCGCCTTGCCACGCGTGTGCTGCCCGGGGCGGCCGGGGAGAGCGACCCCGTCGAGGCCGTCGTCACCGGCCTGGCCGTCCTGCAACTGGTCGGCGCCCACACCCGGGAGGGATCGTGACCGACCCCGTCATAGACATGGCTTCCTGGCGCGAACGCCTCGCCGGGCTCGCAGCGCCGGACGTGACCGCGGCCGTGGTCGTGCAGTGTGGCCAGGTCTGGCTCCAGCCCGAGTTCACGGCCTTCCGTAACGAAGTGGACCAAGCCTTGATGACCGCTCAGCTGCGACGCGGCGACCGTCTCACCCTCACCCGCGTCATCCTGCACAACCTCCCTCTCACCCGCGAGACGATCTCCCGACCGCCCGCTGTCGACCGGGCTTTCGCCGAGTGGCACGAGCGGCTGTCCGCCACGGGAGTGCTGCTCTGCCCGGCAGGCTCGTCCGCCGCTCCGCGCATTCACCGGCTCATACTCCGCGGCGACCAGTCCGGCGCAGACATCCCGGATATGGTCGAACTGTTGAAAAACGGGGACTGGACCGACCCCCACAAGGCCGAACTGGCGTTGCACACCGTCACCACCGCCGGAGCGACCACCCCGCTCACCGGCTACGACATGGATTTCGACGGCCCCTTCGGCGACGCCGATCCCTCCATCTACATGTAAGTGCACCCGCAACCGGCTCGACGGAACACTTGGAGAACAGGTGCCCTACGCTCCCGAGACCCCTCAGGACCACGACTTCCTCACCCAGGCCATCGATCTGTCCCGCCACGCCCTTGAGGACGAGGGCAAGACCCCGTTCGGCGCGATCGTCGTCATCGACGGCGAAGTCGTGGCCACGGGTACCAGTTCGGTCGTCGAGCTCCGCGATCCCACGGCACACGCCGAGGTCATGGCCCTGCGTGCCGCCGGTACGAAGCTCGGGCGCCATCTGATGGAAGACGCTGTGATGTACTCGAGCAGCGAACCGTGCCCCATGTGCCTGACCGCCTGCTACTGGGCGCGCATCCCTCGTCTCGTGTATGCCGCCACCAGTCACGACGTCGGTGTCAACGGCTTCGAGGACCTCCAGTTCTACCGCGAACTCGCCCTCCCCAACGCCGAACGGACCCTCCTGGCGGAGACCTCCGCAGGTGGTGAAGCCCGTGAGATCGCAGCCTCGGCCCTCGCCGGCTGGGCGGACAAGCTGCCTTTCCCCGTTGAGCCGAAGCTCTGAGGTTTCCGGCAGTCACTCCTCTTGATCACCTCAGTGATCCACCGCGCAAGAGCAGCTCGATACGGCGCAGACGATCGTGAGCGCACAGCACGCCGAGACGCCCGGACCTGCGACGCTGCCGTTGCACTCTCGGTGACATTCGAGCTGCTCTTCCGGGCCTGCCATGGCACGAAGGACGCATAGTCGGTCTCGTCGTACAAGGGCCACAGGTCCATCGCGCTGACCCACGGCTCGTCCTCGTAGTAGTCCGTGCCGACGCCGGGATGGCGGAACTGGATACCGCCGTGGATGTCCGTACTCACGGCGCCAGACGGTACAGCTGCCTGGGCTGCGGTCTCCTGCATTTGTTGGCCACGCCTGCCGAGCGCGCTGCCGAGACCTGGCGCAGTGAGGAACTGACCGATACGCACAGGGGGTTCAAACGCTCGGCCGGGTCTGTCTTTCGGGAGGCGCGGCGGGCAATATCACAGCATGACGGACTGGCTTGTCTTCGCGTGCTTCGTGGTGATCACGTTGACGGCGTGGTCGCTCGACGGGACGAAACATGGCGCCGCCGAGGACGCCCGGCGGGAGGCGTTCGTGGCCGACGACCGGCGCAGCGCCGTCGTCACGCCGGACGCGCTGCGGGAACTCGGCCCGGTGGCACTGGAACTGCTCGACTACGGCGGAGCCGAGCGCGTGAAACTGGGAGTGGTGGCCCGGCTCGTCGCCGAGAGGGCGCTGCGCCGGGAGCCCGCCGATGTGGCGGGCCGGGCGTCGTGGCGCACCCGCGGTCCCGCACCCGAGGGGCTCGATGACTGCGAACGCGATGTGCTGGCCGCGGCGCTACCGGCTCGCGACAGATGGGACCGCTACCTGTGGAGTCTGCCCGGCGGCTCCCCTCTCGCGGCCGAAGCCGAGACGTGGCTGCTCGGTGAGGGCTACCTGCGGAGGCGGGGGCAGCCCATTCCCGGCGGGCAGCGACTCCGGGGATGGTGGTCGGCCGCGGCCGCGGCCGCGGCGGTGCCGACGATGGCCCTACTGGCCCTCGATCACGCGTGGGTCCGGGGCGGCCTGGTGTTGTTCATCGGCTTGATGTCGCTGCTGGTTTCAGCGGTGCCGCCGGCGGCCACCCGAACCATGCCCCACGTGACCGGCAAGGGCGAACTCGCCCTGAGTCTGGCCCGTGAGCAGCACGCGGAGCTGAACCCGGCGACCCGACCGGCTTCGCAGAGGTACGACCCGGCCACGGTACGCATGGCGGTCGCGCTCTTCGGTTGGCCGGTGGTCCACCGCATCGACACGAGGATCTGGGACGACTGGGACAGACCGAGTGTCGACGCCGACGGCCCTGGAGAAGGTGCCTTCTGACAGGACTTCGTCAGGTGACCGAGGGCTTGCTCGCGAGGATCTGGATTCCCGCCGCCGCATGCCCGTTCATCGTCGGCACCGTGATGGTCCGGCTTTCGGTGATCTCGAAGTCGGCAAGCAGAGTGGAGAGCCGTTCGCGGGAGTGGTGGCGGCAGATCGCCCCGTCGCTCGTGCTGAACACGCCGTAAGTGCCATGAGCGTCGGCATCACGGTCGTAGCGGCGGCGGTTGCGTTCGTCAGGCTGGAGGAGGAGGTCGCTGATGTAGAGGGTGCCGCCCGGCCGCAGGAGGCGGTGCAGGCCGGTGATCAGGCAGTGTTGGGCTTCGTCGGCGGGGATGCACGTCAGTACGGCGAAGAGCAGGGCCGCATCGAAGGACGCCGGTGAACGGGGGAGCTCGTCGGGGGTCGTGAAGCGCAGAGTGGGGTGTTCGCGGCGGGCCCGACTGATCATTTCCGGCGACGTGTCCACACCCGTGAGGTTCTCGAAGCCGTACTGAGCGAGGTCGGACATGACACGGCCGTATCCGCAGCCGTAGTCGAGGATCGCGGCGTGTCTGTCCAGGCCGCCCAGCCAGGGCAGGTGGAGGGGATGAGTGAAGGTCTTCGTGGTCGCGGCGGCGTCCCAATAGGGGATCTGACTGTCCGGGTTGGGCATGATGGGTGCCTGCCTTGGCGTAGGAGAGTCAAGGCCCGTAAGAGTGCCCGTAAAAGGCAGGAGCTGTGGGCCTGTTCGGCTTCTGCGACGGCCCAGGTGTGGACTTGTGACCCGGCCGGTCTTCCCCGTTCAGGAGAGCATCGCGTGAGCACAGTAGAGGGCATCGACGCCCGCGGTATGCGGCACTGTGAGACGACTGCTCTGGGAGTGCTGTTGCGGCATCAGGGGGTTGATCTGTCCGAGCCCATGCTGTTCGGTCTCGGTCGTGGGCTGTCCTTCGTCTACTGGGACAGCAAGAGCATGGGGTTCCCTTTTCTCGGGGGGCGGGTCAGGCCGTTCGAGCTCACCAGGAATCTGGCCGGCGCCCTTGGGCTGGATCTTCGGGTGCAGGAGACCGCCTCTCCTCGGAAGGGGTGGGCGAACGTGGTGGCCGCCGTCGACGCCGGGCGTCCCGTGGGGCTACAGCTCGACAGTTACCACCTGAACTACTTCAGGTCGAAGGTGCACTTCGGTGGTCATGTCGTCGCCCTGTACGGCTACGACGACCAGGTCGCCTACCTCGTGGACACCGAGCAGCAGGGCGGAGCGGTGTCCACCGGTCTGGGCGGCCTTGCTCAGGCCCGGGCCGCGCGTGGACCCATGACCGCCAGGCACCGGTCCTTCACCCTCACCGCTCCCCAGGACCTGCCCGCGGCTCGCGAGAGGATCGTTCCCGCCATCACCGCCTGCGCCGAGGCTTTTCTCAACCCGCCCATCGCCAACCTGGGTCATCGCGGCATCGAGAAGAGCGGCAAGCTGGTGCGCACCTGGCTCCAGCGGGCCGACGACCCGCGGCGGGACCTGACGCAGGCCGCCCTTCTGATGGATAAGGCCGGTACCGGCGGCGCCCTGTTCCGCAATCTCTACCGCGACTTCCTCGCCGAATGCGCCCAAGTGCTGGAGCCGAGTCCCCAGTTGCGCACCGGCCACCGGCTGTACGCCGAGGCCGCCGCGCTGTGGACGGAGGTCGCCGCGCTGATCACCCGAGCCGGGGAGTCGGGCGATGAGCAGTACCTCGTACGGGCGGGCACCGCCCTCCACGAGCTGTCACGCATCGAACGCGAGGCCATGGAGACGCTGAGCCGCCTGGAGGCGTGAAGCAAAACCCGGTCCGGGCACGTCACCTGTTTCTTGCGAGGAGGCCTCGGCGGGCCCGCGGCCCGGATGCCCGGGTACTGGGCGCCGCTCAGCGGGACCGTCGAGGCCGGGGAGACGCAGGCCGAGGCGCTCGTGCGGGAGGTGGCGGAGGAGGTCGGGCTGCGGGTGGTGCCGGGGGCCAAGGTGTGGGAATCCGAGACCCATGACAAGAGGTTCCGGCTGCACTGGTGGACCGCGGAGGCCGAGGCGGGGGACGTGGTCGTGGACCCCGGTGAGGTGAGTGCCGTGCGCTGGGTCACAGCAGCAGAGTTCGCCGGGCTGCATCCTGTCTTCGCGGAGGACCTGGTCTTCTTCGACCGCGTACTGCCGGAGCTCTGAGCGGTCGGACGCCGGCCGCGGGGATACTGCCTCTCAAGCACCCACCCTGGAAGGCGACGACATCATGCTCATTCTCTTTGGCACCAAGGGATACCTGTACCAGCTCGCGATACTCACCCTGGTGTGCGGGCGCTGCGGGAACCCGGCCGCGCACACCCTGCGCAAGCGCGTCACGAAGTTCACGCTGTTCTTCGTGCCGCTGTTCCCGATCTCCACGAAGTACGCGACGCAGTGCACGTTCTGCGGTGCGGAGAGCAAGGTGAGCGCGGAGGAGGCGGAGCAGCTTCAGACGCAGGCCACCGCCGGTGGCGGGGCCGGGGGTCAGGTGCGGGGCGGACAGGCCCCGCAGCAGCCGTACCACCAGTAAGGGCTCAGGTGAGCTTCCGGGCCACCCCGCCGTAGAAGCCGATCTCCCGCGAGCGGGGCGGCGGGGGTTGTAGTTGCTCGCCGGAGAGTGTGCACGAGGTCGACTTAGCTCGATCGGGTGATGGTCCGGTCGCGGGCTTGCGGGGCCCTGGGCCGATCGGGTTAACGTGATCGTGCGATCTGGGACGCCGGGTACGGTGCCAGCGTGCGGGGCCCCTGCTCCACCAGAGAGATGGTTCAGGGCCTCCCCGTCGCCTCTGGCCGTAGCCACATGGCCAGGTCGCATGGGGCGGCGTCCATCAGCGGCCTCCGGCCGCGGGGGCCTCCCGGGCCCGGACCACGCACAGGATGCGTGTCGCCGCCCCGGGGTCGAGTACGCCGGGGACCTGGGGGTACCTCCCACGCCCTTAAGGCAGTGGGGGAACGCCCAAGACCGTTCGGGGCGTGCCAGTGTGTGGACTCACTCCCGCTCACTGTCCAGGAACGGTGTGTCCGGGCGCCAGAACGGGACCTGGGCCAGGCCCGGGTCGATCAGCTCGAAGCCGTCGAAGAAGCGCTCGATCTCACGGGTGCGGAGGTTCGTGACTCCTCCCCCGGCTGAAGCCGGGGGCTTCTCGTTACGCCGGGTTGGCGTCGCGACGGACCAGCCCGGCCCATAGGACGTTGATGGCTCCCACTGTGTGCGGTGGTGTGCTCGGGTGTGGGCGCGGGGCCGCAGTCGTCGCCGGGGGTGGGTGGCTCCGGGGTCTCCGGTGCGGGCGGCTCCGACGGTTCTGATGGTTCCGGCGGCTCCGGGGCAGTCGGCGGTTCGGAGTACGTCGGGGGCTCCGGTGTCTCACCAACGGGGTCGGGATCAGCCGGAGTTGGGGTACTCGGCTCCGGTACGGGGGGCTCCTCCCCCGGCGTGCCGGGCTTCGGCTGCTCGGGCTCGGGCTGCTGTTCCTTCGGCGGCGCCGGCGTCGGCTCCGGCTCCGCGGGCGGCTCCGGCTCCTCACCCCCGGGCGCGGGCTTCACCGGGTTGGGGCCCGGGTCGGGCACCTCCGGCGCGGGCTCCACAGGGCTCGGCCCCGGATCCGGCACCTCCGGCGCAGGCTGCTCCGGTGCTCCCGGATCGCCCTCACCACCCCCGCCGTCCGAACTGCCCGAAGCGCTCCCGGAATCCCCGGAGTTCCCCGTTCCCCCGACATCCTCGGTTACGACGGCCCCCACCCCGTCACCCCGAGTCCGACCCCGATCCTCATCCCGCTCAACCTGCCGGGCGGCGCCCCCCGGCGTCTCCCCCGCCGCGCCCGCGGACGGCTCCGTCACCGGCGCCTGCGTCACCGGCGCCTGTACCACCGGCCCCTGCGCCACCGGCGCCTTCCCCGGCGAAGTCACCGTCGCGGGCGACTCGTTCACCCCGAGGGCCAGCACGACCGCGACGGCCGCGGCAGCCGCCGTACCGGAGGCGAGGGCGGCCTTGGTCTTCGGGCCCGCCGCACGGACCGTATGAAGAAGACCCTGCCCTGTCACGGAGGCCGCCCCCGCGGACCCTGCCGTGAGCGACGCCAGGAACTTCCCCGTGCCGCCGCCCACCACGAAGACCAGCAGCGCGGGGCCCACGAGCGCGGGCAGCCGGTTGTTGGCGCGGATGAGGACGGCGAGGCGGCCCCGGCACCCGTCGCAGGCGTCGACGTGGGCGAGGAGGCGCTCGGACTGGCGCGGGGTCGCGTTGCCGCGGACGTAGGCCGGCATACGGACCCAGTGGACCTCGCACGCGGGATCGTCGGGGGCCTCGGTCTGCGAGCGCAGGAACGCCTGACGCATGCCCTCGCGGGCGCGGTGCAGCAGTACGGCCGTGGCGCCCTGCTTGGCGCCGATCTGCCGGCCGACCGTCTCCAGCGGCTGGCCCTCGGCGTCGGCGAGCCAGAGGGCCTGCACCCAGCGTTCGGGGAGTTCGCCGAGGACGCGTACCAACAGGTCGGTGGAGGAGACCTGTTCGGCTGGGTCCTCCACGTGCCCGGAGGACGCCTGTTCGGGGATCTGCGGATCCCGCGGGGTCTCGTGCGTGGCGCTCGCGACGGACGACGCGAGGTGCCGCACGGTCGTCATGAGGTACGCCGGGACGTTGTCGATCTCGTGCCCGGCGGACAGCCGCCGCCACACGCGGAAGTGCGCCTCGGCGACGAGGTCTTCGGCCGCCCAGGTGTTGCGGGTGAGCGAGCGGGCGTACGCGACGAGGCGCGGCTGTTCCTCCTCGTAGATCCGCACGTATGCGGCGGTCGCGGAGGGGGATGCCTGGGCGGGCACTCTGGCCGGTTGGTCGGTCATGCGGGGACGCTCCAGTTCCCGGCGGGCGGGACGCGGACGGGTTTGTCAGCGTAGATGACAGAACTTTCAACCATTCAGTTCCGGCCGTGATTCAGGTCACATGAATGAACTCCGGCCCCCGCGTAATCAAGGGGCACTCCTGCGGCTCGACATGGCAACCGACCCATGCTCCCCACCGAGAAGGAGACCGCCGCTCATGCGCCCCACCACCCTGGAACAGACCGTCCGCGCCCGCCTGATCACCTCCGACCACCCGGAACTCCTGGTGCGTCCCACGCTGCGCTACAGCTCCGCCGAGCCGTTCGCCGTGCACATCGACTTCCCCGCGCATGTCTCGGCCGACGGCGAGGGCGTGACGTGGATGTTCGGGCGGGCGCTGCTGGAGGAGGGACTCGGGACATCCGCGGGAGAGGGGGACGTTCGGATACGGCCGCAGGGGTGGGCCCGGACCGTCGTCGAGTTCCACTCACCGCTGGGCCGCGCCGTGATCCGCTTCGGCACGGCCGCCCTGCGCCGCTTCCTGCTGCGCTCCTACGCCGTCGTCGAGCCGGGCACGGAGGATCTGGGGCCGGAACTCGACCAGGGGCTGGCGGCGCTGCTCGACGAGGTGTGAGGCGGCGATCTCGACAGGGGCGTACCCCACCCCCACACTGACCCGCATGCGCTTCCTGCGGCGAGTGGGCCGTGACCTGTCCCGCGGCGAGAACCTGGAGATCTACTCGACGGCCCTGCTGTCCCTGGCCCTCGCGGTGCTCGGCGCACTGGACCTGGTCGGCGGCAAGACGCTGGCCGCCGCAACCCTCGCGACGCTGGCCCTGCTCGCCGGGGGTCTGTTGGGCAGCCGCAGACAGTTGACGGACCTGGCGGAGCAGGTGCGGTCACGGATCGCTGGGGAGGTCTCAGCGGAGGACTTCCTGGCCCACGACAAACCCGAGCTCGTCCAACAGGTGCGCGGAGCGCAGGACATCAGGATCGTCGGGGTGACGCTGGGGCGGACCCTGCGCAATCTGATCGACGAGTTGCAGGGCCGGGCGGCCGCCGGGGCGACGGTCAGGGTGGCGCTGATCGACCCGAGCGGTTCCACTCCGGCGGAGGCGGCCCGGCGCAGCACGATGCCCGACCGGCCGGCCGTGTACGAGAACCGGTTGCGCTCCTCCCTCGACCTGTTGCGAGAGTTGGTGGAGACCCCGGGGGCCGGGACCCGGGTCGAGGTGCGGTTCCTCCCCTTCGTCCCCGCGTTCGGCCTCGTCCTGCTGGACCCGGAGCGACCGAACGGGCTCATCCACGTCGACATCTACTCCCACAGCTCCGCCACCGGGGACGCCGTGTTCACCCTGCGCCCGGGCCGCGACGGCCACTGGTACGAGAACTTCCAGTCCGAGTTCGACCGTATCTGGACCTTCGGCCGCACGGCGGGCGCACCGGACGACTGGGCGTAGTCCGAAGTCTGCGTCTTACGAGGGCAGCACGGCACACCCCGCCTGAGGCTGTGCAGCGCGGCTTCGACGGGGATCCCCTTGGGATCGCTTCCCGTCCGGGCAGAAAACGCCAAGAAGGCTCGCGGGTCGGCCCATTACGGTCGGGGCATGACGACACCTCTTACCGGCAGTGCCTTCGACTCGCTCCGTCTCGACGCCCTGCCCGACCAGGAGGCCCTGCGCCGGGCCTACGAACTCCCCAGCGACGCGGCCGTGCGCAAGCAGATGACCGAACTCACCGAACAGACCCGGCGGTTGATCGGATGCTCATCGCTGGTCCTGGTCGCCAGCGCGGACGCCGAGGGCAACTGTGACGTTTCCCCCCGCGGCGGCCCCGCCGGATTCGTCGCCGTCCTGGACGCACGGACGGTGGCGATACCGGACGCGACCGGCAACAAGCGTCTGGACACCCTGCAGAACGTCGTGGCCACCGGACGGGCCGGGCTGCTGTTCGTCATTCCGGGGCGCACCACGACGCTCAGGGTGAACGGTCGGGCCTGCGTCTCCACCCGCCCGGAGCTGCTGTCCCAGCTGACCGCCGTCGGTAAGCCGCCGACCAGTGCGCTGGTGGTGGGGATCGAGGAGGTCTACCCGCACTGCCCCAAGTCGCTCCTGCGCAGCGGGGCCTGGAAGGCGGAGCAGTGGCTGCCGGCGGACGCCCAGCCGACCTCGGCCGAGGTGACGCTGGCCCAGCTGCGGATGCCGGAGCTGACGATCGCCGACATCGAGCAGGCGGAGGCGGATTCGCTGAAGTACCGGTACGAGTAACGGGCCGGCGATACGACCCCTCTGATGCCTTCATGCACGCTGAAGACGAAGGAGAGGTTGCTGTCGTTGGCTGAGAGGGACGAGAAGACGTGGACGTGTATGAAGCGGTGGACAGTCGTCGGGCCGTGCGGGCGTTCAGCGATGTGCCGGTTGCCAAAGAGGCACTCGAACGAGTGCTGGCTGCAGCGACGCGGGCTCCATCGAGTGGGAACCTCCAGCCGTGGCATCTGTATGTCGTGAGCGGCGAGCCCTTGGTCGAACTGAAGAGGCGCGCGACGTCCAGGGCATTGGCGGGCGACCCGGGTGACGAGCGGGAGTACCCGATGTACCCGACCGAACTGACCTCGCCATATCTGGACCGCTTTTCGGCCGCGGCCGCCCAGCGGTACGAAGCACTGGGGATCGAGCGCGACGACCTCGACAGGCCCAAAAAGATCGCCGCCTTGAACTCGGAGGCGTTCGGGGCCCCCGTTGTGCTGTTCTGCTACCTCGACCGGACGATGGGGCCCGGGCAGTGGGGGGACGCGGGGATGTACTTGCAGACGGTCATGCTGCTGCTGAGGGCGGAAGGGTTGCACAGCTGCCCTCAGGTGATGTGGACGATGTATCGCAAGACCGTCAGCCAGATGGTCGGAGCCGATGACGGGCTCGTGCTGTTCTGCGGTGTCGCGGTGGGATACGAGAAGGAAGGCGTGCCACCGCTGCGCACCGGGCGGGCGCACATGACAGAAACAGTGAGCTTCATCGGCGTCTGACCGCTGCGGTCAAGTGCCATGGGACCGCCCTGGCGCGACCGTCCTGTCCTGAGCCCGTCGCCGCTCCAGCAGGGCGAGCTTCGGGTTGCCGAGGAAGCGGGCGCCCGGTGTTCATGAGTGCTCGAGTCGGCGTTGTTCCCAGACGGTGCGCAGGAGTTCGTACTCCACCTCGCCCTGTTCCGACCCCTCGATCGCCTCCGGCCAGTCGCCGAAGAAGGTGCGCAGGAAGGTCAGGCCGGACTTCTCCATCACGCGGCGCGAGCCCTTGTTGACGGTCATGGTGTTGGCGGTGACGCGTTCGACGCCGAGGTCGGTGAAGCCCTTGTCGATGAGGGCGCGGGAGCCCTCGGTGGCGTAACCGCGGCCCCAGGCGGCCCTGTTCAGGCGGTAGCCCAGTTCGACGACGGCCGGGCTGTCGTCGTCGAGGGGGCGGAACTCGAACCAGCCGAGGAAGGTGCCGGTGGACTTCTCCTCGGCCGCCCAGTAGCCGCGGGTGCCGAGGCCGGGGTGGTCGTGGAGGAGGCGGGGCAGGGTGCGGGTGCGGATCGTCTCGGGGGGCGTGGGCGCGCCGCCGGTGAGGAAGCGCATCACCTCGGGGTCGCCGTCCAGGGCGACGAGATGCTCGTCGTCGGCCTCGGTGAACGCCCGCAGCCGCAGCCTTCGGGTCTCCAGGAAGACGTACGTCACGGGCTTCTCCTCGTCGGCTCCTCGCCCAGGAACTCCTCGATCTCCCGGTGCAGCAGTTCCGGCTGGTCCAGGTGTACGTCGTGGGCGGCGCCCGGGACCACGGCCGTACGGGTGTCCGGGCGACGGGCCGGCATCTCGGCCGCCTCCGCGGGCTTCATGGTGCCGGACGCGCCGCGCACGAGGAGTGTGGGGCAGCGGATCCGCGACCACTGCGTCCAGTATCCGTCCTCGGCCAGTTCCGTGATCGTCCGGACCAGCGTGTCACGGTCGAAGCGTGGACGAAGGCCGTCCGCCCGTTCCTCAAGCCCCCGCGCCCATGCCTCGTGGCCGAGGAAGGCCGTCGCCTCCTCCAGGGACGCGAAGGGAAGGGGCCAGCTGTCCAGCCAGTCCGCGATCTCACCGGGCAGCTCCGGACTCCGGCCCGCCGGACCCGCCTCGACCAGGATCAGGGAGTGGACCAGTCCGGGGTGGTCCGCCGCGAGCAGCATCGCCGTAAGGCCGCCCAGGGACTGGCCGACGAGGATCGCGGGGGCGAGATCCAGTTCCCGCAGCAGGGTCACGGCGTCCTCGACATGGGCGGCGCGGCTCACCGACGCCGGGCGGCGGGTGCTCTCACCGTGGCCACGGGCGTCGTACGACACCACGCGGTGCCCGGACGACTCCAACCGCCCTGCCAGGTCGTCCCATTCGCCCAGATGGCCCGCGAGGCCGTGCAGGAGCAGCACGGACGGTTCGGGGCCGGGGCCGGTGCCGGGGCCGGGGCCAGGGCCGGGGCCAGGGCGGTCACGGTAGGCGATGCGGGTGCCGTCGCCGACCGTGAGGCGCCTGATGTGGCGCGTGGTACAGCGCGTCAACTTCCCTTCCCCTCGCCTGGGTTGCATACGTGAGGGAAGACTCGCCCGCCCGCGCGCCGCGCGCCAGCTGTTTTCCGCGTCCCGTCTGTGACAGCCCTGTAGCCGGAACTGTGGGCTCCGCCACAGCCGTTCGCCTTGCGTGCTGCTGGACTCGGCGGACCCGGAAACGAATGGTCAGGGGGCCGGGATGTCGTCGGTGATTCGTCGTCTGCGTGGGTTCGCCACGCTGGCGGGGCTCGTGGCGCTCGTCGTGTACACGTGGGGACTGCTGCATCTCGCCGGCTCGATCCTGGAGGCGGAGGACGGCGGCACGGGCTCCTCGCCGCTACCGCCGTGCCGTGGGAACGAGCAGGCCGTCCATGTCATCGACTACTCGGTGAGCTTCTTCCCCCTCTCCTTCGACTGCGAGATGAAGGACGGCGGCAGCTATCCGGCCGAGGTGATCCCCGGGTACGTCAATCCCGTCGCCGTGGGCTCCGCCCTCGCCGCCGTCGGCTGCGCCGTCGCCTCCGCCTATGTGGCGGAACTGCGGCTGCGGGCCGGGGCACGCAAGGGCGAGGCCGCCTAGGCACGGCGGGCGGATGCGTCAGCCCACGGGAACCAGCTCCGCCTTGCCGAACAACAGGGCGTAGCCGGAGGGCAGTCGGGCCAGGACACGGTCCACGAGCTCGTCGCCCACCAGTTCCGGCAGCACGCTCAGGACAGAGCTGACGTGCCAGCGGGCCGTCGCCGGGGTCGCACCCTCGATACGGGCGGCCACCGTGTCCACGAACTCCGGTGCCGACAGGGGTCTGTTGAGCGGGATGCGGGAGGCGATGATCCTGGCCGCCTCCTCGGGCAGGGCCCGGGCGAGGTCGACGCGTTCCTCGCCGGTGACGTGGTCGCCGAGGGCGGACAGGACGACGCGCAGGACGTGCTCCGCCTCCGCCGTGCTCACGTACTGTCCGGCGTCCTGCACCGCCTCGCCGAGGTCGGTCCAGCTGGGTCGGTTCGCGCTCATGTACGGGTCTCCAGGGGGTTGTCGCGCCGGGCGCCCCGCGGACGGACACACCGGCCCGCGGGACGCCGCTGTCTGTTGCGAGGGCTGGGGGTCAGCCGCTGCCTGTTGCGAGGGCCAGGTCAGCCGCTGATCTGCTTGCGGTCGCTGTCGCCGCCCGTGATCTGGATACGGCGTGGCTTGGCCTGCTCGGCCACCGGGATGCGCAGGGTGAGGACGCCCGCGTCGTACGAGGCGTCGATGCGTTCCGTGTCGAGGGTGTCGCCGAGGAAGAGCTGACGGGTGAAGGAGCCCGTGGGGCGCTCGGCGACGATCATCTCCGCGCCCTCGGGGGCGGGGAGGCGGCGCTCGGCGCGGACGTTGAGGACGTTGCGTTCGACATCCAGTTCGATCGTCTCGGGGTCGACACCGGGAAGGTCGAAGTGGACGACGAAGTCGTCCCCGGACCGGTACGCGTCCATCGCCATGGCGGCGGGACGGGCGGTGGAACCGAAAACCTGCTGCGCGAGCCGGTCGAACTCACGGAAGGGGTCGGTACGCATGAGCATCACAGTCCATCTCCTTTCCACAGACTCTGCGGTGCGATGCCCTACGCCTTCTTATATAGCTCGGAACCAGGAAACTTGACAAGCCCCGACTCAGGTTCGTTTTTCGGCACCGGCCCGGAGTTAGCCTCGGTCTCATCGGCGCTGTCGATCGCGATCGTTCAGGAGGCAGACATGGCGAAGGTTCCGAGTGCGGTGGTCGCGGCGGGCGGGATCGTCGGCGGGTACGGCGTGGCCCGCTGGACGAAGAAGCGGCAGCTGGGCGGGGCGGTGCTGGCCGTCGCCGGGGCCGCGGCGGCCCAGCAGTGGCGGGAACGGGCCGGCGGGAAGGCCGCCGGGGCGCTGACGGCCGCGTATGTCGCCGCCTTCGCCGGGTCCCACCCGCTGGCCAAGAAAGTGGGCGCGTGGCCGGCGGTGTTCGGCGTGGCGGGAGCGGTGGCCCTGGCGTCGTGGGCGGTGGCGGACCGCAACGCCTGAGGGGTCACCGGCCTCCCGCGGCCCGGTGGGTCAGCACATTGACCACCCGGCCGTTCGGGTCCCGGACGAAGAAGCGTCGTACGCCCCACTCCTCGTCCCGCAGCTCCCGTACGACCTCGGCGCCCGACGCCAGGACCTGCGCGTACACGGCGTCGACGTCCTCGACCTCCACGCTCAGGTCGGGGACGACGGGGGCGGTGCGCTCCTCGGTGAGGAAGCTGATCTGGGCGGTCGGATTGGCGGGCGACGCCAGCGTCACGACCCACCCCATGTCCATGACCTCCTCGAAGCCGAGCAGACCGTAGAAGGCGCGGTTGGCCGTCAGGGCCTCCCCGGACTCGACATGGATGTCGGGCGTGATCCTGCGGATGCTCATGGGCGCGGCCCCTTTTCTGTCATCGGCGGCCTGCTGCGTCTTTCTGTCATCGGCGTCTTTCTGTCACCGGCGTCTTTCTCTCGTCGGCGCCTTTCTGTTATCGCCTCCCCCACCCTCGCGTCTCCTGACCGTCCCCAGCCACCGGCACGCGAGGAATGACGTTCGTGACTTCACAGATCAGCCGTCGCAGCATGCTCAAGGCGGCGGGAGCCGCGGGTGTCGCGGTGACCGCCGCGACGGCCCTGCCCGCCACCGCCGCCGACTCCGCCTTCGCGCACCCGGGTCTGCTGCACACGCAGGCCGACCTCGCCCGCATGGCCGCGAAGGTGAAGGCGGGCGCCGCGCCCTACACGGCCGGTTTCGCCAAGCTGACCGCCAACCGCCATGCGCAGAGCGGCTGGACGCCCAACCCACAGGCGACGGTGTACCGGGGTGCGGGCAGCCCCCAGAACTACGCGACGCTCTACAACGACATCCACGCCGCATACCAGAACGGCCTCCGCCACCACGTCAGCGGCGACAGCGCGTACGCCGACACGGCCGTGGCGATCCTCAACGCCTGGTCGGCGAAGCTGACTTCCCTCGAAGGCAGCGCGGACCGATTCCTCGCCGCCGGGCTCTACGGCTACCAGTTCGCCAACGCCGCCGAACTCGTCCGGGACCACCCGGACTTCGACCTCTCCCGCTTCCAGGAGATGCTCACCAAGGTCTTCGCCCCGCTCAGCGACGACTTCCTGGTCCGGCACAACGGTGCCGTCATCACCAACTACTGGACCAACTGGGACCTGTGCGCCATGGCCTGCGTCCTGGCCACCGGCATCTTCTGCGACGACGCCTCCCAAGTCGCCCGTGCCGTCGACTACTTCAAGCACGGGGAGGGCCTCGGTTCCGTCAAGAACGCCATCCCCGTCGTGTACGACGACGGCCTCGGCGAGTGGCTGGAGGCGGGCCGGGACCAGGGGCACGCGCTCCTCGGCGTCGGCCTGATGGGCACGTTCTGCGAGATGGCGTGGAACCAGGGGTACGACCTGTACGGCTACGACGACAGCCGGTTCCTCAAGGGCGCCCAGTATGTGGCGAAGTGGGGCATGGGAGGGGAGGTCTCCTACACCGCGAACACCCGCGCGAAGGGGGCGATCGGGGGGTGGTCCGGGAGGGAGACGGCGTCCGCGGCGGCCGGCGTCGACCCCACGATGACCCGCCCCATCTGGGCGATGATCGCCAACCACTACACGAAGCGGCGGGGGCTTTCGGCGTCGTACGTCACACGGATCGCGGCGAAGTCCGCGCCGGAGGGTGGGGGCGGGGACTACGGCCCCAACAGTGGGGGTTACGACCAACTGGGCTTCGGCACACTGGCGTTCACACGGGACCGGGTTTCGGACACGGGGGCTTCTCCTGTTCCGGCGACTCGTCCGAGCGCGTCTCCGGCCTCCGGCGCACGGCCCCAGACGGGGGGTACGGCGTCCCCGGCCGCCGGCGAGGACCTTGCGGCCACCGGTTCCGACGACATCGTCGGGTGGTCCGCGGCCGCGGGGATCACTGCGGTGGCGGGGGGACTGCTTCTGCTGCGGCGGCGGGATCGGGTGCGGCGTGGGGGTGCGGAGTAGGGGGCACGGGGTCGGGCGCCTATTGAGGTGCCTCGCCAGGTCCTGGGGCGGCTGCGGGTCCGTTGTGGTTGCTCGCGCAGTTCCCCGCGGGTAGCTGCGCCGGGCTTGGGCCGGGCGCCTACGGGGGTGCCGGGTCGGGTTGTCGGGCGGGGGCGGGCTGGTGGGGGCTGGTCGCGCAGTTCCCCGCGGGTAGCTGCGCCGGGCTTGGGCCGGGCGCCTACGGGGGTGCCGGGTCGGGTTGTCGGGCGGGGGCGGGCTGGTGGGGGCTGGTCGCGCAGTTCCCCGCGGGTAGCTGCGCCGGGCTTGGGCCGGGCGCCTACGGGGGTGCCGGGTCAGGTTGTCGGGCGGGGGCGGGCCGGTGGGGGCTGGTCGCGCAGTTCCCCGCGCCCCTGGGGAGTTGCAGTCACCCGCGCCACGATGAACCGTTCGCCGCACCCCGCGCCACCACGGACCGCTCGCCACCTCGCGCACCCCAACGGACCGCTCGCCGCACCCCGCGCCACCACGGACCGATCCCCACCCTGCGCACCCCAACGGACCGTTCGCCGCACCCCGCGCCACCACGGACCGATCCCCACCCTGCGCACCCCAACGGACCGCTCGCCGCACCCCGCGCCACCACGGACCCTTCGCCACCTCGCGCACCCCAACGGACCGCTCGCCGCACCCCGCGCCACCACGGACCGATCCCCACCCCGCGTGCTCCGACGGGCCGTTCGCCGCACCGCGCGCCACGACGGGCCGGTAGCCGCGTACGGCGCGCAGGGGACGGGGTGGGGGGTGTCCGCCCGCAGCGGCCGGCGTCCGTCATCCAGTACAGCCGAGGCGACAGCAACCGCCGGACCGAGGACGGATGCCCCCCACCCCGGCCCCGCCCCACCCACAGACCGCACGCGCTACACCCGCCCCCACCGAACCGAAACAGGCCGCCGCAGGCACCCCGCCCAACCGCCGGAGGCACCCGCCCCCACCGAACCCAAACAGGCGCCGCAGGCAAGGGCCCGCTCAAGCCGACGCCGTCAGTGGCTTCGCGATGTCCTCCAGCGACCGCCGCTCCGCCCGCACCGCCAGGAACGCCGCCACCAGACCCGCCGCGCACATCAGACCCGCCCCGATCTGGAACGCCAGCACCGTGTCGCCGACCTTGCCCGTGTTCGTCAGGTCGGCGAACAGCAGCGGTCCGCTGATGCCGCCCGCCGCCGTACCCAGCGCGTAGAAGAACGCGATCGACATGGCCCGCGTCTCCATCGGGAACACCTCGGACACCGTGAGGTAGGCGCTCGACGCCCCCGCCGACGCGAAGAACAGCACCGCACACCAGCACGCCGTCAACGTGCTCGCGCTCAACGACCCCTGGTCGAACAACCACGCCGTCCCGAACAGCAGCAGCCCCGACAGCAGATACGTCGACGAGATCATCACCCGCCGCCCCACCGTGTCGAACAGCTTCCCCAGCAACAGCGGTCCGCAGAAGTTACCGATCGCGATGACCGCGAAGTAGTACCCGGTGTCCCCCGTCGGCACGTCGAAGAACGTCGTGAGGATCGCCCCGAACCCGAACGTGATCGCGTTGTAGAGGAAGGCCTGGCCTATGAAGAGTGAGAACCCCAGCACCGAACGGCGCCGGTAGTCCGAGAACACCGTCCGCGCGATCTCCACGAACGTCACGCTCCGCCGCTGATGGATCGTGATCTCACCCTCGGGCCGCGGCAACCGCTCGCCGCCCCTCTCCGCCTCCACCCGCTGCTCGATCGACGTGACGATCCGCTCCGCCTCTCCGTCCCGCCCGTGGATCAGCAACCACCGCGGACTCTCCGGCACATGCCGCCGTACAAGAAGGATCACGAACGCCAGCACCGCCCCCAGCGCGAACGTCAGCCGCCACCCCACATCCTTCGCGAAGATGTCCGTGTTCAGCGCGACGATCGACAGCAGCGAGCCGCCCACCGCTCCCAGCCAGAAACTCCCGTTGATCATCAGGTCGACCCGGCCCCGGTACGGCGCCGGAATCAGCTCGTCGATCGCGGAGTTGATCGCCGCGTACTCCCCACCGATCCCGAACCCGGTCAGGAAGCGGAACAGAAAGAACCACCAGGAGTCGAAGGACACCGCCGTCAGCGCCGTAGCGGCGAGATACACCGCCAGCGTGATCATGAACAGCTTTTTACGCCCCCATTTGTCCGTCAGCCGCCCCCAGAACAGCGCCCCCACGCACGCCCCGGCCACATACAGCGCCGCCGCGATCCCGGTGACCTGCCCGGAGGAGATGGACAGGCCACTCCCCGGCTCCGAGAGCCGGCTCGCGATGTTGCCGACGACCGTGACCTCCAGGCCGTCGAGGATCCACACGGTGCCGAGTCCGATGACGATCGTCCAGTGCCAGCGCGACCAGGGAAGCCGGTCGAGCCGGGCCGGGATGTTCGTCGTCACGGTGCGGCCGGTATCGGCCTGAGCGGTGGTCACAGAAGGGCTCCCTCCCCCTCGAGCGGTCGTCGAGCGAACCCCACCCGGGTGCCCCCGACCAGCCCGCCTACGCCCCCAGCACCCGCGACACCGTATAGATCAACAACCCCGCGAGCGACCCGACCACCGTGCCGTTGATCCGAATGAACTGAAGGTCACGGCCGATGTTCGCCTCGATCTTCCGCGTCGTGTGCTCGGCGTCCCAGCCGGCCACCGTGTCCGTGATCAGGGAGGTGATCTCCCGCCGATAGGTGGTGACCACGTACACCGCGGCCCCCTCCACCCACCCGTCGACCTTCGCCTGCACCTTCGGGTCGACGGCCATCCGCGCCCCCAGCGACAGCAGCGACGCCCGCACCCGCAGCCGCAGCTCACTGCGCTCGTCCTCGGCGGCGGAGACGATCATCGACCGTACGGCGGTCCAGGCGGACGCGATCAGGTCCTGGACCTCTCCGCGCCCCAGCACCTCGCCCTTGAGCCGCTCGACACGCGCGCGTGTGTCCGTGTCGGACTGGAGGTCGGAGGCGAAGTCCGTCAGGAACCGGTCCAGCGCGCCCCGCGCCGGATGGGACGGCATGTCCCGCATCTCGGTGACGAAGCGCAGCAGCTCCTTGTAGACCCGCTCGCCGACCTTCTTGTCGACGAAGCGCGGGGTCCAGCCGGGCGCGCCCCCCTGCACCGCGTCCATGACCTGCTCGTCATGGAGCACGAGCCAGTCGTGGGCCCGGGCCACCACCAGGTCGACGACCCGCCGGTGTCCCCCGTCGACGACGACCTTCTCCAGCATCTTCCCGATGCCGGGCGCGATCTCCTGGGCGTCGGCCCGCCGGGTGATCGCCTCCCCGACCACGGCCTGGACGTCGGAGTCCCGCAGGACGGTCAAGGCACCCCTGAGCGCTGCCGACAGCTCCGCCGTGACCCGGTCGGCGTGCTCGGGCTCGGCCAGCCAGGCCCCGAGCCGGCTGCCGATCCCCACGGCACGCAGCCGCTGTCGTACGACGTCCTCCGAGAGGAAGTTCTCGCCGACGAACTCGCCCAGCGACACCCCCAACTGGTCCTTCTTGGTGGGGATGATCGCGGTGTGCGGGATGGGCAGGCCGAGCGGATGGCGGAAGAGGGCGGTGACCGCGAACCAGTCGGCGAGCGCGCCGACCATGCCGGCCTCGGCGGCCGCGGCGACATAGCCGGCCCAGGCACCGGCGCCCTCATGGGACGCCCACGTGGCCAGCACGTACACCAGCGCCACGAAGAGCAGCAGCCCGGCCGCGATGAGCTTCATCTGGCGCACACCGCGCTGTTTCTCCTCGTCCGCCGCGCTGAAGGTGTTCATCGCACGTACGGCCGAAGCGGGGACGGCACGGTTCACGGCCCCGTCCGGCCGGGCATGCTGCTCCACGTCAGATGGTCCCGTTTCCTGAGGTTTCGTGCGTTCCATCCGCTCCACCCGTTCGGTGATCCCTCACACATTGTCCCTTCCTGAGCGACTCCCGGAACGGAACAGGAGTTCCCGGCGTCATTCCGGACGAGCGAACCGGAGGGGGTCTCGTCCCTTGCTCTCAGGTTCATGCCTCATCATGAGGTGATCAGATCGGAGCCTCGGGCTCCCATCGCCCTAGGAGAACAGCACCACATGACTCGGCGTCATGGTTACGCCCTGCTTGCCGCGATCATCGCCGTGATCGTGGCCATGTCCACCGCCATCTACGTCGGAGTGGCGGCCGACACCGGCACCAGCGACCACACCTCACTGTCCGGCTCCCGGCCCGCACGCCCCTCCGCCGCACCCGCCTCCGCCGGAGTCTGGGTCGGCACCTGGTCCGCCTCCCCGGTCGGCGCCGAGCCCGGCACCCAGGCCGAGGGCATGACCGGCCGCTCCGTCCGCAACGTCGTCCACGCCGCCGTCGGCGGTACGAGTGCCCGCGTCACGCTGTCCAATCTCTACGGCCGGACCGCGCTGACCATCACGCACTCCTCGATCGCCCTCGCCGCCGGCACGGAGACCGCCGCCGCGCGCGCGGGAACCATGCGGCCGCTCACGTTCGCCGGCAACACCACGGTCGTCGTCGCGGCGGGCGGGCAGGTGCTCAGCGACGCCGTCGCCCTGGCCGTCCCGGCGGGCAGCGACGTCCTCGTCACCACCTACTCCCCCAGCCTGTCCGGGCCGGTCACCTACCACCCGACGGCACGGCAGACCTCGTACGCCGGCGAGGGCGACCTCACCGAGGACGCGACCGGGACGGCGTACACCGAAAAGGTCGACCACTGGCGGTATCTCACCGCGCTGGACGTGCTCAGCGGCGAGGCCGACGGCACGGTGGTCGCCTTCGGCGACTCACTCACCGACGGCAAGAACTCCACCGTCAACGCGAACGCCCGCTGGCCCGACCACCTGAACCGGCGCCTGCGCACCGCGCTCGCCGCCGGCCGGGACCTGCCCCGCTACAGCGTCGTCAACGCGGGGATCGGCGGCAATCGGGTCCTCTCGGACGCCCGTGGCCGCCCCCTGGAGAACCAGGCGGGCATCCGCCGCTTCCGACGGGACGTGCTCGACCGCCCCAACGTCAAGATCGTGGTCATCGACCTCGGCATCAACGACCTCCTCCGCACCCCGGGCACCGCCGACCCGCAGAAGATCCTCACCGGCCTGCGCGACCTGGTCCGCCAGGCCCACGCCCGCGGCATCAAGGTCGTCGGCGCGACCCTCATGCCCGTCGGCAGGCGCACCACCTGGACCGAGGCCCGCGAGAGCGTCCGCCAGACGATCAACGCGGAGATCCGTTCGGGCAGGGTCTACGACGCGGTGGTCGACTTCGACAAGGCGCTGAGGGATCCCTACAACCCCCGTGGGCTCCGCGCGATGTACGACTCCGGGGACCGGCTCCACCCCAACGACAAGGGGTACGAGCGGATGGCGGACTCCTTCGATCTGGACTACCTGAAGGGGTCGGCGGCGGCACGGCTGTAGCCGCGGGCCGGCGGGGGCCTGTCGCGCCCCCGCCCACCGGCCGCTCAGTCCCCACCCCGTCGGCGCCGGTGGCGCGTCATGTCGCGGTGTCCCCCGATCATCCGCCGATGCGTGTCGAGGACATCGTCCCGGACCGACTCCCTCAGCTCCCGGACAGCCTCCCGGCGATCGAGCCGCTGCTGCCGCCGCTCCTCCCGGAGCTGCTGCCGCTCGGCCCTCCTCAGCTTCCGCTCGACCCCGACCCCGCCCCAGAACGCGAACCCGGTCACGACCACCCGAGGCGCCCCCGGCTCCCCCGGGACACCCTGCTCACGGTGGTCGAACCCGCCCATGATCCCGATCCCCCGCACCACGACCTCGACCCCCGGCGGCACGATCACCTGCACCCCGCCCATGATCGCGACACAGTTGATCTCGACCTCGCCGTCGGCGAAGTTCGCCTCCCGCAGATCGAGTTCACCACCGCCCCAGAAGGCGAAGCAGTTGAACCGCCGGGGCACGGTCCACCGCCCCTTGCGCTGGAACCCGGACATCACGGCGACGGCCCACGTGGACGAGCCCTCACCGCCGACGATCCGGGACGCCCAACTCCCGTCCGGCTCGGGCCGCTTCAGCATGTCGAGCTTGGGAGCGGCCACCTGGCCGACCGGAAGATCCCGGGTGATCGGCGCGAGTTCGCCGTACGTCCGCGCCTTGTACGTCGCGTCCAGCCGTTCCTCGAACTCCTCCATGTCGAGCCGCCCCTCCGCGAGGGCGTCCCGCAGGACCTCGGCGACTCGCTCACGATCGGCGTCGGAAGCCCGGAGTTCCGAGCCGGGGGGCCTGGGGGGTGTCCCCCCAGAAGGCACAGCGTCGGTCATGCACAGCAGCCTACGAGTTACCGCACCCCACGGCTACGACACCGCTTTCTCCGCTTCTCCCGCGTACATCTTCGCGATCACCGCCTCGATGTCCGGCTCCCGCACCGACAGATCCACCAGCGGGTACTCCGCCGCGACCCGGGCCACCAGCGCCGCCGCCGACTCGGACGCCGGGAACGCCAGCCACTGCCGGGGCCCCTCCACCTTCACCACGCGCGCGGGCGCCGCCTCGATCGGCGGCAGCTCCCGCTCCAGGTCCACCACGAGGGTGCGCTCGCTCTCGCCCACCTCGTGGAGACCGGCAAGGGGACCGTCGTACATCAGGCGCCCGTGGTCGATGACCATCACGCGCGAGCAGAGCTGCTCGATGTCCTGGAGGTCGTGGGTGGTCAGCAGGACCGTCGTGCCACGCTCGGTGTTCAACTCCCGCAGGAATCCACGCACCTTGGCCTTGGAGATGACGTCGAGTCCGATGGTCGGCTCGTCCAGGTACAGCACCTCGGGGTCGTGCAGCAGGGCCGCCGCGATGTCACCCCGCATCCGCTGACCCAGGGACAGCTGACGCACCGGAACGTCCAACAGGTCGGCCAGTTCGAGGAGTTCGACGCAGCGGTCGAGGTTCTCGCGGTAACGGGCGTCCGGGATGCGGTACATGCGGTGCATCAGCTTGTACGAGTCGATCAGCGGGAGGTCCCACCACAGGGTCGTGCGCTGGCCGAAGACCACGCCGATGCGGTGGGCGAGCTTCGTCCTCTCCCGGGACGGGTCGATCCCCGCCACCCGCAGGCGGCCACCGCTCGGCGTCAGGATGCCCGTCAGCATCTTGATCGTCGTCGACTTGCCGGCGCCGTTCGGGCCGATGTACCCGACCATCTCGCCGCGCGCCACGGTGAAGGAGATCGAGTCGACCGCCCGCACCTGGCGCCGCTCCCGTCTGAGGAAACCCGTCTTCTTGCGCACGTCGAAGACCTTCTCGACGTGGTCGAGTTCGATGAAGGCGTCCACCGCCACGTCCACCACCTGGTCCACCCCTAACTCCCCGTACTCCGATACGAACCGAGGCCCGCCCGCCACGCGAGCCCGGCCAGCGCACCGCACGCCACCGCCACCAGCGGCGACGCGAAGGCCGCCCACTGCGGCAGATCCAGCGGGTACGGCCGGTCCAGCACATAGGAGGCCGGCACCCAGTTGACGAAGGCGAGGGGCAGCATGAACGTCACCCCGCGCACGAAGTCCTTCCCGAACACCGTCGGCGGATACTGAAGCAGGGTCGTACCGCCGTACGTGAACGCGTTCTGCACCTCCGAGGCGTCCTGCGCGAAGATCTGGAAGGCCGCGCCCGCCACGAACACCGCGCAGAAGATCGCCGCACCGCTGACCACCATCACCGGCACCAGCAGCACCTTCGCCGCACTCCAGTCGACGTCGACCGACGCCAGCGCCCAGACCAGCACCACCGTGCCCTGGGTGATCCGGCCCAGGCGGCGCACCGCGAAACGGTCCGCGCCGATCTGGGCGAGCACCGGTACCGGCCGCACCAGCAGGATGTCGAAGGAGCCGTCACGGATCCGGGCGCCCAGCACATCCATCGAGCCGAGCACCAGGTCGGCGATCCCGAAGGCGGTCACCGAGAGGCCGTAGAGGAAGGCGATCTCGGGCAGGCCCCAGCCGCCCAGCGAGTCGACCTGCGAGAACATCAGCAGGATCCCGACGAAGTCCAGGCAGGTCATCAGCAGGTTGCCGCACATCGTGACGACGAAGGAGGTGCGGTAGGCCATCGAGGACCGCACCCACATGCCCGCGATCAGCCAGTAGGCCCGCACACCCTCGCCCAGGCGGGACGTCTCAGCCACCCTGCACCACCACCCGCCGCGTCGCCGCCGACTGCAGCAGCCGGCCGACCGCCAGCAGCACCACCGCCCACGTCGCCTGGAAGGCGTACGCCCCGAGCGGATCGGCCTCCCCCATCAGTACGTCCGCCGGCATCTGGAGCTGCGCCGCCCACGGCAGCGCCCGCACGATGTCGCCCAGTACCCCCGGGAAGGCGTTGAGCGGGAACACGATGCCCGAGCAGAAGACGCCCGTGATCATCACGCCCTGCATGATGCCCATGCCGTCCATCAGCCAGAACACGCTCAGGGCGGCCAGATAGCGGATCCCGAAACTGACCACCATCGCGAGCAGCAGCGCCACGAACAGGGCCGCCCAGGACATGACGTCGGTGGGCAGCGCCATCGGGAAGAACAGCGCGCCGAACGCGAAGGGGATCACGCCCCGACCGATCAGCTGGAACAGCGAACGGCCCAAGTCGCTCGCCAGCCACCACAGTTGGAGATCGGCCGGGCGGTACAGGTCGACCGCGATCTCACCCGTGCGGATCCGCTCGATCACGTCCTTCTCGGCACCGCCGCCCTGGATGGCCAGCGTCGAGTAGAGACACTGCCCCAGCCATACGTAGGTGACCGCCTGCGCCTGGTCGTAGCCCCCCAGATGGGGCTTCTCGTCCCACAGCGCGAGATAGGTGTAGACGAGGATCACACCGAAGACGGTGTTGGTGAACACCCCCGCGAACGTGGCCGCTCGATATGTCGCGTATCGTCTGAATCCCCCTGCCGCGACGGCCGCGTACAACCGCCAGGAACCCACCTTCACAGCCCTCCTCGGCCCCGCAGACACCGAAGCGCAGGAGCCTAGTGCGCAGGTGACGAAGCGGGCCACCCCTTTTCCGGGCGAGACGCGCGCCATATCCGGGAACGGAACGCAGGGTGCGAGAGTCTTCAACAGGGGACGCAGAAGGCGTACGAGGGCGTACGGGAACGTACGAGGCGAAACAGGAGTCCGTGCACGAGATGAGCGACCAGCCGCAGCAGCCGACCGAGGGCTGGGCACCGACAGACCCACAGACGCCCGAAGAGCCCGGCGGGAAGAAGAAGGCCAAGCGGCCCAGGCGCACCGGCTGGCGACGGCTGATCCCGACCTGGCGCATGGTGCTGGGCACCTTCGTCCTCGGGCTGATCGCCCTGGCCGGCCTGTTCTTCCTCGGCTACTCCATGGTCAACATCCCGCCGGCCAACGCGCTCGCCATGAAGCAGTCCAACGTCTACCTCTACGCCGACGGCAGCCAGCTCGCCCGCGACGGCGAGGTCAACCGCGAGAACGTCTCCCTCGCACAGGTCTCCAAGGACGCCCAGCACGCCGTCCTCGCCGCCGAGGACCGCGACTTCTACACCGAGTCCGCGATCGACCCCAAGGCCATGCTCCGCGCCGGCTGGAACACCGCCACCGGCAAGGGCAAGCAGTCCGGCTCCACGATCACCCAGCAGTACGTGAAGAACTACTACCTGGCCCAGGAGCAGACCGTCACCCGCAAGGCCAGGGAGTTCTTCATCTCGATCAAGCTGGACCGCACCCAGTCCAAGGACCAGATCCTAGAGGGCTACCTCAACACCAGCTACTTCGGCCGCACCGCGTACGGCATCCAGTCCGCCGCCCAGGCCTACTACGGCGTCGACGCCGTCGACCTCGACCCGGCCCACGCCGCCTACCTCGCCGCGCTGGTCAACGCGCCGAGCGAGTACGACGTCGTCGCGCACCCCGAGAACAAGGCGGCGGCCGAGGCCCGCTGGAACTACGTCCTGGACGGCATGGTCAAGAAGGGCTGGCTGGCCCAGTCCGAGCGCACCGGCCTGAAGTTCCCGATGCCCAAGGAGCAGACCGTCTCCACCGGCCTGTCCGGGCAGCGCGGCTACATCGTGCAGGCGATCAAGGACTACCTCACCACCAACAAGATCGTCACCGCGGAGCAGCTGGAGGCCGGCGGCTACCGCATCACCACCACCCTGGACAAGTCCAAGCAGGACGCCTTCGTGAAGGCCGTCAACGACCAGGTGATGAAGAAACTCGACAAGAAGAACAACAAGGTCGACAACTACGTCCGCGCGGGCGGCGCCTCCGTCGACCCGAAGACCGGCAAGGTCGTCGCGATGTACGGCGGCGTCGACTACGTCAAGCAGTACACGAACGGCGCGACCCGCGGCGACTTCCAGGTCGGCTCCATCTTCAAGCCCATCGTGTTCGCCTCGGCCGTCCAGAACGACTCCGAGACGCAGGACGGCCAGACCATCACCCCCAACACCTACTACGACGGCACCAACAAACGCCCGGTCGTGGGGTGGAACGGCGGCACCTACGCCCCCGAGAACGAGGACCAGGGCTCCTACGGCGAGATCACCGTCCGCGAGGCCACCGACAAGTCCGTCAACTCGGTGTACGCGCAGATGGCCGTCGACGTCGGCTCCGACAAGGTCAAGCAGACCGCGATCGACCTGGGCATCCCCTCCGACACCCCGGACCTGACGGCCTCCCCGTCCATCGCGCTCGGCGTGAACACCGCGAGCGTCCTCGACATGGCGGAGGCCTACGCCACCCTCGCCAACCACGGCCGGCACGGCACGTACACGATGATCGACAAGATCACCAAGGACGGCGCGGAGACCGTCGAGCTGCCCCAGCAGAAGACCAAGCAGGCCGTCAGCCGCGAGGCCGCCGACACCACCACCTCGATCCTTCAGAGCGTCGTCGAGAACGGCACCGCCACCGCCGCCCAGGCCGCCGACCGCCCCGCAGCCGGCAAGACCGGCACCGCCGAGGAGGACACCGCGGCCTGGTTCGCCGGCTACACCCCCGAACTCGCCACGGTCGTCTCCGTCATGGGCCAGGACCCGGTGACCGCCGCCCACAAGTCGCTGTACAACGCGATGGGCCTGGAGCGCGTCAACGGCGGCGGGCCGCCCGCCGAGATCTGGGCGCAGTACACCAAGGCCGCCCTCAAGGGGAAGCCGGTCACCGACTTCGACCTCGAGCTCCAGCCGGGCGCCGAGATCCAGGCCCCGAGCAGCCAGGCCCCGGTCGACCCGACCACGGGCGGCCAGGACAACGGCGGCACCACCGGCGACACCACCGGCGGCGAGGAGACCCCGGGCCAGACCCAGGGACAGACCCAGGGCCAGACCCAGGGCCAGGGCAACGGCGGCACGACCACGACCGGCGGCGACACCACGACGGGCGGCACGACCGGCGACACGACCACCGGCGGCACGACGACCGGCGGGACGGGGGGCGCCACGAACGGCGGCACCACGACCGGCGGCACCACGACCGGCGGCGGCACGACGGGTGACACGACCGGGGGAACCACCGGAGACACACCGAGCGGCGGGGCAACGACGGAGGGCGCGGGCCTGGTGAGCACGTCCAGACGGGACTGACCGTCCCGCGGCACGGCGAGAGGGGCCGGTGACTGCTGTCACTGGCCCCTCTGGCGTCGATCTACAGGTACAGACCCGTCGAGTCCTCGGAGCCCTCGAACCGGTCGGCCGCCACCGCGTGCAGATCACGCTCACGCATGAGGACGTAACCGGTCCCGCGCACCTCGACCTCGGCCCGGTCCTCGGGGTCGTACAGCACCCGGTCACCGGGCTCCACGGTCCGTACGTTCTGCCCCACGGCGACCACCTCGGCCCAGGCCAGCCGGCGTCCGACGGCCGCGGTGGCGGGAATGAGGATGCCGCCGCCCGACCGCCGCTCGCCCTCACCGTTCTCCTGCCGCACGAGTACGCGGTCATGCAGCATCCGGATGGGCAGCTTGTCGTGCGGGGTGTCGTTTCTCTTCGCGCTCACGCCACTGAACCTACCTGTCCTCGACGCCCGTGTACGCGGCCGGGTCAGCCCCTGCGGCGCCGGGCTCCCAGGGCGAGCAGCCCCACGAGTCCCACGGCGACCAGCGCGACGGGCACGACACGCTCCAGCCGGGGCGCACCCTCCTCGTCCACGAACTGGGCCTTCACGTCCGTGACCGCCTTGTTGACGGAGACGTACGCCCGCCCGAGCGTGTGGTCGATGTTGGAGACGACTTTGGCCTTGGCGTCGCCGACGATCGTCTTCGGGTGCACCCGCACCCCGATCTCGTCGAGCGTCTCGGCCAGCAACTCGCGGCGGCGCTTGATGTCCGCCTCGATCTGCGCCGGGGTTCTGATGTCCGACGTGTCCGCCACGGTGGGGCCTCCGGGATCGCTGCTACGTGTCCTGGACAGTCTGTCAGTTCCGACCGCGACCGCACTGTCAGGACCCCCGGTTACGCTGACCCAATGAGCGAGCGACTCCAGCCCGGGGACGTGGCCCCCGCCTTCACCCTGCCCGACGCCGACGGCAACGAGATCTCCCTGTCGGACCACAAGGGCCGCAAGGTCATCGTCTACTTCTACCCGGCCGCCCTGACACCGGGCTGCACGAAGCAGGCCTGCGACTTCACCGACAACCTGGAGGTGCTGGCCGGCGCGGGGTACGACGTCATCGGCATCTCCCCGGACGCCCCGGAGAAGCTGGCGAAGTTCCGCGAGAAGGAGTCCTTGAAGGTCACCCTCCTCGCCGACCCCGACAAGAAGGTCACCGAGGCCTACGCGGCGTACGGCGAGAAGAAGAACTACGGCAAGACCTACATGGGCGTCATCCGCTCCACGATCATCGTGGACGAGGAGGGCAAGGTCGAACGGGCCCTGTACAACGTCCGGGCGACGGGCCACGTGGCGAAGATCATCAAGGATTTGGGTATCTGAACGAGATCCAGCAGTCAGGAGCCAGGTCGGGCCGCTCGGGCACCGGCCTGCGCTCCTCGGTCCAGGCTCCGGGCGCGAACTCCTCGCCGACCCGCCGCCAGAACCGCACAGCCCTCCCGTTGTTCTCCTGAAACGCGACCTCCCACTCTCCCGGATGCCGCGCCATCACCTCCCGCACGGCCCACAGCCCGACCCCGGCACGCCGCACACCCCGCACGACGAAAAAGCTGTTGAGCACGCGGGTGGGCCGGCTGAGCCCCCGCACGAAGACGAACCCGACGGGCCGGTCACTGAGGCTGATGAGATACGGCGCCCAGTCGACCGAATCGGAGAAGGCCGCCTCCAACCGCTCACTGCGGAAGGCCCCGTCGGGGTTGGGCACTCCCCCGACGAACTCTGACATGTCGTGCTTGAACATGAGCCAGAGACGCTCGATGGCGGGGCGGTCGGTGGGGGTCGCCGTTCGGAGATTCAGATCAGCGGTCATGTCTGAGCTTTACACGGCGAGCGTGACTGTCCGATAAGCGGTTCGTTACTCCGTACGACGTCGCGAACGTGTGGCCGAGAACGGAGGGGGCGATGGACGTGCAGAACTCATACAGCGAGGAACAACTCACATCAGCCGTAGCCGAGGCTCGCAACTGGACCGATCTCATGCGGAGGCTCGGACTGAGGACGAGTGGAGGACAGCGGCGGGTGCTGCAGGGGAAGGTTGCGGAGCACGGGCTCGACACCAGCCACTTCGTCAAGCGCAGCCCTTGGCGCAAGTACCCGGATGCCGCTATCGCCGAAGCTGCCGCCACGTCGTCCTCACTGCGCGAAGTGGCATGGAAGCTGGGGGCCACTCCGGCCACCGGCACCCTGTCTCACATTCGCCGCCGCATTCATGCCGCCGACATCGACATCAGCCACTTCCCGGGCATCAACCGACCCGATTTGGAACTGCCCTTCACCACTGAAGAACTCAGGGTGGCAGCAGCAGCGGCTACCAGCGTGCGCGGCGTTGCTCGCGCCCTCGGTGTACCGGACGACAGCCGGTCTCGTGCGACTCTGCACCGCATGATGCGCGCCCGGAGCATCAGCACGGAACACTTCTCACACCGACGTGTACCGATTCCCGAGGACAGACTCCGTGACCTCGTCCAGAACTCCACCAGTTACGCCGACGTGATGCGCGACCTCGGCCTGGACGTCAACGACACGAATCACCGACGGGTCCGGCGAGCGGCGGCTCGACTGGGCCTCGACACGAGCCACTTCACACGCCGGGCATGGGGGCGAGCGGACCGTCCGGCGCCTGCACCCACCGCCCACCGGGTACTCGTTGTACTCCCTGATCACGCCGGGCGAACCAACAGGATTCAGCTCCACCGTGCACTGACGGAGATCGGGGTGCCCTACGCATGTGAAACCTGCGGCAACACGGGCCAGTGGCTAGGGCAGCCGATCACCTTGCAGATCGATCACGTCAACGGCGAGTGGCGCGACAACCGTCGCGAGAATCTGCGATACCTCTGCCCCAACTGCCACGCTCTGACGGAGACGTGGTGCCGACAGAAAGAGAGAAGGCCGCTCGCGGGATAGCTGCGGGTCCCCGTACACTTGCAGGCGCGCGTCATCCTCCACGACGGGCGACCAGCGGCCTTGGCGGAACGGCAGACGCCTCGCGTTTAGGGCGCGATGGGAGCAATCCCGTGAGGGTTCGAATCCCTCAGGCCGCACACACCTTCACTTGCAAGGTCCGGCTTGCGACTTACGCAATCCGGACCTTGCCGGGAAGCACTCCTCAGCCCAGCAGTTCCCGCACCACCGGCACCAGCGCCCGAAACGCCTTCCCCCGGTGGCTGATCGCGTTCTTCTCGTCCGGCGACAGTTCGGCGCAGGTCCGGGTCTCGCCCTCCGGCTGGAGGATCGGGTCGTAGCCGAAGCCGTTCGTGCCGGTGGGTGTGTGGCGCAGGACGCCCTTGAGTTGGCCCTCCACCACCCTCTCCGTGCCGTCCGGCAACGCCAACGCCGCCGCGCAGGCGAAGTGGGCGCCGCGATGTTCGTCGGCGATGTCCGACAGTTGGGCCAACAGCAGTGTCAGGTTGGCCTTGTCGTCTCCGTGCGTGCCCGACCAGCGGGCCGAGAAGATGCCCGGGGCGCCGTTGAGGACGTCGACGCACAGGCCCGAGTCGTCGGCCACAGCGGGCAACCCCGTTGCCTGGGCCAGGGCGTGGGCCTTCAGGAGCGCGTTCTCCGCGAAGGTGACGCCGGTTTCCTTGACGTCGGGGATCTCGGGGTACGCGTCCGCGCCGACGAGGTCGAAGGGCAGACCTGCGTCGGCGAGGATCGCGTGGAGTTCGGTGATTTTGCCGGCGTTGCGGGTGGCGAGGATCAGGCGGGTCATGCCACCAGTATTCCGGGCCCGGCGCCCTGGTTCTTACGGTGTGCAGACCTTCGTCAACTCGCCGGCCGCGTCGGTGATGGGGCTCAGGTCCGGCGTCTCGTCGCCGTTCTTGACCGCCGTACGGACGTTGGTGACGGCCTCGCTGAGGTTGTCGACCGCCTGGTTGACGTCGGTGTTGTCGGTCTTGTCGCCGATCTCGTCGAGGTTCTGGTCGATGGAGGTGAGGGCCTCGTCGATCTGGGTCGGGTCGTTCGACGCGTTCTCCACGGCCTGCTGGAGGTCGGTGACGCTGTCGGCGACCGCCTCGGCGGTCTGGACGCAGTCCAGTGCCTTGCTGACGGCGTCGCAGCCGGTGGTGAGGCCGACCGTGAGTCCTACGGCGGCCACCGCGGCGGCGATGGTGATATGGCGACTACGGCGGCGTCGGCTCGCGGCCATGGATCTGTTCCTCCTTGTGGCAGGCCTCAGGAGGCCCCCGTTGACTGGCCGGGCGCCCTTTGTGCACAGCGGGCGCCCGTACTCCCGAAGACGCCGGGGCGGCCGGTCGGGTTGCGCGCGCCGGCCACCGTTCTTGGCGGTCCCTTTACCTTTCGAGGACCGTATCAAGCGCCTTGCTCTGCAGGACAGCGAGTTCCGAGCAGCCCGACACCGCGAGGTCGAGGAGGGAGTTGAGCTCGTCGCGGGCGAAGGGCTCGGCCTCGGCGGTGCCCTGGACCTCGACGAAGCGGCCGTCGCCGGTGCAGACGACGTTCATGTCGGTGTCGGCGCGCACGTCCTCCTCGTAGCAGAGGTCGAGGAGGGGTACTCCGCCGACGATGCCGACGGAGACGGCGCTCACGGTTCCCGTCAGCGGCTGGCGGCCGGCCTTGATCAGCTTCTTGCCCTGGGCCCAGGCGACGGCGTCGGCCAGAGCGACGTAGGCGCCGGTGATGGCTGCCGTGCGGGTGCCGCCGTCGGCCTGGAGGACGTCGCAGTCGAGGACGATGGTGTTCTCGCCGAGTGCCTTGTAGTCGATGACCGCGCGCAGGGAGCGGCCGATGAGGCGGCTGATCTCGTGTGTACGGCCGCCGATCTTGCCGCGGACGGACTCGCGGTCGCCGCGGGTGTTGGTGGCGCGGGGGAGCATGGAGTACTCGGCGGTGACCCAGCCCTCGCCGCTGCCCTTGCGCCAGCGGGGGACGCCTTCACTGAAGGTGGCGGTGCAGAAGACCTTCGTGTCGCCGAAGGAGACGAGGACGGAGCCCTCGGCGTGCTTGCTCCAGCCGCGTTCGATGGTGATCGGGCGGAGTTGTTCGGGGGTGCGGCCGTCGATTCGAGACATGGCGTTGAGCCTAGCCGGAGACGGGGATGCGGAAGGGACCCCTCCTGGGATGGGAGGGGCCCCTTGGGCCGGGACGATCTCCGGCCTCACATCATGTCTTCGATCTCCGCGGCGATCGGGTCGGCGTCGGTGCCGATGACGACCTGGATGGCGGTGCCCATCTTGACGACGCCGTGGGCGCCGGCGGCCTTGAGGGCGGCTTCGTCGACCTTGCCGGGGTCGACGACCTCGGTGCGGAGGCGGGTGATGCAGCCTTCGATCTCTTCGATGTTGTCGATACCGCCGAGTCCGGCGACGATCTTCTCTGCCTTGGTGGCCATGTCGGTCTCCTCACGCACAGTGGACCCAATCGTCCGTGACTGGTCTACACCACCTGGTGGGTGGTCGCCAACCCAGGAGCGGCGTCGGAGGCAGTCCTCCGGTTGCGGAATTGACGGGTTCCTTATAACGCCCTCATCGTGTACAACAGGTCTACACCACTGAGTGGTGTAGACCACCACCCGATGGAGGAGTGTTATGAGCACCGCCACCGCGCCCTCGGCGGCCCCCGCGAAGAAGTGGGGATCAGGCCTTTTCCAGGGCCTGCAGAAGGTCGGCCGCAGCCTGCAGCTGCCGATCGCCGTGCTGCCTGCGGCAGGTATCCTGCTGCGTCTCGGTCAGCCCGACGTATTCGGAAAGGACGGCCTCGGCTGGAACAAGGTCGCGGCCGTGTTCATGACCGCCGGCGACGCCGTCTTCTCCAACCTGCCGCTGCTGTTCTGCGTCGGTATCGCCATCGGCTTCGCCAAGAAGTCCGACGGCTCGACGGCGCTGGCGGCGCTGGTGGGCTTCCTCGTCTACAAGAACGTGCTGACCGCGTTCCCGATCGCCGACGCCAAGATCACCAAGGGTGCGGATGTCGCGGCCACCTACAACGACCCCAAGGTCCTCGGTGGCATCATCATGGGCCTCATAGCCGCCGTCACCTGGCAGCGCTTCCACCGCACCAAGCTCCCCGACTGGCTGGGCTTCTTCAACGGCCGCCGCCTGGTGCCGATCCTGATGGCGTTCATCGGCACCGCCGTCGGCGTCTTCTTCGGTCTGGTCTGGGAGCCCATCGGTGAGGTGATCACCAACTTCGGCGAGTGGATGACCGGTCTCGGAGCCGTCGGCGCGGCGATCTTCGGTGCCATCAACCGCGCGTTGCTCCCGGTCGGCATGCACCAGTTCGTCAACACGGTGGCCTGGCAGGAGATCGGCACCTTCAAGGACTCCTCCGGAGCCGTCTGGCACGGCGACCTGCCCCGCTTCTTCCACGGCGACCCGACCGCCGGCCAGTTCATGACCGGCTTCTTCCCGATCATGATGTTCGCGCTCCCGGCCGCCGCCCTGGCGATCACGCACACCGCCCGCCCCGAGCGTCGCAAGGCCGTCGGCGGCATGATGATGTCGCTTGCGCTGACCTCGTTCGTCACCGGCATCACCGAGCCGATCGAGTTCTCCTTCATGTTCATCGCACCCGTGCTGTACGTCATCCACGCGGTCCTGACCGCCGTGTCCATGGCCGTCACCTGGGCGCTGGGCGTGCACCACGGCTTCAGCTTCTCGGCCGGCGCGATCGACTACTTCCTCAACTGGAACCTGGCCACCAAGCCCTGGCTGATCATCCCCATCGGCCTGGTGTTCGCGGCGATCTACTACTCGGTCTTCCGCTTCGCCATCATCAAGTGGAACCTCCCCACCCCCGGCCGCGAGCCCGAGGAGGAGGTCGAGGACCTCACGAAGGCCTGACCACCGGCTGGAGCATGACGAAGGCCCCCGGAGTCCTGAACCTCTCCGGGGGCCTTCGTCATGCCGTAGGGGCTAGATGTCGTACGCCAGTCTCGGCGCCGCCAGTTCCACCGGGCCGTCGAAGACCGCGCGTGCGTCGGCGAGGTTGACCTGGGGGTCGGTCCACGGGGGGATGTGGGTGAGGACCAGGCGGCGGACTCCTGCGCGGGCCGCCGTCTCACCCGCCTCGCGGCCGTTGAGGTGCAGGTCGGGGATGTCTTCCTTGCCGTGCGTGAAGGCGGCCTCGCACAGGAACAGGTCGGTGTCGCGGGCGAGTTCGGTCAGGGCGGGGCTCAGACCGGTGTCGCCGGAGTACGTCAGGGACTTCCCGCCGTGCTCGACGCGGATGCCGTACGCCTCCACCGGGTGCGCCACTCGCTCCGTGTGGACCGTGAACGGGCCGATGTCGAAGGTGGACGGCTTGACCGTGTGGAAGTCGAAGACCTCGCTCATGGAGGAGGCGGTGGGGGTGTCGGCGTAGGCCGTGGTGAGGCGGTGTTCGGTGCCCTCGGGGCCGTAGACCGGGATGGGGTCGCAGCGGCCGCCGTCGTGGCGGTAGTAGCGTGCGACGAAGTACGCACACATGTCGATGCAGTGGTCGGCGTGCAGGTGGCTGAGGAAGATCGCGTCGAGGTCGTAGAGACCGCAGTGGCGCTGCAGCTCGCCAAGGGCACCGTTGCCCATGTCGAGAAGCAGCCGGAAGCCGTCGGCCTCGACGAGGTAGCTCGAGCAGGCCGATTCCGCGGACGGGAACGACCCCGAGCAGCCGACGACGGTGAGCTTCATAAAACAGAAACCTCCGCTGGCGGGAACTTTTCTGGGATGGAGACGGGGGTCGTGCGGTCCGTCGAGCGTAAGGCGCAAAACCTCCGGTCGCTCCTCCGCCAAGGGCTGTTGTGGGCGAACTCACCTGTGGTGTCACCGGTTCGGCTGGACCGAGGGCGTGCGGGGAGTGTGACCGCGCTTACGGCTTGCACAGAGGGCGCGCGGGCCTGATCGCGCGCCGGTAACGTCGTCCTCATGGACACGTCCTGGTGGCTCGCGCTCGCGGCGGTGGTACTGCTCGCGCTGGTCGCCACGCTCGTGGACGGCTGGGGCCGGGGGCGCAGGCCGAAGGGGCGCGCGGACCGGGTCGGCCGTCCCTCCGGACGAACCGTGGTCCGGCCGCGGCCCGCGGAGATCTGGTGGGCGAACGTGCCGTACGAGGACGGGCCCGGGGGCAAGGACCGGCCCTGTCTGGTGCTCGCGGTGCACGGGAAGCGGGTGACCGTCGCGAAGATCACCAGCAAGTACCACGACGAGCGGTCCGGGGTGATCCCGCTGCCGCCGGGTGCCGTCGGGGACACGCAGGGGCGCGCGAGTTTCCTGGAGACCGATGAGCTGCGGGCGGTGCCGGTGGGGGCCTTCCGGCGGAAGGTGGGGGTGGTGGACCCGGTCCTCTGGGACCAGGTCCGTCACCTGGCGACGTAGAACGTCACGCCCAGAGCTGACCCTGCAGGGTCTCGATCGCTTCCTCCGTCGTGGCCGCCGTGTAGACGCCCGTCGAGAGGTACTTCCAGCCGCCGTCGGCCACGACGAAGACGATGTCCGCGCTCTCGCCGGCCTTCACGGCCTTGGTGCCGACGCCGATCGCCGCGTGCAGGGCGGCGCCCGTGGAGACGCCCGCGAAGATGCCCTCCTGCTGGAGGAGCTCGCGGGTGCGGGTGACCGCGTCGGCGGAGCCGACCGAGAAGCGGGTGGTGAGGACGGAGGCGTCGTACAGCTCGGGTACGAAGCCCTCGTCGAGGTTGCGCAGGCCGTAGACGAGGTCGTCGTAGCGCGGTTCGGCTGCGACGATCTTCACGTCCGGCCTGTGCTCGCGCAGGTAGCGGCCGACGCCCATCAGGGTGCCGGTGGTGCCGAGGCCCGCGACGAAGTGGGTGACCGAGGGGAGGTCGGCGAGGATCTCCGGGCCGGTGGTCGCGTAGTGGGCGCCCGCGTTGTCGGGGTTGCCGTACTGATAGAGCATCACCCAGTCGGGGTGCTCGGCGGACAGCTCCTTGGCGACCCGTACGGCAGTGTTGGAGCCGCCCGCGGCGGGGGACGAGATGATCTCGGCGCCCCACATGGCGAGCAGGTCCCGGCGCTCCTGTGAGGTGTTCTCGGGCATCACGCACACGATCCGGTAGCCCTTGAGCTTGGCGGCCATCGCGAGGGAGATGCCGGTGTTGCCGGAGGTGGGTTCGAGGATGGTGCAGCCGGGCGTGAGGCGGCCGTCCTTCTCCGCCTGCTCGATCATGTGCAGGGCCGGGCGGTCCTTGACCGAGCCGGTCGGGTTGCGGTCCTCGAGCTTCGCCCAGATGCGGACGTCGGCGGACGGCGAGAGCCGCGGCAGGCGCACCAGAGGGGTGTTGCCCACCGCGGCCAGCGGGGAGTCGTAACGCATCGACGATCAGGCCATGCCGCCGGCCACGGCCGGCAGGATCGTGACGTTGTCGCCGTCGGTGAGCTTGGTGTTGATGCCGTCGAGGAAGCGGACGTCCTCGTCGTTCAGGTAGACGTTGACGAAGCGGCGCAGCTCCCCGCCGTCCACGATCCGGGCCTGGACGCCCGCATGCCGGGTCTCGAGGTCGGCGAAGAGCTCGGCGAGGGTGTTCCCGTTGCCCTCCACCGCCTTCTGGCCGTCGGTGTAGGTGCGGAGGATGGTCGGGATGCGGACCTCGATGGCCATGGCTCAGGGCTCCTGTCGGATGGTGTCGGGTCGGTGGGCGCGCGGCAGCGCTGGTACAGCAGGTCGTGCGTGTGTGGAGCTCCCCCACGCTCGGCTTCGCTCGCGCGGGTGGTGCCCCCACCGCCCCACGGCCGTACGGCGGCAGAGGCAGCGTCAACAGATGGCGCTGGCGAGCCTGCACAGGTCGACGTGCAGCCGCGCCACGAGCAGGCTGCCCGGCGTCTTCTCGCTCACGTCGTAAGAAACCATGGGGTCATCGTATCGATTCCCGGTCCGGATCCCGGAGTGTGATCCCACCATGTGGACGAAATGGGGCCGCTGGCTGAGATACGGCAGCTCAGGCGGACTGCCTGCGGACCAGTCCGGTCGGTACGACCACCGAGGACGGCCTCGCGTACGACCCTGCGGGTCACTACACCTGGTACGCCGCGACGATCTCCACCTCCTCCTCGGTGACCTCGCCGTCGACGATCCGGTAGGAGCGGAACTGGAAGTCGCCGAGGCCGTCGGTGTCCGCCGTCGAGACCAGGACGTAGTGGGCGCCGGGTTCGTTGGCGTAGGAGATGTCCGTGCGGGACGGGTAGGCCTCGGTCGCGGTGTGGGAGTGGTAGATGACCACCGGCTCCTCGTCGCGGTCGTCCATCTCGCGGTAGAGCTTGAGCAGGTCGCCGGAGTCGAACTCGTAGAACGTGGGTGACATGGCCGCGTTCAGCATCGGGATGAACCGCTCGGGCCGGTCCGATCCGGCCGGCCCCGCGACGACTCCGCACGCCTCGTCGGGGTGGTCCTTGCGCGCGTGCGCGACGATCTGGTCGACGAGGGCCTGGGTGATGGTCAGCATGTCGGAAAGGATAAGCAGTGGGCCGCTCCGTACCGAGGATCGGTACGGAGCGGCCCACATGCCGGACGTGTGCGGGGCTTCCTAGCCCGCGGTCTTCTCGAACTCCGGCTCGCGCCGGTCCGCGATCTCCGGGTTGCGGGTCTTCAGTACGGCCCAGCCGATCCCCAGCGCGGCGGCCCATCCGGCCATCACGTACAGGCAGACGCGGGAGTCGGCGTCGTACGCGATCAGGCAGGTCACGAAGAGCAGGAACACGATGGCGATCCAGCTGCCGACCGAGCCGCCCGGTGCCGGGAAGGAGGAGGCGGGCAGCCGGCCGGCCACGACCTCGCGGCGGTAGCGCACATGGCTGACCAGGATCATCAGCCACGTCCAGATGCCCGCCGCGGTCGCGACCGAGACGACGTATCCGAAGGCCTTCTCCGGCACGACGTAGTTCAGCACCACGCCGATGCCCATGAAGAGCACGGAGACCGTGATGGCCAGGGCCGGCGTCCGCGTCGCGGAGAGCTTGTTGAAGGCCTGCGGTGCCTCGCCGCTGTCGGCCAGGGTGCGCAGCATGCGGCCCGTGGAGTACATGCCGGAGTTGCAGGAGGACAGCGCCGCGGTGAGGACGACGAAGTTCACGATGCCGGCGCCCGCGGGGATGCCGATCACGGCGAAGGCCTTGACGAAGGGGCTGACGCCGGCCGCGAACTCGGTCCACTTCACGACGCACAGGATGACGGTGAGGGCACCGACGTAGAAGAGACCGATGCGCCAGGGCAGGGTGTTGATCGCCTTGGGGAGGGTCTTCTCGGGGTTCTCGGACTCACCGGCGGTCACCCCGACCAGTTCGACGGCGAGGTAGGCGAACATCACGCCTTGCAGGGTCATCAGGGACGAGCCGATGCCCTTGGGGAAGAAGCCGTCGAAGGCCCAGAGGTTGGAGACCGCGGCGGTGTCGCCGGCCGCGCTGAAGCCGAAGGTGAGGACACCGAGGCCGATCACGATCATGCCGATGAGGGCGGTGACCTTGATCATCGAGAACCAGAACTCGATCTCGCCGAAAAGCTTCACCGAGATCAGGTTCGCGACGAACAGGACGACCAGGAAGACCAGGGCCGTCGTCCACTGGGGGATGGCCGGGAACCAGTAGTTGACGTAGATCGCGGCGGCGGTGAGTTCCGCCATACCGGTGACGACCCACAGCAGCCAGTAGGTCCAGCCGGTGAAGTAGCCGAAGAACGGGCCGAGGAATTCGCGGGAGTACTCGGCGAAGGAACCGGAGACCGGGCGGTAGAGCAGCAGCTCGCCGAGTGCCCGCATGATGAAGAAGATGATCACGCCGGCGACGGCGTACATCAGGATGAGGCTCGGACCGGCCTTGGCGATGTTCGCCCCGGCGTTGAGGAAGAGGCCGACGCCGATGGCGCCGCCGATCGCGATCATCTGGACCTGACGGCTGCCGAGTCCGCGCTCGTACCCCTCTTCCGACTCCTTCGGGGCCTTTTCCGAGCCTGGGCCCGTGCCGGTGTCGACCTGAGCGGAGGTCATATGTGGTGCGCCTTTCTCCATACCGAACCGGGCCTCTCGTCGGCCTCGGATCGGGTTTCGATCCCCCCGGATTGATGGAGTGGTGCCTGGCCGACGGTCGTCGGCTCGGTGGCGCACCCGGACGAACATACGGGTGGTGTTCGCCGGGCGGTCGTGAAGATTTATCACGGCCGCGACGTTGATCACCTGCGCGACATATGGCACAGGTCACAGGAAGAAGGGGACAAACGGCGCCCGGGACACGCGAAAGCCGTCAGCGCGGTGACGTGATCGTTATCCGGATTTGAGCGTCCTCTGAGCGAACACATCGCCCTCAAGGACGGGCACGAAACCGTCACATCTCACGGCATAAGGGTGGTCACGAGGGTCTCCTGGAGACCGCCCAGCCACAGATACGCCATCACCATCGGCTTGCGGGGGTCCTCGTCCGGCAGCCGGTAGAGGAGGTCGGTGTCCTCCTCGTCGGTGATGTCGAGGCGGGAGCCGATCGCGAGCCGCAGGTCGTTGAGGGCGCCGAGCCACTGCTGGGACTCACCGGTCGACAGCTTGAGGACCGCCCCGCCCTCGCCCGCGGAGTTCAGCGCGTCCAGGGAGCGGACCACCGCGAGGGCGTTCTCGCGCTTGCCGGTCCGCAGGTCGTTCTCGGTGTAGCGGCGGAACTCCGAGGAGTACGCCCGCTGCTCCTCGGCCTCCTTGGCCTGGGGGTTGCCCTCGGGGTCGCTGTAGGCGTCCGGGAACAGGCGCCTGAGCACCGGGTCGGACGGCGGCTCACTCGGGCCGTCCGCGAACAGCTCGGCGAGGGGGTCGTCGGGGGCGTCCTCGGCGGGGCCCGGGCCGATGAGTTCCAGGAGCTGGACGGCCAGCGACCGGATGATGGAGATCTCGACGTCGTCGAGGGCGACGGCCGCGCCGCCGCCGGGGAGCGGTTCGAAGGTTCCTGGCATGGAAGGTGTCCTCTGGATCAGGTTGGCAGTAGCGCCGAGTGCGTCTTGGCCTACCCGAGCGGGGTCATGGGGGAGCGACGACAACGCGGCTGGGGTCCCCCCTCTGGGGCAGTGCGTGCCGGACCCGCGACGCCGAGCTGATCCAGAGGAGGCCTGCCAAGGGGTTGCCGCTACTTCCGGTCCTGCGGGCGGGGGCGGGTCATTTCCGGTCCTGCTGGAGCGTGGCCCACAGACCGTAGCCGTGCATGGCCTGCACATCGCGCTCCATCTCCTCGCGGGATCCGCTGGAGACGACCGCCCGGCCCTTGTGGTGGACGTCGAGCATCAGCTTCGTGGCCTTGTCCTTCGAGTAGCCGAAGTACGTCTGGAAGACGTAGGTCACGTAGCTCATGAGGTTGACCGGGTCGTTGTGGACGATCGTGACCCAGGGGACGTCCGGCTCGGGGACGGCGAAGACCTCTTCCGCCGACTCGGTGCGTTCGATCTCTACGGGAGCGGGTGACGTCACACGGCCCATGCTGCCACGCACAGCATAAATCGTCACACTGACGCGAATGGGGGTACCATCCTCGCCATGCCGCATACACCGGGGGACAACCCCCGGACCCCCGGCCGGCCTGGGGGCGCCCTTGAAAGTCATAGCTAGGAGAACTGTCGTGGATGTAGCGGACCTTGGGCTGCCGGTGGATGTTCCCTCGACGGCGCTCTTCACGGACCAGTACGAGCTGACGATGCTGCAGGCCGCGCTGAAGGCGGGTACCGCCGAGCGGCGCAGCGTCTTCGAGGTCTTCACCCGGCGGCTGCCGGAGGGGCGGCGCTACGGCGTCGTCGCGGGCACCGGCCGGGTGCTGGACGCGGTGGAGAACTTCCGTTTCGACGCGGACGTCCTCGGTTTTCTGCGGGAGCGGAACATCGTGGACGAGGAGACCCTGGAGTGGCTCGCCTCCTATCGCTTCGGCGGCGACATCTGGGGCTACCCGGAGGGCGAGGTGTACTTCCCGGGCTCGCCGATCATGCGGGTGGAGGGCTCCTTCGCCGAGTGCGTGCTCCTGGAGACCGTGATCCTGTCGATCCTCAACCACGACTCCGCGATAGCCGCGGCCGCCTCCCGGATGTCCTCGGCCGCGGGCGACCGGCCGCTGATCGAGATGGGTGCCCGCCGCACCCACGAGTTGTCCGCCGTGGCCGCCTCCCGGGCCGCCTACGTCGGCGGCTTCGCGACCACCTCCGACCTCGCGGCCGGCTTCCGCTACGGCATCCCCACGGTGGGCACCTCCGCCCACGCCTTCACGCTGCTGCACGACCACGAGCGGGACGCCTTCCAGGCCCAGGTGGACTCGCTGGGCCGGGGCACCACCCTGCTCGTCGACACGTACGACGTCACCGAGGCCGTCCGTACGGCCGTCGAGGTCGCCGGACCAGAGCTGGGTGCCGTGCGCATCGACTCCGGCGACCTGCTCCTCGTCGCGCACCGGGTGCGGCAGCAGCTGGACGAGCTGGGCGCGACGAGCACACGGATCATCGTCACCTCCGACCTCGACGAGTACGCCATCGCCTCGCTGGCCGTGGCCCCGGTGGACGCGTACGGCGTGGGCACCCAGCTGGTGACGGGGTCGGGACATCCGACCGCCTCGATGGTCTACAAGCTGGTCGCGCGCGCCGAGTCGGACGATCCCAAGGCGCCGCTGATCCCCGTCGCGAAGAAGTCGTCCGGGGGCAAGAGCTCGGTCGGCGGCCGCAAGTGGGCGGCGCGGCGGCTGGACGCGGACGGGGTCGCGGAGGCCGAGGTCGTGGGCACGGGGGCGGTTCCGCCCGCGCTCGCGGACCGGCAGCTGCTGGTGGAGCTGGTCAAGGGCGGCGAGGTCGTCGCGCGGGAGCCGCTGGACGTCGTACGGGACCGGCATGCCGCTGCCCGGGCCAACCTGCCGCTGTCGGCGACCCAGCTGTCGCGCGGAGAACCGGTCCTTCCGACGGAGTATGTCCAGGGGCGCTCGGGTAGCTAATGCGGGTGCGCCCTCCCGCAGTGCCGCCGAAGTCTCTAGGCTCGTAAGTTCACCCAACAGTCGAAGGACACCCACATGCGCCGCGCCTTGATCGTCGTTGACGTGCAGAACGACTTCTGCGAGGGAGGCAGCCTCGCGGTGGCCGGCGGTGCCGATGTGGCCGCCGCCGTGACCGAGCTGATCGGGCAGGCGGCGGGCTCCGGCTACCAGCATGTGGTGGCCACCCGCGATCACCACATCGCGCCCGGCGGCCACTTCGCGGACAACCCCGACTTCGTGCACTCCTGGCCCGCGCACTGCGTCGCCGGGACCGAGGGGGTGGGGTTCCACCCGAACTTCGCGCCGGCCGTCGCCTCCGGGGCGATCGACGCGGTCTTCGACAAGGGGGCGTACGCGGCGGCGTACAGCGGGTTCGAGGGGGCCGACGAGAACGGCGTGACGCTGGCCGACTGGCTGCGGGCGCGGGAGGTCGCCGAGGTCGATGTGGTCGGGATCGCCACGGACCACTGCGTACGGGCCACCGCGCTGGACGCGGTCCGGGAGGGCTTCCGTACGCACGTCCTCCTCGACCTCACCGCCGGGGTCACCGAGGCGACGACCGAGCGGGCGATCGAGGAGATGCGGGAGGCGGGCGTGGAGCTGTCCGGGAAGCCGGTCGTCTAGGAAACGGGCGTTCAGGCCGGTGCCGTCGGCCTCCTCAGCAGTGACCTGATCGGATGCCACAGCTCCTGGACCAGCTCGGGACCGCCCACGACAGCGTTGTCAGGGGCGGTCCGCCATATCAGCCCGTCCGGGTGGTGGAGTACGGCCGTGATCTCGTCCGGGGTGGGGGGCGCGCCGTTGCCGCGCAGGTACACCGCGCGCAGACCCAGGTTGCGCAGCCTGGTCAGGGCGCGCGCCCGGTTCTGGGCGTGGACGAGTACCCGCACGCTGCCGCAGCCGTCGGTGGGCGGGCGGGGCAGGTTCAGCGCCACCACCACCCTGCCGTTCGGCAGCTTGCAGAAACCTCCTGCGGCCATGCGGTCACACCCCCGTGTGCGTCGGTGTCAATAAGGGAGCCACAGGACGCACCTAAACACGATCGGCGGCAACCCGCCAGGGGTTGCCGCCGATACGCTTCTGACCTGCGATTTTACTTCTTCTTGGCCGAAGGTCCGACCTGGAGCGTGATCGTCGAGCCGTCCAGGGGCTCCTTGACGATCTTGATCCGGGTGTCGGTGTCAGTGATGTTGACGCCGGCGAACGGGTTCGACGTGTCGTAGTAGCTCGACGTGCCGTCGTCGAAGACCGGGACGCCCGGCTTGGACGTGATCTTCGTCGGGACGTCCGCCTTGTGGAGCGTGATCGAGTCCGTCGGGTACCAGCTGAAGGTGGAGTCGTAGGCCTGGATGCGGTTGCGCATCAGCGTGCCGTCGGACCACTTCAGCGCGGTCGGGTGGGAGTCGACCGGAAGGATCAGGCCCTCGCCGGGGTGCTGGCTGGTGTTGTCGTCCGCCTGGGAGGTGTCCCACTTCCAGATCAACAGGCCGTTCTGGTAGGCGTAGTGCTCCACCCAGTCCGGACGGGTCGTCGAGAAGCCGTAGTTGTACGGGCCGACCTTCAACACCTTGTCGTACGACACGTATTGGCGGTTCTCGGCGAGGTAGTACTGCGCGTAGTCGTCCGTGATCGAGGCGCCGATGCGGGAGAAGCCGTTCGCGGTCCAGGCGGTGTCCGCCGTCTCGGCGTTGTCGGAGAACAGGGTCGCGCCGTCGGCGGTCACCGTGATCTCGTCGGCCGTGAAGCCCTTCTGGGCGACTCCGCCGTCGGTCTGGTAGCGGAAGCGCAGCTGGATGTTCTTGCCCGCGTAGGCGTCCAGCGGGAAGGTCAGCTTCTGGTGGGCGTCGACCGTGCCGGTGAGGGCGGGCTTGCCGCTGCCGTCCCTCGGGATGGCGGTGCCGTCGGCCAGAGTGCCGTCGACCGGCGTCCAGTTGGCGCCGTCGGTGGAGACCTCGGTGTAGAGGTAGTCGAAGTCCTGCTCGATGTCCCACCAGCCGTCGAGGGTCAGCGCCGCCGAGGACTTGCCGGTCAGGTCGAGCGGGCGGGTCAGCGTGTTGCGCAGGTCGTCACCGCTGCCGCTCCACCACTGGGTTGCGCCCTGTGCCGGGGTGACCACCGGGGTGGTGACCGTCTTCTCCGGCAGCTGGACCACGAGCGCCTGCGCGTTCTTGGTGTTGTACTCCGCGACGCCCAGCTTGTGGGTGGACCTCTTGCCCGCGTTGGCCACGTCGTAGTCGAGCCAGCCCAGTTGGAGCTTGTCCCAGGCGTTCATGTCGCCGGGCAGGTCGCCGATGGACTCCTTGCCGGTGCCGAGCCAGGAGCCGGAGGACATCAGGGTCCAGAAGCCGGTGGAGTTCTCGCCGCCGCCGGAGGTGTCGTACTCGTCGGGCAGGCCGAGGTCGTGGCCGTACTCGTGGGCGAAGACGCCCAGGCCGCCGTTCTCCGGCTGGATGGTGTAGTCGCCGACCCAGATGCCGGTGTCGCCGATCTGGGTGCCGCCGAGCTTGTTGTCTGCGGGGCCGGTGGCGCCGGCGTCGCTGGCGAAGGCGTACCAGCGGTGGGCCCAGATGGCGTCCGCGCCCTGGGCGCCGCCGCCGGCGGACTCGTCCTCGCCGGCGTGCACGATCTGGAAGTGGTCGATGTAGCCGTCGGGCTCGTTGAAGTTGCCGTCACCGTCGAAGTCGTAGCGGTCCCACTGGTCGAACTCGGCCAGTTCCGCGCTGATTTCGGCGGCCGAGTCACCGGCGGCCTCGCGCTCGGCGACCCAGGCGTTGACGCCGTCCTGGACCGCGTACCAGGCGCCGGTGGGGGCGTCGTTGGAGCCGTAACGGGCCTCGTTGTAGGGGACCTTGACCCAGTCGGTCACTTCGCCCTCGACCGAGTAGCGGCCCGAGGACTGCTTCTCGTAGTACTTCTTCAGCGACTCGGTCTTCTTGCCGGTGCCGAAGTAGAGGTCCTGGAAGTGCGCCTGGTTGTAGTCCGCCTGCCAGGCCGTGCTGTTGTCCTGCTTGCGGTCCGGCTGGGCGATCTGGTTGTGCAGCGGGCCGGCCGTGCCGCCGTAGCGGGGGTCGACCTGGTCGCCGAACTCCACCAGGATGGTGAAGATCTTGTCGGTCTTCTCCCGGCCGAGTTCGACGTACTTGCTGTCGCCCTTGCGGCTCTTGAGCTCGACCACCTGGGAGCCGTTGCGGTTCTTCACCGTGGCGTTCCCGGATATGACCTGGTCGAGCGCCTCCTGGCGCTGCGCCTCCTTGGTCTTGGTCAGCGGGCCGTCGAAGTCGTGCTCCCTGGCCTTGGCCGGCTGCGGGTCGTTCCGGTCGACCGCGGAGGCCTTCGTGGACGTGGTGTCCGCGGCCTGTGCCACGGCGAACGTCGAGAACGTGGCCGAGGCGGCCGCGAGGGCGACGACTGTCGCCGCCGTCCTGAACGTCCAGGATCTGTCAGTCACTTGTGCCCCTCCCCTAACAGGCAAGTGAGCCGTATTTGACTAAAGGTTGGGGAGAAAAGACAGATCTTGACTTGGACCCGCCAATTGCATTATTGGGAGCCGGTGTTCGCATTGCGGACACACGACTGCAACACGACAGGCGCGCACAGCCGTCCACTTGATGGACGTCATGACTCCGTGCGCCCCCTGTGCTCCGGCACTGTTGGTTAGGTCACGCTTACTGTTCGTTCCACTCGGGCACACAGGCGATTAGAGTCGATTGGCGGAACGCCCGGGTGTCGGCGGAATGCCAGGCCGACGCCCCCCGTGGACCCCCGATTCCGAGGACACGATTGACATGCCTCGTCCGACCGCCGCACAGATCGCCTACGGTTCGATCACCGTCATCTTCTCGACGCTCGCCATGTTGCTGCTGTCACAGACGAGTTCGGCCGTGGGGACCGCGGTCATCGCCGTCTCGGCGCTCGCCCTCGGTCTGCTGGTCGCCATGACGGTGCCGCAGCCCAAGCCCCGTGTCGTCGCGGTGAGCAGGCCCGCCGAGCACGCAGCCGAGCACCCGGCGGAAGAGCCCGTGCCCGCCGTGGCCACGGGCTCCAAGACCGCCGCCTGAACACCGCGCTCGCCAAGCCCGGCGCGCCAGGTCGTCCCCGGGTTCACCAGGGCCGAGCCAGAGCGCGCCCCTCCTGTTCGCCATCGGCCGCCGGCAGCTCGGCAGCGGCTCGGCGGGCCGCCGCCCGAACACCGCGCTCGCCAAGCCCGGCACGCCAGGTCGTCCCCGGGTTCACCAGGGGCGAGCCAGGGCGCGCCCCTCCTGTTCGCCATCGGCCGCCGGCAGCTCGGCAGCGGCTCGGCGGGCCGCCGCCCGAACACCGCGCTCGCCAAGCCCGGCACGCCAGGTCGTCCCCGGGTTCACCAGGGCCGAGCCAGAGCGCGCCCCTCCTGTTCGCCATCGGCCGCCGGCAGCTCGGCAGCGGCTCGGCGGGCCGCCGCCCGAACACCGCGCTCGCCAAGCCCGGCGCGCCAGGTCGTCCCCGGGTTCACCAGGGGCGAGCCAGGGCGCGCCCCTCGTATTCGCCATCGGCCGCCGGCGGCTCGGAGGTTCAGGCCGTGCCGGTCCCGGAGACACGGCTCAGGCCCCGGCGTCACGGTCCCGGCCGCTCGGCCCACGTGCTCCCCGGGACGAAGTCCGGGCCCGCACGGGTCAGGTGGTGCTGACCACCACCACCGTCTTCGCCGCCTTGTCGTGCAGGCCCTGCTTGTAGGGCTTGTCGAAGTAGCTCCAGCCGCCCGAGATGGCGGTCCAGATGCAGGCGCAGCAGAACGCGAACGGGATCCACAGCACCGCCGAGCGGATCAGCGTGGTCTGCGCGGAGGGCGTGGAGCCGTTGTCGAGGTTCGCCACCCGCATGCCGAGCCACTTCTTGCCGAGCGTCTGTCCGGACCGGGTGATCAGGATCGTGTCGTAGGCGATGTAGAGCACCGCTGCGAGCGCCGACTGGGCGAGCGACTTGCCGTACTGCATGTCGTCGCTGTCCACGTCGAACTCGCTGACCCCGAAGCCCCAGGTGATCAGCCAGACGACGACGGCCACCATGATCATGTCGATGATCCGGGCGAGCGTGCGCCGGCCGCTGGGTGCCAGTGGTGGCATGCCGGCCAGCGGGTCGGCGGGGCCACCGCCGTACGGGTCACCGCCGCCGTAGGGACTTCCGCCGTACGGCGGCGGCGTGCTGTACGGCGATCCCGAGCCCTCGGCAGGCGGGGGCTGCTTCCTGAACGGGTCGTCATCCGGCGGCTGCTGTCCGGAGCCGGGAGGCGGTTCACTGCTCATGGCCCGAGTCGACCGCGAACCCCCCGGCTCCGCATCCGGCGAGCGGCCGTCCGGAGTACCGAATCCTGTACGCCGTTCGCGGGACCGGCTCAGCCCGCCACGAACGTATGCGCCGCCTTGTCGTGCCAGCACTGGCGCCACGGCCGGTCGAACAGGCACCACGCGACGCCCACGAGGCCGATACCGAGCAGGCCCGGCACGCTGTAGACCAGCCAGCGGCGCAGGGCACCGGCGAAGGACGGGGGCTCGTGGCCCTCGATGTCCCGCACCTCCAGGCCGAGCAGCTTCTTGCCGAGGGTGCGGCCCCACTTGGCGGTGGGCAGCGCCTCGTACAGGGCACCGGCGACGAGGAGCACGGCGACCACGATGCCGAGGTACACCGACGTGGTGCCGTCCAGCAGCCAGACCGTCACGGTCTCGCCGGACAGCTTGGCCGCGTCGACCTTCTCGTTGATGTGGTCGGCCGCCTTGGTGCCGAGGGGAACGGCGACGACGGCGGTCACGGCGCCGACGACGAGCGTGTCGAGGAGGCGTGCGGCCAGGCGCTTGCCGAGGCCGGCGGGCCTGGCGGATGCCTGACGGCGGGCGGCCGCCTGGAAGATGTCCTCCACCGGCGGCTTCCACGGGGCGGGCTGCTCCTCGTCGGGCCCGGCCAGGCGGTGCACCTGCTGGGCCCAGGAGGGCTGACCGCCACCGGGGCCCGCGCTCATGGGAGTGGCGGGGGGTTGGGCGCCGGCGGGCTGGACTCCGGCGGCCTGCTGAGGGCCTTGCTGCTGGGGGCCTTGCTGCTGGGGCACGCCTTGCTGGGGCACGCCTTGCTGAGGCACGCCCGGAGGGGCCGTCTGCGGGCCGGAGGCGGGGGTGGACTGCTGGGGGCCGGAGAGGGGGGCGGCAGCGGCGGAGGCGGGGCCCTGGGGCCCTGGGGCACCGGTCGCCGCGGCCCGGGCGGCCTTGCCGGCACCGAAGCCGGGGCCCTGAGGGCCGGTGGGTGCGACGGCGCTGCCTGCTGGACCGCCCTGGCCGCCCTGTGCCGTGGGGCCCGAGTACGCGGGCCCCGGCGTGCTTCCGTTCTGCGCCCCGGCACCCCCGCTCTGCTGCGCCGTGCGCGGGGAGACCGCGCGGAACTTCATGGTCCCGTCGTCGGACTGCTGGGCGGCTCCCGCTCCCCCGGACCCGGCCGTGGGCCGGCGGAAGACACGCGTGCCGCCGTCCTCGTCCGGCTCGGTGGGCGGGATCGTCGCCGTGCCGTCGGTACGGGCGTCGTGCCCGTCCGCCTGGGCCGGGGAGGCACCGTCGGCGGGCCGGCCGGCACCGGCCACCCTCGGGTCGGCGCCCCGCGGACCACCCTGCTGCGGTACACCACCGTGCCGAGCACCCTGAGGTCCGCCTGTCCCGCCCTGCTGAGCGCCGCCGTGTGCGGCCCCCTGGGGCTCACCTCCCTGCGGCGGTCCCTGCTGGGCGCCCTGCTGAGCCTGCGCGGGGCCCTGCGGGGACCCCCACGACACCCGGCGGTCCTGGTCGCCGCCGAAGCCGGCCTGGTGGGCCCGGTCGGCGCCCCACGCGGACGCGGGCTCGGGGCGGCTGCCGTGCTGGGTGCCGGGGTGCGGGGCTTCCTCGGCCGGGTCCTCGTCGAAGAAGTGCGGGCCCGTCTCCTCCACGGGAGCGGACGCGGGGCCGCCGCCCGCCGGTGGCCCGAGCGGTTCGCCGGCCGCGGGGGCGGGACGGCTGGTGCCCGGTACCCAGGAGGAACCGTTCCAGTAACGGACATATCCAGGAATGGACGGGTCCGGGTAATAGCCCTCGCGGGGCCTGTCGTCACCGGGTGCCGGGGTTGGGGCGCTCATGTCCGTCGTCCCGTATCTGCTCGGGGGTCAATAGAGGGGGCTCCACATCTATCAGACCGGCGCAAGACCCACCGCCAGTCCCACCGGACCCACCCCTTTTGAGCACGACCTGGCACCGGCCGTGATACCGGTCGCGGCACCGGCCGTGACGCCCACCGCGACACGGCCGGAAAAAAGTTCGCCGAACCCGCGTAATGATCCCGGCCCCTCCCCCCTCTCCACTCGTACGGGCCCACCGCAGGACCCGGACGAGAGTCGAGAGAGGAACGAACGCCATGCACCGCACGGTGATAGAGCGCGAACTGGAGCTCAAACTCATCCTGTCGCCCGAACGCAGCGTCCCGGTCCCGGCCCGGCTGGGCTACCGCAGCGACGACCCCTTCGCCGTCCACGTCACCTTCCACATCGGTTCGGACCACCCCGTCCACTGGACCTTCGCCCGCGAACTCCTCGTGGAGGGTGTCTTCCGCCCGTGCGGGCACGGGGACGTACGGGTGTGGCCGACGAAGGTCGCGGGCCGCGGCGTCGTCCTGATGGCGCTGAGCTCCCCCGGCGGCGACGCCCTTCTGGAGGCCCCGGCCGCGCAGGTCTCGTCCTGGCTGGAGCGCACGCTGAGGGTGGTCCCGCCCGGCTCCGAGGCGGAGCAGCTCGGTATCGACGACGGCCTCGCCGAACTGCTGGCCCCGACCCCGGGCTGTCACGACGAACTCCGGCTGCGCGACCCCTGGCCGAGCGACGAATCGGCGGACGGGGAGTGATCCCGGGGCGGGAACCGGATCAGAACAGCTTGCCGGGGTTCAGGATCCCCAGCGGGTCGAAGACCCCCTTCACCGCCCGCTGCATCTCCACCCCCACCGGGCCGATCTCACGCGCCAGCCACTCCTTCTTCAGTACGCCCACCCCGTGCTCCCCGGTGATCGTGCCGCCGAGCTCCAGACCGAGGGCCATGATCTCGTCGAAGGACTCGCGGGCACGCCGGGACTCGTCGGGGTCGGCCGCGTCGAAGCAGACCGTGGGGTGGGTGTTGCCGTCGCCCGCGTGGGCGACGACACCGATGGTGAGCTGGTGTTTCTCAGCGATCCGCTCGGTTCCTTCGAGCAGCTCGCCGAGCCGGGAACGGGGCACGCACACGTCGTCGATCATTGTGGTGCCCTTGACGGCCTCGAGGGCTGTGAGGGAGAGCCTGCGGGCCTGGAGCAGCAGCTCCGACTCGGCCGCGTCCTCCGCCGGGACGACCTGCGAGGCGCCCGCCGCCTCGCACAGCGCGCCGACCGCCGCGAGGTCGGCCGCCGGGTCCGTGGTGTCGAAGGCCGCGAGGAGCAGGGCCTCGGTGGTCTCCGGGAGTCCCATGTGCGCCAGTTCGTTGATGGCCCTGACCGTCGTACGGTCCATCAGTTCGAGGAGGGACGGCACGTGCCCGTCCTCCATGATCCGGCACACCGCGTCGCAGGCGGCGGCCCCGGAGGCGAACTCGGCGGCCAGCACCAGCTGCTCGGGCGGCTTCGGCCTGAGCGCCAGGGTCGCCCGCACGACGATGCCGAGCGAGCCCTCGGAGCCGACGAAGAGGCGGGTCAGGTCGTATCCGGCGACCCCCTTGGCGGTACGGCGGCCCGTGGACATGAGCCGCCCGTCGGCGAGGACGACGTCCAGTCCGAGGACGTACTCCGCCGTCACCCCGTACTTCACACAGCACAGCCCGCCGGACGCCGTGCCGATGTTGCCGCCGATCGTGCACATCTCCCAGCTGGAGGGGTCCGGCGGGTAGTAGAGGCCGAGTTCGTTCACCGCGCGGGAGAGGGTCGCGTTGACGACGCCGGGTTCGACGACGGCGATGCGGTCGACCGGGTTGACCTCCAGGATCCGGTCCATCTTCGTCAGGGACAGCACGATGCAGCCGTCGGTGGCGTTGGCCGCGCCCGACAGGCCCGTGCGGGCGCCCTGGGGGACGACCGGGACGCGCAGTTCGGTGGCGATGCGCATGACGTGCTGGACCTGCTCGACCGTACGGGGCAGGACGACCACGGCGGGGGTGCCGGCCGGGCAGAAGCTCGCCATGTCGTTGGCGTAGGAGACCGTGACGTCCGGGTCGGCGAGGACGGCCTCGGCGGGCAGACCGCTCAGCAGACGGTCGACGAGGTTGCCGGTGACCTCGTCGCGGGGGGCTTCGATACGGCTCATGATCACAGCGTCGCACCGGGGGCCATCGGTGTGAACCCCACCAGCGCCGACTGCCGAGCGCCGGGGTGTGGTCGTCGTATTGACGCACAGTGAGCGCCATGGAGAACCAAGCCACGGAGAACCGCCGGGCCCGGCTGCACGGGCGTGTGGTGATGGCCGCGGTCGCGGGCTGCGCGGTGCTCGGTACGGCGCTGATGCTGCTGCCCCCGGAGCGGACGGCGACCCGCTCGCCCGCCCCGGCCCCGGGTGCCCAGGCGCTGTCGGCGGTCGCCGCCGGGGTGCCGGCCGCGCTGCCCGACCTGGCGGCGCTGATCGATGCGCGGGAGAGCCATCTGCGCAGGCATCCCGGGGACGCCGAGTCGTGGGCGGTGCTCGGGACGGCGTACGTCGAACAGGCGCGGCGGACGGCCGACACGGCGTTCTACGCGAAGGCCGACGACACGCTGCGGACGTCCCTGCAGGTCCGCAGGAACGCGGCGGCCCTCGGTGGTCTGGCCGTCCTCGCGAACGCGCGCCGGGACTTCCGGACCGCGCTGACCTGGGGTGAGGCGGCGCGGAACCTGGAGCCGAAGCGGTGGACGACGTATCCGGCGCTGATCGACGCGTACACGGGGCTCGGGGACTACAAGGCGGCCCATGGGGCACTGGAGCGGCTGATGGAGCTGCGGTCGGGGCCCGCGGTGCGGGCGCGGGCGGCGGGCGTGTACCGGGACCGGGGCTGGCGCGAGGACGCGGCCGCCCAGCTGGCCGACGCGGCGGCGGGGGCGCGGGCGCCGGCCGAGCGGGCCGAGTATCTGGAGCGGGCCGGGCAGCTCGCCTGGGAGCGCGGCGACCGCGAGGACGCGCTGCGGCACTTCCAGGAGGCGGTCCGTATCGACCCCGACCAGCGGGCCGCACAGGCCGGGCAGGGGCGGGCCCTTGCGGCGCTGGGCCGCACGACGGAGGCCCTGAACGCCTACCGGATGGCCCTGGCGAAGCAGCCGCTGCCGCAATACGCCCTGGAGCTGGGCGAGTTGTACGAGTGGCTGGGACTCGGGCAGGCGGCCCGGGTGCAGTACGACCTGCTGCTGGCGAGGGTGCGGACCGCCGCGGAGTCCGGGGCCGACGAGGAGTTGGTTCTCGGGCAGTTCGAGGCGGATCACGGTGACCCGGCTTCCGCCGTACGGCGCCTCAGGGCCGAGTGGCGACGGCAGCCGGGGATCGCGGTGGCGGACGCGCTGGGGTGGGCCCTGCACCGGGCGGGCGAGGACCGGGAAGCCCTGCGGTACGCCCGGATCGCGACGGACAAGGCGCACGGGGGCGGGGTGCGCAGCGCGCTGTACGCGTACCACCTGGGCATGATCGAGCGGGAGCTGGAGCAGCCCGCCCCCGCGCGCCGGCATCTCCAGGAGGCCCTGCGGATCAATCCCTACTTCTCGCCCTCGCGGGTGCGGGCGGCGCGCGAGGCGTTGGCGGCACTGGGAGACGTGCCGGACCAGGACCTGCCGGTGGACGACGCGAAGGCGGTCACACCGCGCCCGTACCGATGAGGGCGTTCCGCGTCACCAGCGCCGCCAGCTCCTCCTCGCCCAGTCCTTCCGTGGCCTGAGGCCTGCGCGGCAGGACCATGTAGCGGGTCTCCGCGCTGGAGTCCCACACCACGATGTCCACGGAGTCGGGCAGAGTCAGGCCGAACTCCCGTAGGACGGCACGGGGTTCGCGGACCACGCGGGAGCGGTAGGCCTCGGACTTGTACCAGCTGGGAGAGGGGCCGAGGAGGCGGAGCGGGTAGCAGGAGCACAGGGTGCAGACGATGACGTTGTGGACCGACTCGGTGTTCTCCACGACCCTCAGGCGCTGGTACGAGCCCTCCATGTGGCCGAGCTCCTGGACCGCCGCCGTGCCGTCCGCGAGCAGGCGGGCACGGTAGGCGTCGTCGGTCCAGGCGCGCGCCACGACCCGTGCTCCGTTCGCCGGCGAGGACTCCGCGAGGAACGCGTCGATCGCCTCGTCCAGCCGCTCGCCGGTGATCAGCCCCTTCTCCTCCAGGAGGGTCTCCAGGCGCCGTACCCGCCGGGCGGTCGTCGCGTCGGTGTGGTGGTCACCGCTCATCGGCCCCGCTCCTTTCGTCCGCCTCCAAGTAGCTCTCCCACAGATCCAGTACGACGTGGTGGTCGCCCTCGCCCCAGAGGTCACGGGCCGCGAAGCGGACGGCGTAGATCTGCTCGACGGGTGCGTCGCCGCGGCCCTGCGCGCTGATGTCGGGCAGCTCGTCGGGGCCCTCCGGTTCGACGACCACGCCCCGCTTGCCGCGCGCGTAGCGAGGCAGGCGGGTGTGGTGCGGCGGGTCGTGGCGGAAGGTGCGGACCCGGGTGCCGGGCGGGAAGCGGTCGGGGGGCGCGTCAGTCATCGAGCTCACCCGGCTCGATCACGCCCTTGCGCTCCAGCAGCGAACAGATCGCCAGGAACCAGCGTTCGTAGTACGAGGTCGCCAGATAGTCCGCCGGTGGCATGGACTCGATCGCGTCCCGGAACTCGTTCGTGTTGAAGATCCCTTGTGCGCGCAGGGTGTTGTAGAGCCCGACCACCCGCGCCTCCCAGTCCGCGTGGAAGGGCTCGGTGTCGTCGGTGGTGTCGATCGCGCCGAAGCCCTGGGTGCCGCCCACGTCATTGATCCTGGCCATGGGGCCAGCCTACGAGCGTCACGCGGAAAGCGGCTTGTAGTAGAGGGAGAAAAGGCGTGCGCCCGCCGAGCCCGAGGCGAGTCCCAGGTAGAGCTGCGGTGTGCCGGCGTGGCGTACGGCGACACCCTCGGGTTCCCGGTGGTCGAGCGAGTGGCCGGCCTCGGTGCGCTGTCGCTGGACCAGCTTGCCGGTGCGGATGTCGAGGCAGGACAGGTACGCGTTGCCGTGCATTTCGGGCGGGTTGGTGGCGGTGTCGTAGGCGGTCCCGGCCAGTTGGTAGAGGTGGTCGCCGTAGAGGGCGTACCCCTGGAAGGGGACCGAGGAGTCGGGGTGCAGGCCCGTCTGGGCCAGGTCGGCGATCGGGTCGGCGTAGTCGCGGGCGACGAAGGCGTCGAGGTCCCAGACCCGGTAGCGGGGCTTGTTGTCGAGGCGATAGCGGATCGCGACGCGCTGGGACGTCATGCACACCGACGGCTGGTTGTTGGTGGACCGGGCGATCGGCTCGCGGATGGCGACGTCGTCACCGGTGCGGGTGGCGCCGTCGAAGAAGCGGAAACGGGTGACGCCCTGGCCGTAGCCGTTCCGCGCGGCGGCCTCGGTCCAGATCCAGACGTTGCCGTCGGCGGCGTTCTGCACACCCATGCTGACGCCGTGCCCGAAGCCCTTCAGGTACATGTGGCCGAGCAACGTGCCGTCGTAGTCGAGCCGGTTCAGGCACAGGTCGCCGGACTCGGCGCCACCCGCGGCGAGTTGGAGGGCGTAGAGGTGCTTGTGCGCTTCGTCGAAGGCGAAGGACTGGAGGACCGTGCCCTCGTGGAGCGTCTTCTTCCAGAGCCGGCGGACGGCCGGCACGGCCAGGTCGAAGCGCTCGGTCACGGTCCCCCCATGGATCATCGGGGATCAGAGGTTACCCCGCTTCTCCTGCTCTCGCTCGATGGCCTCGAACAGTGCCTTGAAGTTGCCCTTTCCGAAGCCCATCGAGCCGTGCCGCTCGATGAGTTCGAAGAACACGGTCGGCTTGTCCTGGACCGGCTTGGTGAAGATCTGCAGCAGATAGCCGTCCTCGTCGCGGTCGGCGAGGATCTTCAACTCCCTGAGCGTGTCGACCGGTACCCGGGTGTCGCCGACCCACTCGCCGAGGGTGTCGTAGTAGGAGTCGGGGGTGTCGAGGAACTGAACTCCCGCCGCGCGCATGGTCCTCACGGTCTGCACGATGTCGTTGGTGTTCAGCGCGATGTGCTGGACGCCCGCGCCGCCGTAGAACTCCAGGTACTCGTCGATCTGGGACTTCTTCTTGGCGATGGCGGGCTCGTTGATCGGGAACTTCACCTTGAGCGTGCCGTCGGCCACGACCTTCGACATCAGCGCGCTGTACTCGGTGGCGATGTCGTCGCCCACGAACTCCTTCATGTTCGTGAAGCCCATGACCTTGTTGTAGAAGCCGACCCACTCGTTCATCCGGCCGAGCTCGACGTTGCCGACGCAGTGGTCGACGGCCTGGAAGGTGCGGTGGGCGGGCGGTTCGACGATCGGGGCGGCCGCGGTGTAGCCCGGGAGGTAAGGGCCGTCGTAGCCCGTGCGCTCGACCAGGGTGTGGCGGGTCTCGCCGTAGGTGGCGATCGCGGCGAGGACGACCGTGCCGTGCTCGTCCTTCAGCTCGTACGGCTCCGCCACCGAGCGGGCGCCGTGCTCGAGGGCGTAGGTGTGGGCGCGGCGGGCGTCCGGGACCTCGATGGCGAGGTCGATCACGCCGTCGCCGTGCTCGGCCACGTGCTGGGCGAGGAAGTGGCCCCAGGGGGTGGCGGGCTTGATGACCGAGGTGAACACGAAACGGGCGGAGCCGTTCTCCAGCACGTACGAGGCGGTCTCGCGGCTGCCGTTCTCCGGTCCGGAGTAGGCCACGAGCCGCATGCCGAAGGCGGTCGAGTAGTAGTGCGCCGCCTGCTTGGCGTTGCCGACGGCGAAGACGACCGCGTCCATTCCCTTGACCGGGAAGGGGTCGGCCTGCCGGGCGGTGTCGGGAGTGTGGTGTGTGGTCTGCGTCATGTGCGAAGCCTGGCTCCGGTCTGCAAGGTGCGCAATAGTTTGCGTGTTCACTGGACAATATGTTCAGCGATACGGTCGTGTCGGCGGCCTTTCTGTACAGGATGACCACTGGTCCGGGAGGCCTGCGTGGGGATCGACGAGCTGGACGGGCGGATCATCGTGCTCCTCGCGCGCGAGCCGCGGATCGGCGTGCTGGAGATGTCCCGGCGGCTGGGGGTGGCCCGGGGGACCGTGCAGGCGCGGCTCGACCGGCTTCAGTCGAACGGAGTCATCCGGGGATTCGGTCCGCAGGTCGATCCGGCGGCGCTGGGCTACCCGGTGACCGCGTTCGCCACGCTGCAGATCAGGCAGGGGCAAGGGGCCGACGTACGGGCGCACTTGGCTACCGTGCCGGAGGTCCTGGAGCTGCACACCACCACCGGCAGCGGGGACATGCTGTGCCGCCTCGTGGCCCGGTCCAACGCCGATCTCCAACGTGTGATCGACCGGGTTGTCGGTTTCGATGGGATCGTCCGGGCCGCCACCGCGATCGTCATGGAGAACCCCGTTCCGCTGCGGATCATCCCGCTGGTGGAGCAGGCGGCGGAGGACTCGGCGAGGACCTGACCGCGACCGTGGGGTGAGCCGTGAGCTTCTGGGAGTACCTCGGCAATCGCCACCAGCAGCTGCTCGCGGACGCCTACCAGCACGCGAGCGTCGTCTTCCAGTGCATGGTCGTGGCGACGGTGATCGGGGTGCTGATCGGGGTCGCGACCTATCGGAGCGAGTGGGGCGGCAACCTCGCCACCACGGCCACCTCGACGATTCTGACCGTTCCCTCGCTCGCCATGATCGGTCTGCTCATCCCGGCCGTGGGCCTGGGCGTACCTCCCACGGTGATCGCCCTGACGCTGTACGGGCTGCTGCCGGTCGTGCGCAACGCGATCGTCGGGCTGCGCGGGGTCGATCCCTCGCTGGTGGACGCGGCCAAGGGCATCGGGATGTCCCGGGTGATGCGGCTGGCACGGGTCGAGCTGCCGCTCGCCTGGCCGCCCGTCCTGACCGGGATCCGGGTCTCGACCCAGATGCTGATGGGCATCGCCGCGATCGCCGCCTATGCCTCCGGACCCGGCCTCGGCAACGAGATCTTCCGCGGCATCGCCTCTCTGGGCAGCAAGAACGCGCTCAACCAGGTGCTCGCCGGCACGCTCGGGATCATCGTCCTCGCCCTGCTGTTCGATGCCGCGTACGTCCTCATCGGACGGCTGACCATTCCGAGGGGGATCCGTGGCTGAGACGTCCGGCACCTCGGGTGCGTCCATCGAGCTGGAGAACCTGACCAAGAGGTACCCCGGCAATCCGCGGCCCGCCGTCGACAACGTCACCATGGAGATCAAGGCCGGCGAGCTCGTCGTCTTCGTCGGGCCGTCCGGATGCGGTAAGTCGACGACACTCAAGATGATCAACAGGTTGATCGAGCCGACCGGTGGGCGCATCCGGATCAACGGTGAGGACGTGACCGGCATCGATCCGGTCGAGCTGCGCCGCAGGGTGGGCTACGCGATCCAGTCGGCCGGTCTCTTCCCGCACATGACGGTCGCGCAGAACATCGCCCTCGTGCCGAAGATGATCGGCTGGGGAAAGGGGCGGATCAAGGACCGCGTGGAGGAGCTGCTCGACCTCGTCGGGCTCGACCCCGGGGAGTTCCTCGGCCGCTATCCACGCGGGCTCTCCGGCGGCCAGCAGCAGCGGGTGGGGGTGGCGAGGGCGTTGGCGGCCGATCCCCCCGTCCTGCTGATGGACGAGCCGTTCGGTGCGGTCGACCCGATCACCCGCGACCATCTCCAGGACGAGCTGATCCGGCTCCAGCACGAGCTGCACAAGACGATCGTCTTCGTCACCCATGACTTCGACGAGGCGATCAAGCTCGGTGACCGGATCGCCGTCCTGCGCGAACGGTCCCACATCGCCCAGTTCGACACCCCCGAGGCCATCCTGACCAACCCGGCGGACGACTTCGTGTCCGGTTTCGTCGGAGCCGGGGCGGCGCTGAAACGGCTGAACCTCACCCGCGTACGGGATGTGGAGATCACCGATTATCCGACGGTGACCGTCGACGACCCCGTCCAGGAGATCTTCAACAAGCTCCGGGGCAGCGGCACGAACGAGATCCTGCTGCTCGACAGGCGCGGACGGCCGTACAAGTGGCTCAGGCGCGGCGACATGATGCGCGCCAAGGGATCGTCGGCCCGGGCCGGGACGCTGGTGAGCGACACGGTGACCACGGACGCGACGCTGCGGGACGCGCTGGAGGCCGTGCTGACCGACAACGCGGGGCGGGTCGCGGTGACCGGGCGGCGCGGTGAGTACGCGGGGGTCGTCGACATGGAGACGCTCTTGAACTCCGTGCACACGCTTCTGGACGCCGACCGGCTGGAGGCCAGGGAGCACCAGCACGCGCTGGAGGAGATCCGGGCCGCCCAGACGCACGCCGAGCAGGAAGGCGCGGGCGGAGGGGAGAGGAAGGCGTGACGACGCCCGAGCTGGAGATGCCGGAGACCGTCGCACCGGAGGAGACGGTGGAACCGGAGGAGACCGAGGGCCCTCTCCCGCCGGACCCGCCCGGCAAGCGGGTGACCTGGCAGAAGCTGACCTTTCTGCCCGCGTTCCTCATCGCCGTCCTGCTCGCGACCTGGCTGTGGTTCGAGCGGGCCGACCTGGACCCGATCTCCGAGAACGCGCTGTCGAACGGGCAGGTGTCCAGGGCCCTGTGGCAGCAGGTGGAGCTGACGGCGATCTCGACGTTCTTCGTGCTGATCATCGCGATCCCGCTGGGGATCGTGCTGACCCGCAGGGCCTTCCGGAAGGCGAGCCCGGTGGCGATGGCGGTCGCCAACATGGGCCAGGCGACCCCGGCGATCGGCCTGCTGGCCCTGCTGGTGATCTGGCTGGGCACGGGCATGAGGGCGGCCCTGATCGGCATGGTCGCCTACGCCGTCCTGCCGGTCCTGTCGAACACGATCGCGGGCCTGAAGGCGAACGACCCGACCCTGCTGGAGGCGGCACGGGGCATCGGGATGTCGTCCATGGGGGTGCTGTCACGCGTCGAACTCCCGCTGGCCGTCCCGCTGATCCTCGCGGGCGTCCGCACGGCCCTGGTCCTCAACGTCGGTACGGCGACCCTCGCGACCTTCGGCGGGGGCGGCGGACTGGGCGTCCTGATCACGACCGGCATCACCAACCAGCGGATGCCGGTGCTGATGCTCGGTTCGATCCTCACGGTGACGCTGGCCCTGCTGGTCGACTGGCTGGCCTCCTTGGCCGAACTGCTGCTCAGGCCACGCGGGTTGGAGGCAGGAACGTGAGGCGGACCTGCCGGCCGACAGCCGGGACCCCGTGTCCCACTCCACCAACCGAACCGCCGCCCACACCCCAGCGGCCGAAGGTGGACACATGAGACGGACACCTCTGACGCTGGCCGGGGTCCTGGTCCTGCTGTCCGGCTGCGGGCTGACCAGTGGCTCCCCCATGGTCGACGAGGTGAAGCCGGGTTCGATCGGGCGGGGTGAGCCGCTCGAGGGCGCGGATCTGACGGTCACGTCGAAGGAGTTCACCGAGCAGCTGATCCTCGGCGCGATCATGGGGATCGCGTTCCAGGCGGCCGGGGCGGATGTGCTCGACCGCACGGGGATCCAGGGGTCGGTCGGGGCGCGGGAGGCGGTCAAGTCCGGTGACGCGGACGGGATGTACGAGTACACAGGCACCGCGTGGATCACGTACCAGGGCAACGGTGAGCCGATCGCCGATCCGCAGGAGCAGTGGGCGGCAGTACGGAAGGCCGACCTGGGGAACGGACTGACATGGCTGCCCAAGGCGTCCCTGAACAACACCTACGCCCTCGCCATGAACCAGGCCGGCTTCAGGAAGTACCGCACGAAGACGCTCTCCGACGTGGCCGCGCTGGCGAAGAAGGACTCCGGTGCGGTGACGCTGTGCGTGGAGGGCGAGTTCGCCAACCGCGCCGACGGACTGCCGGGCATGGAGAAGGCGTACGGGATGAGCATCCCGGCGAGGAACATCACCCAGATGGACACCGGGATCATCTACACCCAGGTGGCGAAGGGCAGTTGCCGGTACGGGGAGGTCTTCACGACCGACGGGCGCATCACGTCCATGAACCTGGTGGTGATGCGGGACGACCGGAAGTTCTTCCCCAACTACAACGCGGCTCCCGTGATCAACTCCAAGGCCCTGAAGAGGTGGCCTGCCATCGCGGAGGTCCTGAACCCGGTCACGAAGGAGCTGGACAACACGGTGGCGCGGGAGTTGAACGCGAAGGTGGATGTCGCCGGGGAGGATCCGCATCAGGTGGCGCTGGACTGGATGAAGGCGCAGGGGTTCGTGAAGTAGGCCTGGTCGCCAGGACAGGGTTACAAAGAACCCGTTGCAAAGAACTCTTTGCAACGCTATCTTTGTACGCATGCCGGAAGAGCCCAACGTACGGAAACTCGACGCCCGTTCACTGCGCGGGCTGGCCCATCCCCTGCGGATGCAGCTGCTGGACGCCCTGCGCCACGGCGGTCCCGCCACCGCGTCCCAACTCGCCGAGAAACTGGGCGAGTCGAGCGGCGCCACCAGCTACCACCTGCGTCAGCTGGCCGCGCACGGCTTCGTGGAGGACGCCCCGGAGCGCGGCAAGGGTCGGGAGCGCTGGTGGAAGTCGGTCCACAAGGGGCTGAGCTTCGACGACTCCCTGCTCACGGACAGCGATCCGGCCGTCCGCGGAGCCGCCGACATGTACCTCCACGAGGTCGCCACCACCCAGATCCAGAACCTCTCCAACTGGCTGGGCGACCGTGCCACCTGGCCCGAGGAGTGGAACCGCGTCTGGGACATGAGCAGCGCAACGCTACGGCTGACCCCCGAGCTGACCAAAGAACTCATCGAGAAGATGCACGCCCTGATCGACACCTACCGCGACCGGTCCACCACCGGAGACAACGCGGCCCAGGTACGCATCCACACGCACGCCTTCCCCGTAGCCACGGACTGAAAGGGCCCCGCCATGCACCCCGAGACCCACCTCGCCCTGCACCACCTCCGCGCCGCCGACCTCCGTGCCGAGGCCGACGCCCACCGCCTCGCCGTCCAGGCCAAGCGGCCGTACGCCATCAGGACCCGGCTCGGCTGGACCCTGGTGGAGGTCGGCCTCCGGCTGGCCTCTCCCAGGCCGGCCCTCGCGCACTAGCAGGCGGGGACGGACCCCTTACCCGACTCCAGTGCGGTCAGCGCACTCATCGCCCCCTTCAGGGACGTCACCGGGATCAGCCGCAGCCCCTTCGGCAGCTCCGCCTTCGCGTCGGAGCACTCCTCCTCGGGGACCAGGAACACCGTCGCCCCGTCCCGCTTCGCGGCCTGCGTCTTCAGTGCCACGCCGCCCACCGCGCCGACCGTCCCGTCCGCGTCGATCGTCCCCGTCCCGGCGATGGTGCGGCCGCCCGTGAGGTCGCCCCCGGCGCCGTCACCGTCGAGCTTGTCGATGATCCCCAGAGTGAACAGCAGCCCCGCGCTGGGCCCGCCCACGTCCGCGAGCTTCAGCGTGACCTCGACCTTGTCGTTCCCGAGCTTCAGGTAGTTCAGCGCCGCCTCGGTCGCCGCGTCCTGGGACTCCTTCATCTGCGCGGTGTTGTGCTTCTCGATCTCCTTGACGCTCTGCCCGCTCGGGTAGACCGCGTCATGGGGCATGACCGCCCGGTCGGTGCGGAACCAGCTGTCGAAGACGTCACCGAGCGAGACATGGGTGTCGGGCCCGGTCGCCTCGATGGTCGTCATCCGCAGCTGCCCGCTCGTCGCACGCGTCTTCGCCCCGGAGATCGTGATCACCTCCGCGCCCTTGTTCGCGCCGAGCACGTTCGCCGTCATCCCGGGCTGCGCCAGTGCGAAGGGCAGCGGCGCGAAGAGGGCCGTGGCGACCAGTGCCACGACGGGCAGGGCGCAGACGGCGAGGGCCTGGGGGCGCGTGAGGCGAGAGAGCACGGGATCAATCTAACGCGGCGGTCACTTCCGGCCACGAGCCGGTCAGCCCCCGTACAGGTCCCGCCTCGCGCGCGTGAAGCGCCGTAGGACGTCCGGCAGCGGTTCGACGCCGATGCCGGGCGTCCGCGGCACCGGCAGGTGGCCGTCCACCAGGACGAACGGCTCGGTGATGTCCTCGGCGAAGTAGCGGGCGGAGGCCGAGGTGTCGCCGGGGAGCGTGAAGCCGGGCAGGGCGGCCAGGGCGAGGTTCGGGGCGCGGCCGATTCCCGTCTCCAGCATGCCGCCGCACCACACCGGCACGCCGTGCGCGCGAGCCACGTCGTGGATGCGGCGGGCCTCCAGATAGCCGCCCACGCGCGCGGGCTTGATGTTCACGACCCGGCACGCGTCCATCGCGATCGCGGAGGCGGTGTCCCGGGCATTGTGCAGGGACTCGTCGAGGCAGACGGGGGTGGCGATACGGCTCTGGAGGCGCGCGTGGCCGTACAGGTTGTTCTCGTCCAGCGGCTCCTCGATCAGCAGCAGCCCGAACTCGTCGAGCCGCCGCAGGTGTTCGGCGTCCGCGAGGGTGTACGCCGTGTTGGCGTCGACCTGGAGGGGCAGTGCGGCGCCGAAGCGCTCGCGCACGGCCCGTACCGGCTCGACGTCCCAGCCGGGTTCGATCTTCAGCTTGATCCGGACGTACCCCTCGGCGAGATACCGCTCGACGTCGTCCAGCAGCTCCGGCACGGAGTCCTTGATCCCCACCGACACCCCCGCGGGCACCCGCTCGCGCACCGCGCCGAGATACACCGCCAGCGGCATGCCGTACGACCGCAGCTCCGCGTCCAGGATCGCCGTCTCCAGGGCCGCCTTCGCCAGCTCATGCCCCTTGATCCCGCTGACCGCGGGCCCGACCAGCGCTGCCGTGAGCGTGGGCAGTGCCGCCACCCTCGGCACCAGGAAGTCCCGCAGCACGAGCTCCGCGCCCGCCGTGAACTCCGAGCAGTACCGCGGCTGGGGGTCGGCGGCGAACTCCGACCAGCCCTCCGCGGTGTCCGTGACGACGTGCAGCAGGAAGGTGTCCTTCGTCGTCATCGTGCCGAAGGAGGTGCGGAAGGGGCTGACGAGCGGGATCGCCACATGGACGACCTCGACGCGTTCGATTTTCATACGGTGCCTTCCTCGTCGTTCTCGCGGGTGAGCGTGTACCAGCCGTCGTGGGACATCCCGGTCGCCCGGAACCCCTGCCCGAAGGCCTCCGTGAACACCTCGCGCACGGCCCGCCGCCAGCGCAGTGCGAGCGCCGGGTCGGCGGACCGCAGCTTGACGACGTCGTCCGGGGCCCGGCACCAGACGTGCAGGTCGGCGAGGTCGCGGCGGGCGAGGGTCGCTCCGTCGGGGGCACGGTGGGTGGCGGGTGCGGCCTCGCGCTCCCCCGGGTCGTACGGCTGCCCCGGCGCCACCAGGTCCCAGGTCACCGTCAGCCGGTCGCTCTCGTCGCCGTCGTTCACGCCGTCCCTCATGGGGCCGTAGAAGTCGACGACGTACTCGGTGCCCACCGCGCCCAGCTTGGCCAGGTTGAAGCGGGCGTTGCGGGCGACCAGCGGGTCGAAGGTCCAGCGCATCGTGCGGGCCCCGAGGCCGAGCGCCCAGTCCCGTTGCGCCCGCTTCACCGGCTGCCCGAGCCCGGGCTCCGCGGCGGCGACCAGGGAGTACACCTCCTGCGAGCCCGGCGGCCCGAACACGGCGACACAGGCCCCGGCGAGGCGCTCACCGTCGTACGCGGCGTGCACCGCGCCGCCCGCGTGGACCAGGCTGTGCAGCACCTCGGCCGGGTAGGGCGGGGCCGTGCGCGGGGTCCGCCACACCTCGCCGAAGTACGCGCTGACGGCGTGGAGGCCGGCGACGTCGTGGACGGTACGGATACTCACTCCGGTCATGTGCCGAGTCTCCGACCCGGGCGGCCGCCCCGGGTTGTGCGGTCCCACCATGTGTACGTACGTTTCTTTGCGGATCGGCCAAGCCATCTGGGGGCACCCATGGACGCCTGCACTCTCGGAGACCTCCTGGACGCCGTCGGCGGCACGTCCGTACGCCTGCACACCGCACCCGCCGGGCTCGCCGTCCCGGTCACGGAGGCGCTCCTGCACGACGCCCACGCCCCGCTTCCCCGGGTGCCGGGCGCGCTGCTGCTGGCGGTCGGAGTGCGGGCGGCGGCGGCCGGACCGCTGGTGAGGGCGGTCGCGGAGGCCGGGATGACCGGCCTGGTGGTGCGCGGTCCGGACGGGCCGGCGGCCGAGGCGGAGACGTACGGCGTGGCGCTGCTGTCCGTCGCCGAGGACACGGCCTGGCACCAGGCGCACCTGCTGCTGGCCTCGGCGATCGGCGCCCGGCCGGTCCCGGCCACGGGCGGCCACGGCGACCTCTTCGCGCTCGCCGACGCCATCGCGGCGGCGACCGGCGGGGCGACGGCCGTGGAGGATCCCCGGCAGCGGATCCTCGCCTACTCCACGGTCCCCGGCCAGCCGGTCGACGAGGACCGCCGCCAGGGCATCCTGGGCCTCCAGGTACCGGCAGATGTGGAGAACACCGAGCAGTACCGGATGCTGTTCGCGGCCGACGGCCCGCTGCGGCTGCCCGCGCTGGGGGACGGCGCCCTGCCCCGCCTCGCGGTCGCCGTCCGGGCCGGCGGGGAGACCCTCGGCTCGGTGTGGGTCGTCGACGACGGCACGCTCGCGGCGGACGCGGAGGAGACGCTCGTCCAGGGGGCGACGACGGCAGCGCTGCTGCTCCTGCGGGCGCGGGCGGCACAGGAGCTGGCCCGGCACCAGAACAGTGATCTGCTGCGGCGGGTGCTGGAGGGGACGGCGGACGCGGCGACGTCCGCCGTGGGGCTGGGAGTCGAGGGCCCGGTACGGGTGGCCGCCTTCGTCCTGGACGCGGCCGGCCTTCCGGACGCCGAGCAGACCGGACTGCGGCTGCTGGACGTCGTACGGCTGCAGTGCGCGGCGCGGTACGGGCGGCATGCGTGTGTGCTGGTCGACGGGGTGGTGTACGCGCTGTTGCCGGCACCCGGGGCTCGCCACCGGCGGCTGGCGGAGGACATCGTCGCGCGGGCGGGGCAGTCGCTGAGGGTGCCGGTGCGGGCGGGGCTGGGTGAGGTGGTGGCGGGGGTCGGGGAGGTGGCCGGGTCGCGGGCGGACGCCGATCTTGTGCTGCGGGTGCTCGGGCCCTCGCTGCCGGTGGCGACGATCGACGAGGTGCGGCCGCGGGTGACTCTGCTGCGGCTTGCCGAAGTACTCGGTGCCAAGCCGGAGTTGACCGCGGGACCCTGGCGTTCGGTGCTGGCGTACGACGCCGAGCACCGGACGGACTACGCCCGCACGCTGGTCTGTTGGTTCGATTCGGGGTGCGACATGGGCGGAGGCGGCGAGGCTGCTGGCCGTGCATCCGAACACGTGCCGCTACCGGCTGAAGCAAGTACGGAAGCAGGTCGGGATCGACCTGGACGACCCCGACGAACGCCTGGTGCTGTGGCTGCAGTTGAGGGTGCTGGCGGGACTCGGGCCTGGGGCGGCTACCGGTTGAGCACGCGGGCGTGCCGACCGGCGGCGGCTGCCGGTTCCGGGCGCGGGCGTGTTGGCCGGCGCGGCTGCCGGTTCAGCACGCGGGCATACGGGCCGGCGCGGCGGCCGGTTCAGCACGTGGGCGTGCCGACCGACGGCAGCTACCGGATCAGCACAGGCATACCGACCGACAGCGACTGCCGGATCAACACACGGGCATACCGACCGACGGCGACTGCCGGATCAGCACGCAGGCATACCGACCAACGGCGGCTGCCGGATCAACACGCAGGCATACCGGCCGGCGCGGCTGCCGGTTCAGGGCGCGGGCCGGTCGGCCGGCGGTGACCGCACCCGCCCAGGGGCGCGGGGCTGTATCGACGATGTGCGGCTACCGCCGCGCGGGCGCGACCAGCCCCCACCGGACCCGCGGTCGAAGATGTTCCCGGGGATACATGAACCGCACCGCTCAGCGCAGCGCCTCCGCGACCTCCCGTGCCGCGTCCACCACCCGCGGCCCCACCCGCTCCGGCACCGCGTCGGCCAGCATCACGACCCCCACGCTGCCCTCGACCCCGGTGACCCCGAGCAAAGGAGCGGCCGCCCCACTGGCCCCGGCCTCCAGCTCGCCGTGCGTCAGCATGTACCCCGGCTCCCCGAACCCCTGCTGCCGAGCCGCGAGAATCGCCCGCCCCGCGGCGCCACGGTCCAGCGGATGCCGGAACCCCGCCCGGTACGCCACGTGATAGTCCGTCCACGTGGGCTCCACGACGGCCACGGCCAGCGCGTCGGCTCCGTCCACCAAGGTGAGGTGCGCCGTCGCCCCGATGTCCTCCGCGAGCGAGCGCAGCGCGGGCAGCGCGGCCTCCCGTACCAGCGGATGCACCTGCCGCCCGAGTCGCAGTACGCCCAGCCCCACCCGGGCACGCCCGCCCAGATCACGCCGGACGAGGGCGTGCTGCTCCAGCGTGGCCAGCAACCGGTACACCACGGTCCGGTTCACACCCAGCTTGTTGGAAAGCTCGGTGACGGTGAGCCCGTGGTCCGTGTCGGCCAGGAGCTTGAGGACACGCAGTCCCCGGTCAAGCGTCTGAGAGGTCTCCGCGGTCACGACGCCCACTCCTCCAAGTGGTGAGGTCGGCGGGCCCCTCACGGCGGTGCGTCACCGAGTCCCGTCGGTGACGCGCTTCAGAGGCCGCCGATCGGACGGCGGCCCGGTCTGTTTCCGGACCGCGTCGCTTCACGGCTGCGCTCCGCGGCGGCGCTGCCACGGGGCGTGTGCGTAGCGGGACAGTAGCGAAGCGGGTTCGCTCAGCGGAAGCCTCCGTCCAGAATCCGGGCAGCAACCGGCACGGACCACTCCGTTTGTCCGGATACGTACGGTCCCGTGCCGCGGGCGACAGGCGCCCCGCGTCACCTCATCCGGGTGGCCCACTCCTGCACCTTGGCGATCCGCTGCCGCAGCTGCCCGGCCGTGGCCTCGGCACTCGGCGGCCCCCCGCACACCCGGCGCAGCTCGGTGTGGATCACCCCGTGCGGCTTGCCGCTCTGGTGGACGTAGGCACTGACCATCGTGTTGAGCTGCTTGCGCAGCTCCATCATCTCCTTGTGCGAGACGACGGGCCGCCGCTCGGCGGGCAGCTCGAGGAGGTCCGCCTCGGCGTCCGGCTTCTTACGGCTGTGCGCGATCTGCCGGGCCTGCCGCTTCTGGAGCAGCAGCTGCACCTGATCCGGCTCCAGGAGCCCGGGAATCCCGAGGTAGTCCTGCTCCTCCTCGCTCCCCGGGTGCGCCTGCATACCGAACTCGGCACCGTCGTAGAGGACGCGGTCGAAGACGGCCTCGGACTCCAGCGCCTCGAAGGCGAACTGCTCCTGCTCGCCGGTGTCCTCGTCCTCCTCCTTGTTCGCCTCCTCCATCTCCTTCTCGGACTCGGCGTAGGGGTCCTCCTCGCCCTCCTTCTTCGGCTTGTCGAGGGCGTGGTCCCGTTCCACCTCCATCTCGTTGGCGAAGGTCAGGAGGTCCGGGACGGTCGGGAGGAAGACGGAGGCGGTCTCACCGCGCCGCCGGGACCGTACGAAACGGCCGACGGCCTGGGCGAAGAAGAGCGGCGTGGAGATGGTGGTGGCGTAGACGCCCACGGCCAGCCGGGGCACGTCGACGCCCTCGGACACCATGCGGACGGCGACCATCCACCGGTCGTTGCTCGCACTGAAGTCGTCGATCCGCTTGGACGCGCCGGCGTCGTCGGACAGCACGAGGGTCGCCTTGTTGCCCGTGATCTCGCGGATCAGCTTGGCGTACGCGCGCGCGGAGTCCTGGTCGGAGGCGATGACGAGGGCACCGGCGTCCGGGATGGCCTTCCTGACCTCGGTCAGCCGCTGGTCGGCGGCGCGCAGGACGCTCGGCATCCACTCACCGCGCGGATCCAGGGCCGTACGCCAGGCCTGGCTGATCGCGTCCTTGGTCATGGGTTCGCCGAGCCGGGCGGCGATCTCGTCGCCCGCCTTGGTCCGCCAGCGCATGTTGCCGCTGTAGGAGAGGAAGATGACGGGCCGCACGACATGGTCGGCCAGCGCGTTCCCGTACCCGTAGGTGTAGTCGGCGGCCGACCGCCGGATGCCGTCGTTGCCCTCCTCGTACGCCACGAAGGGGATGGGGTTGGTGTCGGACCGGAAGGGCGTACCGGTGAGCGCGAGTCGGCGGGTGGCGGGCTCGAAGGCCTCCAGGCACGCCTCGCCCCAGGACTTGGAGTCACCGGCGTGGTGGATCTCGTCGAGGATGACGAGGGTCTTGCGCTGCTCGACCCGGTTGCGATGGAGCATGGGCCGTACGCCCACACCCGCATAGGTGACGGCGACGCCGTGGTAGTCCTTGCCGAGCGGCCCGGCGCTGTACTCGGGATCGAGCTTGATCCCTATCCGCGCCGCCGCCTCGGCCCACTGCTTCTTCAGATGCTCGGTCGGCGCGACGACCGTCACCTGCTGCACGACATGGTGGTGCAGCAGCCAGGAGGCGAGGGTGAGGGCGAAGGTCGTCTTGCCCGCGCCGGGGGTCGCGACGGCCAGGAAGTCACGCGGCTGCTCCTGGACGTACTTGTCCAACGCACCCTGCTGCCAGGCACGCAGCCTGCTGGCGGTACCCCAGGGGGCCCGGCCGGGGAAGGCGGGGGAAAGGTGGTGGGAGGAGGCGGCGGTGGTAGTCACGGTCTCCGTCGGGGTCGAGCGGCTTGGCTGTGTATGACGACCGGGTCACCTTACCGGCGGGCCGACGTCGTCAACGCGGGGACGGGGCCGGGTCACCCTTGGGTGGGACCGAGGTCACAGTCAGCGTGCGAAGCGCGGCACGTGGGCAGCGATCCTGGGTACGTCCAGGCGGCCCTGACAGACGTCCAGGACGAACTGCTCGGCCACGTCGACGTCGAAGTCCGCGTCCAGCGGGTGGCCGCTCACGTGTTCAGTCCAGCTACAACTCGACGGCACTAGGCGGTACCACTCGGTGTCAAGGCGTTGCGGCGTGCAACCGGGTCGTCACCCACGCCCCCACCAACGCCACCCCCGCCATCGGCAGGAACACCACGGCGAACGCTGCCGGATGGGAGGCGGACACCTCCGTCGCCGTATGACTCACCGTTCCCCCGCCCAGCGCCGCGAACGCCGCCCCGCCCGCCGCCAGCAGGACGGCGTTGGAGAGGCCGTCGGAGATCTGGAGGGAGGCGGAGTTGGTGCCGGCCTCCTCGGGGGCGGAGAGCTGCAGCAGAAGCACACTGGTCGAGGAGATCACCAGCCCCATCCCGAAGCAGCCGAAGCCCCAGGCGACGGCGACGGTCCAGACGGGCACGGAGTCGATCAGCACACTCGGCGCGGCGGCGATCGCGGCCGCGACCAGCACCATCCCCCCGGTCATCAGCCGTTCCCGGTAGGGCTCCACCCGCGCCCGCGACTGCACCCACGACCCCAGCGCCCACGTACCGCCGCCCGCCGCGAGCGAGAACCCGGCCAGCGTCGGCGACAGCCCCCGCTGGGTGACCAGCATCAACGGCACGAAGGACTCGGCGGCGACGAAGGACCCCGCGGCGACCCCGCGCAACAGCACGACGGAGGGCAGCCCGCGCGCCGCCCGGTACGTCCCGCGCGGGAGCAGCCCGAGCACGGCCGGCACGAGCAGCGCGACGCCCGCGAGGCCGGGGAGCAGGGAGAGAGGACGCAGATCCTGGGCGGCGTACTGGAGGAGTCCGGCACCGAGGGAGATCCCGAGGGCGAGCCGGATGCGGCGCCGGTCGAAGGCGGCCTGTCCTTTGTCGTCGTCGACCGGCCCGGACGCCCGCCGCCGTATCTGCGGAAGGGCGAGCACCAGCGGAAAGACCACCAGCACCGGAATCCCGACGAACACCCACCGCCACCCGAGGTGCTCGGTCACGGCCCCGGCCGCGAGCGGCCCCACGATCGAGGGCACGACCCAGCCCGCCGCGAACGCCGCCATGATCGCGGGACGCAGCCGCTCCGGGTAGGCCCGCCCGACGACGACATACAGCGCCACGATGACCAGCCCGCCCCCGAACCCCTGCACGGCCCGCCCGAGAATGAACTGCCACATCGCACCGGCCGTCCCGGACAACAGCAGCCCGGCACCGAAGGCGGCGATCCCGGCGGCCAACGCCCCGAGCGGCCCCCGCCGATCCGCCCACTGCCCGGCCAGCACCATCCCGAACAGGCTGGTGGTGAAGTACCCGGAGAACGCGAACGCGTAGAGCGCGACCCCGTCCAACTCCCGCGCGGCAACCGGCATCGCGGTCCCGACAGCGGTGGCCTCGAACGCGATGAGCAGCACGACGGACACGATGCCGATACTCAGCGCCCGGTACGAACGCCCCAGCACCCCCTCCTCCACCTCGTTGACGGACAGGACCTCAGGGTCGTCGGTGACACCGGCGTCACGCGGTTCCAGGACTGCCATGCTCGCCAGAGTAAGGGCCACAGCCCCCGTTGACCCCTGTCAAAAGCCCACCCGGACCTGAGACCTTGGTCGTACGACCACCGCCGGCCGGGTCCGCCCGTTCATGAACGGCGTATGGCAGTCCCGTTGCAGGCCCCACGATCCCCTTGAGCCCTCCCCCACCCCGCCATACGGTCATTCCACGAGCTCGGCAGGAGCACCTCGCTCCACCGACCCGGCCGTGTGCCCGAGTGGTTCAGGGACTCGCCTGCAAAGCGAGTTACGCGGGTTCGATTCCCGCCACGGCCTCTGGTGTGGAGAAGGGGCGGCATCCCGTTGAGGGTGTCGCCCCTTCGGCTGTGCCGCGTTCTAGGCTTGCGGTCAACAGTGGTCGTGAGTGAGGAGTGCGGGCGTGGCCGAGAGTGTGGCGGATCCTCCCTTTCCCGATGCCCTTCGGGCCGATGAGGCGCCTGGTCCGCATGCGCTGCTCGAGCCCGTACTCGGGTTTCTGGGTGTGTGGCGCGGTCGGGGCCGAGGTGGGTATCCGACGCTCGACGGCGATTTCGCGTACGCGCAGGAGGTCAGCCTTCTGCACGACGGGCGTCCCTTCCTCCGGTACGAGGCCCGGGCCTGGCTGCTCGACGGTGACGGGGCGCCGTTGCGGCCCGCGGCCCGGGAGAGCGGGTGGTGGCGGCTTCAGCCGGACGGCCGGGTGGAGGCACTGGTCACCCAGCCCACCGGCATCACCGAGATCCTGGTCGGGCATGCAGGCGAGGGCGCGGTCGATCTCTCCACGCACTCCGTGGCCCTGACCCCCACCGCCAAGGACGTGACCGCCACCCGTCGCCGCTACACCCTGGCCGACAGCGACACCTTCACGTTCGTCCACGACCTCGCGGCTGTCGGGCAGCCCCTGCAGCACCACCTCTCGGCAACCCTGCGCCGCACCACGCCGGCCGGTCAGAGCACCCCGCCCACCTCGTCCTGGAACAACTCCGTCCAGTAGTGCCAGTCGGCGTCCGTCGTCGTGCCCGTCGGGTCGATGGTGGACAGGGCCCGGACCATCGTCTTGGCGACCTGGACGTACAGCGTGTTCGTCAGCTCGTGGGCGAGCGACTCGTCTATCTGGCGCTCCCGGTGCAGGAGCCAGAGGGTGAAGGCGAGGGTGGAGATGTCGCTGTTGAGGGGGTGGAGAGTCCCTTCCCGCTCACTCCAGTTCAGGACCGCGCCCGTCTCGCCGTCGACCACGAGGGTGTTGTCCTCGATCAGGTGACCGAGCACGATCAGGTGTTCGGCGCGGGACGGGAGGGCGACCAGCCGGTCGGCCCGGTGCTCCGCGAGGGTCGGCAGCGGGGCGTCCGGGTCGGTGTGGAAGAGGACACCGTCCTCGGGCAGGCCCGTCTCCGCCAGGAACCGGCGGGTCGGGGCATGCGTGAGCGTGGACGGGAAGTCGATGTCCTCGAAGCGGACGACGTGGCTGCGGCCGAACTCCTGGTCCAAAAGGCGCGGCGGGAGGTCCAGGGCCAGGCCGGACGCCGTGCCCGGGCCCGCCACCAGGGCCAGGGGGCGGATCAGGGCCGCGATCTTCCAGAACGTCGGTACCTCGCCGCCCGTGCCCTCCTCGAACACCGTCAGCAGCTGACGCGTCGCCTCCTCCACGGCCGTGGGACCGAAGCGGCCGGCGTACGCCGCGAACTGGCCGCGCACCTCCGTCAGTTCGTCCGTCGCCGTCGCGAAGCGGACCAGGGTGGGGAGCGAAGGGGCCAGCGGGGTGCGGTCCATCAGGTCCGGGCGGCCGGGGAAGAACGCCGTCGTCGAGACCTCGCCCGTGACGCCGTCGAGCAGGACCGACTCCCGCTCCCTGCCGTGCAGATCCGTCAGCCCGCCTATCACCAGCTGGTCGCACACCTCCTGGCTGAGCTGTCCGCCCGGGCCGGCCGTCGCGTCCGCCACCGTCCGCAGGCCTTCCCGGCGCAGCTCCTCGAAGGTGAACAGGTCGCTGTCGCCTGGCAGTCCGGGGCCGCTGAGCCAGCGGCGGGTCGACACATGCGAGATGTACGGATGCAGTTCGTCCTCGGTCAGTCTGATCGCCGCTACGGCGGCATCGGTCGTGCTCATGGCTCCCCCGTGTGCTTCGTACGCAGTCCCCTGGCCGGGCACGGCACGGCGAACCCGTCGGGCCTGCGCTCGTCCCCCACTGCTCGAAACACTACGCGCCACCACTGACAACGCCCCCGTACCTGGGAGACGTCAGAGCACCCTCGCGCGTTCCCGCCCCGCGAGAATCGCCTCCACCGTCTGGGCCGGGGTCAGTGCGGAGGTGTCCAGCCACAGGCCGATCCGCGGAGTCGACGCCCGCAGCGCCTCGTCCAGCGCGGGGATCGTCCAGACCTCGTCGTCGTAGCCCGTCTTCGCCCGGCCCGCCTCCCGGGCGGCCACCGTCGCGGCGTCCGGGGCCAGGACGACGACGTACAGCGGCCGGGTCCGGACCAGCCCGGCGTACGCCGTCAGGTCCTCGCCCAGCACCACGTCCTGCACGACGGCCGTGAACCCGGCCTCGGCGTACGCGTCCGCCGTCGCGGCCGACAACCGGTAACGCAGACGGAGTTGAGCCGAAGCCTCTCCGGAGGCGCCGGGCACTACTCCGCACGCCCGGACACGATCATCCGCCGGAACACGTCCCCCCGGACATGCGCCGCCCTCGGCAACCGCTCGGCCAGCGCCTGCGCCACCGTGGACTTCCCGGCCGCCATCACGCCGGTGACCAGCACGACCCCGCGCATCACGCGAAGTACACGCCGCCCACCACGACCACGATCGCCGCCACCACGAACAGCAGGATCCACAGCGCCAGCTTGCCCAGTCCGGGCGGCGGTTCGTACTCGCGGGGCTCCTGACCGGGAGCACTCATCGGTCCGTCACCACCGCGGCCTGCGGACGGATCGGGAGCCGGTTCACGGGACGGCCCGTCGCGGCCCGTACGGCCGACGCGACGGCCGCCGGGGACGTGACCACCGGCACCGCGCTGGCCGCCTTGGCACCGAACGGGGCGACCACGTCCCGCTCCTCGACGAGCTTGACGATCCGGATCTCCGGCGCGTCCAGGGCCGTCGGCAGCGCGTACCCCGTGAGGTCCGGGTGGCGGATCAGCCCGCGCGCGCTGCGCAGGTTCTCGGTGAGCGCTATCCCGACGCCCTGGGTGACGCCCGCTTCGATACGGGCCTCCAGCTGGGCGGGGTTGAGGATCCGGCCGACGTCCTGGGCGAGCGCCAGCTCGACCACACGGACCGAGCCGAGCTCGATGTCGACGTCGACCACCGCGCGGATCGCGCAGAACGCCATCCCGACGAAGGCGTCGCCCTGGCCGATCTCGTTGAGGGGTTCCGTCGGGTGCGGACGGCACTGGGCCGTCGCCCACAGTTCCTTGCCGTCCATGGCCTCGGTGACGGTCGTCGACAGGACTCCGTCGTACGAGGTGATCTTGCCGTCGGTGATCTGGAGCAGTTCGGTGGACATGCCGAACTTGTGCGCCAGGGGCTGGAGCAGCTGGGTGCGGACCATCTTGGCCGCGCGCTCCACCGCGCCGCCCGAGACCCAGGTGTGACGACCGCGGCAGCCCGGGCCGGCCGGTGGCTGGTCGGTGTCGACGGGGGCCACATGGACCTCGTCGATGCCGAGGGTCTCCTGGACGATCTGGCGGGCCAGGGTGGTGAAGCCCTGGCCGGTCTCCACGGCCGCGCAGAGCACCGTGGCGACGCCGTCCTGGACCCGTACGGTCGCCGTGGAGACCTCGTCCGCGCCCTCCGCGCCGAGCATGTGCACCATGCCGAGGCCGTAGCCGACGCCCCTGCGGATCGCGCCCGGCTCGCCCGCGCCCTCCGGGCCGCCGGGCAGCAGCCACTCGTTCTCGGGGGTGTCCTTGGGGAGGGCAGGCAGCGGGAAGTCCCGTACGGCCTGGAGCAGTTCGGCGACCGGAGCGGGGCAGGTGACCGTCTGGCCGGTCGGGAGTATGTCGCCGGTGGCGAGGGCATTGCGCAGGCGCAGTTCGGCCGGGTCGACGCCCAGCTTCTTGGCCAGCTTGTCCATCTGTGCCTCGTAGGCGGCGCACACCTGCATCGCGCCCTCACCCCGGACATGGCCGGAGGGCGGGTTGTTGGTGCGGACGGCCCAGCCCTCGATGAAGGCGTTCGGGACGACGTACGGTCCGCAGGCGAATCCCACGGCGGCGGCCAGGGCCTCGGAGGAGGTGTCGGCGTAGGCGCCCGCGTCGAGCAGGATCTGTGCCTCGACCTTGACCAGCTTGCCCTCGGCGTCGGCGTGGTGACGGTATCTCAGCAGGGTGGGATGACGGTGCACGTGGCCGAGGAAGGACTCCTCGCGCGTGGCCGTCAGCTTGACCGGGCAGCCGGTCTTGAGCGCGAGCAGGCCGAGCGGGAGCTGGAAGCCCTGGTCCTCGCGGTCGGCGGTGGCACCGGGGACGCCGGTGACGACGACCTTGACGCGCTCGGGCTCGAGTCCGTAACAGGCGGCGGCCGTGTCGCGGTCGGCGTGCGGGTCGGTGGAGGCCAGGTAGAGCTCGACACCGCCGTCGGGGCGGGGCACGGCGAGACCGGCCTCGGCGCCGATGGGGGCGGGGTCCTGGCGGCCGATGCGGTACTGGCCCTCGACGACGATCTCACCGGTCGCGGAGGGGTCGCCGTGCTGCAGCGGGATGTGCCGGACCAGGTTGCCGTCGGGGTGCAGGGGCTCGGCTTCGAAGGCCTGCTCCGGGTCGGTGACCGGGTCGAGGACCTCGTACTCGACGATGACGGCCGCCGCGGCCATGCGCGCGGTGTCGGGGTGGTCGGCGGCGACGGCCGCGATGGGCTCGCCGTGATGGCGTACGACCTCGGAGGCGAAGACCGGACGATCGGCCTTGCCGCGGCCGTGCACCGGGCTGCCGGGCACGTCCTCGTGGGTGACGACCGCGCGGACTCCGGGCATCTCACGCGCGTGGGAGGTGTCGATGGACACGATGCGCGCGTGCGCGTGCGGGGAGCGCAGGACGGCCGCCCACAGCAGGCCCTCGGCCCACAGGTCGGCCGCGTACGGGAAGGTGCCCTCGGTCTTCGCGCGGGCGTCGGCGGGCGGCAGAGAGACGCCGATGCCGTGCGGAATCGGCTCGGGGGCAGGTGCTGCCTCCGCGGCGGTGGTCGCGGTGGCGGCTTCGTTGCTCACGCCTGGCCTCCGTCCTGTCCCTGTCCGTATGCCTGCTCATGCGGTCCGGCGGTGCCCGGGAACCCCGGAGAGTCGAACGCCGACGGGTGGACGCTTCCGCCCCCGGGGCCCGCCTGATGCGGGATACGTGCCTCGTCGCCGTCCGTCTCACCGTCGCCCGTCGCGTGTGCCTCGCGCTCGGCGACGACCTCCTTGACGGCGTCGACGACGCCCCGGTAGCCGGAGCAGCGGCAGAGGTTGCCGCACAGCGCCTGGCGGGTCTCCAGCTCGGTGGGTGCGGGGTTGCCCTCGAGCAGGTCGTGCACGGTCATCGCCATGCCGGGCACGCAGAACCCGCACTGCACGGCGCCACACCGGGCGAGCGCCCGCTGCACGTCGGAGGGCCGGCCGTCCTCGGCGAGACCCTCGACGGTACGGACCTCACTGCCGGCGGCGGTCACCGCGGGCACCAGGCAGGAGGCGACGAGCCGCCCGTCGACCTGGACGTTGCACGCCCCGCACTCGCCCTGCGAGCAGCCGTCCTTGGCGCCGGCGAGCCCGAGCCGCTCGCGCAGCACGTAGAGCAGCGACTCGCCGATCCAGGCGTCGGTGACGGGGCGGTCGACGCCGTTGACGCGCAGGACGTAGGAGGCGAGGGGGTGTTCCTCGCCGGGGAGCGCGGGGGCCTGGTCGTCGGGGTTCTCGTCGGAGTCGCTCGCGCGCTCCTCCGCGGCCTCCGGCCCCCGTTCGTCGCCGCCGTCGGCCAGGGCGTGCTCCGCACCGGGCTCGGCGGGGCCGTCAGCGGCTCCCACGGCCTCTTCGGGATCCTCGGAGCCCCTTGGGGGCGCCGATGCCTCACCGAGGCCGGGAGAGGGCTGTGAGGCGGTTGCGGAGGGGCTGTTCCCAAGGGACTCGGCGAGACCGATGCCGTGGCCGTTGCTGTCGGCGTGGGGCTGTGCGGAGTCCTGGGCCGGCTCGGGCCGCAGCGGCGCGTCGGCGACGGCGTGACTTCCGGGGTGCGCGGCGGACGGCAGGTGCGTGTCGTCCGCCGTCACGGCGTGCGCGTCACCGGCCGGTCCGTCACCGGCGGGCTCATGCGCGTGGCCGTCGCCCGCCGGCCCGGTGTGGCCGTCGCCCACCGCCCCACCGTGACCGTTGTCGAAGCCGCCACCGTGCGGCACGTGCGTGTGCCGTTCCCCGGCCGGTTCGTCGTGCTCGGGTCCCGCTCCCGGGCCGTCCTGGGGCTGGTCCCCCCACGGCTGTGCCGGCTGCGTCGCCCAGGGTGCGGCCGCGCCGCCCGGCAGGGTCGCCGGAGGGGTGCCGCCCCACTGCTCGACCAGGGACGACGTGGTGAACTCGCCCGATTCGTCCGGGAGGTCGCCGCCGGCGACGGGGATCGACCACTGTCCGGTGACGTCGTGGCCCGGCGCGGGCGCGGCCGCGGTGTCCTCGACGTTCCACTGCTGAGTGGTCGCGGGATTGTACGGGAACTGCCCGGTCTGGCCCTGCGGCAGGTTGCTCGGGTCGGGCCACTGCGCGCCCTCAACCGGCACGGCCCAGCTGCCCGGCGCCGCCGGGTCGGTCCCGTCACCCGGCGCGGCCGTTATCTGCGGCGGCACGTAGCCGTGACCGGGCGCGGCCAGCGGGCTGTCGGCGGAGGCCAGGAGGGCGTCAATGCCCCCTTCGGGGAGCTTCACGAAGGCGGTCGCGCCGTCGTCGTAGTCACCCTGGGGCAGCGGGTCCCAGCGGCCGGCTGCCCGGGGCGTGCCCTCTCCGTGCTGGTCGTCGGTCACGAAAGTGCCCTCCCCAGTGCTCGTCGGGCCAGCGCGGCGACAGTGCGCCGCAGATGCAGTACTGCGGGCGGATGCTGCGGCACGGTGCCGTCCGCGGCCGGTGCCGGGTCGGGGATGCAGGCCGCGGACACGTACTCGCCGAAGGCCTCCAGGGCCTCCGGGACGATCGCGCGGTTGTTGTCCCAGTCGATGAGCCGGGCGACCCACTGCTCGGCGTCCAGGGGGCGCAGCGGCATCGGCGCTATGGCACCGACGGCCAACCTGACCCCGCGCCTGGCCGGGTCGAGGACCAGCGCGACGGAGGCCATCGCGCGGCCCGGGCCGGTACGGCCGGTGACCTTGAGGAAGACCTGCGGGGCGTGCAGCAGCGGCACGCGCACGTAGCCGATGAGTTCGCCCGCGCGCAGCATCTCCATGCCGGCCAGCAGGTGCGAGACCGGCATCTCCCGGCGGGCTCCGTCCGGGCCCGCGATGATCAGCGTGGCTTCGAGGGCGGCGAGGACGGGCAGCGCGTCGCCCGTCGGCGCCGCCGAGGCGATGTTGCCGCCCAGGGTGCCCGCGTTGCGGATCTGCGGCGGACCGGCGGCGCGGGCGGCGGCCGCCAGCGCGGGGATGAGAGCGGCGAAGTCGGGGCGGCCCATGCGCGCGTGCGTGAGTCCGGCGCCGAGGAGCGCGTGGCCGTCCTGGTACTGCCAGCCGCGGATCTCGCTGATGCGGCCGAGGCCGACGAGAGCGGCCGGCCTGAGCTGCCCGGAGTTGACGGCGGCCATCAGGTCGGTGCCGCCGGCGACGGGCACGGCGGCGGGCATGGCGGTGAGGGCCGCCACGGCCTCGTCCAGCGTCGTGGGCAGCGTGACGGCCTGCGCCGCCTGCGGTGTGTGCGTGGTCAAACCGGCTGCCCCTTCCCGCTGCCCCACCTGGTCCTGCTGGTCCTGCCTGTTGCTGCCGTACGGTACGTGCTGACAGGGCGGACGTGGCAACTCTGGCACATCTTCGCAACACTCGAAGACAGGGGTCCGCTAGGAGACGTTCGGTGGCATTCGCCCGCCCCATCAGGGAGAGGTCCGTTTTCACACGGGATCACCTACACATACCGATTGACACTCTTCGGTGACCCTTAGGGTTCTTTTTCCCTTACCTGTTCGGAGGCGCTCCCTCGATGGGCCGGCCGAGCACACCGGGCCGCTTCTGCCACGGCAGCGGCCCCGTGGGCTGCCGGTAGCCGACGCCCAGGGCGTCGAGCAGCTCGTAGTGGGCGGCCATCCGCCGCTCGAAGTCGGCGAAGTCCCGTTCCGCGGGGGCTGGCAGAGCGCTCCAGGCCACCTCGGCGAAGGCCACGAGGCGCGGGAACGCCTGGTAGTCCACGCGCCCGTGATCCTCCATCACCTCCGTCCACAGGTTGGCCTGCGTGCCCAGGACGTGCGCGGCCTCCTCCGAAGTCAGCTGCGGCGGAACGGGTTCGAAGCGATACACGTCCTCCAGGGTGCGGACGTAGCCGATCGGCACCGGCTCGTCCGTTCCGCCGTCCTGGCGGTGGTCCAGGTACACATACTGCTCGGGGCACATCACGACGTCATGGCCGGAGCGTGCGGCGGCGATCCCGCCCTCGTAGCCGCGCCACGAGGAGACGGCGGCCCCTTCGGCGAGTCCGCCCTCCAGGATCTCGTCCCAGCCGATGAGCCTGCGCCCGCGCGCGGTCAGCCACGTGTCGAAGTGACCGATGAACCACGACTGCAGTCCGTCCTCGTCGTCGAGCCCGAGTTCCTCGATACGGGCCTGGACGAGGGGCGACTCCCGCCACTGCTCCTTGGCGCATTCGTCGCCGCCGATGTGAATGAACTCGGAAGGGAACAGCTCCAGCAGTTCCTCGAACACGCCCTCGTAGAAGCGCAGGGTGTTGTCAGTGGGGGCGAGTACGTTCAGAGAGACGCCCCAGCTGTCCCAGACCGTGAGGGAGGTCGTGTCGATGACGTCGGTGTTGCCGAGTTCCGGGTACGCGGTGATGGCGGCCTGCGAGTGTCCGGGTACGTCGATTTCGGGGACGACGGTGATATGCCGCTCGGCGGCGTAGGCGACGATCTCCCGGATGTCGTCCTGGGTGTAGAAGCCACCGTGCGGCTTCTCCTCCCACAGCGGTGAGGCCCCGTGGCCGAATTTGGTACGCGCCCGCCATGAGCCCACCTCGGTGAGCCGGGGGTACCTCTTGATCTCGATCCGCCAGCCCTGGTCGTCCGTCAAGTGGAAGTGGAAGACGTTGAGTTTGTGCGCGGCCATCAGGTCGAGGTAGCGCAGGACTCCGTCCTTGGGCGTGAAGTGCCGTGCCACGTCGAGCATGAGGCCGCGCCAACGGAATCGGGGAGCGTCGCTGATGGTGACCGGGGGCACCTCCCAGGCGCGCTCGGAGGTGACGGGGGCGCGACGGAAGGCGGCGGGGCCGATCAGCTGACGGAAGGTCTGGGCGCCGTAGAACAGGCCCTCGCGGCCGGCCCCGTCGATGACGACGGCGTGTTCGTCCACGGTGAGGCGGTACGCCTCGGGGCTGCCGAGTTCGTCCGCGAGGGACGGCGCGATCCGCAGCTGGATGCGGCTCCCGCCGGAGGCGTACGGCTCCAGCGGCAGGCCCGTCGCCGCGCCGACCGTGGTGCGCAGCCAGCGGGCCACCCCTCCGGCGCCCCGGCCGGCTTCGATCTCGGTGTCCTCGTCGAGGACGAACGGCCGCCCGCCGGGGGCGCCGACGCTCGACGGCGCGGGAATCAGTGAAGTCACGTCAGTCCTTAACCGCTCCGCCCAGCCCCGAGACCAGACGTCGCTGTACGAGTACGAAGAACACCAGCACCGGAATCGTCATCACCGTCGACGCGGCCATGACCCCGCCCCAGTCCGGCTCGTCCGGCTTGTAGAAGACCAGCAGGGCCATCGGCAGGGTCGACTGCGAAGTGTCGCTGATGATGAACGACTTGGCGAAGAGGAAATCGTTCCAGGCCGAGATGAAGGAGAACACGCTCGTGGCCACCAGGCCGGGGAGGACGAGGGGGAACAGAATCTGCCACAGGAATCGCGCGCGGCTCGCCCCGTCGATGTACGCGGCCTCCTCCAAAGCCTCCGGTACGGCCTTCACGAACCCCCTCAGCATCCAGATCGCGAAGGGCAGCGAGAAGGCGATGTGGGGCAGGATCAGCGAGCCCAGCGTGTTCAGCAGACCGAAGTTCCGCATCTGGAAGAACAAGGGGATGGTGAGGGCCTCCACGGGCACCATCTGGGCCACCAGAAACATGATCAGCAAGGTGGTCCGGAAGCGGAAGCGGAATCGTGTCACGGCGGTCGCCGCGAGAAACGCGATCAACGCCGAGACGATCACGACACTGCACGCGACAACAAGGCTGTTGACGAAATACCGACCGAAATCCTGCTGCCCGAACACGCGCCGGAAGGAATCCAGCGAGGGCGCGAGCGTCCAGGGCCGGGGCTCGGTCGACTCGATCTCTCCGGCCGGTTTGAAGGCGCTGAGCACCATCCAGTAGAGGGGAAAGGCGACCACGAGGGCAATGAGCAACGCCGAGGCCTCCGCGGCCAGCCGCCAAGGACGTCGTAGAAGGTTCACAGTTCCTCCCCCTGGCGGTGGAGCAGCCGCAGGTACCCGAGCGTCACGGCGAGCAGGATCAGCAGCATCACGACTCCGATCGCCGAGCCGAGGCTGTACTGCGAGGAGGCGAACGCCTGCTGGTAGGCGTAGACGTTCAGGACCAGGTTCTGGCCCGCGATGCCGCCGCCGTTCGTCATGACGTAGATCTGGGTGAAGACCTTGAAGTCCCAGATGACCGACTGGATGGTGACGACGGTCAGGATCGGCCGCAGCATCGGCGCGAGCACCGACCGCCAGATCCGCCACTGCGAGGCACCGTCCAGCGCGGCGGCCTCCAGCACCTCGGCCGGTACGGCGCGGATCCCGGCGTAGACCGTGACCATCACGAACGGGAAGGAGCACCAGACGACTTCGAGCAGGACGAGGAAGAAGGCGCTGAGCCGCCCGTACGTCCAGGAGTGGTCACCGAGCCCCAGGATCCGGTTCACCGGGCCGAAGTCGGGGTCGAAGAGGAACAGCCAGACCGTCGACCCGGTCACGGCCGGTGTCGCCCACGCCCCGAGCGCGGCCAGCATCAAGGCCAGCCGCGGCACGGCACGCACGCGCGTGAGCAGCACCGCCAGCGCACACCCGACGGCGAGCGTCGACAGGACACAGCCCGCCGCGAACAGCACGGTGGCCAGCAGCACCCGCCAGAACTCCGGGTCGGAGAACAGCGCCGAGTAGTTCCCGAACCCTTCGAAGGTGGTCGGCTCACCGCCGCTGACCTGGGCCTGGGTGTACTGGAAGAGGGAGATCAGGCCGAGCTGGTAGATGGGGTAGACGAGCAGTCCGCCGAGGACGACCAGGGCGGGGGCGAGATAGAGCCAGGGCGCCCGAGTGGCGCGGTGGGGCGCCGAGGTCACCCGACGGTTCCGAACGCGTCGTTCATCTTCTTCGCCGCTTCCCCGGAGGCCGCCGCCACACTCTTCTTGCCGCTGATGACCTCCTGGAACATCGTCGGCAGCACCAGCGAGGAGTCGATCTGCGACCACGCGGGGGACGCGGGCACGAACTTCGTCCCGGCCGCGAGGGTCTGCGCGAACGGCTTCACATACGGCTGCTCGGCCGCGACCCGCGTCCGGACGTCCGCGAACGTCGGCAGGAACCCCATCGCGTCGAACATCGACGCCTGCGTCTTCTTCGACGTGAGCTGTTCCATCAGCTCGACCGCCAGTGTCCGGTGGGACGTGCTCTTCAGCACCCCGATGTTGTTGCCACCGGCGAACGCGGGAGCGATCGACCCCGCGGAGACCCCCGGCAGCGGCACCACCGCGTACTTGCCCTTGACCTTCCCGGCCTCCACCGCCGTATGACTGAAGTCACCCCCGATCGCCATTCCGGCCTTGCCCGCCGCGAACGCGGTGATCGTGTCGTTGCCGCCCATGCCGGCACACTTCGCGGCGGGGCAGTTGTCGTCGGTGAAGAGCGAGGTGTACTCCTTGATGCCCTTCTGGGCGGCCGCGCCGGAGATCGCGGAGGCGTACGAGCCGCCCTTGCCGGTGGCGAGTTCACCGCCGTTGGCCCAGATGAAGGGCATCGCGCCGTACGTGTAGGCGCCGCCGACGACCAGGCCGTACAACTCGGGCTCGGCGGCGCGGATCCTGCGGGCGGTCTCGGCCAACTCGGCCATGGTCCTGGGCGCTTGCAGACCGAGTTCCTTGAAGACGTCGGTCCGGTAGTACAGCGCGCGGACGCCGACGTAGAAGGGCGAGCCGTACACCTTCCCGTCCACGGTGACCGATGTCTTCGCGGTGGGGTCGGTGTCCTTGGCCTCGTTCCAGGCGCCGAACTCCTTGGTGACGTCGAGGAGTCCGCCGTCCTTCACATAGCCGGCGGTGTCGGTGTTGCCGTACTCCATCACGTCGGGCGCGGAGGACGGGTCGTTGAAGGCGGCCTTGACGCGCTGGGCGCGGGTCTCGATCGGGATGTACTCGACGTCGACCTTGGTGCCCTCGTGAGCCTTCTCGAAGGCGGCGACGGCGGCGTCGACGACCTTCTCCTTGGGCTGGTTGCCGACTTCCTGGAAGAGCCAGACGCGCAGGGTGCCGGTCTTCTCGTCCTTGTCGGAGGAGGAGTTGGAGGAGGTCTGGGGGGCACAGGCCGTGACGACCAGGGCCGTCAGAAGCAGGGCGGGCAGGCGGGGGGAGAGCTTCATGGAGTGATCCTCCGGACGTGCGTTGCAACATATGCAATGACGGTTTCGCTCAACGCAACGGAGGCTATGGCTTGCATGAACACGCCCACAAGAGGTCTCAACCAATTCGTGACACGCAAAAGGCCCCTGCGGCGCGCGGAACGCGCCTCAGGGGCCTTGTGAAGCTCAGCCGGGCAGCGGGACTACTTGTCGCCGCCCTTGTCGTCGTCCCCGGAGCCCATGGACTCGTAGATCTCCTTGCACATGGGGCACACGGGGTACTTCTTGGGATCGCGGCCGGGCACCCACACCTTGCCGCACAGCGCCACGACGGGGGTCCCGTCGAGGGCGCTCGCCATGATCTTGTCCTTCTGGACGTAGTGGGCGAAGCGCTCGTGGTCGCCGTCGCCGTGGGACACCTGCGGCGTCGGCTCTACGAGGGTCCCCGTACCAGTCCCGCGCTCGGGCTCGAGAGTGCTCATACGGCCAAGAGTAATCAACCGCCGGGCACTATGGATCCCTGGCTCGTACAACCAGCGCCACGGGCGGTGATGCCGCGTTTGCGCCCGGCCCCAGCCCGCCCGCGCGGCGATGAGGCAGCGGCCGCTGGTGGCGCCCCGCTCGCCGCAACTCCCCCGCATGGGCGCGAATGTTGCGAGCAGCCGGAGCGGGTGGCCCGTCGGGGCGTTGAGGCCGCACCCGCTCGCGGACGCCCGTCAGACCCTCCAGGGCAGTCCCGCGACTGCGGCGTCGCCACAGCTTCCGCTCCCGGACGGAAGACGACCGATCTCCCCGTCCGGCCACGAGCTCCGTTCGAGCCCCGTTCCCGGCACTCGAACGCGCGATCAGTTGAGCGAAGGGTCGTCCGCGTACGTGGCCACCATCGCCAGCTCGCTGCGCTGGCGGCGCAGGACCTCGCGCCAGAGTCTCTCGGGAAACGGGGAGGAGACGTCGCCCGGTTCCGACTCGACGACGTACCAGGCGCCCTCCACCAGCTCGTCCTCCAGCTGGCCCGGGCCCCAGCCGGCGTAACCGGCGAAGATGCGCAGGCTGCCGAGGGCCGAGGCGAGCAGTTCCGGCGGGGCCTCCAGATCGACCAGTCCGATCGCACCGTGCACTCTGCGCCAGCCCAGCGGGGCCCCGTCGACGGCCCCGCCGCCGGGGATGACGGCGACCCCCAGAGCCGAGTCCAGGGAGACCGGGCCGCCCTGGAAGACGACACCGGGTTCGCCGGCGAGGTCGGCCCAGCCCTCCAGGATGTCGCCGACGTCCACCGGGGTGGGCCGGTTGAGGACGACACCGAGGGAGCCCTCCTCGTCGTGGTCGAGAAGGAGCACCACCGCACGGTCGAAGTTCGGGTCCGCCAGGGCGGGCGTTGCCACGAGCAACCGCCCTGTGAGCGAGGACACCTCGGTCATGCCAGACATGATCCCGCATCTTCCCTCCGCGTGGGGAGGCAATGCCTCTACGGCAGTGGATGCAGCTCAGAGCGCAACGATGCGCCCCACGCGCACAACGTGAACCCGTGACCGCATGTGCCCGGCAGGGAACCCTTCGTGTTGTGACACAGCTATGACGTGTCCGGGCGGCACTTGGGCTTACGGGAGGGGGGTGGGCGGCGATTACCCTTTCCCTTCTGCCCCCTGCCCGACTCATCGGAACGCGAGATACATGACCGTCAACGGCTCTGACGACGTACTGATTGTCCACGGCGGAACCCCGCTGGAGGGCGAGATCCGGGTCCGCGGTGCGAAGAACCTCGTACCGAAGGCCATGGTCGCCGCCCTGCTGGGCAGCGGGCCGAGTCGACTGCGCAACGTTCCGGACATCCGTGACGTGCGGGTCGTACGCGGACTGCTGCAACTGCACGGGGTGACGGTCCGTCCGGGTGAGGAACCGGGCGAGCTGGTGATGGACCCCACGCACGTCGAGAGCGCGAACGTCGCTGACATCGATGCCCACGCGGGTTCCAGCCGCATCCCGATCCTGCTGTGCGGTCCGCTGCTGCACCGCCTCGGTCACGCCTTCATCCCGGGCCTCGGCGGCTGCGACATCGGCGGCCGGCCCATCGACTTCCACTTCGAGGTGCTGCGGCAGTTCGGCGCGACGATCGAGAAGCGCGCGGACGGGCAGTTCCTGGAGGCGCCGCGGCGGCTTCGGGGTACGAAGATCACGCTGCCGTACCCGTCCGTCGGCGCGACCGAGCAGGTCCTGCTGACGGCCGTCCTCGCCGAAGGTGTCACCGAGCTCTCGAACGCCGCGGTGGAACCGGAGATCGAGGACCTGATCTGCGTCCTGCAGAAGATGGGCGCCATCATCGCGATGGACACCGACCGGACCATCCGCGTCACGGGTGTGGACCGGCTCGGCGGCTACAACCACCGCGCCCTGCCGGACCGCCTGGAGGCCGCCTCCTGGGCGTCCGCCGCGCTGGCGACCGAGGGCAACATCTACGTCCGCGGCGCCCAGCAGCGCTCGATGATGACGTTCCTGAACACCTACCGGAAGGTGGGCGGTGCGTTCGAGATCGACGACGAGGGCATCCGCTTCTGGCACCCCGGCGGCCAGTTGAAGTCCATCGCGCTCGAGACCGACGTGCACCCGGGCTTCCAGACGGACTGGCAGCAGCCTCTGGTGGTCGCGCTCACGCAGGCCACCGGCCTGTCGATCATTCACGAGACGGTCTACGAGTCCCGCCTGGGCTTCACCTCCGCGCTGAACCAGATGGGTGCTCACATCCAGCTGTACCGCGAGTGCCTGGGCGGCTCGAACTGCCGCTTCGGCCAGCGCAACTTCCTGCACTCGGCGGTCGTCTCCGGCCCCACCAGGCTCCAGGGCGCCGATCTGGTCATCCCCGACCTCCGCGGCGGCTTCTCGTACCTGATCGCGGCGCTGGCGGCCCAGGGCACATCCCGGGTCCACGGCATCGACCTCATCAACCGCGGCTACGAGAACTTCATGGAGAAGCTCGTGGAACTGGGCGCGAAGGTGGAGCTGCCGGGCAAGGCGCTCGGCTGACGCCCTCTTCCGGTACGACGATGGGGCGGCCGCCCGGTTCCGGGTGGCCGCCCCATTGGCGTTACTGAGACGTGTACGTCGTCCCGAGACGCACCGTCGGACCTACTTGCCCTTGGCGGCTTCCTTGAGCTTGGAGCCCGCCGAAACCTTGACGCTGTAGCCGGCCGGGATCTGGATCGGGTCACCGGTCTGCGGGTTGCGCGCGGTACGAGCGGCACGGTGGGTGCGCTCGAAGGTCAGGAAGCCGGGGATGGTGACCTTCTCGTCACCCTTGGCGACGATCTCGCCGACGGTCTCGGCGAACGCGGCCAGAACGGCGTCGGCGTCCTTGCGGGTCACCTCGGCGCGGTCGGCCAGCGCGGCCACCAGCTCACTGCGGTTCATGTTGTTACTCCCGTGTTCTTCTTGCCGTTGGGGTGTGCCACGCGGCGGGGCCGCACACGAGGCACAGCGAAGCCGATGCGCTCGCGCCCAGGGACGCATCCTGCCCCTACCTGCTGCGGGAAAGCCAATCCGGCACCCGTAGGACTCGTATGAACACCCTAGGGGGTCACACGAACAGAGGCCTGGGCGTGGCGCCACCCTAGAGGGTGCCCTGAAACGCCCGGTTCCGCGACGCGCCGGGCCGGAGGACCGCCGTGGCAATCCTCACAGCCGACGCTCACTGTAGACGCGGGCCCTACGCCGTCGCCCCGGCGGCCTTCGCCGCGTCCCGCACCGCACCCGCGACCGCACCCGCGACCTTGTCGTTGAAGACGCTCGGGATGATGTAGTTCGGGTTCAGCTCGTCCTCGGTCACGACGTCCGCGAGGGCCTTCGCGGCCGCGAGCATCATCTCCGTGTTGACCGTGCGGGACTGGGCGTCCAGCAGACCGCGGAAGACACCCGGGAAGACCAGCACGTTGTTGATCTGGTTCGGGAAGTCGGAGCGTCCGGTGGCCACGACGGCCGCCGTCTGACGGGCGACCGCCGGGTCGACCTCGGGGTCGGGGTTCGCGAGCGCGAACACAATCGCACCCTCGGCCATGGCGGCGACGTCGGCGCCGTCCAGGACGTTCGGGGCGGAGACGCCGATGAAGACGTCAGCGCCGCGCACGGCCTCCTTCAACGTCCCGGTCAGGGCCTCGGGGTTGGTGTTGTCGGCGATCCAGCGCAGCGCCGAGCCCGGAGCGGCGTCGACGAGGTCCTCACGGCCGGCGTGCACCACGCCGTGGATGTCGGCGACGACGGCGTTCTTCACGCCCGCCGCGATCAGCAGCTTGAGGATGGCGGTACCGGCCGCGCCGGCACCGGACATGACCACCCGGATGTTCTCAATTGCCTTGCCGGTGACGCGAAGTGCGTTCGTCAGGGCGGCGAGGACCACGATCGCGGTGCCGTGCTGGTCGTCGTGGAAGACGGGGATGTCGAGGGCCTCACGCAGCCGGGCCTCGATCTCGAAGCAGCGCGGCGCGGAGATGTCCTCGAGGTTGATGCCGGCGAACCCGGGGGCGATCGCCTTGACGATCTCGACGATCGCGTCGGTGTCCTGGGTGTCCAGGCACAGCGGCCAGGCGTCGATGCCGGCGAACCGCTTGAAGAGGGCCGCCTTGCCCTCCATGACCGGGAGGGCGGCCTTGGGACCGATGTTGCCCAGACCCAGCACGGCCGAGCCGTCCGTCACGACCGCAACGGAGTTGCGCTTGATGGTGAGCCGGCGGGCGTCCTCGGGGTTCTCGGCGATCGCCATGCAGACGCGCGCCACACCCGGCGTGTAGATCATCGAGAGGTCGTCACGGTTGCGGATGGGGTGCTTGGACTGCATCTCGATCTTGCCGCCGAGGTGCATGAGGAACGTACGGTCGGAGACCTTGCCGAGGGTGACGCCCTCGATGCCGCGCAGCTGCTGGACGATCTCGTCGGCGTGCGCCGTGGAGCTCGCGGCGATGGTGACGTCCATCCGGAGCTTCTCGTGGCCTGAGGCGGTCACGTCGAGGCCGGTCACCGAGCCTCCGTGGGACTCTACGGCCGTGGTGATCTGGGAGACCGCGGTGCCGCCCGCCGGCACCTCCAGCCGGACCGTAATCGAGTAGGAGACGCTGGGCGCCGTTGCCATGGCCGACTTCCTCTGCTTTCACCTGTGACGCTGATGCCGTCCGATGGTCGCACCTACTGATGAGTAGGCGTTAGCCACACCGGATTGCGGACTTTTTGTTCATGACGAGAGAGGCCCACGTCACATGGACGTGGGCCTCTCTCAGGTCAATGACACCGACCCGCCATGCTCGCCTCGCGGCAAGTGGTCGCTCGTAGCGACGAAGGTTGGGCCCGGGGGCTTGGATCGGGCCGGTGTCACGTCCAGGCTAACAAACGGATCCCGAAACTCCCTCCCGTCGCCCGACCACCGCCCCTCAACGACGGCGCTTCGCGCCGACACCTCCCGATTCGTACCGAGAGTTCAATCTCTCAGCAGATCGGGCACCCCGTCCCGGTCCGGCTGGTCGCGCTCCGCCGAGACGACCGTCAGCTGCTGGGTGGCCCGGGTGAGGGCGACGTAGAGCACCCGCAGTCCGGCCGGGGACTCGTCGGCGATCTCGGCCGGGGAGACGACGACCGTCGCGTCGTACTCCAGGCCCTTGGCCTCCAGACTGCCGAGCGCCACCACCCGGTCGCCGAGCCCGGTGAGCCAGCGGGCGGCTTCTTCCCGGCGGTTCATGGCGACGACGACGCCCACCGTCCCGTCGACGAGGTCGAGGAGGCGGGCCGCCTCCTCTCGGACGCTCTCTCCCAGCGACCTCCGTGCGACCGTGCCGCGTCCGTGGTTCGTTGTCACGAAACGCGGTTGGACGCCGGTGGACCGTACGGCCGAGGGTGCCGTGGAGCCGGGCATGGCGAGGGCCAGCACCTTGGCCGCGAGGTCGGCGATCTCGGAGGGGTTGCGGTAGTTCACGGTGAGCTGGAAGCGGCGGCGGGGACGCGTACCGAGGGCCTCGTCGCGGGCCTCGGCGGCCTCGTCGGGGTCGGACCAGGAGGACTGCGCCGGGTCTCCCACGACCGTCCAGGTGGCGTGCCGGCCGCGGCGGCCGACCATGCGCCACTGCATCGGCGTGAGGTCCTGGGCCTCGTCGACGATGACGTGGGCGTACTCGACGCGTTCCTGGGCGAGCCGCTCGGCCCGCTCGCGCTGCGACTCCTCGCGGACCGGCATCAGCTCCTCGAGCCCGGTGAGGTGGTCGAGCGGGTCCAGTTCGCGCCTCTTCTTCGGGCGGGCCGGGGTGCCGAGGACCGCCTGGAGCTCGTCGAGCATGGCGATGTCGTGCACGGAGAGGCCGTCACGTCTGAGTGAGCGGGCGACCCTGCGGACCTCGCCGGGATTGAGGATGCGGCGGGCCCAGCGGCCGAGGCGCCGCTCGTCGGCCATGGCGGCGAGGACGGCCTTCGGGGTGAGCTCCGGCCACCAGGCGTCGAGGAACTCGATGAAGCTGTCCTCGGAGGTGATGTCCTCGTCGAACGACGACCGGAGCTCGGCCGCCAGTTCGGGATCGGTGTGCCGGGGGCCCGCCCCGGACCGCGCCCACAGGGCGTCCAGGAGCAGCTTGCGGGCCCGGGGCCGCAGCAGGTTGACGGGCGCGGTACCGCTGAGGGCGTTCCGGCGGATGTTTTCCAGCTCGTCCGCCTCCAGTTCGAGCCGGCGCCCGAAGGCGACGACGCGGAGACGGGTGGAGGGTGCGGTGGAGGATGTGGTGGACGGCTCCTCCTCGCCGAAGGCGAGCTGCCCGGAACCGCTCCCCCCGCTGTGGCTCCCCAGCTCCAGCGCCCCCCGCGCCGCCTTCCGCAGCACCTTCAGCATCCGGTACGACCCCTTGGCGCGGGCCACCGCCGGGGAGTCGTACAGGGTGGCCTCGACGCCGTCGACCAGGGAGCCGATCGCGCGGATGGCGACCTGGCCCTCCTCACCGAGCGACGGCAGGACACCCTCGGTGTACGCCACGAGCAGCGGGGTGGGCGAGACGATGAGGATGCCGCCGGCGTAGCGGCGCCGGTCCTGGTAGAGCAGATACGCGGCCCGGTGCAGGGCCACGGCTGTCTTGCCGGTGCCGGGGCCGCCCTCGACGTAGGTCACGGACGCGGCGGGGGCGCGGATGACCAGGTCCTGCTCGGCCTGGATGGAGGCGACGATGTCCCGCATGGTGTGACTGCGGGCCTGTCCCAGCGCGGCCATCAGGGCGCCGTCGCCGATGACGGCCAGCTCGTGGCCGCCGAGGAACGCCTTGAGCTCGGGGCGCATCAGGTCGTCCTCGACACCGAGGACCTTGCGGCCCTTGGAGCGGATCACCCGGCGTCGTACGACACGCCCGGGATCCACTGGAGTGGACCTGTAGAAGGGGGCGGCGGCCGGCGCCCGCCAGTCGATGACCAGCGGCGCGTACTCGGAGTCCAGGACTCCGATCCGGCCGATGTGCAGGGTCTCCGCGATGTCCGCGGTGCCGTCCTCCCGGACAGCGCCTTCGGCGGGCTCCACGGCGGTGTAGGCGCCGTCGGGCCCCTTCTTGCCGTCCTTGCCGAGGAGCAGGTCGATCCGGCCGAACAGGAAGTCCTCGAACTCGTTGTTGAGCCGGTTGAGGTGCACACCGGCCCGGAAAACCTGGGCGTCCCGCTCGGCGAGAGCGCCCGGTGTGCCGACCTGGCCGCGCTTGGCCGCGTCGTGCATGAGGAACTCCGCCTCGTGGATCTTCTCCTCGAGGCGCCGGTAGACCCGGTCCAGATGTTCCTGTTCGACGCCGATCTCGTGGTCCCGAACCGAGTCCTGAACCGAGCCGACCGCGGATTGTTGAGCCTGAGCGGCCACCGGGCCCCCTTCTGACGTGCTGGGCAGCCGTCAACCGTACGCGAAGGGGGGCCCGGCGGGAAGTTACGCGTCGACCTCGACGAGCTTCTTGCCGTCGGAGGTGACGACCTCGAAGTGGTCGATCGTGTTCTGAGCCGGTGCGACCGCGCCGCCGATGTAGAGAGGCTGCTTGGACTCCGGAGTCTTGCCGTCCGGGATGCCGTAGCCCCACTTGCCGACGGACCAGGTGGAGGCCGTCCAGCGCTCGCCGTTGTCGGTGACGGCGATGAGGGAGCACTTGAGCTCTCCCTTGACGCCCTTGAGCTCCAGACCGAGCGAGGTGCCCCAGTCCTTCGTCTGCATGGCGACGGTCGCGCTGACGCCGGTCGAGGAGTCGGTCGCCGACACCTTGTCGTTCATGGACTCGAAGAGTTCCTTCGCGGTGCTCGCGAGGACTCTCGGCTGCTCACTGTCGCCGCCGGAGTCGCCGCCGCCCGCCGCCATCGCGGCGAACGGACCGCCGATGATCAGCGCGGCCGCGGCCGCGACCATGTAGAAGCTGCGGCGCCGCTTCTGGGCACGGCGCTCGGCGACCTCGTCCACCAGCTTGTTCACGATCCGCGGACTGGGCTTGGCGGAGAGCGACTCACCGATCGCGGGGGTGCCGGAGCCCGGCAGGTCCGCGAGGGCGGCGAGCATCGGCTCCATGCCGGCGAGCTCGTCGAGCTGCTGGGCGCACCATTCGCAGGTGGCGAGATGAGCCTCGAAAGCGGTTGCCTCGGCGTCGTCGAGGATCCCGAGGGCGTAGGCGCCGACGGTCTCATGCTCGTTCGGCACCGGAGATCCCATCATGGAACCTGACATACCCGAACCACCTGTGCCGAATCCCTGGTTACCCCCATACACACTCATCACGCCGTCACCCCCCGCTCCTCCAGTGCGAGCTTCATCGACCGCAGGGCGTAGAAGACCCGCGAGCGGACGGTTCCGCTGGGAATGCCCAGGGTCTCGGCCGCCTCGTTGACGGTACGCCCCTTGAAATACGTCTCGACGAGTACCTCCCGGTGGGCGGGGGTCAGGTCGTCCAACGCATCCGACAGCGTCATCAACCACAGCGCCTTGTCGATCTCGTCCTCCGCGGGGATGACCTCCAGCGGCGACGGATCGACCTCCTGCGGCCGGGCCTGCCGGCTGCGGTGGCCGTCGATGACGATGCGCCGGGCGACCGTCACCAGCCAGGGGCGTACCGATCCGGTCGCTCGATTGAGCTGTCCGGCGTTCTTCCAGGCACGGATGAGCGTCTCCTGCACCACGTCCTCGGCTCTCTGGCGGTCACCCGCAACCAACCGGAGGACATACGCAAGGAGAGGCCCGGCGTGCTCTCTGTACAGGGCACGCATCAGCTCCTCATCAGGTTCCGAGGGCTGGGACATGCGATGTCGGGCCCTCGATCCACGTTCATTGGCCACGACGGAATCCTTGCGCACGCCCACCTCCGATGTCCCGGGTTCCCCCAGTCGGTCGCTCGACTACGGGTACGGACGTGAGGTGTTGGGTGTTCAAAGTGCGACGACAGTTTTCTCCTGAGTGACGTGACGAGACAGGACATGCGCGCACATTCCCGCCGCGCGATCTTTACATTTCCACCACACAGGCAAGATCACCACTACGGCCCGTGAGGTTGAGCGAGTAAACGACATGTAATCGAAATCACTTCGACAGGCCCTCCGCAGAAGGGACATAACGACCAGTCAGGTGCGCGAGAGAGCCGCCCGCCTCCGATGCCGGGCCACTCTTTCGCGGTTCCCACAGACCTCACTGGAGCACCAGCGCCTCCTGCGCCCCCGTGACGTATCCAGATAGACGATGGGGCAGTTGTCCCCTTCGCACTCTCTGATCGCCGCCCGTGCGACCGGATCCGTCAGCAGCCCCACGGCGTCCCTGGCGATGGCCCCGAGCAGTGCCGCACAGCCGGGCGGACCGTCCAACTCGCGCACCAGTGAGCCGTCCTCGTCCCGTACCGCGCGCGGGGCCGGAGGTGCGGCACGGGCGACGTCGTTGACGTGGGCGAGCGCGAGGTCGTAGCCGTGGGAGTTACCGGCATAATTCACACGGCCCGGCTGACCCCCTGGCGCTCCTCGCACCAACTGCCCGATCCATCCGCGCAGTTCCCGGAAGCCCACGAGCCAGGACGGGTCCGCGTGCGTCAGGTCGGTCCCGTCCGGCACCAGCCCCGAACCGACGATCCAGGCGCACAACACCTCCGTCGAGTCGAGGCGTTCCTCGGGGTGGGTGGTCGCGAGGAGGTCGAGGCTGATCCGTCCGGCGTCGAACCGCAGCTCGTACGCGACCGTGGCCATACCCAGTGCCATGTGCCAGTCACCGCCTAGGGTGCCCCGGCCGTAAGGGGTCGGTGAGGTGCTTCGCGGCTGCTCCGGGGCTCCCTCTTACAGTGCCCTCCCGCTCTCGCCGCCGGAACCCCTCGTACCGGGAGCGGTGCCTGGACGCGCACGTATGCGGCGGCGCGTCTCGGCCATGTCGGCGCGCTGGGCGGGGCCCTTGACTGGAGACATGACACAGAGCAGCGGGAGGAGCCGATTCGTCCTCAGCCGGTTCGTCCTGGGCGCGGCCACGGTCGCCACGGGCCTGATCGCCGGGGCCTTCTACGCCTTCGCGTGCGCCGTCATGCCGGGCCTGGCGCACAGCGACGACCGCGTCTACGTCACCGTGATGCGCGACATCAACCAGGTCATCCAGAACCCGGTGTTCTTCCTGAGCTTGCTGGGCGCACCGGCCCTCACGGCGGTGGCGGCCTGGCAGGCCCGGGGCAGCCGCCACCGGTGGTGGGTGTGGGCGGCCCTGGCGGCCTCCGCCCTGGCGTTCCTGGTCACCGTCGTCTTCAACATCCCCCTCAACGACGGCCTCGCGCGGGGCGGCGACCCCGGCGCGCTCCGCGAGGAGTTCGAAGATCCCTGGGTGGCGTGGAACGTGGTGCGGGCGGTGCTGCTGACGGTGGCGCTGGGCCTTCTGGTGAAGGCCACGGGCAGCCGTGCCGCGAGGGTCGACTAGCCAGCCAGTCCCTCGGCAGGCGCTAGACGTCCGCGTACTTGGTGTCGGCGGCCGGGTCCAGTGCCAACCGGTACCCCCGCTTCACCACCGTCTGGATCAGCTTCGGCGCCCCCAGGGCCGTACGGAGACGGGCCATCGCCGTCTCCACCGCGTGCTCATCCCGGCCGGCGCCCGGCAGCGCCCGCAGCAGTTCCGCCCGCGACACCACCCAGCCCGGCCGCCGGGACAGCGCCCGCAGCAAGGACATCCCCGCCGGCGGCACCGGCCGCAGCGCCCCGTCGACCAGCACCGCGTGCCCCCGGATCTCCACCCGGTGGCCGGCGATGGGCAACGACCGGGCCCGCCCGGGAAGCTCCTGGCACAGCAACTGCACGAGCGGCCCGAGCCGGAAGCGCTCGGGCGACACGGTGTCCACCCCTCGCGCCTGCAACGGCAACGCCGTCACCGGCCCGACACACGCCGGCAGCACATCGTGGTGGAGAGCGGCGAGCAGCTCCGGAAGCAGACTCCGGTCCTCGGCCCGGGAGAGAAGGGAAGCCGCGGCGGGCGCGCTCGTGAAGGTCACCGCGTCCAGCCCCCGCGAGACAGCCGCGTCCAGCAGCCGGTCCATCGGCCCGAGGTCCTCCGGCGGCATCCACCGGTACACCGGCACCCCCACGACCTCCGCTCCCGCGGCCCGCAACGCCTCCACGAACCCGGGCAACGGCTCCCCGTGCAGCTGAATGGCGACCCGACGCCCCTCGACCCCCTCCTCCAGCAGCCGGTCCAGTACCTCGGCCATGGACTCGGACGACGGCGACCAGTCCTCCGTCAGCCCGGCGGCCCTTATGGATCCCTTGACCTTCGGGCCGCGCGCGAGCAGTTCCACCTCGCGCAGCCGGTCGAGGAGCGCCTCACCGAGCCCCCACCCGTCGGCAGCCTCGACCCACCCCCGGAAGCCGATGGCGGTCGTGGCGATCACGACATCGGGCGCCTGGTCGATCAGATCCTTCGTCGCCGCCAGCAGTTCACTGTCGTCGGAGAGAGGAACGATCCGCAGGGCCGGCGCGTGCAGTACGGCGGCCCCACGGCGCTGGAGCAGCGCACCGAGTTCGTCTGCTCGGCGCGCGGCCGTGACTCCCACGGTGAACCCCGCGAGGGGGCCGTGTTGCTCTGCTGCCTGCTGTTCGTCGTACATGGCTGTCGTCCCACAGTCTGTCGTCTGACCTACATGCCGACCGAGCCTGTCAACGGCTCGTGACAGGCTCGGTTCCGCTATATGTCGCCAGTGTTACGTCACACCTCGGCGTAGCTGAGCTGCGGCTTCGCCTCGGAGGCGGTCGTGGCCTGGCCCTGGGCGGCCGAGCGGCGAAGGTATACGGCCCAGGTGACCAGGAAGCAGGCCGCGTAGAAGGCGAGGAAGGCGACGAACGCGCCGGTTCCGGAGCCGTAGGAGAGGAAGGACTGCCGGAAGGCGAGGTTGATGCCGACGCCGCCGAGTGCGCCGACCGCGCCGATCAGGCCCATGGAGGCTCCGGAGAGTCGGCGTCCGTAGGCGGCGGCCGCTTCGCCCTCGAGCCCCTTGCCCAAGGCCTTCGTGTGGAAGATGCCGGGGATCATCTTGAAGGTCGAGCCGTTGCCGAGGCCGCTGAGGACGAACAGGACCACGAACGCGACCGTGAACAGTCCGAGCGACTTCTGCATGCTGGCGGCGATCAGGACCGCGGTCGCCACGCCCATGCCGACGTAGTTGTACAGGGTGATCTTCGCGCCGCCGTACTTGTCGGCCAGCGCGCCGCCGACGGGACGGATCAGCGAGCCGAGCAGCGGGCCGATGAAGGTGACGTACGCGGCCTCCAGCGGGGTGCGCCCGAACTGGTTCGTCAGCACCTGCCCGAAGGCGAAGCTGTAGCCGATGAACGAGCCGAACGTGCCGATGTAGAGGAAGGACATGATCCAGGTGTGGCCGTCCTTCGCGGCGTCCTTGGCGGCGCCGGTGTCGTTCTTCACGTTCTCGATGTTGTCCATGAAGACCGCGGCGAGGACGGCGGCGACGAGGATCAGCGGGATGTAGATCCCGAGCAGTACCCGGGGTCCGCCGCTGGCGCCGATGATCGCGAGGGCGGCCAGCTGGATGACCGGGACGCCGATGTTGCCGCCGCCGGCGTTGAGCCCGAGGGCCCACCCCTTCTTACGGAGGGGGAAGAACGCGTTGATGTTGGTCATCGAGGAGGCGAAGTTGCCGCCGCCGATACCGGCCAGCAGGCCGACCAGCAGGAAGGTGTTGAACGAGGTGCCCGGCTTCATCACGGTGAAGGCGGCGACGGTGGGGACGAGGAGCAGGCTGGCCGAGATGATCGTCCAGTTCCGCCCGCCGAAGATCGCCACGGCGAAGGTGTAGGGCACCCGGACGACGGCTCCGACCAGGGTGACCATCGAGGTCAGCATGAACTTGTCGGCCGGGGTGAGGCCGTACTCCGGGCCCATGAAGAGCACGAGCACCGACCACAGGGTCCAGATCGAGAACCCGATGTGCTCGGAGAGAACGGAGAAGAGCAGGTTGCGCTTGGCGACCTTCTCTCCGGTCTCCTTCCAGAAGGTCTCGTCCTCCGGATCCCACTGCTGGATCCAGCGGCCGCCCCTGCTCGGGGGTGCGGGGGCTGTACTAGGGGCTGTCATGACGCCTCCACGGTGCTCCGGGACTCGGTGGTTCTTTGCGGGGATGCTGAGCGGTGATAGGTCCCGAAGGTAGGGATGGCGCGTTTCCTGCCTGTGGCACAGGGTGACCGGAAAGGAACGTTGCTCTCACCCCGGCGGGGGGCGGGATGAGAGGTCGTGGGGTCTTTGTGTTACGAACAGCTCCGCGCCGGGGAACCGCGGTGTGAGAGCCGGTCCACGCCGCAGGCTACCGCTTCAGTCGTCGGCATCCTCGGGCTCGTCGTAGTCCTCGAGGATCCGCAGCCCGAGGTCGGACTCCCAGTCCAGGGCCCATCGGCGCAGGTCGGTGATGTCCTCGAGGGCGAGTCCGTGGGCGGCGAACTCCTCGTCGCCGACCCATACGATGCTTTCGAGGCGGTCGCGCAGCTCAACGAGGTCAAAGTCTCCCAGCTGCTCGAGCTCGATCACGGAGTAGTACAGGCAGGCCGCGTGGACGTCGATCACATCCTGAGGCAGGCCGCGGCCGACGAGGGCACGCATCGCCATGGAGAGCGTGCTCTGCCTTCCGTCCGTAAGGAGCGGGGCGACATCCATCGCCGGCATCGGATCCCTCAAGCTCGCCTCCTGCCCTCGGTGAATTGTCCGCGCCGCATGCCATGATCCGATGCCATGAGGCGCGCCGGCGCGAACGGGGCCGGGTTCGCGGTCAACGGTGGCTGGGGCGCCCGTGTAGGCGCGGCGCGTTCCTGACCGCCTTCTCTGTGCACCACCGCCGTAGGCCTGATTGCGTTACGGCGACCCGGTCGCCCGTGATCACACCGCGGCGCCCCCACCCACCTCGAACCACACCAACTTCCCCGCACCCCGGTCGAGAAGCCCGTCCCCGAGTGACCAGCCGCCCCACGCATCGGCGAACTCCTGCACAAGGAACAGCCCACGCCCACCGACCCCGTCCACCGAGGCAGGCGGAACGCGATTGCCACGAGGTCGGGCGAAGGGAGCGGGGATGTAGGGGTGGCTGTCCCAGACCCCGCCCCGAAGCCGCCTCGCCGAGGGCCGTCAGCCTCACCAAGGCGGGCCCCTTGGCATTTCGCGGGGCTACGAAGGCGGTGAAGTCTCGTTCAATGGCTCAGGCCTGGGTTGCAACTCCGGATTCCCAGCCACGCGGACCAGTGAGCGTGGCGGGCATGAGTCGGGCCAGTTCCGCTCCGTTCTCCCGGGTCACGCGGAACCATCGGCACCCGTATGCCCAGCGCTCGCCAAACAAGATGAAACGCTCAGAGGCGCTTGTGTCGTGCAGAGGTGTCCTCTGCACCGTTGTAAATGCGTAGGTGGCTATCGGGGAGGGGTCCCCTCACCACTAGCCCGGCCCGCGTTCTTGCTGTCCCCCCGCCGCCAAGTAGCTTCTTGACCCTCACACCGTGTCAGGCGGTCAGCTCGGAGACATCATGTTCACCATCGGAGACTTCGCCCGGCACGGCCGCGTCTCAGTCCGGATGCTGCGGCACTACGACGCGACTGGCCTGCTGCGTCCGGTCCACGTCGACCCCGCCAGCGGCTACCGCTACTACACCGCCGCCCAACTCGCCCGCCTCAACCGGATCATCGCGCTCAAGGATCTCGGATTCACCCTCCAGCAGGTCCAGGACATCGTCGACGAAAGGGTCAGCGCCGAGGAGCTGCGCGGCATGCTGCGGCTGCGGCGGGCCGAACTGGAGACCGCTATGGCTACCGCAGGGGCGCGGCTGATCCAGGTCGAGGCGAGGCTCCGAGCGATCGAGAGCGAGGGGCGCATGCCCACGAACGACGTTGTGCTCAAGAGTGTCCCCACCGTCCGGGTGGCGGAGCTGACCGCAACCGCCGCGAGTTTCGAGCCCGAGGACATCGGCCCGGTCATCGGGCCGCTCTACGACGAGCTGTTCCGGCGCCTGGGCTCGGCGGGCGTCACCCCCACGGGCCCCGGAGTGGCCTACTACGAGGACGCCCCGGAGGGCGGTGGCAGGATCAGCGTCCACGCCGCCGTCCAGGTCTCCGCCCCTCTCCAGGACGGCGCCTTCCGCATCCTCGACCTGCCGTCTCTCGACCAGGCGGCGACCATCGTGCACCGCGGCTCGATGGACACCGTGCTCCCCACCGCCCAGGCCCTGGCCCGTTGGATCGACGCCAACGGCTACCAGTCGACCGGATACCCCCGCGAGATCAACCTGGAGTGCCCCGAGAACCGCGACGACTGGGTGACGGAACTACAGGCACCGGTGACCCGGATCTGACCTCAGTCTTGAGAGTGCCCTCCAGCTGGCAGGGTCAGAGCGGCAGCCGAACAGCCGGATGATCGACTGCTCGATCTTCCAGCGCTGCCGGCCGAAAGGGCTCTCCATCGGACGACATCGCCGGGCTCCGCCTCCCACAGGGGGACGGAGCCCGAAGTCGTCAGGACCCCTGTCCCCCGGTCGCCGCAGCCCTCACTCGACCCCGTCGTGAACCGTTCGGCCACAGCCTCGGCCTGCGCTTCGCCGCCAGGTCCTCGATCCACCCGAACGCCAGGATCGCGAGTCCGATCAGTGGCCAGACCAGGAAGAACATCCAGAGCATGTCCGTCGCGTCGAGTGCGGCGACCGCGCGGTCGCTCTGCATGAAGGGGAGGCGGTAGGCCAGGTCGATGATGGGGACCGTGGCCATGATCAGCAGGTTGTGCCAGAGGTAGATGGTGACGGCCCGGTTGTTGGAGAGGGTCACCAGCTTGTCCCAGCGGGCCAGGCGGCCCGGCAACTCCTGCCAGGAGGGCGAGTACTGGAGCAGGATCACCACGAAACCGAAGGACCAGGTCGCCTGGGCCAGCGGGATGTCGTTCAGGTCCCAGCCCTCGGGGCCCGGATGTCCGGACACCCACCACAGGGCGAAGGCCATCACCATGACCGAACCGGAGACGGCGAGATAGCGCGGGACCTTCGCCAGCACCCCCTCGTGGTGCGCGAAACCGAGGACCCAGCAGCTGCCGTAGACCGCGAAGTCGGTGACCGCGTTGCCCAGTTCGCCGGGGATCGTCACCAGTCCCGTGCCCACCACGGCCGTCAGGGCCAGCGGTGCCAGCAATGTCGCCCACGGCACCCTGCGGAACGCCCACAGCAGCAGCGGGGAGGCCAGCACGAACCACAGATACGCGCGGAGGTACCACAGCGGTCCCACCGCCTGATCCGCCCACGTGCTCTCCAGCAGGTCCTTCGGGAAGCCGACCTCCCAGGGGTACGGCGGCGCCCCGATCGGGATGACGTAGTTGACCAGCTCCAGCAGGCCCCAGGTGCCGCTGTGGTCCGGGTCCTCCGAGAGCTTCCAGCCGCCGACGAACATCAGCGGCAGCACCACCGCGCTGAACGCCCAGAGGGGAGGCAGGAGTCGACGGATCCTGCCCCTGATCACACTCAGCGTGGGCCTGTTCAGCGAGCGCGCCATCAGCGATCCCGCCAGCGCGAACATCACGCCCATCGACGGGAAGAGCACGGTCAGCCATGCCCACCCGAAGAGGTGGTACAGGACCACTCGGACCAGTGCCAGGGAGCGGAGAAGGTCCAGATAGCGGTCCCGGCCTGGCGCCTTGGGTGGAGGAACCACCCCGGCCTGTTCCCGCTGGCCCGCCGTGTACTCCTGCGTCATCCGACCGGCCTCCGCTCGTCACTCTCACTGCGCGTCCGCTGCCGCGGCACCGGTCCGCCCGGTGCCTCGACGACTCCCGTGCGGCGCAGCTTCTGCCAGCGCAGGCGGCCTCCGGTGAGGGCCGTGATCCAGGACTGGAGCAGCACGACGTACATGAGCTGGCGGTAGAGAATCTGCTGCAACGGCAGCGAGATCAGGTGTGTCATGCGTTCCCGGTCCAGCCGGAACGCGTAGGCGGCGCAGACCAGTTGGATCCCGAGGACGCCCAGCCAGGCCACGATCGTCTTCTCGGTCGGGCCGAACACGACGCCGTAGAGAAGGAATACGTCGATCAGGGGGGCCAGCAGGGGCGCCACCACCATGAACAGGGAGACCAGCGGGAGGCCCACGCGGCCGAAGCGGCCCGACGGGCCCCGTTCCACCAGTGCCTTCCGGTGCTTCCAGATCGCCTGCATGGTGCCGTACGACCACCGGTAGCGCTGGGACCACAGCTGTTGCACGGATTCCGGTGCCTCTGTCCAAGCGCGCGCTTTCTCCGCGTACACCACACGCCAGCCGTCCCGGTGCATGGCCATCGTGATGTCGGTATCCTCGGCGAGCGTGTCGTCGCTCATGCCGCCGACGCGTTCCAGGGCGGAGCGGCGGAAGGCCCCGACCGCGCCGGGAATCGTCGGCATGCAGCGCAGGACGTCGTACATCCGGCGGTCGAGGTTGAAGCCCATCACGTACTCGATGTGCTGCCAGGCGCCGATCAGGGAGTCCCGGTTGCCGACCTTGGCGTTGCCGGCCACGGCTCCCACGCGCGGGTCGCCGAAGGGCTGCACGAGCTCGCGGACCGTGGACGGTTCGAAGACGGTGTCGCCGTCCATCATCACGATGATGTCGTGACGGGCGTTCGCCAGACCGCGGTTCAGCGCCGCGGGCTTGCCCGCGTTCAGCTGGCGTACGACCCGCACGTTCGGCAGGCCCATCGCCTCCACGATCCGGGCGGTGCCGTCGCTCGAACCGTCGTCGATGACGAGCACCTCGACGGGGTGCTCGCTCGCCATCAGTGAACGGACGGTGCTCTCGATGCACTTGGCCTCGTTGTACGCCGGGACCAGCACCGACACCGGCTGGGTGACCGGCTCTCCCCAGCGGAAGTCCTTGCGGCGCACCCGGCGGGCGTGGATGCCCGAGAGCAGCAGCATGAGGACGAAGCGGCCGATGACCAGGGAGCCGATGATCGAGAGACCGACGACGAGGACGTCGGTGATGTGCTCGGAGGCCTGGACCAGGAAGATCCACGCCTTGCCCTTCCACAGCTCGGGGCCGGTGACGGCGGTGTGCGCGGTGGGCGCCTCGAGTGCCTCGGTGAGGTTGTCGAACTCGTAGCCCTTGTCCTGCATGTCGGGCAGGAATCGGTCGAGCGCCTGGACCGTCTGGTGGCGGTCGCCGCCGGAGTCGTGCATCAGCACGATCGCGCCCTTGCCGTTCTTCGGGGTGGCGTTGCGCAGGATCTGATGGACGCCCGGCTTGCGCCAGTCCTCGCTGTCGGTGTTGTTGACGACGGTGATGTAGCCGCGGGTGCCGATGTACTCGGTGACCGGCCAGGACTTGTCGTCCATGGCGTCGGCGAAGGAGGAGTACGGCGGGCGGAAGAGCGAGGTGCGGATACCGGCCGCGCCGGCGAGGGCGAGCTGGTTCTGGGACAGCTCCCAGTCGATGCGCTTCTTGGACTGGAAGGACAGGTCGGGGTGGTTGAAGGTGTGCAGCCCGACCTCGTGGCCCTCGTCGACGATGCGCTTGACCAGGTCCGGATAGCGGGAGGCCATGGTGCCGGTGACGAAGAAGACCGCGTGTGCGTGGTGTTTCTCGAGGACGTCCAGGACCTTGGGGGTCCAGGTCGGGTCGGGACCGTCGTCGAAGGTGAGGACGAGTCGGCGGTCCGGCATCTTCAGGCTGGTGGCGCGGCCGCTGCGGGTGTCGATCACCGGGCCGCCCTCGAGGATCTTCTCCGGCACCTTGTCGGTGGAGGCCTCGGACCGGACGCGGTGGTCGGCGAGGATCTCGCTGTGGACGTAGCCGCGCAGCATCAGCATCGCCATCAGGGCGACGAGGACGAGCACGGGCAGCAGCAGGCGCATGGGCAGGCGACGGCGCCTGGAGCCGTCGGGGGCTCCTGGTGCGGACCCCGGGCGGCGGGTTCGGGATGCCATCAGAGGATGTACTCCGGGGACGGGGAGGAGAGCGGGGCGTCGGAGGAAGACACGGAAGCCGAGCTACCGGAGGTCCCCGACGCGACGGGCAAGAAGACGGCCGAGCCGGCAAAAGCCCCCGCGCGATGGGTGCGGGAGGCCGTCACAGAGCCTGCTCCGGGGACGGGGACGGGGACGGAGACGGAGACGGAGACGGAGACGGAGCACCAAGAAGGCACGGAAGCCGAGCTACCGGAGGTCCCCGACGCGACGGGCGAGAAGACGGCCGAGCCGGCAAAGGCCCCCGCGCCGCGGATACGGGATGCCATCACAGAGCCTGCTCCGGGGACGGGGACGACAGCGGAGCACCGGAAGGCACCGGAGCCGGCGCACCGGAGGTCTCCGACGCGACGGGCGCGGGTGAGGGCGGGCCGTCGGCCACCGTGCCGGGGCCCGCGCTGCCACCGCCCGTGGTCTCGGTCGGGGCGACCGAGGGGTCGGGGCTGGTGGTGACGGGCGGGGTGACCGAGGGGCTGGGCGGCGGGGTGACGGACTGGGTCGGCTGCGTCGAGGGATCGGCGCTGACCGACGGCTTGCCGCCGGGCTGGGTTGCGGTCGCCGACGGATCGGCAGACGTCCCCGGCTTGCCCGGACTCATGGTGGCGCCGGGCGCGGTGACCCCGGCTCCGGGAGCCGGTGTCACTCCGCCGCTGACCGTCGGGGTGGTCCCCGAGATCACCCCCGCGGGGAGGGAGGGTTCGGCGGACTCCGCCGGCATCGGACTGGTGTCGACCTCGCCGGCCGGGGCATCGTCCTTCGGGCCGGTCACGGGGAGCCAGGGCGCGTTGGAGTTGCCGGACAGCAGGGTGACGACGATGACGACGGCGTAGACCGCGCAGGCCAGGCCCACGGCGATGCCGATACGTCGGAAGCGGCGGCTGCGCCGACCCGACTCGTCGACGAAGACCGGGCCGTCGGAGCTCTCGGACCCGCCCTCGCCTCCGGGGCGGCCCTCGATGCGCTCGTCGCCGTTCAGGCCGACCCCATCGAGCTGGACGGTCACCTCGTGCGGGTCGTGTGCGTGACCGGCACCGCTGCCGGACTCGTCCCACGGGTCGCGTACGACGGCTCTGCGGCCGGCCGGCTCCGGGGCATCCTCGCCGCGGTCCGCTCTCGGGGCCCCGGGGAAGTCCCGGTTTCCGTCGTCGGCCGGGACTCCGGTTGCGCCGGTTTCGCCGGTTTCCGAAAACGTCTGGGTGGTGCCCCCAGCTGTCGGTATGTCCTGGGTGCCTGGTGCAGCCTCGGGCCATTCCGGTTGGGCGTCTTCGCGCCACTTTTTTACGTTCTTCACGCGCACACACATCCCCCCACGGGCTGTTCTGGGCGCGCTGTCGACCTTGAGCACACGTCGGCTGAACCGGGCCCCCACCCGGTCCGAGCGCCCCCTTTACCACACCGTGCTCAGATCACGAATGTAGCGCACACGAAGGAAGTGTGTTTGCCAGGTGTCATTTATGGATGTTCATAAGGAGCTCATCGGTGGCTGGAATCCATCCATCGGCGGGCCGACGAAGCCAGTCATGTTCGACGGACAGTTCGATTACAGCGTGCCGAAGTGCGTCGAACGCGGGATGCGCCAGACCCCTCCGCCACACCAGCGACACCAGCGACAGCGGTACCGGGTCGACCAGCGGACGCAGCACGGTGGAGGGCATGGCCGGAAAATCCACGACCGCGAGAATCGGGTTCCGGGTCTTCGCCATAATCCGCTGGAACTCCTCGTCGCCGACCGCGAGCGGGGCCGGCGGGGCGATGTCGATGCCCCTTCCTTCGAACAGCCGACGAGCGAGATCGGTCCATTCCGGAGTCCGCGGATTTCCGGCTCCCGCGTACACGGTCTCGCCCTCCAGGGCGGCAAGCGGCACCCGGCCCAGGGAGGCCAGCGGGTGGTCCTCGGGCAGGACGACGGCCATGGGCTCGAGGCGCACGGGCTGGTGGTCCAGGCCCGCCCGCAGCGCCGGATCGAGACCGGCGAACCGGCCGAAGGACGCGTCGAGGCGACCGGCCAGCAGCTCGCTCACGGCGCCGGTCAGCCCGCTCTCGTAGCGGGCCATCAGCTCCTGTTCGGGGGCGAGTTCCCGGGCCCGCAGCAGCACGGCGCGGGCGGTGGCCTGGTCGGGGAAGTTGAGGTCCACGAGCAGCGGGCGGGCCTGCGCGAAGGCGGCGAGCAGCTCGTCCTGGGCGTCCAGGACCCGGCGGGCGTACGGCACCAGCCGCTCGCCGTCGCCGGTCAGCGTCACCTGCCGGGTCGTGCGCACGAACAGCTCTGCACCCAACTCCCGCTCCAGCCGCCGCACATCACGGCTGAGCGCCTGCTGGGCGACGTAGAGCCGGGCCGCCGCGCGCGTGAAGTGGAGCTCGTCGGCGACGGCGAGGAAGGCGCGCAGGAGACGCGGGTCGAGATGGTGGGAGCGGCCGAGGGGGAGGGAACGGGGGCCGGGACTCGGGCTGGGCACGGACACCGGGCGAACTTACAACACAGGTGCGTGAATCGGCGCGGAGAAGGTGTTGGACCCGTTGATCGCCGCCACGCGACGGTAGGCGCATGCCGCAACCGAACCGACCGATGTTCACCACGACCGCGGACGCGCTCGTCATCGTCGACCTCAGCCGACGGGGCCCACGCGCCCGGCGCTCCCCGCATTGCCGGCGCGCCCCCGGCCCCTACCGCCGTCTTCTCGCCACCCCCGGAGCCCGCGCCTTCACCATCGGGAACCTTCTCGCCCGCCTGCCCATGGGCATGTTCAGCGTCAGCGCGGTCGTCATGATCGCCGGGACGCGTGGGTCGTACGCCCTCGCCGGCGCCGTCACCGCGGCGGGCCTCGCAGCGACGGCGGTGGTCGCCCCCTGGACCGCGCGGCTCGTCGACCGACATGGACAGGCCAAGATCGCCGTACCGGCCACGGCACTCGCCGCACTGGGTTCGCTGGCACTGCTGCTGTGCGTCCACCTCGGCGCACCGGCGTGGACGCTCTTCGTGTCGTACGCCGCCACCGCCACCACCCCCAACCTCGGCGGCATGTCCCGTGCCCGTTGGGCCCACCTCCTCGCCGGCGACGAGAAGTCCCTCCATGTCGCGAACTCCTTCGAGCAGGTCGTGGACGAGGCGTGCTTCATGCTGGGCCCGGTTCTCGCGGCCTTCCTGTGCACGGCGTTCTTCCCGGAGGCGGGCACGCTGGCCGGGGTGGTGCTGCTGGTGACGGGCGTGCTGGTGTTCGCCGCGCAGCGTTCGACGGAACCGCCGGTGCGGAAGCGCGACCTCTCCCAGGCACCCTTCCGCGCCCCCGGTATCCCGCCCCTGCTCGCCGTCTGCCTTGCCATGGGTGCCGTCTTCGGCTCCATGGAGGTCGTCACCATCGCCTTCGCCGACGCGCAGGGACACCGCTCGGCGGCCGGGATCGTGCTCGCGCTCCAGGCGGCCGGGTCGTGCGCGGCGGGGCTCGTCTACGGGGCGATACGACGGACCGGATCCGCCGAGGACCGGTACGTGTGGTGCATCGCCGCCATGACGACCCTGCTGACGCTCCCCCTGCTGGCCGCCTCCCTCACCGGCTCCCTGCTCGCCCTGGCGGCCGCGCTGCTGATCGCCGGGATGGCGACCGCCCCGACGATGGTCACCGGGATGACCCTGATCCAGCGGCGCACCCCGCCTGGCCGCCTCAACGAGGGCATGACACTCGCGGTGACCGGCCTGCTCGGCGGAATCGCCTGCGGCAGCGCGGCGGGCGGCTGGACGGTGGAGCACATCTCACCGACGGCGGGCTACGGAGTCCCGATCACGGCGGCAGCCGCGGCCCTGACGACCGCCCTCGCGTCAGCCTCACGATCGAGCACGTCTCCCCCACGACGCACTACAGCGCCCCGACCACCGCAGCGGCGACCCTGACGAGCCCGCTCGCGCCGACCAGACGATCAAGCACGCTCACCCACGACCCACAACAGCAACACCGTTCGCCGGGGACCAGCTCGCCCAAGACCGTTCGGGGCGCGCGGCTGAACGGACTCACTCCCGCTCAGTCCACAGGACCCCACACCAGCACACCCGACAGCCGAACAGCCGACCGCCTCCCGCCTCCCGCCTCCCGCCTCCCGCCTCCCGCCTCCCGCCTCCCGCCTCCCGCCTCCCGCCTCCCGCCTCCCGCCTCCCGCCTCCCGCCCGCACCCCACCACAGCACCCCCGCCACCACAACCGCCGCACCCCCTGGCGACCCCCCTCGCCCGAACCCGGATCGTCGAATCGCTTCACCCGATCCTGCATAACCCATTGACGACCTTCAAAGGCGCCACATACGTTCCTTCGTCGAAGCGCTTCGACAGGGGTCGTCGAATCGAGTCGAATCGACGGCCCCTGCCCGGGGCGCGGCCCGAAGCACCATCCGACTCCCCGGAGGTACGGGATGTTGACGGCACGACGGCGTGTGGTGGCGGCGGCGGTGGTCCTGACCGGATCGCTGCTGGTGGCCTCCTGCGGGGACTCGGACAGCGGGTCCTCCGACGGCAAGACACTCAGGCTCTGGCACTACGAGGGTCCGACCAGCGCGATGGGCATCGCCTGGAAGGAGGCGATCAAGGAGTTCGAGACCAAACACCCCGGCGTCAAGGTGGAGTTCGAGGAGAAGAGCTTCGACCAGATCCAGAAGACCGCCCCGATGGTCCTCAACTCCTCGGACGCGCCCGACCTCATGGAGTACAACAAGGGCAACGCGACGGCGGGCCTGCTCTCGAAGCAAGGCCTGCTCACCGACCTCACGGAAGAGGCGACCAAGCGCGGCTGGGACAAGAAGCTCAGCCCGAGCGTGCGCACGACGAGCCTCTACGACACCAACGGCGTGATGGGCTCCGGCAAGTGGTACGGCGTCCCCAACTACGCCGAGTACACGCTGGTCTACTACAACAAGGACCTCTTCAAGAAGTACGGCGTCGCCGAGCCGAAGACGTTCGCCGAACTGACCGCCGCCATGGACACGTTCGTGGCCAAGGGAGTCACCCCGCTCGCCAACGGCGGCGCCGCCTACCCCGCCCAGCAGTACCTCTACCAACTCGCGCTGTCGAAGGCCGACCGCTCGTGGGTCGACGCCTACCAGCTCTACAAGGGCAAGACGGACTTCCACGACGCGGCCTGGACCTACGGCGCCGAGACCTTCGCCGACTGGGTGAAGAAGGGCTACTTCAGCAAGTCCTCCAGCGGCCAGAACGAAGAGGCCGCCGGTGTCTCCTTCACCTCCGGCAAGGCGCCGATCCTGTTCTCCGGCAGCTGGTGGTACGGCCGCTTCAAGACGGACAACAAGTTCGACTGGGGCACCTTCCGGTGGCCCGACTCGAAGCTCACCCTCGGCTCCGGCGGCAACCTCTGGGTCGTACCGAAGGGTTCGAAGAACAAGGACCTCGCCTACGACTTCATCGACATCACCATGTCGAAGAAGATCCAGAACCTGCTCGGCAACTCCGGCGGCGTCCCGGTCGCGGCCGACGCCTCCGCCATCACCGACCCCCAGTCGAAGACCCTGATCGACGACTTCAACACCCTCTCCAAGAACGACGGCCTGGCCTTCTACCCCGACTGGCCGGTCCCCGGCTTCTACGACGTCCTCGTCTCCGGGACCCAGAAGCTGATCACGGGCAGTGAGAAGCCCGACGACTACCTCAGCGATCTCCAGGAGGCCTACGACAAGGGCGCGCCGAAGCAATGACGGTGACCGTCGAACGGAACGCGCGGGCGGTCGGCAAGAGCAACGCCCAAAAGCCCCCGCGCGGCCCCCGCGACTCCTACGCCCTCTTCCTCCTCCCCGGCGCCCTCGCCTTCCTCGCGGTCATCGTCCTGCCGTTCGTGATGAACACGTACGTGAGCTTCACGGACTGGCAGGGCGTGGGCTCCCCCGAGTGGTCGGGACTCGCCAACTACCGGGAGCTGATGGACGATTCCGAGTTCTGGGCGTCCTTCCGGCACAGCCTGTTCATGGTCGTGGCGATGGCGGCGATCCCCACGGCCCTCGGACTGGTCCTCGCCGCAGCCCTGTTCGACTACGTCGGCAAGCACTTCGGATCCAGAACAGCCGCCGTTCTCCGCGCCTGCTTCTACCTCCCACAGGTGCTGCCGATCGCGGTCGCCGGCATCGTCTGGAGCTGGATCCTCGCCCCGGACGACGGCTCGCTCAACGCGCTCCTGAAGGCGATCGGCCTCGGCTCCTGGCAGCAGGACTGGCTGGGCGACCCCGACCTCGCGCTCTACAGTGTCATGGGCGTCATGATCTGGGTCCAACTGGGCTTCCCCCTGGTCATCTTCATGGCCGGCCTGCAACGCGTCGACCCCCAGCTGTACGAGGCGGCCGAACTGGACGGCGCCGGCTGGTGGCGCCGCTTCTGGCACATCACGCTGCCCCAGATCCGGCCGGAGATCTACGTCGTCCTCACCTGGTGCTCGATCGCGGCGCTCAAGGTGTTCGGCGCGGTGTACGTGCTCACGAAGGGCGGGCCCGGCGGCGCCACCGACGTGCCCTCCTACTTCTCCTTCACCACGTTCTTCGAGAAGACGCAGGTCGGCTACGGCGCCGCGATCTCCACCGTGCTGACGGTGCTCATCCTCGCGCTCTCCCTGATCGGTCTGAGGCTCCAGGAGAGGACCGACCCATGACCACCGCCCTGCGCCGCTACCCGGTCCTGATCGCTCTGTGCGTCGCGGCCCTGTTCATGATCGTGCCGTTCCTGATCGTCACGGTCAACGCCTTCAAGTCCCCCACGGAGTACGCCCAGAACGGCCCCCTCAGCCTTCCCGACGGCCTGTACACGACCGGCATCAAGGACTTCTGGGAACGCGTCGACTTCGGGCAGAAGCTGGTCAACTCGGTCCTGATCAGCGGCTCGGTGGCGGTACTGGCCGTGATCCTGTCCGTCCTGAACGCCTACGCGATCGGCATCGGCCGCATCAAGGGCCGGACCTGGGTCCTCGCCTTCTTCGTCCTCGCGAACATGCTGCCGCAGGAGGCGCTGGTCTACCCGGTCTACTACCTGAGCAAGGAAGTCGGCCTCTACGACACGAGACTGAGCGTGATCATCGTGTTCACGGTGATCCAGGCGGCCTTCGGCACGTATCTGCTCTCCGCGGTCCTCGGCCAGTTCCCCCGCGAGATCCTGGAGGCGGCCCGGATCGACGGCGCGAACAGGTGGCAGGTCCTGTGGCGGATCGTCGTCCCCGTCAGCCGTCCCACGCTCGGTGTACTGCTGGTCTTCTTCTTCATCTGGACCTGGAACGAGTTCCTGCTCCCCCTGGTCATGCTGATCTCCAACGACAACCAGACGGTGTCGGTGGCCCTCGGCGTCCTCCAGGGCCAGCGCCTGATGGACGCCACGATGACCAACGCGGCCGCCCTGCTCGGCGTTCTGCCCGCGATCGTGTTCTTCCTCGTCTTCCAGCGAACCCTCACCCGCGGTATCGCCGTGGGTGCCGTGAAGTAAGGACCCCCCACAGATGAAGTTCACCGACGGCTACTGGCTGCTGCGCGAGGGCGTCACCGCGGCGCATCCGGCCCAGGTCCACGAGGTCTCCGCATCGGACGGCCGGCTGGACATCCTCGCGCCGACCCAGCCCATCCGCCGCCGCGGCGACCTGCTGAAGGGACCGGTCGTGACGATCAGCGCCCACGCCCCGATACCCGACGTCATCGGCGTCACCTTCACCCACTTCGAGGGCGAGCAGCCGCAGGGGCCCCAATTCGAGGTCCGCACAGAGGACTTCAGGCCTCACACGGAGTACGACGAGGAGCACGCCACCCTCACCTCCGGCGCGCTGTCGGTCCGGGTGGCCCGCACGGACACCTGGCAGGTCGACTTCCTCGCGGACGGACGGCTGCTGACCGGCAGCGGCCCCAAGGGCATGGGCATCATGCGGGACGCGTCGGGCGCCCACTACCTGCGCGAGCAGCTGGGGCTCGGCGTGGGCACCTCGGTGTACGGCCTCGGCGAACGGTTCGGGCCGCTGGTGAAGAACGGCCAGGTCGTCGACATCTGGAACGCCGACGGCGGCACGGCCACCGAACAGGCCTACAAGAACGTCCCGTTCTACCTCACGGACGCGGGCTACGGCGTCTTCGTCGACCACCCGGGCAAGGTCTCCTTCGAGGTGGGCTCGGAAGCGGTCTCGCGGGTGCAGTTCAGCGCCGAGACGCAGGAGTTGACGTACTACGTCATCTACGGCCCGAGTCCGAAGGAGATCATCCGCAAGTACACGGCCCTCACCGGCCGCCCGGCCCTCCCGCCCGCCTGGTCCTTCGGCCTGTGGCTGTCGACGTCCTTCACGACGTCGTACGACGAGGAGACCGTGACGTCCTTCATCGAGGGCATGCGGGAGCGCGAACTCCCCCTCTCGGTCTTCCACTTCGACTGTTTCTGGATGCGCGAGTTCAACTGGTGCGACTTCCAGTGGGACCCGCGGGTCTTCCCCGACCCGGAGGGCATGCTCGCGCGACTGCACGCCCGGGGTCTGAGGGTCTCCGCATGGATCAATCCGTACATCGCCCAGAGATCGCCCCTGTTCGCGGAGGGCAAGGCGCTCGGCCATCTCCTGAAGCGCCCCGACGGCAGCGTGTGGCAGTGGGACCTGTGGCAGCCCGGCATGGCCCTGGTCGACTTCACCAGCCCGGCAGCCCGCGACTGGTACGCGTCCAAGCTGGAGGCACTCCTCGCGCAGGGCGTCGACTGCTTCAAGACCGACTTCGGCGAGCGGGTACCCCTGGACGTGGAGTGGTCCGACGGCTCCGACCCGGAGCGGATGCACAACTACTACACCTACCTCTACAACCGGACCGTCTTCGACGTGCTGCGCAAGCACCGCGGCGAGGAGGAGGCGGTGGTCTTCGCGCGCTCGGCGACCGCGGGCAGCCAGCAGTTCCCGGTGCACTGGGGCGGCGACTGCGAGGCGACCTACGAGTCGATGGCCGAGTCGCTGCGCGGGGGGCTGTCGTTGGGCCTGTCCGGCTTCGGCTTCTGGAGCCACGACATCGGCGGCTTCGAGGGCACCCCGACACCGGCGCTGTTCAAGCGTTGGCTGGCCTTCGGACTTCTCTCCTCCCACAGCCGCCTGCACGGCAGCTCCTCCTACCGCGTGCCGTGGCTGTTCGACGAGGAATCCGTGGACGTCCTACGGCACTTCACCCACCTCAAGCTGAAGCTCATGCCGTACCTCTACGAGGCCGCGCGCACCGCCCACGCCGAGGGTGTCCCGGTGATGCGGGCGATGGTCCTGGAGTTCCCGGACGATCCCGGGTGCGCGCATCTGGAACGGCAGTACATGCTCGGCCCCGACCTGATGGTGGCGCCGGTGTTCAACGACGAGGGCGAGGTCTCCTACTACGTCCCCGAAGGCACGTGGACCCACTTCGTGACCGGCGAGACGGTGACCGGGCCGCGCTGGGTACGCGAGAAGCACGACTTCTTGAGCGTGCCGCTGCTGGTCAGGCCGGGCGCGGTGCTCCCGGTGGGGGCGGTGGACGACCGACCCGACTACGCCCACGCCGACGGGGTGACCCTGCGGGCGTACGGCCTCGGGCGGGGCGAGCAGGTCACGGTGCGGGTCGGCGAGGTCGCCTTCACCGTCGTACGCGAAGGCGACACGCTGCGGGCGTCCTGCGGTGACCCGTCGGCGCCCTGGGGACTGGCCGCGGGCGGGCACGCGGCGCGGGCGCGGGCCGGGACCGGCTTCCTCTCCCTGGAGCTGGGCTGATGGTGAAGATCACCGATGTGGCGCGGCGGGCCGGGGTCTCCCCCAGCACCGTCTCCTACGCCCTCAGCGGCAAGCGCCCGATCTCCGAGGAAACCCGGCAGCGGGTCGAGGACGCCGTCCGCGAGCTGGGCTACCGCCCGCACGCGGGCGCCCGTGCCCTGGCCGGCCGACGGTCGAACGTGCTGGCGCTGGTCGTGCCCTTGAGGACCGGGATCCACGTCCCGACCGTGATGCAGTTCGCGGTGTCGGTGGTGACGACGGCCCGCCGGTACGACCACGATGTGCTGCTGCTGACCCAGGAGGAGGGCGAGGACGGACTGACGCGGGTCGCGGACACGGCACTGGTGGACGCACTGATCGTGATGGACGTCCAACTGGACGATCCGCGGCTGCCGTTGCTGCGCACACTGGACCTGCCGTCGGTACTGATCGGCTTCCCCGCCTCCTCGGAGGGTTTGACCTGCATCGACCTCGACTTCAAGGCGGCGGGCGAGGCGTGCGTGGAGCATCTGGCGCGGCTGGGCCACCGGGTGGTGGCCCTCGTCGGCTCCCCGCCGGAGGTCTACGTCCGGCAGACCGCCTTCGCCCAGAGTGTGGTCCAGGGCTTCACGGCCGCCGCCGACCGCCGCGGGATGTCGTCGACGGTCCACCCTTGCGAGCCGGGTGCCGCCCGCGCGGTGGCCGAACAACTCCTGCGCGATCAACCCGCGTTGACGGGAGTGGTCGTCCACAACGAACCCCTGCTGCAACCCTTGGTGGACGCCTTCGAGCAACTGGGCCTACGCGTCCCGGCCGACCTGTCGGTCACCGCGATCTGCCCCGACGAACTGGCCGAGTCGGTCCGCGTCCCGATCACCTCGGTGGCGCTGCCGTCGGCGGAGGTGGGCGCGCGAGCGGTCGAACTCCTGATGAAGAAACTGGCCGGGACAGCCGTACCGGAGTCGACCCTGCTGCCACCGCGGATGACGGAGCGGGCGAGCACGGGGCAGCGGACGGTTTCCTGACCCGTCGGCAGAGGACGGGCCTCCCATGGCCCTAGGCAAGTCCGCCATAGGTGACGGTCCTGGCCGGGCCTGCTTCACAGGCCACGCGCTCGGCCAGGTCACGGCCCCGCAGATCCAGTTCCCTGCGCCTCGTGTCGTCCTTCGCGTCGTCCCGGTCGTTCAGGTACTGCTCCATGCCGGCGTCGAAGTCGGCCGCCCACCTGTACAGGTCCGTGACCAGCTCGTCGGACAGGTCCAGCCCGGCAGCGGGGTCGTCCGGAGCGAAGTCCCCGAATCCCTCCGCGCGGAGCGGGTGCCACTTGTACTCACCCTCGACGGTGATGCGAAGCGGATACGGAGGCGTGTCGTGCTCGTCGAGGGACCAGTGCAGTCGCCTGCACCCCCAGCAGACGAACTTGTCGGTGGCGTACGCGTCGTCCCGGTACCGCACCACCCACTGCGGTCCGAGGTACCGGGCCAGCGCCTGGGCGATCTCCAGCCCCTGCCTCGCATGCTCGCGCAGGTTCTGACGGGACGCCGGCCCTCCCCCGGGGCGGGCCCGGGACCACGAGGTCAGCTGCTCGGCCAGGGACTCGGGCAGCCCGAGCCAGGGGTCGTCGGGCGACACGGAGCGGGTGAATGAGGAGAGGTCGTCGGCGCCTTCCTCGCCCGCGAGATACAGCGGTGAGTCGTCGCCCCGCGCACGGACGAGCAGTTGGCGTGGTGTGCGCATCGAGGTCATGCGGGGTTCGCTTCCACGATGGTTACCAGAATCTCGGGGTCACCCTATCGTGGGAAGCATGACCGCCCGCGTCTATCTGAAGCCGCCCTGGATGCAGCGCCACATAGCCAACCGGCTGGTCCCGTTGTTCCAGCGGTCGATGATCTCCCGTCTCACCGTCAGAGGCCGCCGCTCCGGTCGCGAGCGCACGGTCCCGGTGGCCGTCCTGGACCACGAGGGTGAGCGCTACCTCGTCTCCTACCGTGGCCTCAGCGACTGGGCCCTCAACCTGCGTGCCACCCCCGAGGCCCGCCTCGCCGGCGGCGGCCGCACCGAGACGATCACTGTGGAGGAGGTCCCGGAACCCGACCGTCCACCGCTGCTCGCCGCCTACCGCGAACGCTACGGCGGCATGCCCACGGTCTCCGGCGTCCTCGACGCCCTGCCGGCGCCCGCGGACCACCCCGTCTTCCGCATCCGCGCATGAGAAGCCGGTGCCCCTGGCGGCACCGGCAGGGTCCCAGGGGGCACCGTCCGTCACGCCACCAGGTGCTGCACCTCCGCCACCACGAACTCGCCGTACCGCAGCGCCGAGCCAACTGCCGCGAGCCGCGCGTAGTGCTCCGGCGAGAGCGCCGCGCCGGAGGCGGTGCCGATCTGTTGCATCGCCCGCAGCAGCAGGCGGAACGCGAGGTCCGGTGTGCAGCGCCGGACGCACTCGGTCAGCGCCCGCCCGACCTCGTCCGGCAGGAAGTCCGCCGCTGAGATCTCGGTGAGGACCGTGGCGGCCAGTTCCACGCCGTCCCACTCGGCGGGTACGGCGGCGACCACACCGGCCCCGGCGTGCCGGGACAGCCAGGTGTCGCACAGGCCGGTGAGCGTCTCCATCCACCGCGTTCCCGAGGTGACATCGGTACGCCCTCCGGAGAAGAAGGACGGCCCGGTCTCTGTACCGGCCGACCACAGCACCTCGATCGTCGCCGAGGGCAGGCGCAGCAGCAGCGCCGCGTCCCGCCGGACCGCGTCGACGTTCGCCGGGTCCAGGTCGTCCCAGAGGTGGTAGCCGACCGCCTCGGCGGCCGTGGGCCCGTGATGGGTCCAGTCCGCGTGGAACATGCTCATCAGCCAGGTCACACCGAAGTCGGACTCATCGATGCTTCGTACCATCCGTCACCTCCAGGACATGACGAAGGCCCCGCTGCCGTGAAGCAGCGGGGCCTTCGCCCACATGGGGTTGCCTCTCGGAAGAGGCGAGTGGAGATGGCGGGAATCGAACCCGCGTCCAACGGTGCAGAATCAGGGCTTCTCCGTGTGCAGTTCGCTGCGATTTTCTCGGCCCCGGCGATCACGCGAACAAGTCGCCGACGGGCCCAGTCACTGTTTGGTTTCCCATCGAACCCCGTGACCGGGCTCGATGGTTTAGTCCCCTAGATTATGCCAGGGTCCGGGTCGGGAACATCCCCGGGCTGACACCCGTTGGGGCCTTCACTCACTGCTTATTAGGCAGCGAGGGCGAAGGCGCGGGAATCGCTCTTGGAATTGGCGATTATTGGTTGCGACATATGGTTAACGAGATCATTGCCGCTTCCTCGACACGCTTCCCCTGCTTCAACAGCCGCTGTCGAAACCGATCATCCCCATGTTGTTTTTTCAATGCTCCGAAGAGGAGCGTGCACCCTCGGTGAGGTGCAGGACCCATCGTACGTGACCAACGCACGACGGTGCCAGCCTATTCCTACTGGGCCTGGGCCCGCTGCTTCCGCTTCGCCGCCGCGATCGCCCGGTCCGACTCCCGCCGGTCCTGCTTCTCGCGCAGGGTCTGCCGCTTGTCGTACTCCTTCTTGCCTCGCGCGAGCGCGATCTCGGCCTTGGCCCGGCCGTCCCTGAAGTACAGGGCGAGGGGCACGATCGTGTGGCCCGTCTCCTGGGCCTTCGACTCCAGCTTGTCGATCTCCTCGCGGTGCAGCAGCAGCTTGCGCTTGCGGCGTGCGGAGTGATTGGTCCAGCTGCCCTGGTGATACTCCGGGATGTGGGCGTTGTGCAGCCACGCCTCGCCCCCGTCGATCTGGACGAAGCCGTCGGTCAGCGAGGTTCGGCCCTCGCGCAGCGACTTGACCTCGGTGCCCATGAGGACCAGCCCGGCCTCGAAGGTGTCGATGATCGCGTAGTCGTGCCGGGCCTTCTTGTTCTGGGCGACGATCTTGCGCTTGCCGCCCTTCTCCCCGTCCTGGGCCTTGCCGCCCCCGCCACCCTGCTTCGGCTGGGACTCCTTCGGTACGTACATTCCCTTGCTCATAGTGCTGCCCATTTTCGCACTAGTGAGGGGGGCGAAGACCAGTCCTTATCAGCGGGCGTCAGCTCTCCCCACCCGGAGCGCGCGGAACGGCGCGACAAGCCCCCACCGGCCGGCGGTCAAAGCCGCACCCTCAGTCCGCGTCTCCCAGTCCCCCGAGAACAGTCTCGGCCTGCTGGAGAGCCCGATCGTCCGCTTCCAGATCAGGCGTGATCCCCCGCCCGTCGACGCCGCGCCCCGACGGAGTCCTGTAGTGCCCCACGGTCAGCTCGGCCACCGCCCCGTCCGGCAGCCGGCTGGGCATCTGCACCGACCCCTTGCCGAACGTCCTGGACCCCACGACCACCGCCCGCCCCCGGTCCTGCAGCGCCCCGGTGAGAAGCTCCGCCGCGCTCATCGTCCCGCCGTCGACAAGAGCGACCAGCGCACGGGTCGTATCCCCACCGGGCTCCGCGTGCAGCGCCTGCTGCGACCCGTCGACGTCGTACGTCGCGACCAGGCCCCCGTCGAGAAAGACGGACGCCGTGGTCACGGCCTCGGTGACCAGCCCACCGGAGTTCCCGCGCAGATCGAGAACGATCCCCCCGTCGGCAGGGGCCTCCCGGACGGCGTCCCGGACCTGGTCCCCGACGCCCTTGGTGAACGAGTCGATCTTGATGACGGTGATCCCGCCGGCGAGTTCTCGAACGGTGACCGAGTCCGTGGACAGACGGGCACGCCGAACGGTCTTCGTCCACGCGCGCGTGCCGCGCTCGAGGCCCAGCCGGACCGTCGTACCGGCGGCCGCGTCCGTGGCGTCGCCGCGCAACAAGGAGACCACCTCGGTGACCGGATGCCCGTCGACCTTCTCCCCGTCGACGCTGCGCAACCGGTCGCCCTTGCGGATCCCGGCGGACGCCGCGGGCGAGTCCGAGCTCACCTTGGTCACTTCGATACGGCCGTCCCGCTCGCGCCGCGCCCACAGCCCGACGCCGGTGTACTGGCCGTCGAGGGCTTCCTCGAACTCCTCGTACTCGCCCCGGGAGTAGACGGCCCCCCAGCGGTCTCCGCTGCGGCTGACGGCACGCTCGGCGGCCTCCATGGGGGACGTGCCGTCGGCCACGGCCTCCTCGGCCGCCTCCGCCACGTCCTCGTGATGACCCGCGGGAGCGGCCGAACGGGCCGAGTCCGACGAGGACTTCCGGTCGCCGGGGTCTGCCTCGGGAAACGAACCGGTCGCCGCGCCGGCCACCAGCACGCTCGCGAACACCAATGTCAGGGCCGCCCCGCGGCGGATGCGGCGGGGCTGACAGAACAGGTCTCGGCCTGACATGCCGGTGAGTCTAGGACAACGCAAGAGGGCCACACGGCCGGTTGACCGTACGGCCCTCTTGGCATGCGTCACACCTTCAGGTACTTGCGCAGCGCGAAGAACGCGGCCAACGCGGGCATCAGCACACTCGCCGCGAGGATCAGCGGCAGCTTCGTCAGTACGGCGTCCCAGCCCACGAAGTTGATCAGGTTGAGCTTCGAGGACAGGGCCATGCCGTGATCGATGGTGAAGTACCGGCCGACGACCAGGAAGACACAGGCGAGCCCACCGCCGATCGCGCCGGCTACGGCGGCCTCCATGATGAACGGCGCCTGGATGTAGAAGCCCGAGGCGCCCACGAGCCGCATGATCCCGGTCTCCCGCCGACGGCTGAACGCCGAGACACGCACCGTGTTGACGATCAGCAGCAGGGCGACGACCAGCATGAGCGCCATGACGCCCAGCGCGGCCCGGTTCATCAGGTTCAGCATCGTGAAGAGGTTGTCCAGGATGCCCTTCTGGTCCTGCACGGACTGCACGCCGTCGCGCCCGTTGAACGCGGTCGCGATGACCTGGTACTTCTCCGGGTCCTTCAGCTTGATCCGGTACGACTCCTGCATCTGGTCCGGCGTGAGGGAGGCGGCCAGCGGGGAGTCGCCGAACTGCTCCTTGTAGTGCTTGTACGCCTCGTCCTGGGACTCGTGGGCGACCGTCTCGACGACCGACATCTTCTTCAGGTCGGAGAGGATGTCCTTCTTCTGGTCGTCGGTCACCGCGCCCTTGGCGCAGTTGGGGTCCGACTCGGCGTCGCTCTTGTTGCAGAGGAAGATCGAGACGTTGACCTTGTCGTACCAGTAGCCCTTCATGGCGCCGACCTGGTCGCTCATCAGGAGCGAACCGCCGAACAGGGCGAGCGACAGGGCGACGGAGACGATGACGGCGAACGTCATCGTGAGGTTGCGACGGAGACCGACACCGATCTCGGAGAGTACGAACTGGGCGCGCATGGCGTCTTCTTCAGGCCTTTCCGGGGACTCTTCGAACGGCGGTCAGTGCTGGTAGCCGTAGACGCCGCGTGCCTGGTCGCGGACGAGACGGCCCTTCTCCAGCTCGATGACGCGCTTGCGCATCTGGTCCACGATGTTCTGGTCGTGGGTCGCCATCAGCACTGTCGTGCCCGTCCGGTTGATGCGGTCGAGCAGCTTCATGATGCCGACGGAGGTCTGCGGGTCGAGGTTGCCGGTGGGCTCGTCGGCGATCAGCAGCTTGGGCCGGTTGACGAAGGCCCGCGCGATGGCCACGCGCTGCTGCTCACCGCCGGACAGCTCGCCGGGCATCCGGTCCTCCTTGCCGCCGAGCCCGACGAGGTCGAGCACCTGCGGCACGGACTTGCGGATCTCGCCGCGGGACTTGCCGATGACCTCCTGCGCGAAGGCGACGTTCTCCGCCACCGTCTTGTTCGGCAGGAGCCGGAAGTCCTGGAAGACCGTCCCCAGCTGGCGACGCATCTGCGGCACCTTCCAGTTGGAGAGGCGCGCGAGGTCCTTGCCCAGAACGTGCACCTGGCCCTGACTGGTCCGCTCCTCGCGGAGAACCAGCCGCAGGAAGGTGGACTTTCCGGAGCCGGAGGACCCGACGAGGAACACGAACTCGCCTTTCTCCACTTCCAGGGAGACATCCCTGAGTGCGGGGCGGGTCTGCTTTGGGTAGACCTTGGATACGTTGTCGAATCGGATCACGGATGCACCACGGTAGGCCGGGGGTAGATGAGCGTGACCATACGCGAACCGGGTGCGGGAGCGCAGGCGCCGGTTCGCGTTGCATATGGGATGGGCGGTTTTGTGCCGACCTGGAAACCTCCCCTTCGGCAGCGCACAGGCGGCCCTCGGTGGAACCTGGCACAGTAGGGAAGGGAACGTTCTGCTACCCGGGAGCGTTGTCCTGTATGGAACCGACTGCAAGAAGGGTGACGCGCATGACGTACGACCGCCTGGTGTGCGCAAACTGCGCGGCGCCCGTGAGTGAGGGCCGGTGCCCCGTGTGCCGCGCCAACCGCGAGCGGCTGCAGCAGGAGAACCTCTTCGCGGGCCTGAACCCGATGGCCCTGATCGCCCTGCTCGCGGTGCTGATCGCAGCGGTGGCTCTGCTGGCACACCAGACCGCGTAGGCGGGCACCCCGAAGACATTACGCAGACATACGAAGGGCCCGGAGCGACACCCGCTCCGGGCCCTTCGTCGTAGCGCACGCACACGTCAAGCGAGCGCGTGACTATCGGGAGTCACCTTCAGGCGGCAGCGCCACCGCGACCGCCCGCCAGGCGGGGCAGGAGGCGGAAGCCGACGCCGCCGGCGATCATCGTGGCGGCACCGATGACCAGGAAGGCGGTCTGCCCGGCACCGGTCTCGGCGAGCTGCGCACCGCCCGTGCCCTGGGCCGCGGTGTCGGACGTGGTGTCCGTGCCGGTCTCGGTGAGGGCCGAGGAGCCCTCCTCCTGGGTGGAGGTGCCGGAACCGCCGTCGGGGTCGGTGTTGCTGTTGCCGCCCCCGGCGTTGCCGTTTCCGTTTCCGTTGCCGTTCCCGTTCCCGTTCCCGTTGCCGTTGCCGTTCCCGTTGCCGTTCCCGTTGCCCGGGTCGGTCGGGTCCTCGGTGGGCTCGGTCGGCTCCTCGGTGGGCTCCGTCGGGATCGTCGGCTCCTCGGTGACCGGCGGAGTCTCCGGGTCGGTCGGGATGCCGGGGTCGGTCGGAGTGCCCGGGTCGGTCGGGTCGTTGGGCTCGGTCGGGATGCCCGGGTCGGTCGGGTCGCCGGGGTTGCCCGGGTCGTCGTCGCCGAGGCCGGTGTCGACGTTCACGCCGACCCCGCTCTCGTCCACGCTCACACCGATCTCCAGCGCGGAAGCGGCGCCGGCAGCGGTCAGCGAGGCACCGGCCGCGATCACGGCACCGGCAGCTATGCGCGCGATCCGGATCCGCGTCTTCTTCGTCATGTGGTTGCTACCCCCAGTAGCTCATCGTCAATGAGGCGGCGCTCGGGGCCGTGATCGACGGGAGAAGGTAGCTGTACTTGAGTCCCCCGGTTCACATGCGCCCCAGAGATACGCATGCCACGCTTTACCCTTCCCATTTTTCAAAGCAACGTCAAGGCCGTTGAGTGTGCGATGTCCTGGTAAGGGCCCTTTGCCGGGGAAAGCGGTCTGTGAGTGTGATGTAAAACCCAGACATAAAGCAAACTGCCGCCCGATGGACGGCAGTTGCGGAAGGATTACCAAGTCGACAAAGTTACTTCTCCTGCTGCTTGCGCCAGCGAATCCCGGCCTCCAGGAAGCCGTCGATCTCGCCGTTGAACACAGCCTCGGGGTTGCCGACTTCGAAATCGGTGCGCAGGTCCTTGACCATCTGGTACGGGTGCAGGACGTACGAACGCATCTGGTTGCCCCAGGAGTTGCCGCCGTCGCCCTTGAGGGCGTCCATCGCGGCCTGCTCCTCCTGGCGGCGCCGCTCGAGCAGCTTGGCCTGGAGGACGTTCATCGCGCTCGCCTTGTTCTGGATCTGCGAGCGTTCGTTCTGGCAGGAGACGACGATGCCGGTCGGGAGGTGGGTGAGGCGCACCGCGGAGTCGGTGGTGTTCACGCCCTGGCCGCCGGGCCCGGACGAGCGGTAGACGTCCACCCGCAGCTCGGACTCGTCGATCTCGATGTGGTCGGTCTGCTCGACCACGGGGAGGATCTCGACGCCCGCGAAGGAGGTCTGGCGGCGCCCCTGGTTGTCGAAGGGCGAGATGCGCACGAGGCGGTGGGTGCCCTGCTCCACGGAGAGGGTGCCGTAGGCGTACGGGATCTGCACGGCGAAGGTGGTCGACTTGATGCCGGCCTCTTCGGCGTACGACGTCTCGTAGATCTCGGTCTTGTAGCCGTGCTGCTCCGCCCACCGCAGGTACATCCGCTGGAGCTTCTCGGCGAAGTCGGCGGCGTCGACGCCACCGGCCTCGGCCCGGATGTTCACGAGCGCCTCGCGGGAGTCGTACTCACCGCTGAGCAGCGTACGGACCTCCATCTCGTCGAGCGCCTTCTTGACGGAGGTGAGCTCCGACTCGGCCTCGGCGAGGGTGTCCGGGTCGTCCTCCTCCTGGGCCATCTCGAACAGCACGGAGAGATCGTCGATCCGGCTGCGCAGCGCGTCGGCCTTCCTGACCTCGGCCTGGAGATGGGACAGCTTGCTGGTGATCTTCTGCGCCTCGTCCGGGTTGTCCCACAGGGACGGCGCGGCCGCCTGCTCCTCGAGCACGGCGATGTCTGCCCTCAGCTTGTCGAGGTCCAGAACGGCCTCGATCGACTCCATGGTCGAGGAGAGGGACTTGAGCTCTTCGGATACATCGACGACTGCCACGCCCTCCAGCCTAACGGCTGTGGCAACCGACCTCGCCCGACCACCACCGGCACCGGGGGCCGCCGCCCCGGCTCCCTCATGGTGAGGCGGGCGCCGAGTTCTTCGTGTCCTGCGGTGACGCCCCCGCGTCGTCGCCCGACGTGGCCGCCCACACCCCGACTCCCGCCGCGGCCACGAGCACTACCGCCGCGGCCCCCACGGCCAGCCGACGCCGCCTCGTGGTCGCCCGATGCCGGGCCGAACCCGGACGGGGCGCACCCGCGGCCCGAGGCACCCGGGCGGTCCCTCGCGCACCCCCGGCCAGCTCATCGGGCGCAGGCACCCGCATCGACGTGTGCGTGTCCCGGTTGGAGTCGGCGGGCTTCGCGCCCGGTACCAACGGCACGGCTCCCCGCCGCACCGGCCGCCCGGAGGACGCCGCGTCCCCGTCGGAAGCCGCCGTCGGCGCCTCGCCGTCCGGCTCCTCCTCGTCCTCCGCGTCCGGCTCGTCCACGTCCAACGGCGGCATCCCGGCCAGCAACGGCAACAGCTCCCGCAGTCGCACCCCCAGCTCGGACGCCCGCAGCCGAGAGGCCGGCGCCTTGGCCAGGCACTGCACGATCAGCTGCCACAGCTCGTCGGGGATACCCGGAAGCGGAACCACCGTTTCCGTGACATGTCGGCGCAGCACCGCCCCCGGATGCCCTCCCCCGAACGGCGTGAACCCGGCCAGCAGCTCGTACAGGACGGTCGCGAGCGCGTAGATGTCCACGGACGCCCGCGGCGGCAGTCCCTCGACGATCTCCGGCGCCAGATAGTCCGGCGTCCCGATGATCTTGGTGGCCCGGGTCCGCCGCGGCGAGTCGATGAGCTTCGCCACACCGAAATCGGTCAGCAGGGCGGGATGCGAGCCCCCGGGGCCCAGCGGGCCCTGCATGTCCAGCAGGATGTTCTCCGGCTTCACGTCCCGGTGCACGACCCCCTTGGCGTGCGCCGCGGCCAGCCCGTCCGCGACATCCGCCACGATCGCCACCGCCGCCTCGGGCGCGAGCCGCTTCTCCCGGTCGAGCCGGGTGCGCAGATCCGTCCCCCGGACCAGGTCCATGACGAGCGCGAGGTCGTTGCCGTCGACCACGAGGTCGCGTACGGAGACCACGTGGGGGTGCTCCAGGCCGAGCAGGGCCGTGCGCTCCTGGACGAAGCGGCCCACGAGCTCCTGGTCGGACGCGAGATCCTCGCGCAGCAGCTTGACGGCGACGGGCCCCTCGGGTCCCTCGCCCAGCCACACCGTGCCGGCGCTGCCCCGCCCCAGGATCTGGTTGGCGGTGTACCGGCTGCCGATCTTCCGTGCCAAGGCTGCTCCTACAGACGCGTGTTGCCGATAAAACTACGCGTCGGAAGAGCCAACCTTCACCGCGGAGACGGAAATCACCCGCCGGATGTCGACAAATCCCCTGAGTCGCTACTGACCTGAGGACTTACCGCCCAGATCGCCGATCCACCCGCTCACCGTGTCGATCATGTCGCCGAGCTGCTGCCAGTAGCTCTTGCCGGTACCGATCCAGTCCTGGAGCGGGCTCAGCTCCCAGATCAGCCAGCTCGCGACGAACAGGATGACGATCGTGAACAGGCAGCCCTTGAGGCAGCCCAGACCCGGGATCTTCATCGGGTTGGCGCTGCGCTGCCGGGGTTCGCGCGCGGGGCGCTCGGGCTGCGGCGGGGGCGCGTACCGCTGCGGCTGCGGGGCGTACTGCTGCGGCTGGGGCTGCTGCCGGCGGCCGTGACCGCCGTCCTGCGGCGGCCGCTGCGGGGGCCGCTGCTGTCGCTGCGGCTGCTGTTGCTCCGGCCTGGCGACCTGCCGCTGCGGACGGCGGCGCAGCGGGTCCTCGCTGGGGTCGAGGTACTGGACCTGCGTCTGTTCGTTGCGGTCCCGGGCCGCGCGCAGCTGGTTCTGCCAGGGGTGCGGCTCCTCGGGTCCGCCGGGCTGCGGCCCCTGCTGCCCGTACTGCCCCTGTCCCGGCCGGCCGGGCGGTACCGGCGGCATGACGGCGGTCGGATCGGCCGCGCCACGGTTGGGGAGCACGGCGGTGGGGTCGGCGGCGCCGACGGGGTTCCCGGGGCCGGTGTGCGGCAGGAAGCTGGTGGCGGCGTTCGGGTCGAAGGCGCCCTGGGCACCCGCGCCGTGCGGCAGCACCTGCGTCGGGTCGGCGGCGCCGGGCGCGTCCGGTACCGCCGCCGGGGCCGGGTCGGGCAGCAGCAGCGCGCCGACGTTGTCCGCGGCGGCGATCTGCGCGGAGTTCGCGTGCACGCCGATGCCCTCGGCGACGACCCGCAGCCCGCGCGCGAGGTTCTCGGCGCTGGGGCGCCGGTCCGGGTTCTTGCTCAGGCAGCGCTCTATGACCGTCCACAACGGGTCGGGGACCGTGGAGGGGCGGCGCGGTTCGGCGCTCAGGTGCTGGTGCAGGACTTCCAGGGCGGAGCCGCCGGAAAACGGCGGACGGCCGGTGACCAGCTCGTACAGCAGGATGCCGGCGCCGTAGATGTCGACCGCGGAGGTCTGCGGGCGGCCCTCGGCGGACTCGGGAGCGACGTACGCGGGCGTGCCGACGAATTCCTGCGTCCGGGTCAGGCCCGGGGAGTCCGCGAGACGCGCGATGCCGAAGTCGGTCAGGAGGGGGTGCATCTCGCCGCCGTACTGCCGCAGCAGCACGTTGGCGGGCTTGAGATCGCGGTGGACCACCCCGTCGGCGTGGCTGGCGGCGAGGGCGTCGGCGATCTGGGCGGTGATCAGGGCGGCGCCGACGGGGCTGAAGGGGCCGTTCTCGCGCAGATAGCGGTGCAGGTCGGGGCCCTCGACGAGGTCCATGACCAGGGCGAGCAGATCGCCTTCGACGACCAGGTCACGCACCCGCACGATGTTCGGATGGGTCAGCCGCAGCAGGACGGAGCGCTCGCGCAGGAACCGCATCACGATGTCCGGGTCGCTCGCGAGCTCCTCCTTGAGGACCTTGATCGCGACGGTCTCGCCGGGCTGTCCCGGTACGGCGGCCTCGGCGCCCGCGGTCTCCCGCTGGCGGGCTCGCCACACGGTCCCCGTGGCACCGCGTCCGAGCGGCTCCTCGAGGAAGTACTTGCTGCCTACCGGCCGCACGTCATGCACTCCCTGCTGCTTGCTGTCGTTCCGACCCACTGTAGTGCCGCTCCTCAAGGCACTACGTAAGCGTTCCCAAGCGTGTTCGAAGGAAAGACGCTCCGGCCGGGTCCGCTGGTTGCCGGAGGTGGACGTGACCGATCTCAAGTGATCGTCGGCGCAGCACTGGTCAGGCACTTTTGGGGGCAGAGCCGACCAATCAAGATCACTTGCCCTCGGGCGGCGGGCGTGTTGTCAGTGGCAGGTGCGAGGATGCCTACCGTCAAGGCCGACGAACTTGGGCGCGTGCTTGTCCGCGAACTCGTCCGCGCAGAAGGGACCGCTGACGGCGATGCAGATCCGGCTGACCGTCGTAGACCCGCTGGGCCCGCCCGACCGGGCCCGGGGCCGCGCCGCGAGCTGCGACGTGCTGGTCACGGCTCCCGTCGGCACAGCCCTGGCCGCGGTGGCGACGGCACTCGCCTCGGCGGTCCCGGCGGACGGGGGCAGCTCCCGCGCGGGCGAAGCCGAGCGGGGGGGCGGCCCGGTCGTGCTGTACGCGGACGGGGAGCGGCTCGACACTCAACGAGCCACTCTGGGCGAGCCACCGCTGATCGACGGCGCCGTGCTGTCCCTGGGTGCCCCGGCGGCCCCCGAACCCCACCCCGAGCTCGACGACGCCCCCACCCAGCTCCACGTGGTCGCCGGCCCCGACGCCGGCGGCGTCCATCTGCTGCACGGCGGCCAGATCCACATCGGCCGCTCCGCCGACGCCGACGTCCCTCTGGACGACCCCGACGTCTCCCGCCTGCACTGCGCGGTCACGGTCGCCGCCGACGGCCGCGTCTCGGTGGCCGACCTGGACTCCACGAACGGCACGACCCTGGACGGCACCCGCGTGGGCACCCGCCCGGTCCGGTTCCCTCCGGGGGCGCTGCTGAGGATCGGCGAGTCGGTGCTGCGGCTGTCCCCGAGCGGTGGGCGACGGCTCGGTACGGAACCTGACGGCGAGGGCCACGTGCGGGTGACCTCCGGCGAAGCCGGGCTCGTGGCGGGCGACCAGCAGGGGCCCGGGGGCTCGGATGCCGCCGCCCGGACCGGCCGAGCCGGCTACGCGCCGGGCAACGGTGGTCAGGGACCGAGCGTGACCGGGGCGCGCCGGGGCTCGGAGACCACTGCGGAGTCCGGCACAGCCGGGCGCGCTTCAGATGTGGTCCAGGGGCGCGCAGCGGCAGGAACCCGCGAGGACGGCAGAGATGCCTCCGGCTCGGCCGCCGGGCAGACCGAGCGCTCCCCACGCGCGCGTGGCAGGGTGTCGGCAGGCGCAGGAGGGGCCGGGTCCGGCAGGTCCGCGCCGTCCTCGGACGCGGGGCCGGCCGAGGGCTCGGCACGCACGCGTGAAGGCCACGGCAGTAGCGACACCTCACCCCGGTCGACCACCGACCGGACCCACCACACCTACGGCTCCGCGGGCTGGGGCGCCTCGGGCGGAGGCCCCGAGGGCACGGGAGCGCAGGGCCACGGACCCGCTGAACCGCCGGTCGTCGTGCCGGGGCAGGGCGGTGCGCCCCGGATCGAGCGCCGGGACGGAACCGACGGCGGACGTCCGGACGCTGACGACAACCTCCGGGGCGCCGCCGGAGCGGTCTCCGACGACCCGGGCCACGGGCACGGCGGGGGCCCCGGCGGGGACACCCACGGCGGCCGGTCCGGAATCGGCTCCTTCGAAGTGACGCGCACCACCGCCGTCCCCCCGCCTCCCGCGACCGGCCAGGACCTGCCCTCGGGGCCTGACGCCCCGGCGACCGGCCGCCGCAAGGGCACCCCTCTGCGCGGAACCGACGTACCGCAAGGCGTGCGGCGGCGTGGTGGGCTGTCCGCGTGGGCCCGGCGACTGGCCGGTGGGCGGAGCGAGCAGGAGACGCCCCGGCGGGACGAGGCGTACGACGAGGACACCGCGCCCGTGACCGCGGTTCCGTCGGCCGCCGCGGCCCAGGCGCCCGAGGCCTGGCCCGATCCGGCGGCCCTGCTGCTGACGGCGCTGGGCCCCGGCGCGCGTCTGTGGGAGCGCGGGCCCGGGCATCCGGAGGCCCTCACCGTGCGGCTCGGCACCGCCGACCGTGCGGCGCCCGACGGCTCGAGGCTGCTGCCGGCCGTTCCGGTCACCGCTGATCTGCGCGAGAGCGGTGCACTGGGCCTCGCCGGTCCGCGCGCGCGGCTCGCAGGGCTGGCCCGCGCGGTGGTGGCCCAGCTCGCCGCCCTGCACGCGCCCGAGACCCTGGAGATCGTCCTGATCAGCGCGGACCGCTCCCGGCCCGCGCGGGAGCGCACCGCCGAGTGGTCCTGGCTCGGCTGGCTCCCCCATGTCCGCCCGGGTCACGGCCAGGACTGCCGCCTCCTGCTCGCCCATGACCGCGAGCAGGCCGCGGCCCGCACCGACGAACTTCTGCGGCGCCTGGACGACCACCTGTCCGACGTGGAGGCCGCACCGGCCCGCAGGACGATCCCGGCCGCCCGCTCCGCCGCCCCGCAGGACCGCCTCCGCAACACCGCCCGACGGCCTTCCTGGGCCCGGGACGACGCGGAGGACGAGACGAGCGGCGGTTTCCCGGGGCCGTACACCGTGGTCGTGGTGGACGGCGACCCCGGTGGCGCCGACCTGCGCAAGGCGGTGGCGCGGCTGGCGGCGGAGGGCCCCCGGGCCGGCATCCACGTCGTGTGCCTGGCCGAGACGGCCCCGGCCTCCCCGGCGTCCCCGGTGACGGACACGTACGAGGCGGCGTGCGCGGCGGCCCCGACCTTCCGCGAGTGCGGCGCGGTCGGCCTGCTCAGCGGGGACGTGGCGACGGCACTGCGGCTGATGCGGGTGGCGCGGGCGGGGGTTCCCACGCAGGCGGGCACCGAGGCCGACGGCACCGGCGCGGCCCCTTCCGGAAACCGCCCCGAGCCCGGACGCCCGGCCACCGGCACGTCCCGCCCCGCAACCACCGCGGCCCCGGCCGACGCTCGCCAGGCGGACGTGTCCCGCACCAGCACCGAGGCCCACCCCACCGGCACGCGCGCCGACGCCCGTACGCGCACCGGCGCCGACACCATCCACCTCACCACCGACCCCGCCCCCGCCCCCGTCGGCCACGGCACCGTCGCCGCCGTGGACGCCGTCTCCGCGGCCTGGGCCGAGCGGTTCGCGCGCGCGCTGGCGCCGTTGCGTACGGACGGCGCCGCCGGTGGGGGGCACGCGCGCGTGTCCTCGCCGTTGCCCCAGGCGGCGCGGTTGCTCGACGAGTTGGGGCTGGCCCGGGCCACCCCGCCGTCGCTGATGACACGCTGGGCGGACGCGGCCGACGACCCGGAGTCGCTCGGCGGCCGGGCGTGGGCGGTGCTGGGTGCCGGACCGCGCGGCCCGGTCTGCGCCGACCTCGTGGCCGAGGGCCCGCACCTGCTGGTCGAGGGCCCCGCGGGCAGCGGCCGTACGGAACTGCTGCGGGCGGTCGTCGCCTCGCTGGCCGCGGCCGAGCGCCCCGACCGGCTGAGCATCGTCCTGATGGACGGCCGGGACAGCGTGAGCACCGGGGGTACCTCCTCCGGGGCAGGCGGTCACGGCGAGGGCCTGCACGTGTGCACGGATGTGCCGCATGTGACCACTCACCTCACCGCCAATGACCCGGTGCGCATGCGGGAGTTCGCCCAGTCCCTGAGCGCCGAGCTGAAGCGGCGCGCGGAGCTGCTCGGCCGCTCCGACTTCACGGAGTGGCACACCGGCCGGGAGCTGTCGGGTCGTATCGTCGCCCAGCGCACGGCGCATCCGCGGGGCACGACAGGCACCCCCGGTGACACGGCCGCCGGTGACCTGGACTCCCCGCCCAGCTCCACGATCCGGCTGCGCCCGGCGGCGGCCCGTCGGCGGACGGAGACGGCACCCCCGCTTCCCCGTCTGGTCGTGATCGTGGACGACCTGGACGCCCTGGTCTCCCCGCCCCTGGGCTCCCCCGGCAGGCCTGCCGCCGGCTCCGTCATACGCGCGCTGGAGGCGGTGTCCCGCGAGGGCGAGCGCCTGGGCGTCCACCTGGTGGCCGCGACCGGCCCGGGCGGCCGTACCGCGGAGTCGGAAGCGGCCCGCCGGGCCACCCTCCGCGTCACCCTTGACCCCCCGGCCACCGGGCCGGACGAACCGGCTCCCGGCCGCGGTCGGCTGACCTGGTCCGACGGCCGGGTCACGGCCTTCCAGGCCGGCCGGGTCACCGGCCGCATACCCCGCACCGCGACCCTGCGCCCCACGGTCGTCCCCCTGGAATGGGAACGCATGGGCGACCCCCCGGCCCGCCGCCCGGTCCGGGAACTGGGCAACGGTCCGACGGATCTGGCCCTGCTGGCGAGTGCATTGGAACGCGCAGCGAGGGAAGTCGCAGCGGCAGAGGTCCCGTCGCTGCTCTAGTCGTGAAGGGATCCGGGGGCAGTGCCCCCGAACGACGCGTGCCCCAACGCACCGGCACTGGTCACGACGGCATCACGATCTTCCACTTGACAGCGGACGCCTACTTGCCGACCTCGTTCCCCCGGCGTAGACCAGTTCGCACGGGACAGCCCTCGAACGTTCGACGAGGAACGAAGAACGGGGTCGTGATGCGCAGCACGAGCAGCACCAACCGGAAGCCCAGGTCAGCGAACAGGGCTTCCGCGAAAACGGCGGCCGCCGCCCTCGCGGCAGCCCTCGCCCTCTCACTCGCCGCATGCGGCGGAGACGACGACAAGAGCAGTGACACGGGCGCGACAGGTGGCAAGGAGACAGGCACCAGCCTCACCCTGCCCAAGCTGAACGGCCAGAGCCTCCAGGTCGCCGCCGTCTGGAGCGGCGAGGAGCAGGCCAACTTCAAGAAGGTCCTCGCGGAGTTCGAGAAGCGCACCGGTGCCAAGGTGACCTTCGTGCCCGCCCAGGACCCGATCGTCAACTTCCTGGGCTCGAAGGTCGCGGGCGGTCAGCCGCCGGACATCGCGATGCTTCCGCAGCCGGGTGCCATCAAGCAGGCCGTGGACAAGAAGTGGGCCAAGCCCCTCGGCACCGAGGCCAAGGCCGAGCTCGCCAAGAACTACTCGCAGGGCTGGCAGGACATCGGCAAGATCGGCGGCACCCAGTACGGCGTCTACTACAAGGCCGCCAACAAGTCCCTGATCTGGTACAACGCCAAGGTCTTCGAGAACGCGGGCGCCACCGAGCCGAAGACCTGGGACGAACTGCTCACCACCGCCCAGACGGTCTACGACTCGGGTGTGACCCCGTTCTCCGTGGGCGGCGCCGAGGGCTGGACCCTGACGGACTGGTTCGAGAACATCTATCTCTCCCAGGCCGGCCCGGACAAGTACGACCAGCTGGCCAAGCACGAGATCAAGTGGACGGACCCGTCCGTGAAGGACGCGCTGACCACGCTGGCCCAGGTATGGGGCAAGAAGGACTATGTCGCGGGCGGCGCGAAGGGCGCGCTGCAGACGGACTTCCCGGCCTCGGTGACGCAGACCTTCACCGGCGGCGACCAGCCCAAGGCGGCGATGGTCTACGAGGGCGACTTCGCACAGGTCAACATCCAGACGGCCAAGGCGAAGGTCGGCACGGACGCGAAGGTGTTCCCGTTCCCGAAGGTCGGTGACACCGCCCCCGTGGTCTCCGGCGGCGACGCGGCCGTGATCCTGAAGGACTCCAAGGCGGCGCAGGCGCTGGCGACCTTCCTGGCCTCGCCCGACGCGGCGACGATCCAGGCCAAGCTGGGCGGCTATCTCTCGCCGAACAAGAGCGTGGACATCTCGGCGTATCCGAACCCGGTGCAGCAGAAGATCGCCAAGGCGCTGATCGACTCCGGCGACGACTTCCGCTTCGACATGTCCGACCAGGCCCCGCAGGCCTTCGGCGGCACCCCCGGCAAGGGCGAGTGGAAGGCCCTCCAGGACTTCCTGACGAACCCGAAGGACGTCGCGGGCACGCAGGCCAAGCTGGAGGCCGACGCGGCGGCCGCCTACGGGAACTGACGCGATGACCTCGGCCACCGAGGCAGGGGTCCCTCCGGCCCCTGCCTCCCCCAAGTCGCGCAAGAGCGTGACCGGCACGCGAAAGACCGTGGCAGTGCTGTTCCTGCTGCCCGCCCTCGTGCTGCTGGGCGCGCTCGTGGTCTACCCGATCGGGTACTCGATCGTCCGCAGCTTCTACAACCAGTCCGGCGACGGTTTCGCCGGATTCGACAACTACAAGGCCCTGTTCACCGACGACGGCATCCGTACGGCCCTGAAGAACAACATCATCTGGGTGGTGTTCGCGCCGACGATCGCCACCGCGCTCGGGCTGATCTTCGCGGTGCTGACCGAACGGGTGCGCTGGGGAACGGCGTTCAAGCTGGTCGTCTTCATGCCGATGGCGATCTCGATGCTGGCGGCCGGCATCATCTTCCGGCTCGTCTACGACCAGGACCCGGACAAGGGTTTCGCGAACGCGGTGTGGGTGGGCGTGCACGACACGTTCAGTCAGTCCTCGGCGTTCCCGAAGGCGCACCCGGGCCGTGAGTCACCGCTGGTGGCTCAGGGGGGCGGGTTCATCACCAGGACGCCGGTCCACACCGGCGGCACGGTCACCCTGCCCCTGGTGGGTGTCGCCCCTGACCAGATGCCCGGCGACGCGAAGAAGGCCGTGGCGCCGCAGGCGGACCCGGGCAGGATCACCGGGACGACCTGGCAGGACTTCACGCGCGGCAAGGGGGTCGGCAAGCTCGGCGGGGTCGACCCGACCGAACTCGGCTACCCCGGCATGAAGATCGAGGCGGTCAAGGACGGCAAGGTCGTCGAGACGGCGAAGGCCGGTGACGACGGCACGTTCTCCTTCTCGGAGAAGGCCGACGGGGCCCGACTGCGGCTTCCGGCGAGCAACTTCAAGGAGGCCTACAACGGGCTGGACTGGCTCGGCCCGTCGCTGGTGACGCCGGCGATCATCGGGTCGTACATCTGGATGTGGGCCGGTTTCGCGATGGTGCTGATCGCGGCCGGGCTCGCGGGCATCCCCCGCGAACTCCTGGAGGCCGCCCGGGTCGACGGCGCGAGCGAGTGGCAGGTCTTCCGCAGGGTCACGGTCCCGCTTCTCGCGCCCGTTCTCGCGGTCGTCACCGTGACCCTGATGATCAACGTCCTGAAGATCTTCGACCTGGTCTTCATCATCGCCCCGGGCTCCTCGCAGGACGACGCGAACGTCCTCGCCCTGGAGCTGTACCGCAAGGGCTTCGCCGAGGACCAGCCGGGCATCGCGAGCGCCATCTCGGTGTTCCTGCTGCTGCTGGTGATCCCGGTGATGTGGTTCAACATTCGTCGGCTCAGGCGGGAGGTACGGCGATGACCACTCAGGCCGAAAGGCTTCCCGAGACGGCACCGACCGACGGGGTGAAGGCGAAGCAGTCGCTCGGCTCACGGCTCGTCGAACGCGTCAGCGGCGGCCTGATCAGCGTCGTCCTCGTCCTCGTCGGCCTGTTCTGGCTGGTGCCGACGATCGGGCTGCTGATCTCCTCGCTGCGCACCCCGCAGGACCTCGCCGCGACCGGCTGGTGGAAGGTCTTCACCGAGCCGTCCCAGATGACCCTCGACAGCTACGACAAGCTGCTCCACAACAGCGACATCACCGGCTCCATCGTCAACACCGTGCTGATCACGGTCCCGGCGACGGTCCTGGTGATCGTCATCGGCGCGCTCGCGGGCTACGCGTTCGCGTGGATGGAATTCCCGGGCCGAGACTGGTGGTTCATGGGCGTGGTCGGTCTGCTGGTGGTGCCGGTGCAGGTGGCGCTGATCCCCATCGCCGAACTCTTCGGCAAGCTGGGCCTGTTCGGCAACATCTTCGGGGTGATCCTCTTCCACACGGGCTTCGGTCTGCCCTTCGCGGTGTTCCTGCTGCGGAACTTCTTCGCGGAGATCCCCCGCGAACTCCTGGAGGCGGCAAGGCTCGACGGCGCGGGTGAACTGCGCCTGTTCACCAGGGTGGTGATGCCGCTCGGCGGGCCCGCGATCGCGAGCCTGGGCATCTTCCAGTTCCTGTGGGTGTGGAACGACATGCTGATCGCCCTGGTGTTCACGGACGCCGACAGCCAGCCGATCACGGTCGCCCTGCAGACCCAGATGCGCGCCTTCGCCGACAACGTCGACGTCCTGGCACCGGGTGCGTTCATCTCCATGGTGATCCCGCTGCTCGTGTTCTTCGCGTTCCAGCGGCAGTTCGTGTCCGGCGTGATGGCGGGCGCGGTCAAGTAGCCCGTCCGACAGCCGACTTGAAGGGGCGGGCCGATACCGGTCCGCCCCTTCGCGTTCGCCCGAATGCCGTACAGACCGTAACCAAGCTCCTCCATGGGGCGTTCCCGGGCAGAACTCCCGCGCCGACCCATGGATGTGCCGTGCCCAGGTTGAGTGTCATCGTCCCCGCGTACGAGGTTCAGGCATACCTGCCCGCATGCCTGGAATCGGTGCTGTCACAGTCGTACGAAGATCTGGAACTGCTCGTGGTCGACGACCGCTCGCCGGACGCGTGCGGCGAGATCGCCGACGAGTTCGCGGCCCGCGATCCACGTGTCCGGACGGTCCACCTGGCGCGGAACAAGGGGCTCGGTCCCGCCCGCAACGCGGGGATCTCGGAGGCCACAGGCGACTACCTGGTCTTCCTGGACGGCGACGACACGCTCACCCCGCACGCGCTGCGGGCGATCGCCGACCGGCTGAAGGAGACCGGCGAACCGGACGTCCTGCTCTACGACCACGCCCTCGCCCCCTGGTCGGGCGAGACCGTCCGCAACGCTTTCAGCGGGCAGCTCACCGAGCAGGGCCCGGCCCCCTTCCTCCTGGAGGACCGCCCGGGGCTGCTGTGGGCGCAGACGGTGGCCTGGAACAAGGCGTACCGCAGGGAGTTCGTCGAAAGCGGGGGCTTCGCCTTCCCGTCCGGCCACCACGCGGACACCCCCTGGACCTACCCGGTCCTGATGACCGCCGAGTCGATCGCCACCCTGGACCGGGTCTGCGTCCACCACCGACAGCGCCGACGGAGCCGGGCCCTCGGCACGGCCGGCCACTTCGACATCTTCGACCAGTACGACAGGGTCTTCGCCCACGTCGGCTCGCGCCCCGAACTCGCGCGGTGGCGGCCGGTGTTGTTCCGCCGCATGGTGGACGACCTCTGGGCGGTGTTCGCCGGGCGGGACCGTCTCCCGCGCGGCAGCCGCGCCGAGTTCCTGCGGCGGGCCCGCGACCACTACCGCGCCCACCGCACCCCGGGCCACCCGGTCCCGGTGCGCTCCTGGCCGCGCCACAAGGTGATCCACCTGGGCCTGTACCGCACCTACCGGGTCGTGGAACTGGCCCAGCGGCTCAGGCAGCGGGCCACCAGGCCGGTCCGCCGCCTCACCAGGGCGCTGCACGCGGCGGCCCTCCGGCTCCACTACCGCGTCCAGCTGCGCCTCCCCCTGCGCGAGGACCGGGCCGTCTTCGCCGCGTACGGGGGTCGCGGCCACGGCTGCAACCCGGGCGCGCTGGAGGAGGCGTTCCGCGCCTTCGCCCCGCACATCCGCACCGCGTGGATCGCCCGTCCCGAGCACCACCACACGATCCCGACCGCGACTCTCAGGCTGCGCCCCGGCACGGCCGCCTACTGGACGGCGCTCGCCCGCTCCAAGTACCTGGTGAACAACACCGACTTCGACCGCCGTCTGGTCAAACGCCCCGGCCAGGTCCTCGTCCAGACCCACCACGGCACTCCCCTCAAGCACATGGGCCTGGACCTCCAGGAACGCCCGGCGGCGGCAGGTCACTTGGACTTCGACGAGATGCTGAGCGGCGTCGACCAGTGGGACTACCTTGTGTCCCCCAACCGCCACGCCACCCTGACCTGGGAACGCGTCTACCCCGGCGGCTACACCATGCTTCCCTACGGCTATCCCCGCAACGACGTGTTCCAGCGGGCGACTTCGGAGGACGTACGAAGGCTGCGCGAGTCCCTCGGCATTCCGGCGGGGTCGGTCGCGATCCTGTACGCGCCGACCCACCGCGACTACCGCCGCACCCAGCGCGCCACTCTCGACCTGGACCGCCTCCTGCTCCGTCTGGGCCCCCGCTTCGTCGTGCTGGCCCGCGCCCACCACCGCCACGGCGGCCCGCTCGTCTCCCCCGCGACCGGCCGGGTCATCGACGTCAGCGACCACCCGAGCGTCGAGTCCCTGTGTCTGGCCTCGGACGCCCTGGTCACCGACTACTCGTCCCTGATGTTCGACTACGCCAACCTGGACCGCCCGATCGTGATCCACGCCGACGACCGGGAGGCGTACGAGGCGGCCCGTGGCACCTACTTCGACCTGCGGACCTTCGCGCCGGGCGCGGTCGCGCGCAGCGAGGACGAACTGACCGACATCTTCGCCACCGGCCACTGGCGCGGTTCCCGCTCCACCCAGCTGCGCTCGGCGTTCCGAGCGCGCTTCTGCCCGTACGACGACGGCCGCGCCGCCGAGCGGGTCGTACGCCATGTCGTCCTGGGCGAGACCGAGTTGCCCCCGGTGATCCCGCTCGCCGAGCGCCATCCGGTGCCGTCGGCGGCGGCGGCGCTCGACCGCTTCCCGTTGGCCACCGTGCCCCTTCCCGCGACGGGCGTGCCCGTCACCGAGACCCACTAGAAGGGGTCCCCATGCCGTCCAGCCCGTCCCATCCCACACCGACCCGTCCGTCCACCTGGCGCCCGGTGGGACGACCGGGGCGTCGGCTCCGCTGCTGCGAGCCGGCGTCCGGCACGCGCTCCTGAGCGCCCGCCCTACCCCCGGGCCGCCTCCGGATGCCGCCGTACCCATCCCTCCCAGGCCGACGTGATCATGTCCTGGACGTCGTGTTTGGCCTTCCAGCCGAGTTCTGTGGCTGCCAGGTCGGCCGAGGCGACGACTCGGGCCGGGTCTCCGGGGCGGCGGGGAACGACCGTCGGGGGGCGGTCGTAGCCGGTGAGGGCGTTGATGTGATCGATCATCTCGCGGACGGAGACACCCTCGCCGCGGCCGATGTTGACGGTGAGATCGCGGCCGGGAGAGGACTGCAGGGCCCGGGCGGCGGCCACATGGGCCTCGGCCAGGTCGGCGACGTGGATGTAGTCGCGGACGCAGGTGCCGTCGGCGGTGTCGTAGTCGTCGCCGAAGATGCGCGGGGCCGCGTTGGCCGTGAGCTTCTCGAAGACCATCGGGACGATGTTGAAGACGCCCGTGTCGGCCAGCTCGGGGCTCGCCGCTCCCGCCACGTTGAAGTAGCGGAGGCAGGCCGTGGAGAGGCCTGTCGCGCGGCCGGTCGCGCGGACCAGCCACTCACCGGCCAGCTTGGTCTCGCCGTACGGGGACATCGGCGCGCACGGGGTCTCCTCCGTCACCAGCGGGACGTCCGGCATGCCGTACACCGCCGCGGAGGACGAGAAGACGAAGGAGGGGACCCCGGCCGCCGTCGCCGCTTCCAGGAGGACGCGCAGGCCCTCGACGTTCTCCCGGTAGTAGTGCAGCGGCAGTTCCACCGACTCGCCGACCTGCTTCTTCGCCGCGAGATGGACCACGCCGGTGACCTCGTGGTCCGCCAGGGTGTGCGCGACGCGCTCGGCATCCAGCGTGGAACCCACCACCAGCGGCACGTCGTCCGGCACGCGCTCGGCGACGCCGGTGGACAGGTCGTCGTACACGACCGCCTGCTCGCCCGCCTCGGTCATCGCCCTCACGACGTGCGCCCCGATGTAGCCGGCGCCGCCGGTGATCAGCCAGGTCATGTACGGCCGTCCCCTCTTCGGTTGACCCTGTCCGTCCATCAGTGAAACAGGCGGTCGGGTGCGGTGCGGGAACCGATTTTCGGTCAGTGCCTGTCCGGTCAGTTCTCGTCGGGCAGCTCGGCGTGCACCGCCGCGTCCAGCGCCGCGGTGAGCTGGTCCAGGCGGGCCCGCAGGTCGCGGATCTCGTCCACGTCGAAGCTGGTCGCCGAGACGATCCGCCGCGGCACCTGCACCGCGCGCTCGCGCAGGGCGACGCCCTGCTCGGTGAGCCGCACCTCCACCGAGCGCTCGTCGCGGGCACTGCGCTCGCGCCGGACCAGGCCTGCCGCCTCCAGTCGCTTGAGGAGCGGGGACAGGGTGCCCGAGTCGAGCCGCAGGTGCTCGCCGAGCTTCTTGACGGGCAGGTCGCCGTGCTCCCACAGCACCAGCATCACCAGGTACTGCGGGTAGGTGATCCCCAGGTCCTTGAGGATCACGCGGTAGACGCTGCCGAAGGCACGGGAGGCCGCGTTCAGGGAGAAACAGATCTGCTGGTCCAGGCGGAGCCAGTCGGTGGTGGCCGGAGCAGCGGTCGGGGACGTGTCCATGCGTCCAGGATAGCTCTTGTGAGCCATTTAGTTGTACACAACTAAATTGTGTGCTCTACTTGCAGCCGTGAGGCGGCGCGGAAGAGCCGCCTCACGGACGAGAAATTCGAGAGGGATGGTCTTTCATGGACGCGCTCTACACCGCTGTCGCCACCGCCACCCACGGCCGGGACGGCCGGGCCTACACGAACGACGGCAAGATCGACGTCGCGCTGGCCCCGCCGGTGGAGCTGGGCGGCAACGGACAGGGCACCAACCCGGAGCAGCTGTTCGCCGCTGGTTACGCCGCCTGTTTCGGCAGCGCCCTCGGTCTCGTCGGCCGCCAGGCCAAGGTGGACGTCAGTGACGCTGCCGTCACCGCCGAGGTCGGCATAGGCAAGCAGGGCGAGGGCTTCGGCCTCAAGGTCGCCCTCCGCGTCGAGCTGCCCGACTCCGTGGACGCGGAGACCGGCCGCAAGCTCGTCGAGCAGGCCCACCAGGTCTGCCCCTACTCCAACGCCACCCGCGGCAACATCGAGGTCGAGCTCGTCATCGAGTAGATCCGGAAACCCGACCTCCGGGCCGGCGGCACCGACCGTAGCGGCCGGGCGCCGCACCGGCGGTCGCATGAGGGCTCGCCTGCGCGGGCGGCCGACGGCTCAGGTCCGGCCCGCGCGGAAGGGCGTTGCAGGCCGCGGCAGACACGCGCGGGGGGGGGGGGGGGGGGCCGTAACTGCTCGGGGTTGGCCCTCGAGTGGTGGCTCGGCGCCGGCTGCGGCTGCGGCTGCGGCTGCGGCTGCGGCTGCGGCTGCGGCTGCGGCTGCGGCTGCGGCTGCGGCTGCCGGGGATCGCGGATGCTCCCCGTGAAGGCGAACGGCACGCCCGCGTTCGCCCAGTACCGACCGGCCGAGGACGGCAATGGCTGGACCCCGTGGGGCATCACGCTACTGGAGATCACCGACGGCCGGATCAGCACCATGACCAACCACATAGACACCAAGCGGCTGTTCCCGCTATGGGGGCTGCCCATGCGACTCACCGCCGACGCCGCGAGGATCTGACGGCTCGCCGGACTCGCCTCCATACACCTCGTCCAGGCCGGTCAGCACCAGCAGCTGCAGCCGAGGCCCGACACCGCGCAGCACCAGGTCCGACCGGTGCGCCGCGCGGCCGGCCGTAGCTGGGCGAGGTGATCGAGGTCGGCCGCCGTGGCCCGCTCGACAGCGCAGACGTCGCAGACGACGACCGCCGCGTCCGGATGGGTCGTCAGAAACGCGGCCGGCTGCTCACAGAGGCACGGCCCAGCCGCGGGAGGGAGCGGGCAGCAGGTGATCGCCACGGTATCCGTACCGGCTCAGACCGCCGACCGGTCGGGGACTCATCGGTTGCACGACCGCATGCTGCGCAGCCCGCCGAAAGTTTTTTGAAAATCTTCGTCCGATGGCGATGAGTTCCGTCGGGGTGCCCCGTCTGACCCGGTGAAGCAGCCACGAGTCCGGAGGAACCTTAGATGCGTACCCTGATCAGCACTGCCTTCATCTCGCTCGACGGCGTTGTGGAGGCCCCGGGCGGCGAGCCCGGTTACCGGAACTCCGGGTGGACCTTCAAGGAGGTTGAGTTCCTGCCCGAGGCGTTCGACATCAAGGGCCGGGAGCAGAAGGAAGCCACCGCGATGTTGATGGGCCGTACCAGCTACGAGGCGTTCAGCCCGGTGTGGCCTGGCATGGAGGATTTCGCCGACTACAAGGTGATGCCGAAGTACGTTGTTTCCACCACGCTCACCGAGGACGACCTGGTGTCGAATTGGGGCGAGACGACGATCCTGCGCTCGCTCGACGAGGTCGCCGCGCTGAAGGAGACCGAGGGCGGCCCGATCATCGTGCACGGCAGCGCCGCCCTGAACCAGAGCCTTTCGGACGCCGGCCTGATCGACCGCTACCACCTGCTCGTCTTCCCGCTCCTGCTCGGTGCGGGAAAGCGTCTGTTCAGCGCCACGGACAAGGACACCCAGAAGCTGAAACTGGTCGAGCATGAGGCGTACGCCAACGGCCTGCAAAAGAACGTCTTCGATGTCGTCCGCTGACAAGGCTCCCGAACCCGCCCACCCCGACCTCGTCGCCGGACGGCGCTTGGCCCGCGCCAGGCCCAAAGCCTTCTTGTCCAGGCGGAAGAACTGTTCCAGCTCCCCGGGCAACGGTTCCGTGGCGAACCGGCCGTAGCGGGCCTCTTGCTCAGCAGACAGGTACTCAACAGGCATGCCGAGGACCGCAGAGCTTGCTGACCAGGCAAAACGGGCAAGTCACCGAACCGGAACCAAGATCGCTCAACTACCGCTGATTTCCGTTCGGGTACTCCCCAAGGGCCGGGCCAACCTGCGCGGATGGCCGTTCGCGCAGAGCGCGCGGCACCGCGTCCGCCTCCGTCACGACCACCGCCGGACGCGTCATACGGTTCGGAACGTGGGCCGGCCCGTGCGCCCTCGACAAGGTCGCGCTGCTCGACGGAGGCGGCCACACGGCCACCTTCACCGCACTCACCCCATGCGCCGTACAGGCCGTCCCACGCGGCCGCTTCACGACCCTGCTCGACGACTCCGCGACCGTGCGCGCCCACGTCTTCCGGCTCCTCGCCGCCCAGGCACGCACCCAGCAGGAACGACTCACCGACACGGCCACCCTTCCCTGCGAGGCCCGCCTCGCGGCCTGGCTGCTGGACGGACTCAGCCGGGACGGAACCGACGGCCATGTCCCCCTCCCCGGCGGTCAGCGCGAACTCGCCGACCTGCTCGGAGTCACCCGCGTCACGGTCAACCGTGCGCTGTCCCGGCTCAGGCGGGACGGACTCATCGGCCCCACGGAGAACGGCGGCGGCCGGATCCGGGTGCTCGCCCCCGAACTCCTCGCCCTGCGCGCGGCGCCGTATACCCGCCACGGCCGCTGAGGCAGGCTCAGAGGGCCTTCAGCGCCTCCGTCGTCGCCCGCGCCAGTGCCGCGAGGTATCCCTTCGGCAGCTTCGGGCTGCGGATCACCACCGAGCGCCAGTACAGAGGGCCGGAGATCAGGTCGAGGGCCAGCTCGTCGTTGAAGCCCGTGCGGAGCTCGCCGCGCTGCTCCGCCGCCGTGATGATCTTGTTGGCGACGCCCTCCTGGCCCTTCTGCAACGCGTTCTGCAGGGCCTCGGCGATCTCGGGGTTGCGGGCCGCCTCGGCCTGCAGGTCCGGAATGACCTGCGAGGCCACCGGGTGGCGCAGCGCCCGGGACGTCACCTCGTACAGCATCCGCAGGTCGTCCTCGAGCGAGCCCGTGTCCGGTACCGGCAGGCCCATCACCGCGATCTCCGAGACGACGTCGAGGACCAGGTGCAGCTTGGAACGCCAGCGGCGGTAGACCGCGGTCTTGCCGACGCCCGCGCGGCGCGCGATGCCCTCGATCGACATCCGTGCGTATCCGGCGGCCGCGAGCTCCTCGAAGACGGCCGCCCGAATGGCTTCCGTCACATCCTCACGGAGGACGGCGGCTCCTGCCGGGGCACGGCGGCGCGGACGGGTCGGCGGCGCGTCGGCGTTGGTCGTCATGCGGACCAGCATAGGGCGTAGCGACGAAACGGTCCCGTCCCGACGCGTACCGCCACGACGAAACAGGCGCGTCCCGGCGTGGCGCGTTACGACGATACGGTTACGTTCCATCGTCTTCCGTCACGACGAAACGGTTGCGTTCCGACGCTCACTCGTCCTACGCTCACGTTGCGACGATACGGTCCCGTCCCGACGTAAGAGAACGTGAAGAGTCATGTAAGGAAACGTCGGATGACGGGACGCGCCGACCGCATGCGCACCACCCCCACCCCCCGAGTGAAAGCAGCGGATGTGAGCCAGGTCCTCGACACACCGCCCCCGACAGCGCCCCCGACCGACGACGACCTCGCGGCCCTGGCCGCGCGGCACGGTCTCGCGGTCAGCGGCGCCCGTCCCTCGCTGCCGGAGTACGTCCGCCAGTTGTGGGCGCGGCGCCACTTCATCACCGCGTTCTCGACCGCCAAGCTCACTGCGCAGTACAGCCAGGCGAAGCTGGGCCAGGTCTGGCAGGTCATGACCCCGCTGCTGAACGCGGCGGTGTACTACTTCATCTTCGGCGTGCTGCTGGGCACCAAGAGGAACGTGCCGGACTACGTCCCGTTCCTGGTCACGGGCGTGTTCATCTGGACGTTCACGCAGAGCTCGATCATGGCGGGCACCCGCGCGATCTCCGGCAACCTCGGCCTCGTGCGCGCCCTGCACTTCCCGCGGGCCGCGCTGCCGATCTCGTTCGCCCTCCAGCAGCTCCAGCAGCTGCTCTTCTCGATGGCCGCCCTGGTCGTCATCCTGCTCTGCTTCGGTGTGCCTCTCGCCGCGTCCTGGCTGCTGGCGATCCCGGCGCTGGTCCTTCAGTCCACGTTCAACGCGGGCGTCTCGATGATCATGGCGCGGATGGGCGCCAAGACGCCGGACATCGCGCAGCTGATGCCGTTCGTCCTGCGCACCTGGATGTACGTCTCCGGCGTGATGTGGAGCATCGACAAGCTGGCCAAGGGCCACCACGACTGGCCGTCCTGGGTGGTCCCCGTCCTCCAGGCCAACCCGGCCGCCGTCTACATCGACCTGATGCGCTACTCCCTGATCGACAGCTTCCACGCCAGTCAGCTGCCCCACCACGTGTGGGCGCTCGCGGTGGGCTGGGCGCTGGTCGCCGGCGTCGGCGGCTTCATCTACTTCTGGAAGGCTGAGGAGACGTACGGCCGTGGCTGACATCGAGAACGACAAGATCCCCACCGTCGTCGTCGACGGCGTGGACATCGTCTACCGCGTCAACGGCACCGGCGCGGGCAGGGGCTCCGCCACCGCCGCCCTCAACCGCATGATGCGCCGGGGACAGGCCGAGAAGGCAGCGGGCGTACGCAAGGTGCACGCCGTCAAGAACGTGTCGTTCGTCGCCTACAAGGGCGAGGCTGTCGGACTGATCGGCACCAACGGCTCCGGCAAGTCGACCCTGCTCAAAGCCGTCGCAGGTCTCCTCCCGGTGGAGAACGGCCGTATCTACACCGACGGTCAGCCCTCCCTCCTCGGCGTCAACGCGGCCCTGATGAACGACCTCACCGGCGAACGCAACGTCCACCTCGGCGGGCTCGCGATGGGCATGACCCGCGAGCAGGTCAGGGACCGCTACCAGGAGATCGTCGACTTCTCGGGGATCAACGAGAAGGGCGACTTCATCACCCTGCCGATGCGCACCTACTCCTCCGGCATGGCGGCCCGCCTCCGTTTCTCCATCGCCGCCGCCAAGGACCACGACGTCCTGCTCATCGACGAGGCCCTCGCCACCGGCGACCGCTCCTTCCAGAAGCGCTCCGAGGCCCGCATCCGCGAGCTTCGCCAGACCGCGGGCACGGTGTTCCTGGTCAGCCACAGCAACAAGTCGATCCGCGACACCTGCGACCGGGTGCTCTGGCTGGAGCGCGGCGAACTGCGCATGGACGGCCCGACCGACGAGGTCCTGGCGGCCTACGAGGACTTCACGGGCGGCCCGGACAAGGCGAAGGCGAAGGTCGCGGCCTGACCCACGGCTTTCGCTGCACGACGACGAGGGCGCCCGGGACTTCACCGTCCCGGGCGCCCTCGTCGTCGTATCACTTATGAATGCTGCCGCAACAGCGTCCGCATGGTGCGCATCGCCACCGACAGGTTGGCCAGGTCGAACGCGTCCGAGCCCTGGATCTCGTCCAGGGTGGTGCGCGCCCGGCTCAGGATCGGGGCGTTCTTCTCCTCCCAGGCCTTGAAGCGCTGCTCGGGGGTCGAGGTGCCGTTGCCGACGGCCAGGACGTCCGCGGTCAGCGCCGAGTGGGCCGCGTAGAGGTCCTCACGGATGGAGGCGCGGGCCATGGACTGCCAGCGGTCGGCGCGGGGCAGCTCGATGATGCGGTCCATGAGCTGGGTGATGTGGAGGCGGTCGGCGAGGTCGTAGTACACCTCGGCGACGTCCATCGGGTCGCGGCCCATGCGGTCGGCCACCGAGACGATGTCCAGCGTCGGGAAGGCGGAGGAGAACCCGGCCACGCGCGTGGCGAGCTCGTCCGGGACGCCGGCGCCGGTCAGCTCGTCGTAGATCTTCTGGTACCACTCCAGGTCGGCGCCCCGCAGCAGCTTCGGCAGCTGCGACCACACCTGTTCGACGCGATCGCCGAAGAACTCGACGGTCTCCGCGAGCTGGAGCGGCTGCGGCCGGTTGTTGAGCAGCCAGCGCGTGCCGCGCTCGACCAGTCGGCGCGAGTGCAGCCTGATCCGGGTCAGCACGGCGGCCTCGACCAGGTTGTCGAGGGACTCGACCCCGTCCCACACCACGCCGGAGCGGAAGATGGCGCGGGCCACGGTCTGCGCCCGGACGATCTCCTCGAGCGACGCGCCGGTCTCCTCGCGCAGGCGGTGCAGGTAGGTCGTACCACCGGTGTTGACCGTGTCGTTGACCAGGACGGTCGTGGTGATCTCGCGGTGCAGCGGGTGGTTGTCGATGTGCTCGGGGAACTTCTCGCGCAGCGCTGCCGGGAAGTACGTGTGCAGCAGGCCGCGCAGATAGGGGTCGTCCGGCAGCGAGGTGTGCAGCAGCTCGTCGGCGACCGTGATCTTCGTGTAGGCCAGCAGGACGGCCGTTTCCGGGCTCGTCAGGCCCTGTGCGGCGCCGAGGCGTTCGCGGATCTGGCGGTCGGTGGGCAGGAACTCCAGGGCCCGGTCGAGGTGGCCCTCGCGCACCAGGTGGCGCATGAAGCGCTGCTGGGCGTGGAGCATGTCCTTCGACTGGGCGAGCGCGTTGGCGATGGCGGTGTTCTGCGCGTAGTTGTTGCGCAGGACCAGGCGGCCGACCTCGTCGGTCATCTCGGCGAGCAGCTTGTTGCGCTGCTTGACCGTCATGTCGCCCTCGGTGACCAGGCCGTTGAGCAGGATCTTGATGTTCACCTCGTGGTCGGAGGTGTCCACGCCGGCGCTGTTGTCGATGGCGTCGGTGTTGATCTTCCCGCCGTGCAGCGCGAACTCGATCCGGCCGAGCTGGGTCAGGCCCAGGTTTCCACCCTCGCCGACGACCCGCACCCGCAGGTCGGCGCCGTCGACGCGGATCGGGTCGTTGGCCTTGTCGCCGACGTCCGCGTGGGTCTCGGTGGAGGCCTTCACGTAGGTGCCGATGCCGCCGTTCCACAGCAGGTCCACCGGCGCCTTGAGGATCGCCTTCATCAGGTCGGCCGGGGTCATCTTGGTGACCTTGTCCTCGATGCCGAGGGCCTCGCGGATGTGGGCGTTGACCTGGATGGACTTGGCGGTACGGGGGAAGACGCCGCCGCCCGCCGAGATCAGCTCGGTGTTGTAGTCGGCCCAGCTGGAGCGCGGGAGCTCGAAGACACGGCGGCGCTCGGCGTAGGAGGTGGCAGCGTCGGGCTTCGGGTCGATGAAGATGTGCCGGTGGTCGAAGGCGGCGACCAGGCGGATGTGCTCGGAGAGCAGCATGCCGTTGCCGAACACGTCACCGGACATGTCACCGATACCGACGACGGTGAAGTCCTCGGACTGGGTGTCGACGGCCAGTTCGCGGAAGTGCCGCTTGACGGACTCCCAGGCACCGCGGGCGGTGATGCCCATGCCCTTGTGGTCGTAGCCGGCCGAGCCGCCGGAGGCGAAGGCGTCGCCGAGCCAGAAGTTGTACTGCTCGGCCACCCCGTTGGCGATGTCCGAGAAGGTCGCGGTGCCCTTGTCGGCGGCGACGACCAGGTAGGTGTCGTCCTCGTCGTGCCGTACGACGTCGGCGGGCGGGACGACTTCACCGGCCACCATGTTGTCGGTGATGTCGAGCAGGGCCGAGATGAACGTCTTGTAGCTGGCGATGCCCTCGGCCAGCCACGCGTCCCGGTCGGCGGCCGGGTCGGGCAGCTGCTTGGCGACGAAGCCGCCCTTGGCGCCGACCGGCACGATGACGGTGTTCTTCACCATCTGCGCCTTGACCAGGCCGAGGATCTCGGTGCGGAAGTCCTCACGCCGGTCCGACCAGCGCAGACCGCCGCGCGCGACCTTGCCGAAGCGCAGGTGCACGCCTTCGACGCGAGGCGAGTAGACCCAGATCTCGAACGCCGGGCGCGGGGCCGGGAGGTCGGGGATGGCCTGCGGGTCGAACTTCATGGAGACGTAGTCGTGCGGCTTGCCGCCCGCGGCCTCCTGGAAGAAGTTGGTGCGCAGGGTCGCCTTGATGACGGTCAGGAAGGAGCGGAGAATCCTGTCCTCGTCCAGCGAAGCCACCTGGTCGAGGGCCGCGTCGAGCTCCTCCAGGAGGGCGTCCACGAGTTCGTGCCCTGCGCGCTGACGGTCCGGCGACATCCGTGCCTCGAACAGGGAGACGAGCAGCCGGGTGGTGTGAACGTTGTGGCGGAGGGTGTCCTCCATGTAGTCCTGGCTGAACGTCGAGCCCGCCTGGCGCAGGTACTTGGCGTACGCCCGCAGCACCATCGCCTGGCGCCAGCCCAGGCCGGCGCTCAGCACCAGGGCGTTGAAGCCGTCGTTCTCCGCCTTGCCGGTCCAGGTCGCGGCGAAGGCCTCCTGGAAGCGCTCGCGGCCGTCGTCACCGAGGTAGTCACCGCCGCCGTTCTGCGACTTGGGCATGCGCAGGCCGAAGTCGTAGATCCAGGCGATACTGCGGTCCGAGCAGCGCAGTTCGTAGGGCCGCTCGTCCGTCACCTCGACGCCGAGCCGGCTGAGGACCGGCAGCACGGCGGACAGGGAGATGGCGTCGCCCTTGCGGTAGATCTTGAAGCGGCGCTCCTCGGGGGCGGCGCCCACCGGCTCGTAGAGGCTGAGCGCGAAGTCGTTCTCCTCGCCGAGCCGTTCGAGGTGGACGAGGTCGGCGACCGCGGAGCGCGGGGTGTGGTCGGCCTTGTAGCCCTCGGGGAAGGCGTTGCCGTAGCGGCGCGACAGCTCGGCGGCGCGCTCCTCGCCGAGCTCGGCGTTGAGCGCCTCGGTCCATCCGTCGGCCCAGGAGCGGGCGGCCTCGACCAGGCGGGCCTCGATGCGCTCCTTGTCGCTGTCACTGAGCTGCTGCAGCTCGGTGCCCTGCGGAACGCGGACCACGAAGTGCAGCCGGGACAGGATCGACTCGGTGTTCCAGGCGGTGAAGTCGACGCTGATGCCGCCGAGTTCCTCCTTCAGGATGTCGATGATCCTGAGTCGGACGCCGGTGGTGTAGCGGTCGCGGGGCAGGTAGACGAGAGCCGAGTAGTAGCGGCCGTACTCGTCCTGGCGCAGGTAGAGGCGCAGCCGCCGCCGCTCCTGGAGGTACAGGACGGAGGTGGCGATGGACTCCAGCTCATCGGCGGGGGTCTGGAAGAGCTCGTCGCGCGGGTAGGTCTCCAGGATCTGGAGCAGGTCGCGGCCGTCGTGGCTGTTGGGCGAGAATCCGGCCCTTTCGAGCACCTCGTCCACCTTGCGCCGAATGACCGGAACCCGGCGCACCGATTCGGTGTAGGCGGCGGAGGAGAAGAGTCCGAGGAAACGCCGTTCGCCGACGACATTGCCGTCCGCGTCGAACTTCTTGACACCGATGTAGTCGAGATACGACGGCCTGTGCACCGTCGCCCGGCTGTTGGCCTTGGTCAGCACGAGCAGCTTGTGCTCGCGGGCCTTCGCGCGGGCGTCGGCGGGCAGCCGCTCGAAGGACGGGCTGACCGGGTGGCCCTCCTCGCCGGCGTGCTGCGGGTCGGAGCGCAGGATGCCGAGACCGGTGCCGGGGACTGCCGCGAGGGAGTCGTCCGGCCTGAGCTGGTACTCCCGGTAGCCGAGGAAGGTGAAGTGGTCGGCGGCCAGCCAGCGCAGCAGCTCGCGGGCCTCGTCGATCTCCATGTCGCGCAGATCGGTGGCGATGGGCTCGGCGGGCAGTTCGTCGGCCATGCGCAGGGCCGCGTCCCGCATCTTCTCCCAGTCCTCGACGGCCTCTCGGACGTCGGACAGGACGCGCAGCAGGTCGGCGGTGATCTGCTTCAGGTCGCCGCGGTCGGTCTCGCGGTCGATCTCCACGTGGATCCAGGACTCGGTGTGCGCGTCGTGCGGCAGATCACCGGCGGGCGGGACGGTGAGGACCTCGATCAGCTTGCCGGTGAGGTCACGGCGGACGACGACCTGGGGGTGGATGACGACATGGATGCCGCGCCCCTGCCGGGTCAGCTCATTGGTGACGGAGTCGACGAGGAAGGGCATGTCGTCGGTGACGACCTCGACGACCGTGTGGGTGCACGTCCATCCGTTCTCCTCCACCGTGGGCGTGTACACCCGCACGTTGGCCGTGCCCTGCGGGCGCGTCTGGCCCAGCCGGAAGTGGGAGAGAGCGGCTCCGTAGATGTCGACCGGGTCGCGGTCGGTGAGGTCTTCGGGGGCCGTGTGCAGGTAGTAGCGCTGGAGGAACGCGAGGACGGTCTCGCTGTCCGGGGTGTCCGGGGTACGGGGGCTGTCCTCGTCCGTCGCCCCAGTCGGTAGGTGCCCCCCGGCCGGGCTGTTCTCAGCTACCCGTGCGGCCCTCTCGAGCAGCTCGGCCTTGGCTTCGTCCAGCTTGGTCTGCATTGTCCTCTGACTCCTGTCGCGCGCCGTTGCGTGACGTAGAAGGAAGTACGGTCTCTTCCCCTGCGGCTCGACGCCACGGCCCGGGGTCTCCGGTCTGCTCCGACGCTATGCCGCAAGGTGAGATGAGCGGGGGTATATCAGCCATTCTCGACACGCCCGCCAGGTGTGACGCTGCTCTCTGCCGCGCCGGTGACGAGGGTGTACTCGGCGTCATGAGGGCCCCTACGGCCCCGTCCCGCCCGCGAGGACCAGCGACCGCCGCCCGGCCACGGAGGTGTTCCGTGCGCACCGGGCGCAGGGCGGGGGCCACAGCGCCCCCGCGAACTATCGCGCTGATCACGCCACCAAGGCTATCGCTCCTTACAGGGGGGTCGTCATGAGCCGTATGTGTACAAAACCTGGGGTGGAACTTTGACACTCTGCACAGTCCCCCACGTCGCATCCAGGCCATGACCTCATCGTCACCGGCGACGCAGCAGAGTCACAGGAGGTCCTTACCCCCCACCTCGCGGCCCCCGCCCGCAAGAAGCTCCGCTTCTTCGTCCACGACTTCGAACCCGGCTTCGACACCTACACCGAGAAGCCCGGCTGCGCCTGGCCCGCCCATCTGGCCTTCGCCGAGTTCGACGCCGGTCGGTACGCCGCCCTCGTCATCCCCGGCGGCCGCGCCCCGGAGTACCTGCGCGACGACCCCGAGCTCCGCAAGATCCTCAAGTCCTTCTTCGACGCTGACAAGCCGGTCGCCCAGATCTGCCACGGCCCGCTGCTCACCGCCGCGATCGACGGTCTCCGCGGCCGCCGCGTCACGGCCTGTCCGGCCCTGGAACCCGACCCACTCGGGCTGCTGGATGCGGGAGTTCCTGAGGGTGCTCGGGGCGAAGGCGCCGGTGGCGTAGCCGACAGGGTGTCTGCATGCCGCGTGCTCGCGGAACCGACAACAACCGTCACGCCGCTATTCGCTCGGCCTCCGCAACCGCCTCCGCCAGGGTGTCGACCACCGGCACCCCCGCCACCTCGAGACTGGCGCGACTGTGCGACCCCCCGGTGTAGAGCACGGCCCGAGCCCCCACCCGCATCGCCGCCACCGCGTCGTCCGCGGCGTCCCCGATCACCACGGTCCGAGCCGCCTCGACCCCCGCCAGCGCGGTGAGATGCCGCTCCATGTGCTCCGCCTTGCTCCCCCCGGACGGCCCGGTCCGCCCGTCCACCCGCAGGAAGTGCGCCTCGATCCCGAACCCCCGCACCAGCGGGAGCAGCTCGTCGTGCACGTACATGCTGAGGATCGACTGGCTGTGCCCGGCCGACCGCCATCCCGCGAGCAGCTCCACCGCCCCGTCGGTGAGCCCGCACCCGACCCGATGCTCGGCGTAGTACCGATGGAAGGTCTCGTCCATGACCTCCCACTCCGCGTCGGTGGGCAGCCGGCCGAGCAGCCGCTCGTAGAACTTCGGAACCGGCACGCAGTACAGCGCCCGGTACTGCTCCATCGTGATCGGCGCGAGCCCCAGCTCGCCGAACGCCGCGTTCGTCGCCCCGATGATCGCGTCGTTGTCGTGGAACAGCGTGCCGTTCCAGTCCCAGACGATGTGCGCCCCTGTCAGCTTCCCCATGCCAAAAACGTACCCGCCCCCACTGACAATCAAGAGACCAGCAGGTCAAAGAGGGCAAAGCGGCGACCCGGCAGGACGGATCACGGGCTCAGCCGCCCAGTCCCACCAGATTCGGGATCTCCTGTGTCGCGTACCACAGCAGCTCGTGGTCCTCGGCCCCGTCCACGACGAACTGCGCGTCGTCGTCCCCGGCGTCGGCCGCCTCCAGCGCGTCCACGGCAGCGCTGACGTCCTCCTCCGCGTCGTCCGAGTCGACGTGCACCGCGGCCGCCTTGGCCAGCCGCACCGTCCCGGCCACCCGCACCTCACCGAGCGCCGAGGGATCCAGCGCCCGGTCGGGATCGGCGGCCGCCGCCCCGTCGGCCACGTCGACGGCCACCACCACCCGGCGCCGCGCGGCCCCGGCGTCCACCGCGAGCAGCCGCAGCGAGGCCAGTGCGGCCCGGTTCAGCGCCGCGTACTCCAGCTCCTCGATGTCGTCGGAGAGGTACCACTCGCGCAGGGCGGGTGTGACGGCGTAGGCGAGGAGCGGTCCGGCCCCCAGCTCACCCGTCTTGTACGCCTCGGCGAGACCGGAGAGGGTCAGGGGGACGTAGACGCGCATGGCTGGCTGCTTTCGTGGTCGGAGAACGTGATCGGAAGGGCTCCGCGAAGGCCTTCAGGATACGTGCGGGCGTCCCCTTTCGAGTCCCTGCCCACCCCTCGGCGGACGTCCACCCCGGGCCCGGAATTCACCCGCCCCACCCCCGGGGTCACGGGGTTCCGCCCTGCCCGACCACCCTGATAGGTGAACATTCCGGCGACCCGACGCGGCCCGCCGCTTCCTTGCCGCCGTGGCCCACGGCCCCGTACAAGATCCCCAACGAAGTTACCGCCCGGTACTTTCCGGGCTCGCAGAACGGGGATCCCATGAACAAGGTCATGACCAGGGCTCAGCACCACCCCGGCAGCCGCCCGCCGGCTCGCGGCGACTCCCGCCGCCCGAGCGGCACGCCACCCCGCGCTCCCGGCGGCAGCGCGCCGCGCACGGCCCCGGGCGACGGCCGCCCACCGGGCACTCCCGGCAGCGGCCCCCGCACCCGTACGCGCCCCGCGGACACCCGCCCGCACAGCATCCCGGGTACGAACGACCCGGTCACCGGAGCTCCGAGCCGCAGCACCACGGCAGGCCCCAGGACAGCCGGCACCACCACCGACACGAGCCGCACAGCCGGTCCTGTGTCCACCACCCGCGTCGCAGCAGCACTCGCCGACGGACGCACCGCAGCCCCCGCCACCCGGCCCCGTCCCGCCCCCGCAACCGCCCCTGTCGTCCCGTCCCAGACCCCGCGCCGCCCGCTGGTCCCCCAGCCCCGCCCCACCGATCTCTTCGCAGACCTCCTCCTCGCCGTCCTGAGCGGTCAGCGCCCCGTCCACTCGATGCTCCGGCACACCGCCGGCCGGGCCTACGACGAGCTGGCCTGGCTCGCCGAACGCGGTCCCCTGCGCACCCGCGGCGCCCGCCCCGTCGTCCGGGACATCGGCTACTACGTCCCCCGACCGGGCGCTGTGGAGGCCTTCGCCCGGATCGGCGCCGGCGACCAGCTGCGCGCCATGGCCTTCCGCCTGGAACAGGGCCAGGACCTCCGCTGGCGCTGCACCGCGGTCGAACTGGGCGGCTCCCGGGCTCCCCGTCCGGACGACGACTGACAGGCCCGGAGAAGCCCGCTGGTCCGTCACACGCCGAAGGGCCGGTCACCCCGAGGTGACCGGCCCTTCCTATGCCACGGCGCCACACGCACCGTCACATCGATCCGCTGCGGCGCCCATCGCACCGTAGGCACTACTTCTTGCGCCGCCCCCGACCACGGGACTGCTTGCGCCGCTCCGCGCGCGTGAGGCCGTCCGCCTCGGAGCGCACGGGCTCGTCGTCGGCGAACTCGCCCTCGATGACACCGCCCTCGCCGTCCACGGTCGGCGCGGAGAAGTGCAGGTCCCTGCGCTGCGGGGCGTCGAGCCCCTTCGCGCGGATCTCGGGGCGCGAGCCGGCCTGCGCCGGAACCGCGTCCTGCTTGGCGAGGGACGGCTTCTCGTCCTCGACCGGGACCTCCTCGACCTGCTGCTCGACCTGGACCTCCAGGTTGAACAGGTAGCCGACGGACTCCTCCTTGATGCCCTCCATCATGGCGGTGAACATGTCGAAGCCCTCGCGCTGGTACTCGACCAGCGGGTCCTTCTGCGCCATCGCGCGCAGGCCGATGCCCTCCTGGAGGTAGTCCATCTCGTAGAGGTGCTCGCGCCACTTGCGGTCCAGGACCGACAGCACGACCCGGCGCTCCAGCTCACGCATGATCTCGGAGCCGAGCTGCGCCTCACGCGCCTCGTACTGCTCGTGGATGTCGTCCTTGATCGACTCGGAGATGTACTCGGCGGTCAGGCCCGCGCGGTCGCCTGCCGCCTCCTCCAGCTCCTCGACGGTGATCTTCACCGGGTAGAGCTGCTTGAACGCGCCCCACAGCCGGTCGAGGTCCCAGTCCTCCGCGAAGCCCTCGGCGGTCTCCGCCGCGATGTACGCGTCGATCGTGTCGTCCATGAAGTGCACGACCTGCTCCTGCAGGTCCTCGCCCTCCAGGACGCGGCGCCGCTCGCCGTAGATGACCTCGCGCTGGCGGTTGAGGACCTCGTCGTACTTCAGGACGTTCTTGCGGGTCTCGAAGTTCTGCTGCTCGACCTGCGACTGCGCGGACGCGATCGCGCGCGTGACCATCTTGTTCTCGATCGGGACGTCGTCCGGGACGTTCGCCATCGACATCACGCGCTCGACCATCTGGGCCTTGAACAGCCGCATCAGGTCGTCGCCCAGGGAGAGGTAGAAGCGGGACTCGCCGGGGTCGCCCTGTCGGCCGGAACGACCGCGCAGCTGGTTGTCGATACGGCGCGACTCGTGCCGCTCGGTACCGAGGACGTAGAGCCCGCCGAGCTCCTTGACCTCCTCGAACTCCGCCTTGACCGCCTGCTCGGCCTTCTCCAGGGCGGCGGGCAGGGCCGCGGCCCACTCCTCGATGTGCTCCTCGGGGTCGAGGCCTCGCTGGCGCAGCTCCGCCTCCGCGATGTCCTCGGGGTTGCCGCCGAGCTTGATGTCGGTACCACGACCGGCCATGTTGGTGGCGACGGTGACGGCGCCCTTACGGCCGGCCTGGGCGACGATCGTCGCCTCACGGTCGTGCTGCTTGGCGTTCAGCACTTCGTGCTGGACGCCGCGCTTGCTGAGCTGCTGGGAGAGGTACTCGGACTTCTCGACCGACGTCGTGCCGACGAGGATCGGCTGACCCTTCTCGTGCTTCTCGACGATGTCGTCGACGACCGCCTCGAACTTCGCGACCTCGGTGCGGTAGATCAGGTCCGACTGGTCCTTGCGGACCATGGGCCGGTTGGTCGGGATCGGGACGACGCCGAGCTTGTAGATCTGGTGGAACTCGGCAGCCTCGGTCATCGCCGTACCGGTCATGCCGCAGAGGCCCGGCTGTTCCTTGCCGTTGTGGTCGTGGCGCTTGTAGAGGCGGAAGAAGTTCTGGAGGGTGATCGTGGCAAGGGTCTGGTTCTCGTCCTTGATGTCCACCCCTTCCTTCGCCTCGATCGCCTGGTGCATGCCCTCGTTGTAGCGGCGGCCGGCGAGGATACGGCCGGTGTGCTCGTCGACGATCATGACTTCGCCGTCCATGACGACGTAGTCCTTGTCCTTCTTGAAGAGCTCCTTCGCCTTGATGGCGTTGTTCAGGTAGCCCACCAGAGGGGTGTTGACCGACTCGTAGAGGTTGTCGATGCCCAGCCAGTCCTCGACCTTGCTGACACCGGACTCGTGGATGGCGACCGTGCGCTTCTTCTCGTCGACCTCGTAGTCGCCGGTCTCCTCGATGCCCTTGAGCGGGTTTCCGGCCTCGCCCTTCTTCAGGCGGGTGACCAGCTTGGCGAAGTCGCCGTACCACTTGGTCGCCTGGTCGGCCGGACCGGAGATGATCAGCGGCGTACGGGCCTCGTCGACGAGGATGGAGTCGACCTCGTCGACGATGGCGAAGTTGTGGCCGCGCTGGACGAGTTCGTCCTTGGACCACGCCATGTTGTCGCGCAGGTAGTCGAAGCCGAATTCATTGTTCGTGCCGTACGTGATGTCGCACGCGTACTGCTCGCGGCGCTGGGCCGGCGTCATGTTGGAGAGGATGCAACCGACGCTCAGGCCGAGGAACTTGTGGACGCGGCCCATCATCTCGGAGTCGCGCTCGGCCAGGTAGTCGTTCACCGTGATCAGGTGCACGCCCTTGCCGGACAGCGCGTTCAGGTACGCGGGCAGCGTGCCGACGAGGGTTTTGCCCTCACCGGTCTTCATCTCGGCCACATAGCCGAGGTGGAGGGCGGCGCCCCCCATGATCTGCACGTCGTAGTGACGCTGGCCGAGCGCGCGCTTGGCACCCTCGCGCACGGTGGCGAACGCCTCGGGCAGCAGGTCGTCCAGACTCTCACCGTCGGCGTACCGCTGCTTGTACTCATCGGTGAGGGCCCGCAGCTCGGCGTCGGAGAGGTCGACGAAGTCCTCTTCGATGGAGTTGACCTGGTCCGCGATGCGGTGCAGCTTGCGCAGGATCTTGCCTTCGCCTGCACGCATGATCTTCGAGAGGACGGACACGGGGGTTGGTCTCCTTGCCGGTCGGGCCTGGGACGGTCGGTTTCCATTTGACTTACTGAGCAACGGCCATCGTATGCGAGGACCCCGCCGCGTCGGGAGGCCTGCCGGACAGGCCGGCTGTCAGCTCCTTCAAATCTGTTTCAAAGGGAACAACGGACGGGGAACACCGATGGTGCCGCACCCCGCCCACGAATTGCGCGAATTGTGATCGCCCGCTCACTCACAGCGAAATCATTGGCGTCTTCACCGCACACCTGAGCAGAATCAGCTGATGGAACCCGTCACCCTGACCACGGCCCGTCTCCTGCTGCGCACGCCCACCCCGCGGGACACCGAGACCGTCCTCGCGGTCGTGCAGGACCCCGACATCCTGCGCTGGACCACGATCCCCTCGCCGTACCTGCGCGAGCACGCCGAGGGCTTCACGGGGCAGCTGGTCCCGGAAGGCTGGGCGAACGACACGATGTTCACCTGGGGCCTCTTCCTTTCCGAAGGAGAGGAGCTGGTGGGCATGCTCAGCCTCACCAAGCGCTCCGCGGGGACGGCCGAGATCGGTTACTGGAGCGCCAAGGAACAGCGCGGCAACGGCTACGTCACCGAGGCCGTCGAGGCCGCCGCCCGCTGGGCCTTCAGCGAGTGGTCGATCGACCGCGTCGAATGGCGGGCGGAGGTCGGCAACCACGCCTCGCGCGCGGTGGCGGAGCGCGCCGGCTTCACCATCGAGGGTGTACTGCGTTCCTCGCTCGTCCACCAGGGCGTACGCCGGGACTGCTGGGTGGGCGCGTTGCTCCCCTCGGACCTGGGCCTGCCGTCGACGGCGCAGTATCTTCCCTCCTCTCAGTAGATCCGCAGGTCACCTCGCGTTGTCAGTGCCGGGCCCTATCGTTCGGACCCATGACGACCCCGCCTCCCGCCACCGACCTTTCGGCCGACGAGGCCCGCCGCATCGTGCTGCGCGCCCAGGGCTTCCTCGGCACCCCCGACCGCCGGGCCGGAGTCCGCGGCGTCCTCCGTCACCTCGGGGCGGTCCAACTCGACACCATCTCGGTGCTCGCCCGCTCCCACGAGTTGATCCCGTACGCCCGTCTCGGCGCGGTGGGCCGCCAGAAGGTGGAGAGCGCCTACTGGACGACTGCTCCCCTTGGCGCGCCTCCGGCACGACCCCACGCTTTCGAGTACTGGTCGCACGCGGCGTGCATCCTCCCCATCGAGGAATGGCCCCACTTCGCCTTCCGCCGCCGCGCCTACCGCAGCCGCCCGCACTGGAACCACCAGCTCCCGGACGGCACCTACGACCAGGTCATCAAGCAGCTCCGCACCGAAGGGCCCCTCACCGCCACGGAGTTGGGCGGCGCGAAGAAGACCAGCGAGTGGTGGGACTGGTCGGGCACCAAGGTCGCCGTCGAGCGCGCCCTGATGTACGGCGAGGTGGTCTGCGTGGAGCGTCGTGGCTGGAAGCGTGTGTACGACCTCGCCGAGCGCGCCGTCCCCGCCGACCTGCTCCACGACGAGCTGGAGGACGCCGAGTGCCTGCGCCGCCTGGTTCGTCTCGCCGGCCAGTCCCTGGGGGTCGGTACCCGCGCGGACATCGCCGACTACCACCGCCTCAAGGGCGAACAGGTCGACGCGGTGATAGCCGACTCCGGCCTGGTGCCGGTCACGGTCGAGGGCTGGGGCAAGCCTGCCTGGGCCGACCCCGCGGCTCTGGAGACACCCCCGCGCGGCCGCCACCGCACCACCCTGCTGTCCCCGTTCGACTCCCTGATCTGGGAACGCGCGCGCACGGAGCGGATCTTCGGCTTCACCCACCGACTGGAGGCGTACGTCCCCAAGCCCAAGCGGGTCTACGGCTATTTCGCGATGCCGGTGCTGGCCGGTGGCCGTCTCGTGGGCCGCGTGGACCCGGCCCGCGAGGGGAGCACGCTGGTGGCCAGGCAAGTCACCCTGGACGGCCCGAAGGCGGTTCCGGCGGTGGCCCAGGCCCTGGTCGAGGCGGCGAGCTGGGTGGACTGCACGGACATTCGGGTCGAGCGGGTGGACGCGCCAGACCTGCGCGAGCCCCTCGCCAAGGAAGTCACCGGAGCGCTGACGACGGCCTTGCGCTGACCGGGAGCCGAATCAGCGGATCTCGAGGATCTTCTCCCGCATCGCGTAGACCACCGCTTCCATCCTGGAGTGCAGCTGCAGCTTCTCCAGGATGTTGCGCACATGGTTCTTCACGGTGTTCTCGGAGATGAACAACTCCTTCGCGATATCGCGGTTGTTCATCCCGGTGGCGACGAGCTTGAGGACCTCCAGCTCACGGTCGGTCAGCCGCGGGGCGGGCACGAGACGCCGCTCGTCCGTCCGCTGGATCATCGACTTGAACTCGGTGAGCAGCTTCGACGCCATGGAAGGACTGATCTGCGACTGTCCGTCGGCCACCGCGCGAATGGCGGTCGCCACCTCGTCCGTGGAGATCTCCTTGAGGAGATATCCGGTCGCGCCGGCCTTGATCGCGTCGTAGAGGTCGGCTTCCTCGTCGCTGATCGTCAACATGATGATCTTGGCGCTGGGTGCCACTTCCTTGATGGAGGTGCACGCCTCGATCCCGCCCCGCTTGGGCATCCGCACATCCATCAGAACGATGTCCGGCAGCAGGTCCGCGGCCTTGTCGACGGCCTCCGCGCCGTCACCCGCCTCCCCCACGACCTGGATGTCCTCCTCGGCCGCGAGCACGATCTCCAGTCCGCGCCGGAAGAGTGCATGGTCGTCCACGACGAGAACCCGGATCGGCTCCTTGCGTGGAGAGCCAGCGTCCGTGCCCATGCTGACGACGCCATCGCCGGCGTCCTCGCCGTGCAGCGGTCCGAAGCTGTCCGCCATCGTTCCTCCCCCTGAAGGCTGTGGCTGGTCCTGTGCCATCGCCAACCCAAGGCAACGACCCACCGGTTGGGCCGGTGTGGCCATGATTTCATGCCCGGACGACAGTGAGATGACAGAGCGGGACGCGAAATGGTCGCACGCGGGTGCCCCTGGGGGCGCACAAGCGCTCCAGGGGCACCGGCTCAGCTGTCATCCGGGAGGGTCAGCCACCCGTCGTGTCTCCGGCCGCGGGAGAGTGCGCCCGGGCGACCATCGGGTCCGTGCTCAGGTGGATGACGCCGTAGTCGTAGGCGTGCCGCCGGTAGACGACACTCGGTTCCTTGGTCTCGGAGTCGACGAACAGATAGAAGTCGTGCCCGACCAGTTCCATCTCGTAGAGCGCCTGGTCGAGGGTCATCGGGGAGGCGACGTGGGTCTTCTCGCGGACCACGAGGGGGCCCTCACCCTTGATCTCCAGCGAGCCGATCTTCTTGGTGGGCACACCGTCCGACTCTTCCTCGTGAACGGCCTGCCCGTTGCCGTTGAGCGTCGCCGCGCCCGGAACGTGGTCGGCGACCTCGGCAGCCGTGAGTCGCCGTGCGCCCCTGCGTGTGTGGCGCTTGTCGTGCTCCTTGCGCAGCCGGGCATCCAGCTTCTCCGCCGCCAGGTCGAGTGCCGCGTACGGGTCGCTGGCTGCCGCTTCCGCCCGGATCACCGGACCGCGGGAGCGGAGCGTGATCTCCACTCGGTCACAACGGTCGGCCTGTCGGGGGTTCGGCTCCTTGGACACCTCGACGTCGAGGCTGATCACCTTGCCATCGAGCTTCTGGATCTTCTCCAGCTTCAGCTTCTCGGCCACGTGCTTGCGGAACCGCTCGGGCACCTCGGTCTTGCGGCCCTTGACGACGATGTCCACGCAGAACTCCGTTCCCGGATCGCTCCGCCTCGATGCGGAGCGTCTCCCTTTTGCACCAGGCTCCGGTGAGCCCCGGAACCTCGGACTCGGTGACTTCCACCTCCTCCCCCGCGGGCAAGATCTCCATTCCACCGTCGCGGGTGATGGTGGAAATCCCGCGGGCACGGCATTCGGATTTGCGAGGCGTGGCCTGCGCCTTTCTCTCACAACCGAACATATCTCGCCTGGACGGATGTCGTCACCCTCTACCGCGGCGTACCTCCGTTCAGGTGAATTGATCCTCTCGTAACCTGCAACGATGCAACTACGCAGTCAGTTCCGGTTTATTTCGAAGGAATCCGGTGAGGCCGCGACCACAGCCGCGCAGACCACGCCATGGACGCCACCGACGCCCGCCGCTGTCACCGAGCAGCGCTCCCGGTCCGTGTCCTCCTCTGCCACTGTGACCAACCGTTCCCCCATGCTTTCCCGAGTTGCAGCGGTGTACACGAAGTCCGCCCCTTCACCGTCGCATCCGGCCACCACGCGTCCGCCACGGCGCCCGTTCACGTCCTGGCGCTGCCGCCCATGCCATTCGTCCGTTCCCTCTTGGACGTGCTGTCCCGCTGTCCCCGGTTGCCGATGACCCTGCCGTGCACCCGTCTCCAGCGGCCGGCACTCCCTGCGCCCTCCCGCCCCCTGTTGCCGTTGATCACGGTGTCCGGCCCTCATCTGTTCACCGCGGTTCCCGATGTTCTCCCGAGCCCGCGCCTCCCGGACGGCCCGTGCCGCCTCGGCGAGGGACGCGCCTGTCGTCATCAGGTCGTCGACCAGCACGACAAGCCCTTCGGCCAGCAGACGTCCGCCGCCGGGAACCACGGTCAGCGCACCCGCGAGATTCTCCAGCCGCTGCCGAGAGTTGAGCCCCGACTGGTCGGCCACCCACCGCCGCTGCCGCAGTACGGCCACCACCCGCGCATGCATCCCCGCCCGCCGCAGCTCCCCCGCCGCCGCGAGCGCGATCCGCCGCGCCGGATCATGCCCCCGAGCCCGAACCGCCCGCCGCGCGGACGGCACGGGAACGAGCAGCACCGGCACACCGAGCCCGTCCCCCCTCCGCCCGCCCCCGAGGAACGCCTCCGCCCCCAGGCCACCGCCCCCGGAGGGGGCCTCACCACTCAGCACGCTGCCCTCGGCCCAGACTTCTGTTCCTGGCACATCTCCACGCCTGGCCAGAGGTTCTACTCCTGGCACGTCACCACCCCGGCCCAGAGCCGGGGCTCCCGACGAATCACGGCCCATGGCCAGAGCCTCCGACCCCGACACGCCACCACCCCGGGCCAAAGCTGCTTCACCTGTACCGCCGACCGCCCACGACCACCCCTCCCCACCGGCTCGGGCCGCGGACGCACCCGCAGCGCCGTCCCGCCCGCCGCACGCACCCACCGCGCCACCCCGCCCCAAAGAAGCACCCACCCCACCAGCCCGGCCCCCGTCAAGGCCCACCGTCACCCGACCGGAAGACGCACTCCCCACCTCTCCACCGGGCCCGACCAAAGCCCCGCAGCCCTCCTCCCTGGACCCCCGAGGCCACCCCGACGCAAATCCCCCACCGCCCGGCTCACACACCTCCCACACCGCCGCACGCACCGCCCCCGCAAGAGCCGTACCGAGCGGCGCAGCCAGACCCAGCGCCCCCCGCTCCTTGTGGGCCAGCAACACCGCCCGTACCGAGTCCGCATACCGAGCAGCCGCGTGCACGACCGGCAGTCCGGGCGGCTCCGGCACCGGTCGTACCCGGCTCGGTGCGGCCCCGTCCAAGGCGGCACGGCACTCCGGACAGAGCACCGTGCGAGGCCTCCCACAGCCCCCGCACTCGGCCGGCAGCACCAGATCGGTCAGGTCCCGCCACCACCCCCGCATGCCCACCACTGTGCCAACACCGAACCCGACCGGCCACCCCTGTGGATAACTCCCTGTGGAAAACCGCCTTCGGCACGAACAACAGTTCCCACCACAATCTCCGGCCTCCCATAAAGCAATCGGTCGGCCGAACACAGCCCGCGAATCAGTCCCTCGTACAAACGAAGCCACACAACGAAGCCACACAACGAAGCCACACAACGAAGCCACACAACGAAGCCACACAACGAAGCCGTCCCACCCAGCGAATCCAGCGCGCCCGACCAGCCGCGAATCCCACCCGCCCCAGAACAAAAGCGGCCACCCCCACCAGGGCCTCGCCCCGGCAAAAGCAGCCGCTCCCGACAGCGCGGTCCCGTCACCTCACCCCGGATAGACCGGCGCCGTCCCCTCCGCGTCCACCTTCTGCCACTGCGCCCCGGAAGGCAGCCGTACGATCCCGTCCTCCGAGTAGGCCACCAACGGCATCTCGTCGTCCTCGGACGCGGCGATCTCCTTCACACCCGTGAGTGCGGCCGGCGGCGGCCCCTCCGGAGTGGAGCCGTCGACCTGGACGTACCGCGTCTGCTGCACACCACCCTGCTCACGTCCGACCACCACGAGCCTGCTGTCGCCGGCCCAGGACATGGTCGTGACCTCCTCCAGATCAGGCGTGGTGGAGCGCAGTTCCCGCACCGAGACGCTCTGCGGATCCCCGGTCCTGCCCTCCCGCTCGATACGCCCGACGAACAGAGACTGCTTGCCGCCCTTCTCCACGACGAGCGCGATCCGCACCCCGTCGGCGGCCACCCGCAGGTCCTTGATACGCCCGTCCAGCCCAGGAGTCGCCACCTCAAGCGGCTTGCCCGCGCCCTCCTTGAACAGCAGCAGCCGCGGATCGGCGGGGTTCCGGTCGGCCACCCACAGATCGCCCTCGGTGTCCCAGCTCGGCGTGGTCAGCCGGTCCTCGGCCGTCTTGCCGCTGCTGACCAGCACCGGATCCCCGAGTGACCCGCCCGACACCAGCGACCCGACGTACAGCGCCTTGCCGTCGATGCCGACACCGGCCGCCGTGTGCTCGTCACGCGAGACGGCCACCGACCGCAGGTCCTTGTCGCCGTCGCCCAGGGCTCCGGGCACCGGCACCGGATCGGCCTTCGTCCCGCCGGCATCCGCTTCGGCCGAAATCCGCACCAGCCGGTGCCGGCCGTCCACGAAGTACAGGTACGCGGGATTCTCGACCGAACCGCGCGTGGCGATGCCGTTGGCCTCGTTCTCCTTCACGGAACACGACTGCTTGCCGTCCGCCTGCACTTCCACCATGTCCACCGCGGGGGTGAGGTTCTGCAGGGTGAACAGCAGCTGGGTCGCCATCGCTTCGCACTGGTCCATACCGACGTGCCCGGCCTTGGCATTGAGCGGCACCGTCAACATGTTCTGGTCGTCGGGAGTCAGCGAGGAGACGCCGTTCTTCAGCGCGGTACCCGTCGGAAAGCGCGTCCTGACAACGGGGTCGAGCCAGCTCGTCGGCCCGCTGAGCAGGGATCGCACCAACTGCGTCATGGGGTCCACGCGTTCGCGCACATACACGGGATCGGCGACCGCGACGGTCTGCGGAGCCGTCGCCGCCCTGGTGTTCGAGGCGAAGTAGTACTTGTTGACGGACACGTAGTTGCGCTGGAAGTCCGACTTCCCCATGACGACACCCGGCGGAGGGCTGTCGATCCGCCACTGCTTGGTCTTCTTCTCGTGCACGAGGTGCACGGTCTCCCGGTACTCGCCGGAGGCCGGCGTGTACGACTGCTGCGCGTCCACCACGGCCACCTTGGTGCCGGTCAGCGTGAACGCCGTGTCATCGCCCTGCTCCCGGCCCACGGGAGGCACGACGTCGGCCCCGGGCCCGTCGTCGAGCACCGTGGTGGACAGCCCCGGCTGCCACTGCTTCGCCGCACTCCGGGTCAGGTACTTGCGGGCCGTCTCGTAGTCCGGATCGTCGCTGGTCAGCGCCTCCAGAAAGCCCTGCACGATGTCCAGGGGCTCGGCGTCCTCCTGCGGCGGCATCGCGTAGACCCGCACCTGGGTGTCCTGCCGCGGGGTGGCGTCGACCCCGCGCAGATCCCCGCTGTCCGGCATGGAGGCACATCCCGCCAGCAGTACGACACCACAGGCGGCGTACGCCATAGCCCGCCTCGGCGTGTGCCGGCCGCCCCCCTCGCGGTCAGCGTCCACGGAATGCCTCCCCCTGCTGTTCGTACGACTCCTGCTGTTCGTACGACTCCTGCGACCCGGCGACGTCCGGGCGGCTCACGGTCTCACCGCCGGGCCTTTCCCCGGCGGAAGTGCTGTCCGGCCGTGGCGCACCGGACGTCGGCCGGGGCACCACGCGTGCGCCGTTGCCGGGCAGCGCCGTCGGATCGGCCGTGGGTGTCGCGGAGGCCGACCTGGGCGCTATCGGGTCCCGCGAGGTCACCTGGCCACCCGTCGGCTGAACCGGCACGGTGGCCGTCTTGTCGCCGCCACCACGCGGCAGACCGGCGTCATTGAGTCCACGATTGCGGCGCGAGTCCTTGGGCTCCAGGGGTATCGGCGAGCCCCGCAGTGGCTCGTCGGCCGTCCTCGGCAGCGTCAGCCGGAACTGTGAACCGCCGCCCGGCTCGCCCCACGCCTGCAGCCAGCCGCCGTGCAGCCGCGCGTCCTCCAGGGCGATGGACAGCCCCAGTCCCGTACCGCCGGTGGTACGCGCGCGTGCCGGGTCGGCCCGCCAGAAACGGCTGAACACGCGCGTGGCCTCGCCGGGCTTGAGCCCGACGCCGTAGTCGCGCACCGCGATCGCGACCGCCCCGCCCGCCGAAGCCAGCTTGACCACGACGTCCTTGCCCTCACCGTGCTCGACGGCGTTGACGACGAGATTGCGCAGCACCCGCTCCACGCGCCGGGCGTCGGCCTCGGCGACGACGGGCTGCTGGTCGCCCACGACCCGGACCGTGGTGCCCTTGCGCTCGGCGAGTGGCGCTGCCCCGCCGACCACTCGCCGTACGACCTCCCTGAGGTCTATCGGCTCCGCCTCCAGCGCCGCCGCGCCCGCATCGAAGCGGCTGATCTCCAGCAGGTCCGCGAGCAGCGTCTCGAACCGGTCCAGCTGGTCGGCGAGCAGCTCGGCCGACCGCGCGGTCATCGGATCGAAGTCCTCGCGGGCGTCATGGATGACGTCGGCGGCCATCCGTACGGTCGTCAGCGGCGTCCGCAGCTCGTGCGACACGTCAGACACGAACCGCCGCTGCATCCGCGACAGGTCCTCCAGCTGCTGGATCTTCAACTGAAGATTCTGCGCCATCTTGTTGAAGGCCTCACCGAGCCGCGCGATGTCGTCCTCACCGGTGACCTTCATGCGCTCCTGGAGCCGCCCGGCGGACAGCCGCTCCGCGATCCCGGCGGCCATCCGCACCGGCGTGACAACCTGCCGCACGACCAGCCAGGCGATCGCGCCGAGGAGTACGACGACGAAGAGCCCGGCGGTCGCCAGGGTGCCCTTGACCAGGCTGAGCGACTTCTCCTCCTGCGTGAGCGGGAAGAGGTAGTACAGCTGGTACGGGTCGCCGTTGGGGTCGTTGACCTGCTTGCCGATGACCAGGGCCGGCTGGGGATCCTGGTAGGGGTCGTAGACGATGCGGGTGTAGCTCTGGGCAGCCGTGGTGCTCTCGTCGATCTTCTCGCGCAGAGCCTCGGGGACGCTGGCCGTCGGGTCGACATCGCCCGAGGCACGCGGTCCGCGCCCGCTCCCGCTGTCGCCGCCCACGGGCAGGGTCACCACGTCGAAGGCGCCCTGACCGCCGCTGGAGAGCGAGTAGACGAGGTTGCTCATCCACTCGATGACGAACTGGTCGGACTGACCCTCCGCCGGGGCCGCGTCGTCGGTCCCGGCACCGGCCTCGTCCGCTTTCTGCTTGGCCACCGCAAACCCTCCGGTGGCCTGGCTCTGCGACGCCTTGACCTTGGCATCGAGGAGCCCGTTGCGCACCTGCCCGATGACGACGAAGCCCAGCAGAAGCACCACACCGAGCGACATCAGCAGGGTCGTGGCGACGACCTTGAGCTGGATGTTGCGCCGCCAGAGCCGCATCACGGGCAGCAGCGGCCGGCGCACCCAACGCATGAAAAGCCTGAGGACCGGGCTGCCCTGGACTCCCCCCTGAAGCAGCCCACCCTCGACGAAACGTCCCCAGCGGGAACCCGCCGACTTCCGCCCGACAGGCCGCCCCGCACCCGCCCCGGTCCGTCCCGGCGACGAAGCAGCACTGTCTCCGGACATGTCAGCTGGGCCCTGCCTTGTACCCCACACCACGGACGGTCACCACGATCTCCGGCCGCTCCGGGTCCTTCTCGACCTTGGAGCGCAGCCGCTGCACATGCACATTGACGAGCCGGGTGTCGGCGGCGTGGCGGTAGCCCCACACCTGCTCGAGGAGCACCTCACGCGTGAACACCTGCCACGGCTTGCGCGCGAGCGCGACCAGCAGGTCGAACTCCAGCGGCGTCAACGCGATCGACTGCCCGTCCCGCTTCACGGAGTGCCCGGCCACGTCGATGACCAGGTCACCGATGGCGAGCTGCTCGGGAGCCGGCTCCTCCGACCTCCGAAGCCGCGCCCGGATCCGGGCCACGAGCTCCTTCGGCTTGAACGGCTTCACGATGTAGTCGTCGGCACCGGACTCCAGGCCCACGACCACATCGACGGTGTCGCTCTTCGCCGTGAGCATCACGATCGGCACCCCGGACTCCGCCCTGATCAGGCGGCACACCTCGATGCCGTCCCGCCCGGGCAGCATCAGATCCAGCAGCACCAGATCCGGCTTGGCCTCACGGAACGCGGCCAGCGCCTTGTCACCGTCGGCTACGAAAGACGGCTCAAAACCTTCACCACGCAGCACAATGCCCAGCATCTCGGCAAGTGCGGTGTCGTCGTCGACGACAAGGACTCGTCCCTTCATAAAGACATCATCCCATTCTCATAACAGTGGTGAAGGCAGTGGTGAGACAGCTCACCGACCAGTGACCTTAGTCGTACTGGACCGTCACTGTCTGCCTCGGCCGCCGCCGCGACGGTCCACCGTGGATTCAGGCGGAATACGTGGCCACCACATCCGGATCAGCTGGTCGTCACCTCCCGGGACCTTGCACACAGCTCAGCAAGAGCCTCGGCCGTCACCGGCGACACCACGCCCTCCTCCGTGACGATCGCCGTCACCAGCTCGGGCGGCGTCACATCGAAGGCCGGGTTGTACGCCTGGGTCCCCAGCGGCGCCACCGGAATCCCACCGCCCGCCTCGAATCCCGCCACCGGGACCTGGGGCGCCGCGATCTCGGTCACCTCGTGCCCGGCCCGCTGCTCCACCTCGATCGACGCCCCGTCCGGCGTGTCCGGATCGACCGTGGTCACCGGCGCCACCACGATGAACGGCACATGGTGGTAGCGCGCGAGCACCGCGAGCGGATAGCTCCCCACCTTGTTCGCCACCGACCCGTCGGCCGCGATCCGGTCGGCCCCGATCAGCACCGCGTCCACCTCCCCGGCCGCGAACAGCGAACCCGCCGCGTTGTCGGTCAGCAAGGTGTACGCCATCCCGCTGCGCGCCGCCTCGTACGCCGTCAGCCGGGCACCCTGGAGCAGCGGACGCGTCTCATCCACCCACAGCCGCCGCAGCTGCCCCGCCCGGTGAGCCGCGAGCGCCACCGCGAACGCCGTCCCCTCGCCGCCCGACACCAGCGAACCGGTGTTGCAGTGCGTCAGGATCCGGTGCCCGCCACCCGGCAGCAGTTCGTCCAGGAGTGCCAGCCCACGCTCGGCCATCGCGGCACTGGCCGCCGCGTCCTCCCGGTGCAGCCTGCGTGCCGCCGCCAGCGCAGCCCCGGCCGCCAGCTCCTCGTCACCACTCTTCGCGAGCTCGGCCCGGTACGCGGCCTCGGCTCTGCGCACCCCGACGGCGAGATTCACCGCGGTCGGGCGCGCGCCCGCCAGCACGGCCGCCGCCTCATCCACGTCGAACCCGCGCGCGGCGGCGAGCGCGACACCGTACGCCCCCGCGATGCCGAGCAACGGCGCCCCGCGCACGGCGAGCGAACGGATCGCCTCCACCAGCGCGGACGCGTCCGTACAGACCAGTTCGACCTCCTCGGCCGGCAGCCTCGTCTGGTCGAGAAGCACCAGGACGGGGCCTTCGGGTGGCTCCTCCCAGCGGATTGCAGGAATCTCGGTGGGCTTGCTGTCCTCGCCGATTTGCGCGTACTGATCAGCCATGTCGTCAGTCTGCCCCTTGTGCGCCGGAGTATTGAAGGTGTGCAGCTCATACCGCGGCTGGTCCTTCGCCGACCACCCCATGGCACGATGGCTGCCAACCTGCCGCCGCGACCGCGGACGGGCACCGTGAAGGAGCGACGATGAACGACACTCCGGGCTGGGCCTCGCCCGGATCCGCCCCGCCCGACGGGCACAAGCCCGGCACGTCCGATCCCGCCGAGCCCGCCGACCGGCCCGAGACTGCGAACCCCGCGCACGAGCCGCAGGACAGCCCGCAGGACGCCGACTCGAAGTGGTCCCAGGAACAGCCGCCCCCCGGCCAGTGGTCCGCCCCCACAGGCCCCGCCGCTCCCGCTCAGACACCTCCGCCCCCGCCGCCCGGCCCGGGCTGGGGATCCCAGCCCCCCACCGGCCCGCCCGGAGGCTACGGCCCTCCCCCGGGCTGGGGCGGCGGCTGGGGCGGCCCCCCGCCCGCGGCCAAGCCCGGTGTGATCCCCCTGCGCCCGCTCGGCGTGGGCGAGATCCTGGACGGCGCGGTCTCCACCATGCGCACTTACTGGCGCACAGTCCTCGGCATCTCGCTGACCGTCGCGGTCGTGACCGAGGTCCTCGTCATCCTGCTCCAGGGCTTCGTCCTGAACGACAGCGCAGGGACCGAGGCCCTCAACGATCCCAGCGCCAGCGCCGACGAGCTGACCCGCGCCCTGGGCGAGACCATGGTCGGCAGCACTGTCGTCTTCCTTATCTCCCTGATCGGCACGATCGCCGCGACCGCGCTGCTGACAACGGTCACCAGCCGGGCCGTGCTCGGCAGGCCGGTCACCACCGGTGAGGCCTGGCGCGACGCTCGCCCGCAGGTGCCCAGGCTGTTCGGCCTGATCTTCCTTCTGCTGCTCCTCACCTTCGGTGTGCTTGCCGTCGGGGCACTGCCCGGCATCCTCGTGGCGGCTGCGGGCTCGAACGGCGGCGGCATCGCCCTCGTCATCCTGGGCGTCCTCGGCGCCGGCGTCGTCGCGCTGTGGCTGATGATCCGCTTCTCCCTGGCCTCGCCCGCGCTGATGCTGGAGAAGCAGAGCATCGTGAAGTCGATGAGCCGCTCCACGAAGCTGGTCCGCGGTTCCTGGTGGCGGGTCCTCGGCATTCAGCTGCTGGCCGGGATCATCGCGAACATCGTCGCGGCGATCGTCGTCATCCCCTTCACCTTCCTCGCCGCAGCGCTCAGCGGCGAGGGTGTCGGCGGCTTCGTCAACGGCACCGGCGACCTCGGCTGGACGTTCCTCATCATCAGCGGCATCGGCTCGGTGATCGGCTCCATGATCACCTTCCCGATCACGGCGGGCGTCACCGTGCTCCTCTACATCGACCAGCGCATCCGCCGCGAGGGCCTCGACCTCGAACTGGCCCGGGCAGCCGGCGTCCAGGACTACGGCACCGGCCCCACGCCCGGGAGCTGATGCGGTGAACCTGCCGGGGGGAGTGCTCACCATGCTGCGCGCCAAAGACACATCCGTGCTGTCACTGGCACGGTCCGACGAACCACCACTGACGATCCCGCGCGACCCCGCGCGAGAGGCGGCCCGTCGCGAGCTGTCCAAGCGCATGTACCACGAGAACGACCCCAGCTGGTTCCAGCGCGCCCTCAACGCGTTCTGGGACTGGGTCGACAAGCTGTTCAACTCCGCTGCGTCCGCAACACCAGGGGGACCACTCGGCCTCGTCGTCGTCATCGCCGCCGTCCTCCTGGTCGTCGCCGCGCTGTGGTGGCGCCTCGGCACTCCGCGCCGCGGGCCGGCCTCCTCCGCCGCCCTGTTCGACGACCGCCCACGAAGCGCCGCCGGCCATCGCGCGGCCGCCGAGGCACACGCCGCGCAGGGCCACTGGAACCAGGCCGTCCAGGAACGCATGCGAGCCATCGTTCGCTCCCTGGAGGAACGCACCCTCCTCGACATCCGCCCCGGCCGCACCGCGGACGAGGCCGCCGCGGAAGCGGGCCGCGCCCTGCCCTCCCACACGGACCGGCTGCGCGCCGCGGCCCGGGACTTCGACGACGTCACGTACGGCGGCCGGGCCGCGACCGAGCAGTCGTACCACCGCATCGCCGAACTCGACCGCGACCTGGAACACAGCAAGCCGGTGCTCGCGGCCAGTGCGAGCAGCCACAGCGCGGCCCACAACGCCCGCCAGGGAGCCGCCGAATGACCACCGAGGCCACGCTCCCGTCCACCTCGGCCTCGCCCACCGTCCGCCAGGTGTGGACCCGCGCGCGAGGCGTCGTGCTCGCCCTCGTGCTTCTCCTCGTCGCGGCCGTGGCGATCGCGGCGATCCGCTCCACCGAACGCCACGGCGGCCTCGACCCGCGCTCCGCGGACCCCTACGGCAGCCGCGCCGTCGCCGAACTCCTCGCCGACCGAGGCGTCGACACCCGAGTGGTCACCACCCTCGACGAAGCACGCGCCGCGGCCGGCCCCGACACCACGCTCCTGATCGCCATACCCGACCTCCTGACGCACCGCCAGCAGAGCCAACTGCACTCCGCGACCGCCGACTCCGGCGGCCGCACCCTCGTCGTCGCCCCCGGCAGCTCGTCCGTGGAACGTCTGGCCCCCGGCGTCGTCGCGAACCCCGCCACCAGCCTCGACTCGACGCTCTCCCCCGACTGCGCCCTGCCGGCGGCCCAGCGCGCGGGCTCCGCCGACACCGGCGGTATCCGCTACACCGTCACACAGCCCGGCTACGACGAGTGCTACCCCAGCGAGCGCCTGCCCACCCTGGTGCGCGTCCCCGCGGCTTCCGGAGACGGCGACACCGTAGTGCTCGGCGCCCCCGACATCCTCTACAACGACACCCTCGACGAGCAGGGCAACGCCTCGCTCGCCCTCCAACTCCTCGGCTCCCGCCCCCATCTGGTCTGGTACCTCCCCTCGCTCTCCGACCCCTCAGCCACCGACCCGGACGAGGAAAAGGGCTTCCTCGACCTGCTCCCCTCGGGCTGGCTGTGGGGCACACTCCAGCTCTTCTTCGCGGCAGCACTCGCCGCCCTGTGGAGGGCACGCCGACTGGGCCCGCTCGTGCCCGAGAAACTCCCCGTGGCGATCCGCGCCTCCGAAACCGTCGAAGGCCGCGCCCGCCTCTACCGCAAAGCCAACGCCCGCGACCGCGCGGCCACCGCTCTTCGCTCCACCACCCGCACCCGCCTCGCCCCCCTCGTAGGCGTCCCCGTCACCCAGGCGCATGCGCCCGAAGCACTGCTCACCGCTCTGTCCGCCCATCTCCACAGAGAGGGAGACGGACAGTCCCTGCAGCCCCTCCTCTTCGGCCCGACGCCCAGCGACGACGCAGCCCTCATCTCCCTAGCCGACCAACTCGACGCCCTCGAAAGAGAGGTACGCCGTTCATGATGGACCCGACCACTGACAACGCCGGGACCACCGGGGACCCGGGCCCCGCCAGGGCCTCCCTGGAAGCCCTGCGCGCCGAGATCGCCAAAGCCGTGGTCGGCCAGGACCCCGCCGTGACCGGTCTCGTCGTCGCCCTCCTCTGCCGCGGACACGTACTACTGGAAGGAGTCCCTGGGGTCGCCAAAACGTTGCTCGTCCGCGCCCTCGCATCCGCACTCGAACTCGACACCAAGCGCGTCCAGTTCACCCCCGACCTCATGCCGAGCGATGTGACGGGCTCCCTGGTCTACGACACGCGCTCCGCCGAGTTCTCCTTCCAGCCCGGCCCGGTCTTCACCAACCTCCTCCTCGCGGACGAGATCAACCGCACCCCGCCCAAAACCCAGTCGTCCCTCCTGGAGGCCATGGAGGAACGCCAGGTGACCGTCGACGGCACCCCCCGCCTCCTCCCCGACCCGTTCCTGGTCGCCGCGACCCAGAACCCGGTCGAATACGAGGGCACCTACCCCCTCCCCGAAGCCCAGCTGGACCGTTTCCTCCTCAAACTGACGATCCCCCTCCCCTCCCGCCAGGACGAGATCGACGTCCTCACCCGCCACGCCGAGGGCTTCAACCCCCGCGACCTGCGCGCCGCCGGCGTACGCCCCGTGGCAGGCCCCGCCGACCTCGAAGCCGCACGCGCCGCGGTCGCCAAAACCACGATCTCCCCCGAGATCACCGCCTACGTCGTCGACATCTGCCGCGCCACACGCGAGTCCCCTTCCCTCACCCTGGGTGTGTCCCCGCGCGGCGCCACGGCCCTCCTGGCCACCTCACGCGCATGGGCGTGGCTGACGGGCCGCGACTACGTGATCCCCGACGACGTGAAGGCGCTGGCCCTCCCCACCCTCCGCCACCGCGTACAACTGCGCCCGGAGGCCGAGATGGAGGGCGTGACGGCCGACTCCGTCATCAACGCGATCCTCGCCCACGTCCCGGTCCCCCGCTGATGGCCCTCACCGGACGCGCCGCACTCCTCGCAGCCCTGGGTTCTCTCCCTGTCGGCATCTGGGAACCCAGCTGGACGGGCATCCTCGCCGTCAACGCCCCCCTGGCGGTGGCCTGCGCCTGCGACTTCGCCTTGGCGGCACCCGTACGACGACTCGGCCTGGCACGCTCCGGTGACACCTCCGCCCGCCTGGGCGAGGCCGCCGACGTCACCCTCACCGTCACCAACCCGTCCGGTCGCCCCCTCCGCGCCCACATGCGCGACGCCTGGGCCCCCAGCAGTTGGCAGCCCGGCACCGAAGTGAAAGCCTCCCGCCATCAGCTGACCGTCCCCGCCGGCGAACGCCGACGCCTCACCACTCGCCTACGCCCCACCCGCCGCGGCGACCGCCAGGCCGACCGAGTGACGATTCGCTCCTACGGCCCCCTGCGGCTCTTCTCCCGCCAGGGCACTCACAAGGCCCCCTGGACGGTCCGCGTCCTGCCCCCGTTCACCAGCCGCAAGCATCTCCCCTCGAAGCTCGCGCGCCTGCGCGAACTCGACGGCCGCACCAGCGTCCTCACCCGAGGCGAAGGCACGGAATTCGACAGCCTGCGCGAGTACGTCCCCGGCGACGACACCCGTTCCATCGATTGGCGAGCCACCGCCCGCCAGACGTCCGTCGCCGTACGCACCTGGCGCCCCGAACGCGACCGCCACATCCTCGTGGTCCTCGACACCGGCCGCACATCGGCGGGCCGCGTGGGCGACGCCCCCCGCCTTGACGCATCCATGGACGCGGCACTGCTCCTGGCCGCCCTCGCCTCCCGCGCCGGCGACCGCGTGGACCTCCTCGCATACGACCGCCGAGTACGCGCCCTGGTCCAAGGCCGAACAGCCAAGGACCTGCTCCCCTCCCTGGTCAACGCGATGGCCCCCCTTGAACCCGAGCTCGTCGAGACGAACGCTCGGGCCCTCACAGCCACAGCCCTGCGTACGGCCCCTCGCCGCTCCCTTATCGTGCTGCTCACCAGTCTCGACGCCGCACCGATCGAGGAGGGCCTGATGCCTGTTCTTCCTCAGCTCACCCAACGGCACACGGTCCTTCTGGCCTCAGTGGCGGACCCTCACATCGCTCGCATGGCCATGGCCCGCGGCACCACCGATGCGGTCTACGACGCCGCAACGGCTGCCCAGGCGCAGACTGAACGCCATCGCACGGCGGAACAACTCCGCCGCCATGGGGTGACTGTCGTCGACGCGACACCGGACGAACTGGCCCCAGCGCTGGCCGATGCCTATCTGGCATTGAAGGCGGCAGGACGCCTGTAAACGAAAAAAAGGGGGCGCGAAGCGCCCCCTTGAGGAAACCGAACCTGAAATGCGGAAAGGCCCACACCATGAGGTGTGGGCCTTTCCGTCTAAAAGGAGTTCGGCGGTGTCCTACTCTCCCACAGGGTCCCCCCTGCAGTACCATCGGCGCTGTAAGGCTTAGCTTCCGGGTTCGGAATGTAACCGGGCGTTTCCCTCACGCTATGACCACCGAAACACTATGAAACACAGACCGGAAAACACACAGTCGTTGCCTCAGAACTAACACAGTGGACGCGAGCAAATATGGACAAGCCCTCGGCCTATTAGTACCGGTCACCTCCACCCATTACTGGGCTTCCAGATCCGGCCTATCAACCCAGTCGTCTACTGGGAGCCTTAACCCCTCAAAGGGGGTGGGAATACTCATCTCGAAGCAGGCTTCCCGCTTAGATGCTTTCAGCGGTTATCCCTCCCGAACGTAGCCAACCAGCCATGCCCTTGGCAGAACAACTGGCACACCAGAGGTTCGTCCGTCCCGGTCCTCTCGTACTAGGGACAGCCCTTCTCAATATTCCTGCGCGCGCAGCGGATAGGGACCGAACTGTCTCACGACGTTCTAAACCCAGCTCGCGTACCGCTTTAATGGGCGAACAGCCCAACCCTTGGGACCGACTCCAGCCCCAGGATGCGACGAGCCGACATCGAGGTGCCAAACCATCCCGTCGATATGGACTCTTGGGGAAGATCAGCCTGTTATCCCCGGGGTACCTTTTATCCGTTGAGCGACGGCGCTTCCACAAGCCACCGCCGGATCACTAGTCCCGACTTTCGTCCCTGCTCGACCCGTCGGTCTCACAGTCAAGCTCCCTTGTGCACTTACACTCAACACCTGATTGCCAACCAGGCTGAGGGAACCTTTGGGCGCCTCCGTTACTCTTTAGGAGGCAACCGCCCCAGTTAAACTACCCATCAGACACTGTCCCTGATCCGGATCACGGACCCAGGTTAGACATCCAGCACGACCAGACTGGTATTTCAACGACGACTCCCCCCGAACTGGCGTCCGGAGTTCACAGTCTCCCAGCTATCCTACACAAGCCGAACCGAACACCAATATCAAACTGTAGTAAAGGTCCCGGGGTCTTTCCGTCCTGCTGCGCGAAACGAGCATCTTTACTCGTAGTGCAATTTCACCGGGCCTATGGTTGAGACAGTCGAGAAGTCGTTACGCCATTCGTGCAGGTCGGAACTTACCCGACAAGGAATTTCGCTACCTTAGGATGGTTATAGTTACCACCGCCGTTTACTGGCGCTTAAGTTCTCAGCTTCGCCCGACCGAAGTCGGACTAACCGGTCCCCTTAACGTTCCAGCACCGGGCAGGCGTCAGTCCGTATACATCGCCTTACGGCTTCGCACGGACCTGTGTTTTTAGTAAACAGTCGCTTCTCGCTGGTCTCTGCGGCCACCCCCAGCTCGAGGAGCAAGTCCTCTCACCAGTGATGGCCCCCCTTCTCCCGAAGTTACGGGGGCATTTTGCCGAGTTCCTTAACCATAGTTCACCCGAACGCCTCGGTATTCTCTACCTGACCACCTGAGTCGGTTTAGGGTACGGGCCGCCATGAAACTCGCTAGAGGCTTTTCTCGACAGCATAGGATCATCCACTTCACCACAATCGGCTCGGCATCAGGTCTCAGCCTTGTGTGCGACGGATTTACCTACCGCACGGCCTACACCCTTACCCCGGGACAACCACCGCCCGGGCTGGACTACCTTCCTGCGTCACCCCATCACTCACCTACTACCACCTTGGTTCGGCGGCTCCACCACTTTCCATTCCCCGAAGGGTCCGGAACGGCTTCACGGCCTTAGCATCAATAGGTTCAGTGTTTGACGCTTCACAGCGGGTACCGGAATATCAACCGGTTATCCATCGACTACGCCTGTCGGCCTCGCCTTAGGTCCCGACTTACCCTGGGCAGATCAGCTTGACCCAGGAACCCTTAGTCAATCGGCGCACACGTTTCCCACGTGTGTATCGCTACTCATGCCTGCATTCTCACTCGTGAACCGTCCACCACTGCCTTCCGGCGCGGCTTCACCCGGCACACGACGCTCCCCTACCCATCACAGCCGCCGTTGGGCGTATTGCTGCAATGACACGACTTCGGCGGTACGCTTGAGCCCCGCTACATTGTCGGCGCGGAATCACTAGACCAGTGAGCTATTACGCACTCTTTCAAGGGTGGCTGCTTCTAAGCCAACCTCCTGGTTGTCTCTGCGACTCCACATCCTTTCCCACTTAGCGTACGCTTAGGGGCCTTAGTCGATGCTCTGGGCTGTTTCCCTCTCGACCATGGAGCTTATCCCCCACAGTCTCACTGCCGCGCTCTCACTTACCGGCATTCGGAGTTTGGCTAAGGTCAGTAACCCGGTAGGGCCCATCGCCTATCCAGTGCTCTACCTCCGGCAAGAAACACACGACGCTGCACCTAAATGCATTTCGGGGAGAACCAGCTATCACGGAGTTTGATTGGCCTTTCACCCCTAACCACAGGTCATCCCCCAGGTTTTCAACCCTGGTGGGTTCGGTCCTCCACGAAGTCTTACCTCCGCTTCAACCTGCCCATGGCTAGATCACTCCGCTTCGGGTCTTGAGCGTGCTACTCAAACGCCCTATTAGGACTCGCTTTCGCTACGGCTACCCCACCCGGGTTAACCTCGCAACACACCGCAAACTCGCAGGCTCATTCTTCAAAAGGCACGCAGTCACGAGGCAAGCACAAGTGCTTGCCCGACGCTCCCACGGCTTGTAGGCACACGGTTTCAGGTACTATTTCACTCCGCTCCCGCGGTACTTTTCACCATTCCCTCACGGTACTATCCGCTATCGGTCACCAGGGAATATTTAGGCTTAGCGGGTGGTCCCGCCAGATTCACACGGGATTTCTCGGGCCCCGTGCTACTTGGGTGTCTCTCCAACGAGCCGCTGATGTTTCGACTACGGGGGTCTTACCCTCTACGCCGGACCTTTCGCATGTCCTTCGCCTACATCAACGGTTTCTGACTCGTCTCACAGCCGGCAGACTGTGAAAGAGAGATCCCACAACCCCCACGACGCAACCCCTGCCGGGTCTCACACGTCGTAGGTTTGGCCTCATCCGGTTTCGCTCGCCACTACTCCCGGAATCACGGTTGTTTTCTCTTCCTGCGGGTACTGAGATGTTTCACTTCCCCGCGTTCCCTCCACATACCCTATGTGTTCAGGTATGGGTGACAGCCCATGACGACTGCCGGGTTTCCCCATTCGGAAACCCCCGGATCAAAGCCTGGTTGACGACTCCCCGGGGACTATCGTGGCCTCCCACGTCCTTCATCGGTTCCTGGTGCCAAGGCATCCACCGTGCGCCCTTAAAAACTTGGCCACAGATGCTCGCGTCCACTGTGCAGTTCTCAAACAACGACCAGCCACCCATCACCCCGCCCTCACAGGCGAGTTACTGGGGCCGGCATCGAGGGGGTTCATTCCCTCAGACACCCAACAGCGTGCCCGGCACCCCCGCCACTCGTGATCAGCGTTCCACGCTCCGAAGAGCAGTACTTGCAGCCCGAGATGACTGAGAGTGCCGAATAATCAACGTTCCACCCATGAGCAACCACCGTCGAACGTGTGCCGACGTAATGGCCCTGGACCACCAAGCAAGCTCGGCGGCCTAGATGCTCCTTAGAAAGGAGGTGATCCAGCCGCACCTTCCGGTACGGCTACCTTGTTACGACTTCGTCCCAATCGCCAGTCCCACCTTCGACAGCTCCCTCCCACAAGGGGTTGGGCCACCGGCTTCGGGTGTTACCGACTTTCGTGACGTGACGGGCGGTGTGTACAAGGCCCGGGAACGTATTCACCGCAGCAATGCTGATCTGCGATTACTAGCAACTCCGACTTCATGGGGTCGAGTTGCAGACCCCAATCCGAACTGAGACAGGCTTTTTGAGATTCGCTCCACCTCACGGTATCGCAGCTCATTGTACCTGCCATTGTAGCACGTGTGCAGCCCAAGACATAAGGGGCATGATGACTTGACGTCGTCCCCACCTTCCTCCGAGTTGACCCCGGCGGTCTCCTGTGAGTCCCCATCACCCCGAAGGGCATGCTGGCAACACAGGACAAGGGTTGCGCTCGTTGCGGGACTTAACCCAACATCTCACGACACGAGCTGACGACAGCCATGCACCACCTGTACACCGACCACAAGGGGGGCACCATCTCTGATGCTTTCCGGCGTATGTCAAGCCTTGGTAAGGTTCTTCGCGTTGCGTCGAATTAAGCCACATGCTCCGCTGCTTGTGCGGGCCCCCGTCAATTCCTTTGAGTTTTAGCCTTGCGGCCGTACTCCCCAGGCGGGGAACTTAATGCGTTAGCTGCGGCACCGACGACGTGGAATGTCGCCAACACCTAGTTCCCACCGTTTACGGCGTGGACTACCAGGGTATCTAATCCTGTTCGCTCCCCACGCTTTCGCTCCTCAGCGTCAGTAATGGCCCAGAGATCCGCCTTCGCCACCGGTGTTCCTCCTGATATCTGCGCATTTCACCGCTACACCAGGAATTCCGATCTCCCCTACCACACTCTAGCTAGCCCGTATCGAATGCAGACCCGGGGTTAAGCCCCGGGCTTTCACACCCGACGTGACAAGCCGCCTACGAGCTCTTTACGCCCAATAATTCCGGACAACGCTTGCGCCCTACGTATTACCGCGGCTGCTGGCACGTAGTTAGCCGGCGCTTCTTCTGCAGGTACCGTCACTTTCGCTTCTTCCCTGCTGAAAGAGGTTTACAACCCGAAGGCCGTCATCCCTCACGCGGCGTCGCTGCATCAGGCTTTCGCCCATTGTGCAATATTCCCCACTGCTGCCTCCCGTAGGAGTCTGGGCCGTGTCTCAGTCCCAGTGTGGCCGGTCGCCCTCTCAGGCCGGCTACCCGTCGTCGCCTTGGTGAGCCATTACCTCACCAACAAGCTGATAGGCCGCGGGCTCATCCTTCACCGCCGGAGCTTTCAACCACCACAGATGCCTGCGGTAGTGGTATCCGGTATTAGACCCCGTTTCCAGGGCTTGTCCCAGAGTGAAGGGCAGATTGCCCACGTGTTACTCACCCGTTCGCCACTAATCCCCACCGAAGTGGTTCATCGTTCGACTTGCATGTGTTAAGCACGCCGCCAGCGTTCGTCCTGAGCCAGGATCAAACTCTCCGTGAATGTTTACCGGTAATCCGGTCGACACCACGAGAGCGGAACAGTCAGGCGGAATAAGCCCGACCGTTCACAGCGTCCTCGCTGTGTTTTACTTCAAAGGAACCTCGCCCCGGCCAAGAAGGCCGGAGACGGGGTATCAACATATCTGGCGTTGATTTTTGGCACGCTGTTGAGTTCTCAAGGAACGGACGCTTCCTTTGTACTCACCCTCTCGGGCTTTCCTCCGGGCTTTCCCTTCGGTCTTGCGTTTCCGACTCTATCAGACCGTTTCCGGTTCCGATTTCCTCGGTGCTTTCCAGGTTCCCGCTCTCGGGTTTCCCTTTCCGGCGCTCCCAACATTATCAGAACTTTCAGACCGGGCTGACCGGCCATCTGTTTCCGATTTGATCGGGAGAGGGCTTCTCTGAAATCAAGATTTCCAGAAGCAGACAGATACTCGCTGCTGCCGAGCGGGATGGAACCCAGCTCCAGGCAACTGTTCGAATCTACCTCCCCGCAGGCTCCGTGTCAACGGCTCCTGTGGGGCGAAGGAGACAGTAGCAGCTCAGCAGGGTCCGCTGCACATCAGGCGGCGGTGGGGACGGTTGCGCTGCGCTCGGCAGCCTCGACATCGCCCGTGTCACCCGCACGCGCCGCTCGTCCGCCCAGGACGAAGACGTAGGCGAGGAAGGCCGACTCGGCGACGACCCCGATGGTTACCCGGGCCCACGTGGGCAGACCCGAGGGGGTGACGAAGCCTTCTATGGCGCCGGAGACGAACAGGACCAGCGCGAGGCCTATCGCCATGCCCACGGCGGCTCGGCCCTCTTCCGCCAGCGCCGTGCGTCGGGAGCGAGGGCCGGGATCGATCAGGGTCCAGCCGAGACGCAGGCCCGTGCCGGCCGCGACGAAGACCGCGGTGAGTTCGAGGAGGCCGTGCGGGAGCACGAGGCCGAGGAAGGTGTCGAGACGGCCGACCGACGACATCAGGCCGATGCCGACGCCGAGGTTGAGCATGTTCTGGAACAGGATCCAGAGGACCGGGAGGCCCAGGAAGACCCCCAGGACCAGGCACATGGCGGCCGCCTGGGCGTTGTTCGTCCAGACCTGGGCGGCGAAGGATGCCGCGGGATGGCTCGAGTAGTACGTCTCGTACTGGCCGCCGGGGCGGGTGAGCTCGCGCAGTTCACTGGGGGCCGCGATGGAGGACTGCACCTCGGGGTGGGTGCCGATCCACCAGCCCAGGAGGGCTGCGACGACGGTGGACAGCAGCGCGGTGGGCACCCACCAGTGCCGCGATCGATAGACGGCGGCGGGGAAGCCGTAGGCGAGGAAGCGTGTGACATCGCGCCAGGAGGCGCGGCGGGTTCCTGTGACGGCACTACGCGCGCGTGCCACGAGTTGGCTGAGCCGGCCGGTGAGCTGCGGGTCGGGGGCGCTGGACTGGATCAGCGAGAGGTGGGTGGCGGTGCGCTGGTAGAGGGCGACGAGTTCGTCCGCTTCGGCGCCGTTGAGCCGGCGCTGGCGCCGGAGCAGGGCGTCGAGGCGGTCCCATTCGGCTCGGTGAGCGGTGACGAAGACGTCGAGGTCCATCGGTTTTCCTGCTCCTCGGCTGATCGTCGGCGGTCCGTCATGAGTGTCAGCTTGTCGTACTGCGACGCGATGCGCCCTCAGCTTGGCAGACTGGCCGTTGACCAGTCGGGTCAGGGGAAGGACGGCAGGCGTGAGTGAGCTCGTGACGGGCGAGGCGGTGGCGCTTGAGCTGCGCCCTGCGAAACTGCCCAGCAGGGCGTTGGCCGTGCTGATCGATCTGATCGTGGCCATGGTCGTGTACATCGCCGTGACCGTCGCGCTGGTGGCCGCTTCCGCTTCTTTGGACGACGCTGCCCAGGTGGCGCTCTCGATCGCCGCGTTCCTGCTTGTACTGGTGGGCGGTCCGATCGCGGTCGAGACGCTCAGCCATGGCCGATCTCTGGGGAAGCTCGCCGTGGGACTTCGCGTGGTCCGGGACGACGGCGGGCCCATCCGCTTCCGGCATGCACTGGTGCGGGGCGCGATCGGTGTGATCGAGATTCTCATGACGTTCGGGGTGGTGGCCTGCATCGCCTCGCTCGTTTCGGCACGTGGCCGTCGGCTCGGTGACGTGTTCGCGGGGACGCTGGTCGTGCGGGAGCGGATTCCGGTGGGGCCCAGCGGATTCGTGCCGCCGCCTCCGCCCTGGCTGTCCGGCCGGTTCTCCGGGCTCGATCTGTCGGCGGTTCCCGATGGCCTGTGGCTTGCCATCCGTCAGTACCTGACGCGGATGCACCAACTCGACCCGCAGGTCGGCTGGGCCATGGCGGAGCGGCTGGCGTCCGATCTCGCGGCGCATACGGGAACTCCTGCGCCGCAGGATGTGCCCCCGGGCGCGTATCTGGCGGCGGTGGTGCAGGAACGACAAGCCCGCGAGGCCCGGCGGGCCTACGGCAGTGGCACGACGGAGGCCGGTCCGTCTCCTGCATCGAGGCCCGGCCCTGCGGTCGGAGTGCACGGCGGTTACCCGTATCCGGGGGCGCAGTCTGCTGCTCCGTTGTCTCCTCAGCCGCCTGTCTCGTACGACGTCGAGGCGGCTCCGGGCGTGGCGCGTCCTGGTGTTCCGGTGGATGGAGCCTCGTCCGAGAAGTCCTCCGAGGGGCCGCGGCCCGCCGTGCCGCCGGAGGGCAGGCCCGCTTCCGGGTTCGTTCCGCCGGCGTGATCCTGCGGATTACCGCGTGCCGCTGATGTCAGGTGCGGGAGCGGGCACCCGCTGAAGTCTGAGGTCGCGTCAGTCCAGCGGTGGTGCGGGGAACGTCGACGGCGGTGATTCGAGGTCCTCCAGCTCGATCCCGGGAGCCGCGAGGACCACGTCGCCGGCGATGTGCACGGTGTGCTGTTCGCCCGTGTCCAGGGCTGTGACCTGGTATTCCTCCACGCTCAGCAGGCCGTTGTCAGTGGCGTGTGTTTCTCTTTTCAGCAAGGTCCAGGACTGGTCCACGGTGCGCGGGGCGAGGACGGGGTCCGTGAAGGCCACGAGGCGTACGCGGGTTGCTGATGCGGAGGGGGTGAGGCGCAGGAGACGGGTGGTGGCGACGAGGAACGCGGGGGATGTGCCGGTGAAGGCATGGGCGGCGACATTGCCTTCCGTGGCGTGGGCCCCGGTGGGGTCTGTGCGGACCCAGGTGACGCCGTCGAGCGCGGCACCGCGCACCTGCCAGCTCGCGGCGTGCAGTTCGAGGCGGATGGGGCGGCCGAGTTCGTCGAGTGTGAGGTCGACCGAGCCGCTGTGATCGCCCGCGGGGGTGGTCAGTTGGGAGACGTAGCGCCAGCCGGACGGGCCGGGGGCGCACTGGAAGTGTTCTTCTGCGAGGGGGGTGTGATCATGCGGATCATGGAGCGAATAACGGCCGCGGGGCATGGGGGTCCTGGGTTCTGACGGGCTGTCCGGCCTGACGGTCACACGGCGAGGGGTCACAAGGCCAAAGGGGCAGGCCCCCGACACGGGGGTGCGGGGGCCTGCCTCGGAGGGTCTGCTGCTGTGCCGTAGGGCTCAGTAGCGGTAGTGGTCCGGCTTGTACGGGCCGTCGACCTCGACGCCGATGTACGCCGCCTGCTCCGGGCGCAGCTGGGTCAGCTTCACGCCGAGCGCGTCCAGGTGGAGGCGGGCGACCTTCTCGTCGAGGTGCTTGGGCAGCACGTAGACGTCGGTCGGGTACTCGTCGGGCTTGGTGAACAGCTCGATCTGGGCCAGGGTCTGGTCCGCGAAGGAGTTGGACATCACGAACGACGGGTGGCCGGTGGCGTTGCCCAGGTTCAGCAGACGGCCCTCGGACAGCACGATGAGCACCTTGCCGTCGGGGAACTTCCAGGTGTGGACCTGCGGCTTGACCTCGTCCTTGACGATGCCGGGGATCTTGGCGAGACCGGCCATGTCGATCTCGTTGTCGAAGTGACCGATGTTGCCGACGATCGCCTGGTGCTTCATCTTGGCCATGTCCGAGGCCATGATGATGTCCTTGTTGCCCGTCGTGGTGACGAAGATGTCGGCCTTGTCGACGACCTCGTCCAGCGTCGTGACCTGGTAGCCGTCCATCGCCGCCTGCAGAGCGCAGATCGGGTCGATCTCGGTGACGATGACGCGGGCGCCCTGGCCGCGCAGGGACTCCGCGCAGCCCTTGCCCACGTCGCCGTAACCCAGGACGACCGCGGTCTTGCCGCCGATGAGGACGTCGGTGGCGCGGTTGATGCCGTCGATCAGGGAGTGGCGGCAGCCGTACTTGTTGTCGAACTTCGACTTGGTGACGGCGTCGTTCACATTGATCGCCGGGAACAGGAGGACCCCGTCACGCTGCATCTCGTACAGGCGGTGGACGCCGGTCGTGGTCTCCTCGGTCACGCCGCGGATCTCAGAGGCCAGCTGGGTCCACTTCTGCGAGCCGTCCGTGATGGTGCGGTGCAGGAGTTCGAGGACGCAGCGGTGCTCGTCGGACTCGGCGGTGTCGACGGAGGGAACCTTGCCGGCCTTCTCGTACTCGACGCCCTTGTGGACGAGGAGAGTGGCGTCACCGCCGTCGTCCAGGATCATGTTCGGGCCGCCGGTGGGGGTGTTCGGCCAGGTCAGCGCCTGCTCCGTGCACCACCAGTACTCCTCCAGGGTCTCGCCCTTCCAGGCGAAGACCGGGACACCCTGGGGGTTGTCCGCGGTGCCGTTCGGGCCGACGGCGATGGCGGCGGCCGCGTGGTCCTGGGTGGAGAAGATGTTGCAGGACGCCCAGCGGACCTCGGCGCCCAGGGCGACCAGGGTCTCGATGAGGACGGCGGTCTGCACGGTCATGTGCAGGGAGCCGGTGACGCGGGCGCCGGCGAGCGGCTGCGTCTCGGCGTACTCCTTGCGGATCGCCATCAGGCCGGGCATCTCGTGCTCGGCGAGGGTGATCTCCTTGCGGCCGAACTCGGCCAGGGAGAGGTCGGCGACTTTGAAGTCCTGTCGGTTGTCGACAGTCGTCATTACGAGCTGCTCCTCGGGGTTGGGGCGCGGTAGTACTGCTGGTCTGCGCGGCGGCGGACACAGGGGTGCCCGAAGAGGACACAGGCATGCCCGGTGCGCGCAGCGCAGTCCGTCGGAGGCCCTCTCTCCCTCGGCCGGTCCGCGTGCGGACCGCCCGACCGCCATCAGCAGCGACGTCTGGCTCCGTCCCAAGCTACACCGGTCGGCCGGGGCACCCCAGTCCGCCTCCGCACACATCAGGCCGATCACGGGTGGACGTCCGGGAGGTCGGCGAGGTGCCGTCGGTCGTCCTGACAGGGCGCGGTGACTGCCGTGCCAACGAGCCTGAGAACTGCGGAACAGGCGACAACAGACCAGGTCATCGGGGGACTTTTGCTTCTTGGGTGGTCTGGGCAGGTGAGGGAGGATGCGAAGAGATCGGCAGATCTGATCGATCTTGCGGGGCGTCCGGGACGGCGTTTCCGCGTGACAAAGGCGTGAGGAGATCGACGTGACCAGTCCGGCCGGACCTCCCCCCACGGGCGGCGGCAGTGAGCAGCAGCGATGGAAACTGCTCGCGGTGACCGCGTGCCCGACCGGCATCGCCCACACATATATGGCCGCAGAGAAGCTCGCGCAGGCCGCAGCGAGCCGTGGAATCGACATGAAGGTGGAGACCCAGGGCTCGATCGGGGCTGAAAACATTCTAGATGACAACGATGTCAGCACCGCGGACGGCGTCATCGTCGCCGCGGACAAGGACGTGGACCTGAGCCGTTTCGTGGGCAAGCGCGTTCTGACAGTGGGGGTGGCGGAAGGGATCCATCACCCTGAGCAGTTGATCGAACGGGTGCGGTCTGCGCCGGTGCACACGGCGGGCGCCACCCCGGCCACATCGGCATCGGGCGGCGGCAAGGAGCGGAGCGTCGCGTACAAAGCGCTGATGAACGGGGTCAGTTACATGATCCCGTTCGTGGTGGTCGGCGGGCTGCTGATCGCGATCTCGCTCTCGCTCGGCGGGCACACCGACCCGTCCGGCGGCCTGGTCATCCCGAAGGACTCCTTCTGGATGGACATCAACAACATCGGTGTCATCGGCTTCACGCTGATGGTGCCGATCCTGTCCGGATACATCGCCTACGCCATCGGGGACCGGCCCGCCCTCGTGCCGGGCATGATCGGTGGCTGGATCGCGAACACGGGTGACCTGTACGACTCGAAGGCGGGCGCGGGGTTCATCGGGGCGATCGTGACCGGGTTCCTCGCCGGGTATCTGGTGCTGTGGATCAAGAAGGTCAAGGTCCCGAAGTTCGTGCAGCCGATCATGCCGATCATCGTGATCCCTATCGTGGCGACCACGGCGCTGGGGCTGTTCTTCATCTACGTCATCGGGAAGCCGATCTCCTGGGTGTTCGAGCACCTCACCGACTGGCTCAGCGGGATGACGGGGACGAGCGCGATCCTGCTGGGCGCGATTCTGGGGCTCATGATCGCGTTCGACATGGGTGGGCCGGTCAACAAGACGGCCTTCCTGTTCGGTACGGGGCTGATCGCGACCGGCAACCAGACGGTCATGGGTATGTGCGCGGCCGCGATCCCTGTCATGCCGCTCGGGCAGGGGCTGGCGACCTTGATACGGAAGCGCCTCTACACCGAGCAGGAGCGGGAGACCGGTCTGGCCGCGCTGTTCATGGGCTGTTTCGGCATCTCCGAGGGTGCGATCCCGTTCGCCGCGGCGCGGCCCGCACAGGTGATTCCGGCCAACATGCTCGGCGGGGCGGTGGCCGGCGCGATCGCCGGTGTCGCCGGGGTCGAGGACGCGGTGCCGCACGGCGGGCCGATCGTGGCGGTGTTGGGCGCGGTGAGCGGGGTGCCGATGTTCTTCGTGGCCGTGTTGATCGGCACCGCGGTCACCGCGCTGACGACGGTCACGTTGGTCGACGTCAGTGAGCGGAGGCGCAGGGGTGCGGCGCCGGTGGCAGGACTGGGCGTGGCCGGGCCGCTCGAGCCCGCGCTGGTCGGGGTGGGCGCCGGTGCGGCGGCGGGTGGAGCCGCCGGTGCCGTGGTGGCTCAGCGGGTCGTGGCCTCGTCGAGCGCGCCCGCCGCGGAGGCGGCACCGGCCGGGACGCCGAACGTCGGGGACACCGGCGCCGGCAAAAAAGCCAACGCCGACGCTGACACCAATACGGGTGCCGGCACCAAGGCCGCCGGCATCCCCGCGGCCGAAGCCGACGGCGAAGTCCTCTCCGGCTATCTCAGCGAGCGGACCGTGAAGATCGCTCTCGAGGCCCGTGACAAGGAGGCCGCCATCCGGGAGATGGCCGAGCTGCTCGCCCGGACCGGCAAGGTGGCGGACCTGGACGAACTGGTAGCCACCGCCTTGCGGCGGGAGGAGCAGGGAACCACCGGGCTCGGGGAGGAGATCGCGATTCCGCATGCCAAGACGGATGCGGTGACCAGGCCCGTCGTCGGGTTCGCGCGGTCCGCCGAGGGTGTCGAGTGGGGTTCGCTGGACGGTACGAAGGCCAGGCTGGTCTTCATGATCTCCGTGCCGGAGGCGGCAGCGGGCGATGAACACCTACGGATCCTGGCGCTGCTGTCGCGCAAGCTGATGGACCCCGGGTTCCGGGAGCGGCTCATCGCGGCGCCGGACGAGGGGGCGGTGCTGGAGGTGCTGAGCGAGGTCCGGTAGCTGCCGGAGCGCCGAGAACCGACGGGGCCCGCCGAGAAAGTCGGCGGGCCCCGTCCTCGTCCAGCGCAAAAGCCGTACCGCGGCAGAATCTCAGTGGCCGGGCGCCGGCTGCTGTGCAGGTCCCCCGGGGGTCGCCTCCCGGTCGGCGCCCTTGGCGGCCTCGGTCTCGCTGTAGATGTCCGGCTCCAGGTAGATGACGCGGGCGATCGGCACGGCCTCGCGGATGCGGGACTCGGCGGCGTTGATCGCAGAGGCGACCTCGGCGGCCGTGTCGTCGTGCTGGACGGCGATCTTGGCGGCGATGAGCAGTTCCTCGGGGCCGAGGTGGAGTGTGCGCATGTGGATGATGCCGGTGACGGTGTGGCCGTCGACGATCGCGGCCTCGATCTTGTGGACCGCCTCGATGCCGGCGGCCTCGCCGAGCAGCAGGGACTTGGTCTCCGCCGCCAGGACGAGGGCGATCAGGATGAGCAGGATGCCGATGCAGAGGGTGCCGATGCCGTCCCAGACGCCGTCGCCGGTGAGCAGGGCCAGGCCGACACCGCCGAGGGCGAGGACCAGGCCGACGAGCGCGCCGAAGTCCTCCAGGAGGACGACCGGGAGCTCGGGTGCCTTGGCGCGGCGCACGAACTCCTTCCAGGAGAGGTCGCCCCGCAGCGGGTTGGACTCCTTGATGGCCGTCCGGAAGGAGAAGCCCTCGGCGATGATCGCGAAGACGAGGACGCCCACCGGCCAGTACCAGTGCTCGATCTCGTGGGGGTGCTTGATCTTCTCGTAGCCCTCGTAGACGGCGAACATGCCGCCGACCGAGAAGAGGACGATGGAGACCAGGAAGGCATAGATGTAGCGCTCGCGGCCGTACCCGAAGGGGTGTTGCGGGGTGGCCTCGCGTTGGGCCTTCTTGCCGCCGACGAGCAGCAGGAACTGGTTTCCGGAGTCGGCGAGGGAGTGCACGCCCTCGGCGAGCATCGACGAGGAGCCGCTGAACGCGAACGCCACGAACTTCGATGCCGCGATCGCGAGGTTGGCGCCGAGTGCCGCCACGATCGCCTTGGTTCCGCCTGACGCGCTCATCTGCTCGCGTTGTCCCTTCGCCTCAAGTGCCTCTACGCCCGTCCAGGCCTTTGCCCGTCCTTTGCCGGTGGGCCATTCTTGCAGCCTCTCCCGGCACGGACGTCTCAGCCGTCCACAGACCCGGTCATACGATCACACGTCACGGTCACACGATCACCGTCGCCCGGAAGACCGTGCCCGTGCCGGACACCTCGGCCTTCTCGCCGGCCGGTACGAACACCGACTGGCCAGGCCTCAGTTCGTGTTCCCCGGCTCGCACGGAACCTGCCGTGCAGAGCAGGATCTGCGGGGTCGGGCGGGTCAGGTCGTGGGTGGCGCCGCCCTCGGGAAGGACGTAGCGGGAGAGCCGGAACTCGTCGATGGGGGTCTCGTAGACCTCCTCGCCGTCGGGGGACGCCTCGGGACGGAGAACGCCCGGGTCGGCGGCCTCGAAGCGGACGATGCGCAGGAGTTCGGGGACGTCGACGTGCTTGGGGGTCAGGCCGCAGCGCAGGACGTTGTCGGAGTTGGCCATGATCTCGACGCCGAGGCCGCTCAGGTAGGCGTGCGGGATGCCTGCGCCGAGGAACAGGGCCTCGCCGGGCTGGAGTCGGACGTGGTTGAGGAGCATCGCCGCGATGACGCCCGGGTCGCCCGGATAGTGGTGGGCGATGTCGGCGTACGGGGCGTGGTCGCCGCCGAGGCGGGCGCAGGCGGCCGCGGCCTCGGTGACCGTGTGGGCCATCTCCGCGCGGTCGGCGGTCAGGACGGCCGTCAGGACCTCCCGCAGGGCCGCCTCCTCGGGGCGGGCGTGCAGGAGGTCGACGTACGGCTTGAGGGAGTCGACGCCGAGCGCGTCGAGCAGTTCGGCCGCGCGCGCGGGCTCGCGGAAGCCGCACAGGCCGTCGAACTCGGTGAGCGCGCAGATCAGTTCGGGCTTGTGGTTGGCGTCCTTGTAGTTGCGGTGGCCCGCGCCCACGGGGATGCCGCGGCGCTCCTCGTCGTCGTAACCCTCTTTCGCCTGGGCGAGGTCGGGGTGCACCTGGAGGGAGAGCGGGGCGCCCGCGGCGAGGATCTTGAGCAGGAAGGGCAGCCGGGGGCCGAACTTGGCGACGGCCTCGGCGCCGAGCTCCTTCGCCGGGTCCGCGGCGATGACCTCGACGAGCGTGCCCCGGCCGGTGCGTGAGGGGGCTCCCGGGTGGGCGCCCATCCACATCTCCGCCTGCGGTTCACCGGTCGGCCGGACGCCGAGGAGTTCGGGGATGGCGGTGGCGGAACCCCAGGCGTAGGGGCGGATGGTGTTGTCGAGGCGGTCCATCAGGCTCTTTCTGTACGTACGGCGATCAGGGCGTCCTGGGCAACGTCAGGCCCCCGAGGCGAGCGCCAGGTAAACGGCGGCGAAATCCGTGACGGCGATCAGTTCCGCGAGGGTCTCGATCTCGCCGCCGGACTCCGGTTCCAGCTCGCTGATCGGCGTGTCGTGGCTGAGGGCCAGGTCACGGGCGGCCGGAGCCGCGCTGAGACCGCCGATGGGACGGTCGCGAAGGAGCACCACGCGCGCGTGCAGCGCGGGAGCTTCCTCGACGCGGTCGCGGAAGAAGTCGTCCGGGTCTGCGCTGGCGGCCAGCGGCCCGGCGAGCAGGGTGCTGTGCGCGGCGAGGGCCTCGGGCAGTTCCGAGACGAGGGCGGGGCGGCCGGAGAGCTCGGCGAGGGCGGCGGCGAAACGGCGGCCCGCGGGGCCCGCGGAGGTGCCCTCGGTCCAGATCACCGGGAGCGCGTCGGCGAGTTCGGCGGCGAGGGTCTTGGCCGGGTTGCTGTAGGTCGCGATGGCGGGGCCGCAGCGCTCGGCGATGTGGTCGAGGCGGTCGGCGATCTTCTCGAGCGTGTCGGGCGGGGCGGTGAGCAGGCCGGTGCGGTCGAGGATCGCGAGGAGCGGTGTGAGCAGGGCCCACAGGACGCCGGGGGCGGATGCGGTGAGGGGTGTGTCCTGCTCGTACGGGGCCGTGGCCATGGGCACGAACAGGCCGTGTGCGCCCTCGACCGCCTCGCTGAGCGGGGTGCGGGCGGGCGCCACTGCGACGACCGTGCAGCCGCGGCGGTAGGCCTGGTCCGCGAGGAGGGACAGGCCTGGTTCGGTGCCGTCGGGAGTGGCGACCAGAAGCAGGTCGACCGAGCCCGCCCAGCCGGGGAGTTCCCAGCGAAGGGCGCCCGCGGCGGGGGCGACTCCGGCGGGGGCGAGGCGGGTGACGGGGCTGCCGGCGCCGGCGAGTGTGCCGAGGAGGTCGGCGGCGCAGGTGGCGGCGGCGCCGGGCCCTGCGATGAGGACGGCACGGGGGCGGCCGTCGGGCTTGAGGTCGTTCACCCCCGCCTCGGCGGCGTGCCGGGCTGCCGTGCGGACGCGGGCGCCGGCCTCTGCGGCGCCGCGGAGCAGCCCTCGGCGGTCGGCCTCCGAGAGGGCCTCGGGGGTGTCTAGCAGCGATTCGTCGAGCATGGGGCGGCAGCCTCCGATCGCCGGGTCTCCGGGGACGCCGGGTTGTCGCTTCGCCGGGTCGTCGGTCGCGCACGTCCGGGACACCGGTGGTCGCTGTGTGGTTGTCGCTCTTACGGCGGCTGGGGCGCTGTCCCGCCTACGGCGGCAGCGGGGCGCTCACGCGGGGCGACGGGCCTCGTCGACGAGGAGGACGGGGATGCCGTCGCGGACCGGGTATGCCAGGCCGCAGTCCTGGCCTGTGCAGATCAGCTCGGTGTCCTGCTCCGTGAGGGGGGCGTGGCAGGCCGGGCAGGCGAGGATCTCCAGGAGGCCGGCTTCGAGCGGCATGGGGGTTCCCTTCGGGAGCGGTACGGCTGCATGTGCGGATGTGCCTGGTCAGGGTACCGCCGGGGAGAGGGGGGTGCCGGGGTTGGGGCGAGGTCGGCTGGTGGGGGTTGGCGTCGCGGTTTTCGCCCCCGCCGCCCCTACCCGTCCCATCTCCATGGGATGCCGCCCCTTCGACCCCGCACAGGGGGCTCCGCCCCCTGCACCCCCGCCGGGACCCCGCCCGGAATCCCGTCGGCCGGAAAGGGCCTCGTCCTCAAGCGCCGGACAGACTGACAGCCCGCGTCCCGTCAGGCTCTGATGATCGCCAGTACCTCGTCGCGTACCTTCGCCGTCGTCGCCTCGTCCCTCGCCTCCGCGTTGAGGCGCAGGAGGGGTTCCGTGTTGGAGGGGCGGACGTTGAACCACCAGTCGGGGGTGGTGACCGTGAGGCCGTCGAGTTCGTCGAGTTGTATGCCCTCCTGGCCTTCGTAGACCGCCTTGATCGCGGCCAGGCGGTCCGTCTGGTCGGCGACCGTGGAGTTGATCTCACCGGATCCGACATAACGGTCGTACTGGGCCACCAGGGACGAGAGCGGGCCTTCCTGGCCGCCCAGTGCGGCGAGGACGTGGAGGGCCGCCAGCATGCCCGTGTCCGCGTTCCAGAAGTCCTTGAAGTAGTAGTGCGCCGAGTGCTCGCCGCCGAAGATCGCGCCGGTCCTCGCCATCTCGGCCTTGATGAAGGAGTGGCCCACGCGCGTGCGTACCGGCGTGCCGCCGTTCTCCTTGACGACCTCCGGGACCGACCAGGACGTGATCAGGTTGTGGATGACCGTGCCCTTGCCGCCGTGCCTGGCGAGCTCGCGGGAGGCCACCAGGGCGGTGATGGCGGACGGGGAGATCGGGTTGCCGCGCTCGTCGACGACGAAGCAGCGGTCGGCGTCGCCGTCGAAGGCGATGCCGAGGTCGGCCCCCTCCTCGCGGACCCGCTTCTGGAGGTCGACGATGTTCGCCGGGTCGAGGGGGTTGGCCTCGTGGTTCGGGAACGTGCCGTCCAGTTCGAAGTACATCGGGACGACGTCCAGGGGCAGGCCCGCGAACACCGTCGGGACGGTGTGGCCGCCCATGCCGTTGCCCGCGTCCACGACGACCTTCAGGGGGCGGATGGAGGCCAGGTCGACGAGGGAGCGCAGGTGGGCCGCGTAGTCGTCCAGCGTGTCCCGCTGCGTGATCGTGCCGGTCTCCTCGGCCGCTTCCGGGGCGCCCGCCTCGCTCCACCGCTCTACCAGTTCGCGGATCTCGGCGAGGCCGGTGTCCTGGCCGACCGGGGCCGCGCCCGCGCGGGACATCTTGATGCCGTTGTACTGGGCGGGGTTGTGGGAGGCCGTGAACATCGCGCCCGGCAGGTTCAGCGCGCCGGAGGCGTAGTACAGCTGGTCGGTCGAGCACAGGCCGATCTCGGTGACGTCCACGCCGCGGGCGGCCGCTCCGCGCGCGAAGGCCCGCGACAGACCCGGGGACGTGGGCCGCATGTCGTGGCCGGTAACGATCGCGCTCGCCCCGGTCACCTGGACGAAGGCGGCACCGAAAAGCTCGGCCAGCGTCTCGTCCCACTGGTCGGGAACGACTCCGCGCACGTCGTACGCCTTCACGAGCTGTGACAGATCAGCCACGGCCAACCCTTCTGAAAGTCCTGTCGGTCACCACAAACTACCCGTAGCCACTGACAGTGGGTTGTGCGGGAGCTGAGTGGACTCCGAGCCGTTACCTGAGGTCAGACGGCCTCGACGGGGTCAGGGCAGCATCCAGCCCAGCACCGGTGAGCTCTGTCCCACCACAATCAGGCACATCACCAGCAGCAGTCCGAGGCTCCAGGGCAGCACCTTGCGCAGCAGATCCCCCTCGCGGCCCGCGAGCCCGACGGCCGCGCACGCGATGGTGAGGTTCTGTGGCGAGATCATCTTGCCGAGCACCCCGCCCGAGCTGTTGGCGGCGGCCAGCAGCTCCGGGGAGAGCCCGGACTCCCGCGCGGCGGTCACCTGCAACGCCCCGAACAGCGCGTTCGCCGAGGTGTCCGAACCGGAGACGGCCACTCCGAACCAGCCCAGTACCGGCGACAGGAAGGCCAGTCCGGCACCCGCCGCCGCCACGAAGTGGCCGATGGTGGCAGCCTGTCCGGAGAGGTTCATGACATACGCGAGCGCCAGCACGGACGTCACGGTCAGGATCGCGAACCTCAACTCATGGACCGTCGCCGCCCATTCACGGATCGCCACGCGCGCGTGCACGCCGAGCACGAGGGCCGTCAGGACGCCCGCGAGCAGCACGAGGGTGCCGCCGGTGGAGACGATCGGCCAGGCGAAGACGTTGCCGCCGACCGGATCCCCGTCGGGATTCACGACGTTGAGGAAGGGCCAGTCGTACGTCCGGGTCGCCTTCGCCAGCCACTCCTTGACGGCCAGGATCTGCGCGACGGAGAAGATCACGACGATCAGCGCGTACGGGGCGTAGGCGCGCAGGACTTCGCCGCGCGGGTCCGCCTCGTCGAGGTCCTCGCTGCGCGCGCCGGTCAGCACGGACGCGCGTACGGACTCGTCGGCCGGTACGCGCACGTGCGGTACAGCGACCAGAGCGCCCGCGCCGGCCAAGGCGGCCCCGATGTCGGCGAGTTGCGCGGAAACGTAGTTGGAGGCCGCGAACTGGGCGACGGCGAAGGCGATTCCGCAGACCAGCGCGGGCACCCAGGTCTCTCGCAGGCCCCGTCTGCCGTCGACCAGGAAGACCAGCACCAGGGGCACCACGAGGGCCAGCAAAGGCGTCTGACGGCCCACCACGGACGCCACGTCGTCCAACGGCAGACCGGTGACCTGCGCGAGTGTCACGACCGGTGTGCCCATCGCGCCGAAGGCCACCGGGGCGGTATTGGCGACCAGCGCGACAATCGCCGCGCGCACCGGGTCGAAGCCGAGGGCGACGAGCATGACCGAGCAGATCGCGACCGGTGCGCCGAACCCGGCGAGGGCCTCCAGCAGCGCGCCGAAGCAGAAGGCGACGACGAGGGCCTGGATGCGCGGGTCGTCGGACAGCCTGCCGAAGGAGCGGCGCAGGATGTCGAAGTGCCGGGTGCGGACGGTCATCCGGTACACCCACAGGGCGTTGACGACGATCCACAGGATGGGGAAGAGCCCGAAGGCGGCCCCCTGTGCGGCGCTGGAGGCGGTCTGGCCCAGCGGCATGCCGTAGGCGAGCCGGGCGACCAGAGCGGCCGCCAGGAGGCCGGTGAGGCCCGCCAGGTGCGCCTTCACGCGGACGCCGCCGAGCAGGACGAGGACGATCACCAAGGGCAGGGCCGCGACGAGGGCGGACAGCCCGAGCGAGCCGGCGACAGGTTCGAGTTCCTGGACGTACACGGGCGCCTCCCCGATTCCGTCATGCGGAAAGCGATTTCTCACTTCGGCTTGACGGAATAGTCGTGTCCGCGCCAAGTCCACGTCAATGGGCGTGCGTCACCGAGCGAGAAGCGCGCGAACACGCACAGAGGCGGGTCAGTTGTCGGGGGAGCGCAGGACCCGCAGATGGCCGCGGCGTGCGACCTCCATCGGGTCGGCCGCGCGAGCTCCGCCGCCGGCTTCGGCGGCGCGCTCCTGCGGACGAGCCGCTTCGCGCACGGCGTTGGCAAGCGCTTCCAGGTCGTCCCCGCTGGGCCGGGCCGGGGCCGAGGCGTCGAGGAGCCTGACGACCTCCCAGCCGCGCGGGGCGGTGAGGCGCTCGGAGTGCTCGGCACACAGGTCGTAGCAGTGGGGTTCGGCGTAGGTGGCGAGCGGGCCGAGGACCGCGGTCGAGTCGGCGTAGACGTACGTCAGCGTCGCGACGGCGGGACGGCCGCAAGCGGTGCGCGAACAGCGACGTACAGGGCTCACGACGTTGGACGGTACCGCACTCTTGAACGGGCCGCGACGACTCTCCCCCAGGTCACCCCACCGTGTCGTGCTGTGAATCGCCCCACACGCCACTCCGGTCACACCGCGGTGACCTGCGCGAACACCCGCTTCCGAGGGGCCGAGCACATCTGAAACCGATCATCAGTTGGTACAAACCGTGTCAATTGCCTTGGGATCAACGCTCTCGGAGAGATACGGAATCGAGCCCAACCTTGGCTGGAATGGTCAACTGCCGACATGACGTACGAGGAGAACGTACGTCGTTTCGGACCGTTCCGGGGTACCGCGTGGGCGGCGGGCACGGGGGTGCGGCGAGGATTACCCTTCACCAGTGATGGACAACCCCGTACCGCCCCGCGCCACCGGCCCCGGGCCCCGCCGCCGTGATCGCCACGGCCGAGGCATGCGCGGCCCGATCGCCCCGCCGCAGGTGCCCCTCGCCGCGAGCCGAGCCGAGGCGTTCGCGGACCTGGTGCAGGACTCCGTGGAGCGCCTGGAGCGGCGCTGGCCACAGCTCGCCGACATCGATTTCCTGGTCCTGGAGGTGCCTCGGCTGGACGGGCAGTCCTGGAACGACGAGGCGGTGCCGCTCGGCGGGACGATTCCGGCGCGTGAGGGACGCCCCGCGCGCGTGGTCGTCTACCGGCGGCCGGTGGAGATCCGCACCAAGGGCCGCGACGAGCGGGCGGCGCTGGTGCACGAGATCGTCGTGGAGCAGGTGGCCGAGCTGCTGGGGCTCACTCCGGAGACGGTGGATCCGCGGTACGGCGAGGACTGAACCGCCCGCGGATCGCCCCGGGCTACTTCTGCAGCACCGACAGGTCCTGGTCCGCCTCCGGCACCGCCACCATGCCCCGGTCGTCCGGGAGAGCCTGGATGGTGAAGCCCGGCACTCCGTCCGCGGTGGCCGCCAGGGTGCGGGCGCCGTAGACCGGGCCCCCTGAGACATGCTCGACCGTGAGGGCGTACGTGCCCTTGAGGCCGGTCGGGGTGGGGGCTTCCACGTTCTCTGTGGTTCCCGCCTTGAGGGTGAACGTCTTCGAGACGGCCTCACCGCCCTCGCTGCCCGCCGACGCCGTGACCTTGACGGTGGCCGCCCGGGTGGGGGCGGTCAGCGAGAGCGTGCTGCCCTTGGCGCTGTTGTCGGCGACCGTCGCGCGCGTGCCGACCGGACGCGTGGCCGGGATGAAGGCCGTCTCCTGGTTGTCGCCCTTGCCGCGGACGACCCGCAGGGCGGCGACCACCGGCACGGATGCGTCGGTGGGGGTCAGGACCAGCGAACCGGCCTCCCCACGTGTGACGTCGCCGAGGTCGGCCGAGGCGGTCATGCCCGCCTTCACGTGCAGCGTCTCGTTCCCGGCGGGGGTGATCAGGCCGGAGGGGGACGCGAGCTGCACCTTCAGGTCTGCGTCGGAGTCGCTGGGCGTGAAGGCGACCAGGCGTACGGCGGTGGCGTCCTTCGGGATACCGGGCAGCACCAGGCTGCCGGACGGGTCCGTCGACGCGGCCAGCCAGTCGCCGCCGAGCTTGTCGTCCAGAGCCTGCACGGCCGCGCCCACGCGCCCGCTGCGGACGTTCACATGGACGGTGAGGTTCTCCTGCTTCTCCTCGGTGAGCGTGGACAGCAGGATCGGGTCGCTGGAGTGCGGCGCGACGGTGATGCCCTCCCCCAGCGTGGAGTCCAGGGCGCCGTCCTTGCCGTAGAGCTCGATGTCGACGACGGCGGCGGAGTCGTCGGGGTTGGTCAGATGGACGTAGTCGGTGCGGTCGGCGGCCGTGCTCGCGCCCGGGAACCAGAACTCGGTGTCGGGGGCGGAGCAGTTGACGCCCTGCAGCCCGCGTCCGGAGCCCGCGGCGACCTTCGTGGTCTCCTGGACGGTCCAGCCGGGCGCGAACTTCCCCTCGGCGGTGCCGACGAGGGCCTGCGCGTCACCGCCGGAGGTCTCTCCGGTGGCGGGTTTGCCGGGCTCCTCGGGGTCGAGGACCGGCTTGGAGGCCTTCTTGCCCGCGCTCTTGCCGTCCGACGACTCCTCGGCGGCCGCCTGGAGTTCGGCCTTGCCGCCACTGCCCGCGTCCTTGGTGACGGGCGTGAAGGACGTGTACGACGTCTCCGCTATGTCGGAGGTGCTCGGCGCCGGACACAGCAGGCTGGTGCGCTCCACGGGCAGCTCGGCGGCCGTCCTGGCGGTGCCGGCGGCCTGCGGTGAGCTGAGCGTGGCGAACCCGGTGACGGCAGCGAGCGCGGCGGTGCCGGCGATGAGGGACACGGTGGTGCGGTTCACTGCTGACTCCCGTCGGGGCGCTCACTGCCGGTGGAGTCCGGGTGCTGCTGCGCCGGGTCGTACGCGGGGTCGTAGCCCTGGTCGTACTGCTGCTCGTACTGGCCGCCGTACGTCTGGTCGTACGACGCCTGCTGGTCCTGGCCGCCGTAGGCGTACGGGTCGTACTGGCCGCCCTGGTAGGGGTCCGCCTGGTAGGGCTGCTGGTCGTAGCCGCCCGCCGGGTACTGCTGGGCGGTGTCCTGGTACTGCTCGCCGCCGTAGGTGCCGTACTCGGCGTTCGCGTAGGTCGGGGCTTCCCAGTCGCCGTAGGACTGCTGATGCGGGACCGCGGCGGGGGCCTCCTGCGGAGGAGGGGGGACGTCGTCGGGGCGCATGGCCTCCTCGGCCTGGGCGCGCAGACGGCGGGCGCGGCGGCCCTCGCCCGCCACGGCCTGGGCGGGGACCGACGGCTCCTCGGGGAGGTCGTCGTCGACGTCGCGGCGGCGGCCGGGCAGGGCCATGACCACGAGGACGACGGCGAGGAAGCCCTGGATCCACAGCCACAGGGTGTGGATGAAGGGATCGTCGAAGGTGACGTCCAGCTTGCCGCCGGAGGCGGGCAGCTCGAAGCCCTGGGCCCAGCCGTCGACGGTGGTGCGGGTCAGCGGCCTGCCGTCCAGGGTGGCGGTCCAGCCCTCGTCGGCGGTGTCCGCGAGGCGCAGGATCCTGCCGTCGGCGCCGGGCGGGACCGTGGTGTGGATGTCCACGGGGCCCGCGGCCACCGGCTGCGCGGTACCCGAACCGGACTTGGCGACGATGGTGGCGCGCGCGACCTCCTGGTCGACCCGCCACAGTCCGCTGCCGTCCTGCTGACTGAGCCGGGTCAGGCCGGGCGTGGCGTCCAGCACGCGCGTGACCTCGCGGGGCGCGCCCTTGTGGACGAGGACGTAGCGCACGGCGAAGCCGCCGAGCTGGTTCGCCTGGTCGGCGCCGGAGCCGGCGACGAGGTTGGCGACGACCTTGTCCAGCTTGTCGTTCTCGCCGTCGGCCGCGGCGAGTTCGGCGTCGCCGAGTCGGGCGCCGGAGCCGCGCACCAGCATGTAGCCGACGTGCGCCGCGGAGTCGCTGTCGAGGACGAGGGTGCGGGCCTGGTCGCGGGTGCCGCTCTCCTCGGCGACGAACGCGGGCACCTGGACGGGGTCGCGGCGCTCCAGCGGTCCGTCGGCGCCGCCGATCATCCAGCCCGCGGCGACGAGCAGCGGGCCCGCGGCGGAGGCGAAGGCGATCAGGGCGGCGACCGGCTGGCGCCAGCCGAAGCTCTGCTCGGCCACGCGTGCGCGTGCCCCGTCGGCGCCGAGCACGGCGGCGGCCAGCAGGGCGAGGCCGTAGACGAGGGTGGCGGGGCCCGCCCAGGTCGAGTCGTTGGACAGGGCCGCGAAGACGAGGCCCACCAGGGCCACCGCCCAGGCCGTCCAGATGCCGAACTGCCGCTCGGTGCGCAGCAGGGCGGCCAGGGCTGCCAGCACGACGCCGATGAGCATCAGCCCGTCGACCGTGCCGGGGCCGCCGGGGCTCGCGCCGAGCAGGTCGAGGGCGGTGGCGGCCGAGGAGCCGTACGCGAGGCCCGCCTGCTCGAAGAAGCCGAACGGGAGCAGCGTCAGCGACCAGGGGGCGAGGACCAGCAGGGGGGTGCCGAACTGGGCCAGGAAGCGCAGGCCGTAGGCGGTGATGTCGGCGCGGCGCACGACCAGCAGGCCGATGCCGAGGATCAGCGCGATCGGCCAGATGATCGGCGTGAACGCGGTGGTGATCGTGAGCAGGAGCGCGAACGCCCAGGTGGCGCGCCAACTGCCGCGCGTGCCCGTGGTGTTCGTCAGGCCGCCGGCCACGACGCCCGCGCGCGCGATGAGCGGCAGCAGGACGGCGAGGACGGCGGTACCGACGCGGCCGCCGGCGAGGGCTCCGGTGGCGGCGGGCAGGAAGGCGTAGACGACGGCCGCCCATGCGCGCAGGAGGCGGGACTCGACGAGCGGGCGGGAGGCGAAGTAGGCCGTGAAGCCGGCCAGTGGCACCGAGCAGACCAGCAGGACCGTCAGTGCGAGACCGGTCGAGCCGAACAGTACGGAGGACAGCGCGGCGATGATCGCCAGATACGGCGGCGCGGACGGGGTGCCACCGGCGCCCACCGCGTGCCACGCGTCCGCGTAGCGCGACCACAGCTCGCTCGCGTCGGCCGGGGCGGGCAGCAGGGCGCCGCCCGCGAGCGCGCCGCCCCCCAGAAGATTGCGGCAGGCGACCAGGGCGACGAGCAGCAGCGCCAGGAAGAGCACCGGTCCCGGCTTGCGGGCGACGCGCTTGAGGCGGGCGAACTGCTCGATCTCCAGGAAGTCCGCGTCGTCGCCGCCGGGCCCGGACTCGATGCCTCCGCCATGGCGTCCGGCCGCGGAGGCCTCGGCGTCGGAACCGCCGAAGAAGTTCCCCGCGACCTGTTCCACGGTGGCCCGGACGGTCGCGCCGGGCGGCGGGAACAGCTGCCTGAGTTCGTCCTTGTCGACGACCGGCGTGCCCCGCTTGCTCCGCCCGGCGATGATCCGCTCGGGCCGCAGCAGGGTGCCCAGGAGGCCGCGGATCTCGTCGAGGGCCTGTCCGGGGACCTTGCCGACGAGGTAGGCGACGGTCCGCAGCAGGGTGCCCAGGACCAGGCGCACGAGCACCCAGGGCAGCGCGGCCGTACGCGCGTTGACGAGCAGGGTGTAGGCGGCTCCGGCCTTGTCGACCTTGTGCGGGGACGCGGTGGTGCGGCCCGCGCAGTCGACGGTACGGCGCTCCCGGGAGGCCGCCTCGGCATGGCGTACGACGGCTTCGGGGGCGATGAGGACGCGGTGGCCGGCGGCCTGGGCGCGCCAGCACAGGTCGACGTCGTCACGCATGAGGGGCAGTCGCCGGTCGAAGCCACCGAGCTGCTCGAAGAGGTCGCGGCGGATCAGCATGCCCGCGGTGGACACGGACAGCACGGACCGGACGTGGTCGTGCTGGCCCTGGTCCTGTTCGCGGCGGTCCAGGCCCGTCCAGCGGCGGCCGGAGTTGGCGATGGAGACGCCGACCTCCAGGAGCTGCCGCTTGTCGTACCAGCCGCGGAGCTTGGGGCCCACGACGGCGACGTCGTCCCGGCCGAGCTCCAGTTCGTTCTCCACGACGCGCAGCAGCTGGGCCAGGGCGTCGGGCTCGGGGGCGCAGTCGTCGTGCAGCAGCCAGAGCCACTGGACCGGCTCGCCGTGCGGCAGCTCCGGCAGGTCGTAGGCGTCGTCGCGCCATGTGCGCGAGACCGGGTCCCAGCCGCTGGGACGCTTCAGATACGGCAGCTCGTCCGGGGTCAGCACGGGAGCGGTGCGGGCGGCCTCCTCGACGGCCTGGCCGAAGCCGGTGCGCCGGGCGAGGTGCAGGACCCGGTCGGCCCCGAGGGCGTCGGTGACCAGCTGCGCGGAGTCGTCCGCGCTGCCGGTGTCGGCGGCCATGGCGAACTGCACGGGGCGCTCCTGGCCGAGCAGCCCGGCGAGCGCGTCGGGCAGCCAGCGGGCGCCGTCGTGGGAGACGAGCACCGCGGTCACCACATGACGCGGGAACTCAGGAGTGGCAGCGTGATCTTGGGCTGCCGTGTGGCTGTGCACGGACATCGAGGTACGGGCCCCGGTTCGGTGGACTGCGGTGGGCGCCTGTGCCCTGAGGGGGCGGCGAGGCGTCTCGGACGAGCGCCCACACTATCGGCTGGGCAAGACGGCGGCCCGCCGCCTGTGGATAACCCACGTGCGACGGGCCGTTCGGTTGCGTACGAAGAGGGCGGCAAAGCGTGCCCCGCGTCAGACTGCGGCCTTCTTCAGCCTGCGGCGTTCGCGCTCCGACAGGCCGCCCCAGATGCCGAAGCGCTCGTCGTTGGCGAGGGCGTATTCGAGGCACTCGGAGCGGACCTCGCAGGAGAGGCAGACCTTCTTGGCCTCGCGGGTGGAGCCGCCCTTCTCGGGAAAGAAGGACTCGGGGTCGGTCTGGGCGCACAGCGCGCGCTCCTGCCAGCCGAGTTCCTCGTCCGCGTCGTCGACCAGCAGTTGCTGCACCAGCTCGGTCATGTGCGCCCCTCGTCTGTCTTCGCGTCCCCGTGTGACGGCCGTTACCGATTTCGGCTGAACGACACGAGTGAAATTACAAGTGTGCTGCTCCGGGCGAGTCAAGCCGAGATCTGCTATTGAGCCCCTTATTCACTCTGCGGAACCAAGGCCTTGCAGAAAGTGTTCAAATCGGCATAAACCTTGACAAGCAGACGGGACCCGAAAGGGCTGCCGAGCCGTGCCGGCCCTTTCGGACCTGTACGGGGAAGGACGCCCATCAGTTCGAACTCGTTCCGTGTGCGCCGTGGAAGTCGTGCGAAGTCGCGGCCCGTGCGCCCGGTTGTGCGCCATGTGTCCCGGTAGACGCGTGAACAAACCTTTCATCAGGGAGATGGACCGGATGAGGTGAAACATGTCCCACTTCCCGGGTGTCGAGTTGACAGTGAACGTGTGACCCGCTGTCCTTGTGGGCATGCTCGCGAACTTGGCACTCACCTCGACCCGCACGGCCGGGTCCCATGGTGCTGCCCACGCTCGCTGTAGCTGTTGTTGCTGTTCCAGCTGTTGAGCCCAACGCGCTCCGGCTGCTCCTGAGTCCACCGTGACTCGGCTGCTTGTTCCCCGCCCGCACCCGGGCATTCCTGTCTTCCCGTGACCCGGGCGGACGGTACGCGACACCCAGCCAGCCCCCACACTCTTCGCCGAGGACCCATCGCACCCCATGAACAGCGACAACGACCTCCAGATCGCCGGCGACCTCCTCGAGGTCCCGCACCTCCTCCAGGCCCCCAGCGAGCACCCGGCCACCGTCGCCGACTTCGTCGGCCTGGCACGCTCCATCGCCGCCGACCGCTCACAGTGGGCGCACCTCGTCCAGTACGACGCCACGAGCCGCTGGTACCACCGGCTGCGTACCGGACCCGGCTACGAGGTGTGGCTGCTGTCCTGGGTCCCCGGTCAGGGCAGCGGGCTGCACGACCACGGCCGCTCCTCCGGGGTCCTCACCGTCCTGGAGGGCACGCTGACCGAGCGCACCGAGCGGGGCACGCGCGCGCTGGGGGCGGGGGCACAGCGGGTCTTCGCGCCGGGGTACATGCACGAAGTCGTCAACGACGCGCTGGAGCCGGCGGTGAGTCTGCACGTCTACTACCCGGGGCTGACCGAGATGCCGATGCACACCGCCTGCACCGCCCGCGAGACCCACGACGAGGTGGACGTCGTAACCGCATGACGCGTTGTCGTACCCGCCTGTAAGACTTGCTCCCATGCGCATTGTGGTTCTGGCAGGCGGCATCGGCGGTGCCCGGTTCCTGCGTGGTCTGAAGCAGGCCGCGCCGGACGCGGACATCACGGTCATCGGTAACACCGGGGACGACATCCACCTCTTCGGGCTGAAGGTCTGCCCGGACCTCGACACGGTGATGTACACGCTCGGCGGCGGTATCAACGAGGAGCAGGGCTGGGGGCGGGCCGACGAGACGTTCCACCTCAAGGAGGAACTCTCGGCGTACGGCGTCGGGCCCGAGTGGTTCGGCCTCGGGGACCGGGACTTCGCCACGCACATCGTGCGGACGCAGATGATCGGTGCGGGGTATCCGCTGAGCGCGGTGACCGAGGCACTGTGCGACCGGTGGAAGCCGGGGGTGCGGCTGATCCCGATGACCGACGACCGGGTCGAGACGCATGTGGCCGTGGAGGTCGACGGCGAGCGCAAGGCCGTTCACTTCCAGGAGTACTGGGTGCGGCTGCGGGCGTCGGTTCCGGCCCACGCGGTCGTGCCCGTGGGCGCGGAGCAGGCCAAGCCGGCGCCGGGGGTGCTGGAGGCGATCGCGGAGGCGGACGTCGTGCTGTTCCCGCCGTCCAACCCGGTGGTGTCCGTCGGCACGATCCTCGCCGTGCCCGGCATCCGCGAGGCGATCGCCGAGGCCGGGGTGCCGGTGGTGGGCCTGTCCCCCATCGTCGGGGACGCGCCCGTGCGCGGCATGGCCGACAAGGTGCTGGCGGCGGTCGGCGTCGAGTCCACGGCCGCGGCGGTCGCCGAGCACTACGGCTCGGGGCTGCTGGACGGCTGGCTCGTCGACACCGTGGACGCCGGAGCGGTGGAGCGGATCGCGTCGGCCGGCATCCGCTGCCGGGCCGTACCCCTGATGATGACCGACCTGGACGCGACCGCGCGGATGGCGCAGGAGGCGCTGGAGCTGGCGGAGGAGGTGCGCGGAGCTTGAGCGGCGAGGTGTCGGATGAGGCACGGGGCCCGGGGGAGGCACCGGGAGCGGTGGCCGGGAGCCGGGGCCACGCGCATGCCGTCGGCGACGGGCCGGTGAACGACGACATGGCCGCGAGCGACGGGCCCGGGAGTGCGGGGGGCGCGGTGACCGGGTCCGGTCGTGGGTCGATGGGCAGCACGGGGGACGGGTCCGGTCATGGGAGAGCGGGCAAGGCAGCGAACCGGTCCGGTCAGGGAACGGCGGGCAGCACCACGACGCCGCCCGGCCACGGGACAGCAGACGGCACCACGAACCCGCCCGGCCAGGCAACGGCAGGCAGCACCACGAACCCGCCCGGCCACGGGACAGCAGACGGCACGGTGAACTCGTCGGGCCATGAGTCCGTGAAGGACATCGCGGGGGACGGTTTCCGTGTGTGGGCTGTCTCCGGTATGCCCGAGGTCGCGCGCGGGGACGACCTCGCCAAGCTGATCGCTGCCGCCGAACCGGGGCTGGTCGACGGGGATGTGCTGCTCGTCACCTCGAAGATCGTGTCCAAGGCGGAGGGGCGGGTCGTCGAGGCGAGCGACCGGGAGGCCGCGATCGATGCCGAGACCGTACGGATCGTGGCGCGGCGCGGGGCGCTCAGGATCGTCGAGAACCGCCAGGGGCTCGTGATGGCCGCCGCCGGGGTCGACGCCTCCAACACCCCTTCGGGGACCGTGCTGCTGCTGCCCGAGGACCCGGACGCGTCGGCGCGGGCGATCCGGGAGGGGCTGCGGGACGCCCTCGGGGTCGACGTCGGGATCGTCGTCACCGACACCTTCGGGCGGCCCTGGCGCGCCGGGCTCACCGATGTCGCGATCGGGGCCGCCGGGGTGCGGGTGCTGGACGATCTGCGGGGCGGCACGGACGCGTACGGCAATCCGCTCAGCGCGACCGTCGTGGCGACGGCCGACGAACTGGCCGCCGCCGGTGATCTCGTCAAGGGCAAGGCCGCCGGTCTCCCCGTCGCCGTCGTGCGCGGGCTGGCACACATCGTGGGTGAGGAGCACGGGGAGGGGGCGCGGGCCATGGTGCGTCCCGCGCGCGACGACATGTTCCGGCTGGGAACCTCGGAGGCAGTCCGGGAGGCGGTCACCCAGCGCCGTACCGTACGGGCCTTCACAAACGAGCCCGTCGACCCCGGAGCCGTACGACGGGCCGTCGCCGCGGCCGTCACCGCGCCGGCGCCGCATCACACGACGCCGTGGCGGTTCGTGCTGCTGGAGTCCGAGGCCTCGCGGACCGGGCTGCTGGACGCCATGCGGGACGCCTGGATCTCCGATCTGCGGCGGGACGGGAAGTCCGAGGACTCCATAGCCAAGCGGGTGCGGCGCGGGGACGTGCTGCGGAACGCGCCGTATCTCGTCGTGCCCTGTCTGGTGATGGACGGGTCGCACACGTACGGCGATGTGCGGCGCGACGCGGCCGAGCGGGAGATGTTCGTCGTCGCCGCGGGAGCCGGGGTGCAGAACTTCCTCGTCGCGCTGGCCGGGGAGCGGCTGGGGTCGGCGTGGGTGTCGTCCACCATGTTCTGCCGCGATGTGGTGCGGGAGGTGCTGGGGCTGCCGGAGGACTGGGATCCGATGGGGGCCGTTGCGGTGGGGCATCCGGCGGAGGAGCCTCGGCCGCGGCCGGATCGGGACGCGGGGAGTTTCATCGAGGTGCGGTGATGTGCGCCCGTTTCGTCGAGGTGCGGTGGTGGGCCTCGGCTTGCGCCTAGTCTCGTAGGGCTTCCTCCGGTTCCTCTCGTACCCCGGCTCCGGTTCCTCTCATATCCCAGGATTTCATTCGTGGCAGGACGTTTCGCTCCCCGGCCCACGCGTACGACCGTGCGCGGTGGGGAGGTCGTCGTGCCCGCCGCGCGGCGGGAGGTGCCGCGGGTCGAGGCTCCGCTGGTGCGGAAGTGGGCGCCGGGGTGGCCCGTCGATCTCGGGCTGGTGCTCGGGGCGCTCAGGCGGGGGCCCGGGGACCCCACGTTCCGGGCTCTTCCGGACGGGTCTGTGTGGCGGGCCAGTCGTACGCCTGTCGGTCCCGGGACCCTGCGGGTCTGCGTGTACGGCGGTGAGGTGCGCGGCGAGGCGTGGGGGCCCGGGGGTGAGTGGCTGCTCTCGCGGTTGCCGGAGCTGCTCGGGGCCGCGGACGATCCTTCTGTCTTCGTGCCCCGGCATCGGGTGGTGGCTCATTCCTGGCATCGGCGGCCGGGGCTGCGGCTGACGCGGACCGGGCTGGTGCTGGAGTCGTTGATTCCTTCCGTGCTGGAGCAGAAGGTCACGACCGATGAGGCGTATCGGGCGTGGCGGTTGCTGGTGCGGAAGTTCGGGGAGCCGGCGCCGGGGCCTGCGGCGGGTGGGCGGTTGTGGGTGATGCCGTCACCCCGGACGTGGGCGTTGATTCCGTCGTGGGAGTGGCATCGGGCCGGGGTGGACAACAAACGGGCCTCGACGATTCTGCGGGCCGTGCGGGTGGCTGCGCGGCTGGAGGAGGCGGTGGGGATGTCTCCGGCGGCTGCGCAGGCTCGGTTGGAGGTGGTGCCGGGGGTGGGGCCGTGGACGTCCGCGGAGGTGGTGCAGCGCAGTCATGGGGCGGCGGATGCGGTGACCGTGGGGGACCTGCATCTGCCGGGGATCGTGGGGTTCGCGCTGGCGGGGGACCGGGATGCGGATGATGCGGCGATGTTGTCGCTGCTGGAGCCGTATGCGGGGCAGCGGCATCGGGCGGCTCGGCTGATCCTTTTGAGTGGGCGGGTTCCGGGGCGGCGGGCGCCGCGGATGACTCGGGGGGACATCGGGCGGTTGTGACGGTGCGGCGGGTGGGGGCTGCCGTCACGGTTTTCGCCCCCGCTACCCCTACCCGTCCCATCTCCAGGGGCTGCCGCCCCTTCGGCCCGGCACAGGGGGCTCCGCCCCCTGCACCCCCCCGCCGGGACTCCGCCCGGGACCCCGTCAGCCCTGAAGGGGCCTCGTCCTCAGACGCCGGACGGGCCGACAGAAGCGGACCGGCCTCAACAGCCGGCATCCCGCCTCAACAGGTGACGCCCCCCACACCCCGCGCCGGAAACCCCTCGTCACTGGTCCGATGAGAAGCGGACCGCTCCCGCCGGGATCTTCGCGTCGCACCAGACTCGCGCACCGTCCCGTAGTTCGTTGTCGGCGCCGATGATCGCGCCGTCGCCGATGACCGTGCCGGTGAGGATCGAGCGTTCGCCGACGCGGGCCCTGGTGCCGATCAGGGAGTCGGTGATGACGGCACCCGGTTCGACCACTGCGCCGGGAAGGATCGTCGAGCCGGAGACCCTGGCACCTTCCGCGATGTACGCGCCCTCGCCGACCACTGTGCCGTCGGTCAGTTTCGCGTCCGGGGCGACCCTGGCCGTGGGGAGTATCAGGCGGTCGCCGCAGCGGCCGGGCACCGCGGGGGACGGGGCCCGGCCCAGCACCAGGTCGGCCGAGCCGCGGACGAAGGCGGCGGGGGTGCCGAGGTCCAGCCAGTACGTCGAGTCGACCATGCCCTGGAGGTGGGCTCCGGCCGACAGGAGTTCGGGGAAGGTCTCGCGCTCCACCGAGACCGGGCGGCCCCGCGGGATCGTGTCGATGACCGAGCGGCGGAAGACGTACGCCCCCGCGTTGATCTGGTCGGTGACGATCTCCTCCGGGGTCTGGGGCTTCTCCAGGAACGCCAGGACCCTGCCCGTCTCGTCCGTGGGGACCAGTCCGTAGGCCCGCGGATCCGTCACCTTCGTCAGATGCAGGGAGACGTCCGCGCCCGTTGTCTCGTGCGTGCGCACCAGCGCCCTGATGTCCAGGCCCGTCAGGATGTCGCCGTTGAAGACCAGGACCGGCTCGTCGGGGGCGGAGTGCAGACGGGCGGCCACGTTGCGGATCGCGCCGCCCGTGCCGAGGGGCTCCACCTCGGTGACGTACTCGAGGTGAAGCCCCAGGGAGGAGCCGTCGCCGAAGTGCGGTTCGAAGACCTCCGCGAGGTAGCTGGTGGCGAGGACGATGTGGTCGACGCCCGCCGCTCTCGCTCTGGCCAGCTGGTGGGTGAGGAAGGGGACGCCTGCCGCGCGGACCATGGGCTTCGGGGTGTTGACCGTGAGGGGGCGCAGTCTCGTGCCCTTGCCGCCGACCAGGAGGATCGCTTCTGTCACCTGTTGTCTCCGCTTCCTGCCGGGACCGGCCCGAACTGTTCGACCGGCCAGTGTATGCAGACCGTTGTGCGGCACCTTCGGTGGCCGTGCGGCATTCGCGCCTGCCCCCCGACGGCGGTGAAACGGGTGGTACGAACTCTCCTCGGTCCTCAGCGACCGTCAACGACCTTGGAGACGGGCAGCTGTCGTGCGGGTGGATCCGAGTTTGCGGTAGAGCTTCCGTCCGGGGCACTCCGTGGCGAAGCCGTCCCGGTGGCCGGAGATCACGTTCAGTCGAACCTTCCTACCCTTCGGATAGCGGTTGCCACCGCCCGACTTCAGATACGTCTTCCCCTTCGGATTCGCGCCGTACAGGCCGAGCTTCCACGCGGCGAGCCGCGCGACGGCGTTCGTCACGGCGGCGGGCGGCTTCTTGGAGCCGTAGCTGCCGACGACGGCGATCCCCACGCTGTTGCTGTTGAATCCGAGGGTGTGGGCGCCGAGGACCGGCCTCGCCACGCCGCCCGCCCGGCCCTCGTAGATGTTTCCGCACTTGTCGACGAGGAAGTTGTAGCCGATGTCACGCCAGCCCATGCTCTTGACGTGGTAGCGGTAGATACCGCGAATGAGCGAGGGCACCTGCGTACAGCGGTACCCGTTGCCGGACGCCGTGTGGTGCACGAAGGCCGCCTTGACCTTCTTCGTGTAGACGAACTTCCGCTCCCGCAGCCCCTCGTCGGCGCCCCAGCCGCGCCGGGTGACGATGCGCGGGCGCGGTCCGATGTACGGCTTCGCCCGCTGCCTCTCCGTCAACTCCCCCGCGCGCAGGGCGAACAGCTCCTGTTCGGTCTGCTGCCGGTTCAGCGCCGGGATCTCGATGGCGCCGGGAGCGGCCAGACCGGCGTTGGCGGCGGACGCGTCCATCGCGGCGGCGCCTTCGGGCGGTTCGGCGGTGGGGGCGGGCGTGTCCATCGTGGCGGGAGCTTCGGCCGGTTCGGGGGTGGGGGCGGGCGTGTCCATCGTGGCGGGAGCTTCGGCCGGTTCGGGGGTGGGGGCGGAGCGAGGTGCGACGGCGCGGTGGGGGGCGTCTGCCGCCGCGGCTTCCCGCCGGGCGGACGCCGGTGCGCTCTCCCCCGGGTCCACGAGTTCCAGACGCAGCCCCTTCGGGAGAGGAGCGGTCGTGGTCACCGTACGGGAGCCGCGGGCCATGTCCTCGGCCCTGCGGTCGTCTTCGGCCCGGACCCTCACCTCCACGCCGTCCGAGTCGCCCACCCACAGCGGTGCCGTGGCGCCGTGGACGCGGCCGGAGTTGCGCTCGGCCGCGCCGGGGTCGGCGGTGTCGTCGTTGTGGGCCTCCAGGTCCTGCCAGCCGGACCAGGTGCCGGTGCCGGCCGCACGGGTACGGATCTGGACGCGGCCGTGCAGCTCGGTGTCCGGGTCGTCCCAGATCACGCCTGCGAGGGAGAAGTGCCGTACGTCCCGGCGGGGCAGGCCCTGTTCGTCGGCCGGGGCGAGGGTGAAGTCGCGGGAGGCCAGGGGCGCGAGGGGCAGCGACTGGGTGCTGCCGGGGGCTTCCGCGCCCGACGCCGGTCTCACGGCCGCCGGGGACACCGGTCTCGCCGCGACCGCGGGCGAGGTGAGGGACAGGGCGAGGGCGGCCGCGCAGGTGACGCCGACCGAGGAAGCAAGTAGTCCACGCATGCTCCCGATCCTGGACATAGTCATATAAATCTGTCCATCCGAAAACTGACGGTCCGTCGGGTGCTGTTGCGCCGAACCGGTGGCCCCGCTCGGGGGCGTCCGGCCGCGTGCCCGCGTACGCTTCTGCGGATGAACGCCACCGATCGCACCCCTGCCGACCTGCTGCGTTCCGCGCTCGCCGCGGATCCCGCACGCCCCCTGGTGACCTTCTACGACGACGCCACGGGCGAACGTGTCGAATTGTCTGTGGCCACCTTCGCCAATTGGGTGGCCAAGACCTCGAACCTCCTCCAGGGCGACCTCGCCGCGGCGCCCGGTGACCGGGTGACGCTGTTGCTGCCCGCGCACTGGCAGACGGCGGTGTGGTTGCTGGCCTGCGCATCGGTGGGGGTGGTCGCGGATGTCGGCGGTGATCCGGCCGCGGCCGACGTGGTCGTGAGCGGGCCGGACGCCCTGGAGGCGGCGCGGGCGTGTTCCGGGGAGCGGGTCGCGTTGGCCCTGCGTCCGCTGGGCGGGCGCTTTCCGCAGACGCCGGACGGCTTCGTGGACTACGCCGTGGAGGTACCGGGACAGGGGGACCGGTTTGTTCCGTTCGCCCCGTTGGACCCTGATGAGCCCGCGTTGATCGTGGCGGGGCGGGAGTTCAGCGCGGCGGAGGTCGTCGAGCGGGCTCGGGCCGAGGGGACGGGGGATCGCGTGTTGTCGGGGTTGCCGTACGACACGTGGGACGGGTTGAACGCCGGGTTGTACGGGGCGCTCGCCACCGGGGGGTCCGTGGTGCTGTGCCGTCATCTGGAGCGGTTGGGCGAGGAGGGGCTCGCCAAGCGGATCGAGAGCGAGCGGGTCACGGCCGTTCGTCGATGACCGGACGGCCGAGCGCCGGGTGCGGTCACCCGAGTGGAGCAGTACCGGCCGCCCTCGGGAACCGGTCCGCGTCATGGTCGTAAGTACAGATTCGTACGCCATGAGGGGTGGGCCGACTCGTGATCGACAGCGCTCGCGCCCTCGGACCCGGCCTCGGGGCGTCGGCCGGCGGTGACGGGCTCATACGCCGCCGGCGGCGGCGGTGGCTGCGCGGTTCCGGCCTCGCCGTCGCCGTGGCCGTGGCCGCCGCCGCCGGTGCCGCATGGGCCCTCTACGCCAAGCTCGACGGGAACATCACCCCGGACGACGCGGCCGCCGCCGAGCTCGCCCGGTACGAGAAGGAGCGGCCCACCTCGCTCGTCAAGGACGCGCAGAACATTCTGCTGATCGGGTCCGACTCACGGTCGGGGGACGAGAACGCGCGGTACGGGCGGGACTCGGGGACCGAGCGGTCGGACACCACGATCCTGCTGCATCTGTCCGCCGGACGGCGCACCGCGACGGCCGTGTCGCTGCCGCGGGACCTGATGGTGGAGGTGCCGGCCTGTCTGGGGTCGGACGGGACCCGTGGCGAGCCCGCGTTCACGATGTTCAACGGCGCCTTCCAGAAGGGCGGTTCGGCCTGCACCATCCGAACCGTCGAGAAACTCACGAACATTCGCGTGGACCATCACATGGTCGTCGACTTCCATGGGTTCAAGGACATGGTGGACGCCGTCGACGGAGTGACGGTCTGTCTGGACGAACCGATCAACGACAAGGCGGCCAAGCTGCGGCTTCCGGCGGGGCGGGTGACGCTGGACGGCGAGGAGGCGCTCGGCTATGTGCGGGCCCGCAAGTCCCTCGGCGACGGCAGCGACACCGAGCGGATGGACCGTCAGCAGCGTTTTCTCGGGGCGCTCGTCCACAAGGTGCAGAGCAATGACGTACTGCTGAATCCGGTGAAGCTCTATCCCGTGCTGGACGCGGCGACTTCCTCGCTCACCACCGATCCCGATCTGGCGAGTCTGCGCGGGCTGTACGAACTCGCGCGCGGCCTGCGGCACATCCCCACGGAGCGTGTGCAATTCCTTACCGTGCCGCGGGAGCCGTACGTCGACGACGCCAATCGTGATCAACTCGCGGAACCCGAGGCCAGGCGACTTTTCGAACGGTTGCGCAAGGATGCGCCGGTGAAGGTGACGGAGAAAGCCCCGAAGTTCTCAGAACATTCTCATGATGAAGAACCCTATGGGGAATCTGAGAACGAGAGCGGAGCGCCCACCTTCCGCGGCAACACGGCCGCCGAGAACAGCTGCGGGTAAAGCGTTTCCCAAGGCGGCGAACCGGTGTCCGAGCAAATGGGCGGATTGCCCGGTTGTAGGGGCGTGGAATTCGTCACCGTCGTAACCTGTCGGCGAATCGGGCGGCTAGTGTGAGCGCTCCGGTGCATCCGGCCGACGGAGGATTCAGCAACCGTGGACGCACAAGGCCGTGGGCGGGCGGGCGACATCGACCCCGCAGACCAGTGGGTACTCAACCCGCACACCGGTGAATACGAACTGCGACTGAGCCCTTCCGCACCGCAGTCGGGTATTCCCGGTCCCCGTAGATCCGCGCCCTCCCCGAACAGGGCGGGCGCCCCCGCCGGTCGTACGGCCAGTCCCGTGGCGCCGGGCCGTGCAGTGCCACCGCCGCGCAGGCGGCGGGGCGCGCCGCCCGAGGAGCCGCTGCAGGGGCGCCGTGGGCGCCGGCCGGTCAAGAAGAAGTCGACGGCGAAGAAGGCCCTGCTGTGGACCGGCGGCACCATGGCGTTCGTGCTGGTCGCGGCGGCGGGCGGCGGCTATCTCTACATCCGGCACCTGAACGGCAACATCACCTCCGTCTCCGACGACGGTGCGAGCACCGGCGGCTTCCAGTCGGACAAGGCGATCAACATCCTGCTGATCGGCACCGACAAGCGCACCGGCGCGGGCAACGAGAGCTACGGCGACAAGGACAGCGTCGGGCACGCGGACACCACGATCCTGCTGCACGTCTCGAAGGACCGGACGAACGCGACCGCGCTGAGCATCCCGCGCGACCTGATCGTCGACATCCCGGACTGCCCGACCACGCAGGCGGACGGGACCACCAAGGTCATCCCGGGCACGGACAACGTCCGCTTCAACAAGAGCCTCGGGCAGGCCGACCGTACGCCCAGCTGCACGGTGCGGACCGTGACCGAGCTCACCGGGATCCAGGCCGACAACTTCATCGTGGCCGACTTCAACGCGGTCAAGACGCTGACGACGGCGGTCGGCGGGGTCGAGATCTGTCTGGCGAAGGACATCGACGACAAGGACTCCAAGCTCAAGCTGTCGAAGGGCACGCACCGCATCTCGGGCGAGCAGGCTCTCGCCTTCGTGCGCACCCGGCACTCGGTCGGCCTCGGCGGTGACCTGAGCCGGATCACGCTCCAGCAGCAGTTCCTGAGCGCGCTGATGCGCAAGCTGAAGTCGAACGACACGCTCACCGACCCGGCGAAGATGCTGAAGCTGGCCGAGGCGGGCACCAAGGCGCTGACCGTCGATTCGCAGCTCGACAGCATCGGCAAGCTGAAGGACCTCGGTCTGGAGCTGGGCAAGCTCAATGTGAAGAACCTGACGTTCACCACCGTGCCGGTCGTCGACAACCCGACGGAGAAGGTGAAGGCGACGGTCGTCCCCAACGACGCGACGGCCCCCACCGTCTTCGACATGATCAAGAACGACGTGTCGTTCACCGAGGTCAAGAAGAAGGCCAGCGCGTCCAAGAGCGCCGAGGCGGCCGAGGAGGCGGCCCGGCTCAAGGGCACCAAGTCGGCCGCGTCCGAGGTGCGGGTGCGCATCCTCAACGGCGGTGCGGTGGCGGGCAGCGCGCAGGCCGAGCTGGAGTACCTCCAGAACGAAGAGGGCGTACTGAAGTCGGAGAACGCGGGCAACGCGGACGTGGCGCTGAGCAAGACCACGCTGGAGTACGCCCCCGACCAGGCCGACCAGGCACGCAGGCTCGCGGCCATCCTGGGCCTGTCCGGGGCCCAGCTGAAGCCCGGCAAGAGCGTCACCAACTCCCAGGGCCTGCCCACCATGACCCTCACCCTCGGCAAGGACTTCAAGGGCGCCGGGGTGTCCTTCACCACGGCGACGAAGGCACCCGAGGGGGTGCAGCAGTCCACGGCCGACAAGGTCGAGTGCGCCAAGTGAGAGTCGGCTCCGCGGTGACCTAAGCGGCCTGTCGTGCGTCTAACCAGTCGTACGGCAGGTCTTTTCGTTCGTTCTGCATGAGGGTGGGGAGACAGGGGATGGCGCACAGCAGTGTGCACGAGGAGGGGGCGCGGCCGGACGTACGGCCCGCCGAGGGGCCCGGTCCGGACAGACCCGGGCGGCACGGGCGGCGGCGGGCCAGGGCCCAGCGCAAGCACCGGGTGCTCAGATGGTCGGCGACCACGCTCGCGGTGCTGATACTTGGCAGCGCCGGTGCGGGATATCTCTACTACGAGCATCTGAACGGCAACATCCGCAAGGGAGAGCGCAGCAGCGGTGACTCCAAGGCGCGGAAGGCCGAGGCCAACGCGGCCGGGCAGACGCCGTTGAACATCCTGCTGATCGGCTCGGACAGCCGTAACTCCGACGAGAACGTGAAGCTCGGCGGCAGCAAGGACAACCGCGGCAACCCGCCGCTGGGCGACGTGCAGATGCTCATCCACCTGTCCGCGGACCGCAAGAGCGCCGCCATGGTGAGCATCCCGCGCGACACCCGGGTCGACATCCCCAGGTGCGAGGACCCGGACACCGGGAAGAAGTACCCGCCGACCAACGACATCATCAACACCTCCCTGGCACGCGGCGGCGCCGGCTGCACGCTCGCCACCTGGCAGAACCTCACCGGGATATACATCGACCACTGGATGACGATCGACTTCTCGGGCGTGGTGAGGATGGCGGACGCCATCGGCGGCGTCTCCGTCTGTGTGAAACAGAACGTGTGGGACCACCCGACGGCCGAGGCGCCCGGCGGCTCCGGGCTGAAGATGACGGCGGGCACGCACAAGGTCGAGGACAAGGAGGCCCTGCAGTGGCTGCGCACCCGGCACGCCTGGGGCAGCGACCAGATGCGGGCCAGGGCCCAGCACATGTACCTGAACTCGATGATCCGGACACTGAAGGGGCAGAACGTCTTCACCGACACCCCGCGGCTGATGGGCCTCGCCGAGGCGGCCACGAAGTCCCTCAAGGTGTCCGAGGAGATCGGCTCCGTCAAGAAGCTCTACGACCTGGGCATGCAGCTCAAGTCGGTGCCGACGGACCGCATCACCTCGGTGACGATGCCGAACGTCCAGGACTCGCAGAACAAGGTCCACGTGGTACCCGACGGCGCGAACGCGGACAAACTGTGGGAGATGCTCCGCGACGACGTGCCCCTCGACAAGAAGGGCAAGGCCCCGGCGGGGAAGAAGACCGTCGCGGCCACCAAACCCCCTTCCGCGCCGGACGACGAGATCGGCGTCCTCGTGCAGAACGCGACGGCGACCGCCACCCTCGGCCCGGTGGGCGGACGCGCCGGCACGATCGCCGAGGAGCTCGTGAGGAAAGGTTTCTCGCAGGCGTCCAAGGACGCGACGGCGGGCCTCTCCGAGGACCGGACGGTCGTGCGCTACCCGAGCGCCGACCTGGAGGGTGACGCCCAGCGCATCGCCAAGTCCCTGGGAATCCCGATGAGTTCGGTGAAGAAGTCGACCGATGTCTCCGGGGTCACCCTCGTCGTGGGTGCCGACTGGCGTACCGGGACGGCGTATCCGAAGCAGTCCGAGGCCAAGGCCGGTGATCTGCCGGCCAACTCGGACGCCATCAACGGCTCGGACACCGGTCAGTGCATGGAGGTGTACTGGGTCTACCGCTGGTAGTCGAACGGGACGCCCGGGGTTCGAACGGAGGGGTCCGGGCGTACGTACATACTTACAGAATCGGCACGGGCACAACTCACGTCGCTCAAGGCCCAACCGGGCCGATAGTGTGAGCAATCCAGCGATCGCCGCGTGGCCCTGACGGAGGATTCGGACAACCGTGGACGCACAAGGCCGTGGGCGGGCGGACGACGTCGACCCCGCAGACCAGTGGGTGCTCAATCCGAACACCGGTGAATACGAACTGCGACTGAGCCCTTCCGCACCGCAGTCGGGCATTCCCGGTCCGCGCAGGGCCGCGCCCTCGCCGAGCAGGACGGGTGCACCGCGCAGTCGTACGACCGCCCCCCTGGCCCCCGGCCGGGACGTACCGCCACCGCGCAGGCGCCGGGGCGCGCCTCCCGAGGAGCCGCTGCCGGGGCGGCGCGGACGGCGGCCGGTCAAGCAGAAGTCGAAGGCGAAGAAGGCCCTGCTGTGGACCGGCGGCACGATGGCGTTCGTCCTGGTCGCCGGTGCCACGACGGGCTACTTCTACCTCAAGCACCTCGAGGGCAACGTCGGCACGACCGACGTCGGCGACGCGGCCGCGAGCACCTTCAGCAAGGACGAGGCCTTCAACATCCTCATCATCGGCACCGACAAGCGCACCGGTGAGGGCAACGGGGGCTACGGCGACGCGGGCAGCGTGGGCCACGCCGACACCACCATCCTGCTGCACGTCGCCAAGGACCGGACGAACGCGACCGCGCTGAGCATCCCGCGCGACCTGATCGTGGATGTGCCGGACTGCGAGACCAACAAGGAGGACGGCACCCAGGACATCGTCCCGGGCACGGAGAACGACCGGTTCAACACGAGCCTCGGCCAGGGCGGCCGGGACGCGGGCTGCACGATGCGCACGGTCGACGCGGCCATCGGGATCAAACCGGACCACTTCGTGATGGCCGACTTCAACGCGGTGAAGACCCTGACCTCCGCGGTGGGCGGGGTCGAGGTCTGTGTGGAGAAGGCCGTCAAGGACAAGCAGTCCAAGCTCGACCTGCCCGCGGGCAAGTCGACGGTGGAGGGCGAACAGGCCCTCGCCTTCGTGCGCACCCGGCACGCCTTCGGCAACAAGGGCGACCTGGACCGGATCAAGGTGCAGCAGCAGTTCCTGGGCTCGCTGATGCGCAAGATGACCTCCGGCGACACCCTCACCAGCCCCGCCAAGCTGCTGAAGCTGGCGGAGGCCGCGACCAACGCCCTGACCGTGGACGAGGCGATCGGCAAGGTCGGCACGCTCAAGGACATCGCCCTGGAGCTGAAGAAGGTGCCGACGAAGAACATCACCTTCATGACGATCCCGGTCAAGGACAACCCGGCCGAGTCGACCCCGGTGACAGTGGTCGTCGACGAGTCGAAGGCTCCGCAGGTCGTCGACGCGATCAACAACGACGTCTCCTTCACCGAGGTCAAGGCGCAGGAGAAGAAGGAGAAGGCCGAAGTCGCGGCCCGGCTCAAGGGCACCAAGTCAACCGCCTCCGACGTCCGCGTGCGCATCCTCAACGGCGGTGCGGCGGGGGGCAGCGCGCAGCAGCAGCTCTCCTACCTCCAGACCGAGGCGGGCGTGACCAAGTCCGAGAACGCGGGCAACGCCGAGGCGGCGCTGGCGAAGACGACCCTGGAGTACGCCCCCGACCAGGCCGACCAGGCGCGCCGCCTCGCGGACATCATGGGGCTGTCCGGCTCGGCGCTGAAGCCCGGCAAGAGCGTCACCAACTCCCAGGGCCTGCCCACCATGACCCTCACCCTGGGCAAGGACTTCAAGGGCGCGGGCGTGAAGCTCAACTCCTCCACGGCGGCCGCACCGGGCGTGGACAAGTCCACGGCGGACAAGGCGCAGTGCGCGAGCTGAGGTCCCCCGAGGCAGGCCCCAGGTCTCACACAGGTTCGTAGGGCAACCTCACGGGCCCGTCGTATGTCTAAGACGTGCGGCGGGCCCGTCGCACGGCGTGCGGGTCCGGTGGGGTGGGCGGGGAGGACGGAAACGTTGACAACGCAATACAGCGTGCAGGAAGTCGCGCCGGGGACCGAGGCGGAATCCGGGCGCGGCAGTCGTAGGGCGCCGCGCAAGCACCGGATGCTCAGATGGTCCGCGACGACGCTCGCGGTGCTGATACTCGCGGTGGCCGGGACCGGCTACCTCTACTACCGGCACCTGAACTCCAACATCGAGCAGGACGAGCTGAACCTGGGCGACAACAAGGTCGCCGAGCCGACGCCGAACGCGGCGGGCCAGACCCCGCTGAACATCCTGATCATCGGTTCCGACGCGCGGGACAACGAGGAGAACCAGAAGCTGGGCGGCGCCAAGGAGACGTTCGGTGCCACTCCGCTCGCGGATGTGCAGATGCTGGTGCACCTGTCCGCCGACCGCAGCAACCTCTCGGTCGTCAGCATGCCGCGCGACACCCTCGTGCAGATCCCCAAGTGCACGGATCCGGACGACGGCAAGGTGTACGCGGCGAGCGACGGCCGGGCGATGACCAACCAGAGCCTCGGCCACGGCGGCCCGGGCTGCACGGTGGCCACCTGGCAGGAGCTCACCGGTATCCACATCGACCACTTCATGATGATCGACTTCTCGGGCGTGGTGTCCATGGCCGACGCCATCGGCGGCGTCCCGGTCTGCGTGGACGCCAACATCGACTCGCGGGACAGACAGGGGCACGGCTCCGGCCTGAAGCTGAAGAAGGGCACCCGGCCCATCAAGGGCGAGCAGGCCCTTCAGTGGCTGCGCACCCGCTACGGCTTCGAGGACGGCAGCGACCTGGCGCGCGCCAAGGCCCAGCACATGTACATGAACTCGATGGTCCGCGAGCTGCGCGCCAACGCCACCCTGAGCAGCCCGAACAAGCTGCGCAAGCTCGCCGAGCAGGCCACGCGGGCGGTCACGGTCGACTCGGGGCTCGGCACCGTGAAGAAGCTCTACGACCTCAGCAACGAGCTGCGGAAGGTGGAGCCGGAGCGCATCACCATGACCACGATGCCCAACCGGTACGTGGGCGTCCGGGTGGAGCCCACCGAGGACGCCGAGCAGCTCTTCCGGCTGGTGCGCGAGGACATCGCGCTGGACGGCAAGGACGCGAAGAAGGCGACCGCCGAGAAGGCCGAGGCGGCCTCCGACGACCCGGCCGCCGCGAAGGACGAGATCGGGATCCTGGTCCAGAACGGCACCCGCACCAGCGCCCTGGCCGCGACGAGCGGCCGCGCGAGCGCGGTGGCCGGACTGCTGGTGGAGAAGGGCTACGACAAGGCGGTCTCCGACCGGACGGGGTCCCTGAGCGAGGCGACGACGCTGGTGCGCTACCCGAGCGCCGAACTGGAGGGCGACGCCCAGGCGGTCGCCAAGTCCCTGGGAATCCCCATGAGTTCGGTGAAGAAGTCGACGGACGTCTCCGGGGTCACCCTCGTCGTCGGCACCGACTGGCGCGAGGGTACGACGTACAAGGCACCCAAGCAGGACGACACGACCCCGAAGACCGCGGAGGCCCTCAACGGCGCGGACGACACGGCCTGTATGCATGTGAACCCGGACTTCACCTGGTGAGCGAGGGTGCCCCGGAGAGGGGCACCCCCTTCACACCTTCAGCACCGCGGGCCGCCGCGAGGCGATGACCCGCCTGGCCAGCGAGCGCGGGCTGGTCAGGAAGCCGTAGCCCCAGCACATGTGCATGGTGGCGAGCGCCACGGGGATCTGGAGCCGTGCCTTCAGCGGGAGCCCCTTGCCCGCGGGCAGCGAGCCGAGGACGATCGCCGCGAGGTAGCCGCCGGGGACGACGAAGCCGAGCGGGGTCAGCGCGGCACCGACCACGATTCCGGCCGCGATCGCGCACACGACGGTCGGCGGGGCGAGGTAGCGCAGGTTGATGGAGCCCTCGTGGTAGCGGGCGACGACGTGCCGCCAGCGGCCGTAGTCCTTGTACTGCTTGGCGAGGGCCTTGACGCTCGGCCTCGGGCGGTACGACACCCTGAGCTCCGGCGAGAACCAGATCAGCCCGCCCGCCTCACGGATCCGGAAGTTGAGCTCCCAGTCCTGGGCGCGGATGAACTCCTCGTTGTAGCCGCCCTGTTGCTCCAGCGCCTCGCGCCGGAAGACACCGAGGTAGACGGTCTCGGCCGCCTGTGCCTCGCCACCGGTGTGGAAGGCCGCGTTGCCCACACCGATCTTCGAGGTCATCGCGGCGGCGACCGCGCGCTCCCAGTCGTTCTCGCCCTCGGCGTGCATGATGCCGCCGACGTTCTGCGCGCCGGTCTCCTCCAGGAGCCGTACGGCGGTCGCGATGTAGTTCGGCGAGAGCATGCCGTGCCCGTCGACGCGGACGACGATCGGGTGGCGGGAGGCCTTGATCGCGGCGTTGAGGGCGGCGGGCGTGCGGCCGGTGGGGTTCGGGACGGTGTGGACGCGGGAGTCCTCTGCCACGAGCTGAGCCGCGATCTCGTCCGTGCGGTCCATGGACGGACCGAGGGCGATCACGACCTCCATCTCGCCGGCGTACTCCTGCGCGAGGATCGCTTGGACGGCTCCGCGCAGATGCCGCTCCTCGTTGAGGACGGGCATGATCACAGATACGGCGGGGAGCTGCACGTCGGGCTTGGCGTTCATAGGGGGCTCACGTTACCGCGAACGGGGGACACCGCCGCGCCCCGCCCGGGGCGGTGCCGGTCGTCGCAGATCGTATGGGCCTACGGTGCTCATGATCCCTCGTTCGGCTGCCCTCGCGGAGGTGTCCCCCCATGCCCAGCACGCCGCCCCGCCCCTCCGCCGCCCGCCCTCGCCCCCCGCAGCGCCGGCCCTCCCGGCCGCCCGTGCGACGCAAGCGGCCCCGCTGGGGAATGCGGGCGGCGACCACGCTGTCCGTCGTGGTGCTCGCCTCCGCCGGGATCGGGCATGCGGTCGTCACCAGCCTCGACGCGGACATCGCGCGTGTGGACCCCTTCAAGGACATGAAGAACCGGCCGCGCGCCGGAGACGGCATGAACGTGCTGCTGGTCGGCACCGACGGCCGCGACAAGATCACCGAGGCCGAGCGGCAGAAGTACCGGCTGGGCGGCGCGCCCTGCCACTGCACCGACACGATCATGATCGTGCACATCTCGGAGGACCGGGAGCGGGCGAGCGTGGTGAGCCTGCCGCGCGACTCGTACGCGATGACGCCCGCGCACGTCGACACGACCATGGGGGAACGCCACCACGGGCACCCCATCAAGATCAACGCGGCTTACGCGGAAGGCGGGCCCCAGCTGACGGTCCGGACCGTCGAGAACATGACCCACGTGAAGATCGACCACTATCTGGAGGTCGACTTCACCAGCTTCATGAAGACGGTGGACGTGCTCGGCGGCGTCGAGATCTGCAACGCCGACCCGCTCAAGGACCCCTACACCGGCCTCGACCTCGCGACCGGCCGGCACCGGCTGATGGGCGGGCAGGCCCTGCAGTACGTCCGCTCCCGGCACGCCGACGGCTCCTCCGACCTCGGCCGGATGAAGCGGCAGCAACGCTTCCTCGCGGCGCTGATCGACCGGGCGACCTCGTCCGGCATCCTCCTGAACCCGATGAGGTTCCGCGACGTGACTCGGGCCGTTCTCGGCTCCGTGCGCGCCGACAAGGACTTCGGCACGGACGAACTGCTCGGTCTGGGCCGGGCGATGCGGAACTTCTCCCCCTCCTCCTCGGAGTTCACGACCGTGCCGATCGGGCAGATGGGATACGTCGTCAAGGGCGCGGGGTCGACCTTGAAGTGGGACCCGGTGAAGTCGTCGCGGCTCTTCAGGTCCCTGCGCGAGGACCAGCCGCTGGCCGCGTTCAAGCCGAAGAACAAGGCGCTGCTGGTCCCGGTGGCCCCGCAGCAGATCCGCGTCCAGGTCGAGAACGGCACGGCGGCGGGCGGACTCGGCAAGCGCGTGGACGCGGCGCTGGCGTCGACGGGGTTCCGTACGACGGGGTTCCCGGTGAATTCCGCCGACCGCACGCTGAAGCGCACGGTCGTCGCCTACGACCCCCGCTGGGACCGCTCCGCCCGCTCCCTGGCGGCGGCCCTGCCCGGCAGCGAGCTGCGGGCGGTGAAGGGTCAGGGGGCGGTGCTGAAGGTGATCGCGGGCACGGACTTCGAGCGGGTACGCAAGGTACGGGCCGAGGACGAGCTCCAGGGCGAGTTCGGGGTGGTCACGGGGGACGAGGTGGGGTGCGTGTAGGCGCAGCCGTGTCCGTGACCGCTCTCACGTGGGCTCAGTCCTCGAAGCCCTCCGCCGCCCGCTTCTCCCGCAGATCCATGATCGCCCGGCGTCGCGCGAGGCGGTGGGTGCGGCGGATCTGGGCCTCCTGGTAGCGGCGCTCGTCCTTCTCCGTCTCCGGGAGCACCGGCGGGACCCGGCGCGGCTTGCCGTCGGCGTCCACGGCCGCGAAGACGAGGTAGGCGGAGCCGACCTGGGTGGCGGGCGTGGACTCGTTCCAGCGCTCGGCGAGGACCCGCACACCGACCTCCATCGAGGTGCGGCCGGTCCAGTTGACCTGGGCCTTCACATGGACGAGGTCACCCACCCGGACCGGTTCCAGGAACGCCATCTCGTCCATGGAGGCGGTGACCGCGGGTCCGCCGCTGTGCCGCCCGGCCACCGCTCCCGCCGCGTCGTCCACCAGCTTCATGATCACGCCACCGTGCACGGTACCGAGGAGGTTGGTGTCGGCCTGGGTCATGATGTGGCTCAGCGTGGTGCGGGACGCCGAGGTGGGCTTGCCCGGGATCTCCGGAGTACCCGGTTGCGCGACGGTGGCCTGGTCTGTCATGGCCTCCACCTTATGCCGTGATGACAATCGCGGAATTTGTGTCAGCTTGGCAACAGCGCTGCCCTGATTTTCCGACGACCCTTGTATAGGGCACAGCCCGTACCTGCACACTGGGGCCCATGAACGATTGGCCCGAGGGATGGTCCGGCGACGACCGCGACCGGTACGGACGCGGCAGCGCGAGCGCACAGCCCGAGAGCGCCCGCGTGATGCGGCAGGTCCGCCGCGGTCAGGGGGCGCCCGGGCAGGGCGCGTACGGCCGTCAGGGCCCGTCCGCGCCGCCGTACGGCAACGGCGTGCCCCAGCAGCCGTCATACGTCGACGGCCGGGGCCACGGCGGTGGCTACGACGCCTATGACAGCGGCTACAACACGGGCCAGGTCTACGGCGGCTCGGGTGGCGGTGACCAGGGCGGGCCCGGCGACCCCGGCGGCGGCCGGGGTCCGCGGCCCGCGCCGAACTGGCGCAAGCGGATCAAGTGGACCGCCATCGTCGTGATCACCGGGCTGGTCGTGACGACCGTCGGCACCTACTTCTGGGCCGACTCCAAGCTCAACCGCGAGGTCGACCTGTCCAAGGTCATCGACCGGCCGGAGCAGGGCGAGGGCACCAACTACCTGATCGTCGGCTCCGACAGCCGCGCCGGGCTCTCCTCCGAGCAGAAGAAGCAGCTGCACACCGGTTCCGCCGCGGGCAAGCGCACCGACTCGATGATGATCCTGCACACCGGCAGCAACGGCGACACGCTGATCTCGCTGCCGCGCGACTCGGACGTGGAGATCCCGACCTTCGTGGGCTCCGAGTCCGGCAAGACCTACAAGGGCACGGGCCGGCACGTGAAGCTGAACGCCGCCTACGCCGAGGACGGCCCCGAACTGCTGGTGCGCACGGTCGAGTACAACACCGGTCTGAAGATCGACCACTACGTCGAGATCGGCTTCGCCGGCTTCGCGAACATCGTGGACGCGGTCGGCGGGGTCGAGATCGACATCCCGAAGGGCGGCATGAAGGACACCAAGTCCGGTGCCGACTTCACGGCTGGCAAGCAGACCCTCAACGGCGACCAGGCCCTCGCCTTCGTCCGCACCCGGTACGCGCTCGCGGGCTCCGACCTGGACCGCACGAAGAACCAGCAGAAGTTCCTGAACGCGCTCGCCAACCAGGTCGCCACCCCGAGCACCATCCTGAACCCGTTCAAGCTCTACCCGACGATGGGCGCGGGCCTGGACTCGCTGATCGTCGACAAGGACATGGGCCTGTACGACCTGGGCAAGATGTTCTGGGCGATGAAGGGCGTCAACGGCGGTGACGGCACCTCCATGAACATGCCGATCTCCGGCTCCACGGGCGGCAACCTGCTCTGGGACAAGGCCAAGGTGAAGACCCTGGTCGACGAGCTGAAGAACGACGAGAAGGTCACGGTCTCGGGCAACTGAGGGCCAGGGTCCTCACGCCCGCCGTCCCGAGCCGAGCAGCGCGATGTGCGGAAGGGCCAACTGCCCTTCCGCCACCGTGTGTTCAGCGCTCAGACGCTCGTACTCCCGCCGGATCCGTACGACGGTCTCCGGGTCCTGCGAGGTGACGATCAGTCCGATCGTGGCGACGCCGCCCGCGGCGGCGCTCCACCACTCCTCGACTCCGGCCCGGTGCTCCCAGGTGAGTTCGGCCGCCTCCGCCTCGATGAATCCGGCCCCTCCGAGCAGTTCGGCGAGGCCGTCCGCCGTGCGGATCCAGTCCTCCGCCGGATCCAGCCGCGGGAGGTAGGCCGGCGGTACGGCCCCGCCCGCCTGGCAGGCCCGGCCCAGCAGGTCCTGTCCCGCGCCGCGCCGTGCGCTCCACGTCGTGAGGGCGATCCGGCCGCCTGGGCGCAGGATGCGGTGGAGTTCGGCGAGGGCGGCGCGGGGGCGGCCGACGTGGTTGACGACGAAGTTGCCGACGACGGCATCGAACTCGCCGTCACGGTAAGGGAGTTCGGGCAGCACACCGATGCGCGCGTCGAGCCCGCGGGCACGCGCCGCCGCCACCATCCCGGCGTCGGCGTCCACGGCACTCACCCGGGCACCGCGCGCCCGCGCCGCCACGGCCGCCGTACCGGTGCCGGTCCCGACGTCGAGGACCCGCGTCCCCTCACCCACTCCGGCCGCGTCGAGCAGAGCCCCCACCGGGTGGGCGCACAGCCGCGCGAAACTCCCGGCGTAGGCCTCGGTCCGGCCTTGCCACATGTCCCGCTCGGCGGCGTCGAAGGCCTCCGTGGCGTCCGCCGTCGGGGGCAGCGGCGGCGGCTGGAAGAGCCGGTCCGCGGGCCGTCCCCGCTCATCCGTGTAGAGCGGTGTCGTGTTCTCGGGCGAGGTCATGTTGAGCAGTCTGCCCGCCCGGTGACCAAGGGCACCCCAGCGGGTGCCCTTGATCCAGTCAGCCGGCAGGCGTCACATCGCCATCCCCGACATCGCCCGACAGGTCTGTGCGCAGCGACGACACGCCTCCGCGCAGCGCATCATCTGGGCATCGTCCGGCATGGACATACACGCCTCGGCGCACATCTCGCACGCCGTGGCGCACATCGCGCACATCTCCGCCGACAGGGGCGAGCGGCGCATCATCATGTCCGCGCACATGCGGGTCATCTCGGCGCAGTCGATGAGCGCGCGCATGATCTGCATCTGCTCCTGGCCGCCCATCTGCATGCAGGAGCTCATGGTCTCCTCGCAGACGCTGTGGCATTCCATGCACGCCGCCACGCAGTCCTGCATCTCCTTGCTCATCGCGGACATGCTCTCGGCCTGGGTCATGGCTCCTCCTGGGGGATGCGGGAACCCGGGGCGGGTCCCGTGCCCTTCTGTCCTACGCCCCCGCCTCGCGGGGCGCCATCGGGCGGACGCGAACAATCCACCCCGAAATGCCCCACCCGCAGTACGGCAAAAGCCCCCGGAACGCATCCGGGGGCTCGGTCGTCGCCGGTCGGACCGGCTACGGCAGGTTGCGCGCCATGACGATCCGCTGGACCTGGTTCGTGCCTTCGTATATCTGCGTGATCTTCGCGTCGCGCATCATGCGCTCCACCGGGTAGTCCCGGGTGTAGCCGTATCCGCCCAGCAGCTGGACCGCGTCCGTGGTGACCTCCATCGCCACGTCCGAGGCGAAGCACTTGGCGGCGGCGCCCTGGAAGGTGAGGTCCTTGTCGCCGCGCTCGGACTTCGCCGCCGCCTGGTACGTCAGGGCGCGGGCCGCCTCGATCTTCATGGCCATGTCGGCGAGCATGAACTGGATGCCCTGGAAGTCGGCGATGGCCTTGCCGAACTGCTTGCGCTCCTGGACGTAGCCCTTGGCGTAGTCGAAGGCGCCCTGGGCGACACCGAGGGCCTGGGCCGCGATGGTGATGCGGGTGTGGTCCAGGGTCTTCATCGCGGTGGCGAAGCCGGTGCCCTCGTCGCCGATCATGCGGTCGGCGGGGATGCGGACGTTGTCGAGGTAGACCTCGCGGGTCGGGGAGCCCTTGATGCCGAGCTTCTTCTCCGGGGCACCGAAGGAGACGCCCTCGTCGGACTTCTCGACGACGAACGCCGAGATGCCCTTGGAACGCTTCGAGGGGTCCGTGACCGCCATGACCGTGTAGTACTCGGACTCGCCCGCGTTGGTGATCCACCGCTT